>NZ_JBFWPA010000008.1:0-111458 GCF_050250235.1 Pseudorhodoplanes sp.
GCCAGCAGTTCTACGAGATACGCCGCAACTTCCAGACCTACGGGGCCGAGGGGCTGATCGACCGCCTGCCCGGCGCGCGGGGACCGCACCCCAACCGGGTGTCGGCCGAGATCGAGCAGGCCGTGCTGGCGTCGAACACCCCGACGATACGCCGCCTCATACCTTCATGCCGTCACCAACTTCCGCGAATAGCTCTGTTTCCCCTTTGCGTTCCGCAATTACACCCAACTCAGGGTGGAGTCGTACCCTGTCCCGCCGAATTTCAGAGCCAGACTGATGCTATCGACTATGTCGTCAGTATCGCCGAACGGGTAACTAAGGAGCTCCCTTTCGACCATCGGCATGAATAAGGCGTCCCTTGGGAATAGCACACGGGCATCTTGAAACTTGGCCTGTTGTACATAGAGGCGACCTTTTCTGTCTTGTTCGATCGGTTGAAGCTTTATTAAGTGGCCTGACTGCAACTCGCGATCCTCCCGGAGTGCCACGCCTGTGGCAGTCTCCTCGAACCAGATTTGATATGGTCGGTATTGCTGCATGAGTGCAGTGAACGTTTTTCGTAATTCCGAGTACTCGTAGATGCCGCGCTCCATGTGCAACAGATAATAATTTCCTTCAAGAAGCTGCCAGATGGTGCATACGGTCCAGTCGCTCTGTCCTCCATCCTTGAGGGCAGTGTCCCATGACATGACAATACGTTTGTATTTCGGCTCTTCAGGTGGGGCCGTGTAATAGTGGATCCACGGCCGCTTGATAATGGCACTCGGTCCTATCGGATTTTCGCCGATCCAAGCCAGGGCGTAGACCGTGGCGTCGACTTGATCGTCGTAGTTCGAACTGGGAAATGACAGCAATTCGTTCAAGTAGGTGTCGAGCCAATCCGCCCATTTTGGAAATAGAACGAACCCGCCTTCGATCATTGGCGTTTGACCATTCAATCGCATGACCTTATTCCCGTCCAGGGAGGGTGCGGCCCGCACCTTCGAAAGGCCCTCGGCTCGCAATTGTTGGATCAGTGAAGAGCCCGATGACTTATCCTCGATCAAAACGACCGTGGCATCGTGAAGCTCGGCGTGTGCTTCGATGGACCTCTTCAAATCAGGAAATAAAAGCTTCCTGCGGAAAACGTCGAGCAAGTAAGCTTTTCGGCCCGTAACGCCCCAAGTCGTGCATACGCTGAAATTGGCAAGCTCGGTATCTGTAACCGCCGTATCCCAACTTTGAAGGATAGTGCCGAAATTGTCAGGTTTCTCCTCCGGAGCATAAAATTTCAACCACTCGCGTTTGACGATATTTCCGGCTGGTGGTTGAGGATTCTGCTGATACTGAGCGGCAAAATGATAAGGTGTCATCGCCTTACGAAGCGCCTCCAGGACCGGGCGCGGGGTCAGCGCTGGTTGTAGAATATCTCCCTCCTTTCGAAGCAATCGGCTGGTTCGGTAGGGGTTTCGAATTTCATAAGATTCGTCTTCCTCGGCGACTGCCGAGAACGACAGTGTCCGCCAATCTTCTGTCTCTTGGACATGAGCGACCAGGTCATCGGCATGCAATCTTTGCATGATTATGATAATTGAGCCTTCTACTTGTCTGTTGAGGCGACTCCGCAACGTGTTGTCGAACCATTCGTTCACGCTTTCGCGTCGTGCATCCGACAGTGCCTCGTCAGCCTTCAAGGGGTCGTCGATCACAATGACATCGCCGCCACGACCCGTGAACCCACCTCCGACTGACGTCGAGAAGCGAAAGCCACCTTGGGTGGTTTCGAAGTCTGCGACGGTGTCTCTCTTGCGAGAAATCCTAGTGTCAAACAGCGATTGATAAAACGCACTATCCATGAGGCGACGCGATTGTCGGGCCAAAGTGTCGGAAAGATCCTGAGAGTACGATACGCACGCTACCTGCTTTTCCGGGAAATGACCCAAGAACCAAGCCGGAAATGCGATCGATGCAGAGTGAGACTTCAGGTGTCGTGGTGGAACATTGATGATTAGGCGCTTGCAGTTGCCGTAAGCAACGTCTTCGAGACTCTGGGCAATGAGCTCCAGATGCCAGTTGGATTCGAATGTCTGCGCTGGATTCAGTTCAAGAAAGGACCGATGGATGAAGGCAAGTAGATCTTGCCGATAGATCTCGGCGGTCATTGTTGCAGGCAACAGTGCCATCAGTCGTTCACCCGCTCGTCGTATGGCCGCAAGCGCTTATAGATTTCCCGGATCACCGTCTTATCGGCATCGCTAAAGGGATATTCAGACGGCCGAGCGGCCTCCGCTTGCGTTTCGATTTTGTTGATCCAATCAAGAAACGCAGTGATTGATTTGTTGTCGCCGTTGAGCGCCTTCGTAGCGAGCCGCATCGTTACCGCTTGTGCCATTGAAATTTTGCGCTTTTTTCCTCCGATGTTCGCAGGGACTTTGCTACGGGCGGCCTCCATCATATAGGTGGCAAGGTTCTTGCTGCCCTTTGGCCTGCCTGGCCGAGGTCTGCCGTCGCCCGATCTGAATTGACCATGTTTGGGCGGTTTACCGCGACCGACCTCATAATCACCTTGGCTTGGGTCCGATTCGCTTGTTTCTTTGAGGCGAACGCGCATCGGTTTCTTTGCCTCTTCGATGGGAGCGCGCTTCCGCTTCGCTGTCTCTTCGATGCGTACGCGCTTCACCTTCGCTGCCGGCGCGTTTTTTTCGAGCTTTGATTCTTTGGATGTTAACCGTATCCTTTTGACCATGCTTGTTGCGCTCCGTCCGCTCAACCCGAACTCGGTCGAAACTCAAATCTGAATCTACGTGGATAGCTCCTAGGCCATAGACCTCTTCGAATCGCTTAATGATGAGATCGGCATAATGCGCATCGAGTTCGATGCCATAGCCACGCCGGCCGGTCTTCTCGGCTGCGAGCAGCGTGGTGCCGCTGCCAGCGAATGCGTCCAGAACAATGCCACCTCGTTTCGAGCAGTCGAGAATGGCGTCGCTGACAAGCACGAGGGGTTTCGGCGTCGGATGCCCGGCAAGTGTGGCGTCTCGGTCCTTCCCAAAACTGCTCATGCCTGCGTATTGCCAAATATTCGTTCTGCTTCTCCCGAAGCGTCCGAGTTCGACGTTGTTGATGTGCTTGGCTCGACCGTTCTTGTAGACGAATATGAATTCGTGGGCCGATCGATATAGAGAGCCCATGCCGGCATTGCTCTTCGACCAGACGCAGATGTTCTTGAGCTCGGTGTATATGTCGTCGGCGGCATCGGCCAACTCACGAATGTGCCTCCAATCCATGCACACGAAATGGATCGAGCCGTCGACGCTGAATTCAGCGAGGTTCGTCAATGCCCGGCGCAGGAAAGTTGTGAATTCCCGCTCGCTCATTTCGCCGGACGCCATCGCGAACTCGCGGTGCTGGGCCTTTCCCAGACCGGAGACGTTGCCCGCGATCCGCATATTGTAGGGAGGATCGGTGAACACCATCTGGGCGCGTTTGCCATGAAGGAGGTGTTCGTAGCTCCGAGGCTTGAGGGCATCGCCGCACAGGAGAAAATGGTCCCCGATCTGCCAGCAGTCGCCAGGTAGTGATACCGCGGGGAGGGAGCGGTCGATCTCCGGAATGACATCCGCCTCGTCCGGCGCGTTATCGCCCGTCTCGCCGATGATGAGATCGATCTCGCCCATCTCGAAGCCTGTCACAGTGACGTCAAAATCAGACTGAAACGACAGCTCCTGCAGTTCCAGGGCGAGCAAATCGTGATCCCAGCCGGCGTTTTCGGCGAGCCGGTTGTCGGCAATCACATAGGCGCGGATCTGCGTTGGGGAGAGATGGTCCACCCGGACGGTGGGTACGTCCGCCATTCCAAGGGAAATTGCAGCTGTGATTCTGGCGTGGCCAGCGACGATTTCGTCACGAGCGTCAATCAGGACGGGACTGATGAATCCAAACTCGGTGATGCTGGCAGCGATCTGTTTGATCTGCCGGGGCGTATGCGTGCGGGGATTTTTAAGGCGAGGTTGGAGCTTGCGTGGGTCCTTGTATTTGATGTCAAGCGTCCTCACAGCGCCCCCCAGCCCGGCGTCAAAAGAGACTGTGCAACTTGAATCGCGAATCAAAAATATTGTAACCGTCCATTTCTAACACATCGCTCAGGCTGCAGCGCGTGATCGAGGCCAGTTCCAGGGCAGCAGGGCGTCGAGCCGGCTCATGGGATGTCCGCTGGACATGCGTTCTAACACGTCCTTGAGGTAGGCGAAGGGCTCGACGTCGTTGAGCTTAGCGGTGGCCAAGAGGGAAGCGACGACCGCCCAGCGGGCCGCGCCGCCGTCGGAGCCGGCGAAGAGATGGTTCTTGCGACCGAGCGCGATCGGCCGGATAGCGCGTTCGACGGCGTTGTTATCGAGCTCGATGCGGCCATCATCGAGGAACCGGCAGAGAGCCTCCCAGCGGGCCAGCGTATAACGAATCGCATCGGCGAGAGCGCCTTTTGGCGGGATCCGATTAAGTTGCGCCTCGAGCCAACCCTTCATGGAGCGAACTACCGGCAACGACCTGGCTTGCCGTGTTGCCTGTCTTGCCTGGGGTGGTTGCCCCCGGACGGTGTCAACGGGCGGCGAACTTTCCGTGAATCTGGGCTTCCAATTTTCCCTAGTCGGCGGTTGAAGTTTTCGTCGGTGATCAGCCGGATTGTTGATCCTCGGTCTTCCGTAATGGCGGGCGACCGCGCCGTTTCGGCCCGGCCTGAGGGGTGACGATGGTCCTCGGCCTGACGGTTTCGGGCACGAGATCGGCGTGCTGTCGCATGCGATAGCTGGATCCTTCGATCTGGATGACGACTGCGTGGTGCAGCAGCCGATCGAGCAACGCGGTTGCGACGACCTGATCGCCGAAGACCTCGCCCCACTCGGCGAAGCCGCGGTTGGAGGTGAGGATCATGGCGCCTTTCTCGTAGCGAGCGTTGACCAGCTGGAAGAACAGATTGCCGCCGCCGGGAACGACAGGCAGGTAGCCGATTTCGTCGACGACCAGGAGGGAGGCGCGTGCCAGGAAGCGGATGCGCTCGCGCAAGGTGCCTTCTCGTTCGGCCTTGGCGAGGGAGGTGACGATTTCGGCGAGGGTGGCGAAGGCGACGCTCTTGCCGGCCTTTACGGCCTCGACAGCGAGCGCAGTTGCGAGATGGCTTTTGCCGGTGCCGGGCGGGCCGAGCAGATGCACGACTTCGGCGCGTTCAATGAACTTGAGCTCTGCCAGCGCCAGGATGCGATTGCGGTCGAGCGAGGGCTGGAAGGCGAAGTCGAACCCAGCCAGCGTTTTGATGGCGGAGAGACGGGCCATGCGCAAAGCCGTTCTGGTGCGGCGGTTGTCGCGCAAGGTCTGCTCCTCGAGCAGCAGCCGGTCGAGCGCCTCGACCCAGCTGCTCTCGCCCTGTTCCACCTGACGCAGCGTGGCATCAAGCAGTTCGAGAGCCCGCGGCATCTTCAGGGCGACCAGGCTCCTCTTGATGCTGTCGAGCGTGGTTTGGCTGTTCATCACCGGCCCTCCCTGGTTGCGAGGCGGGCGGCGACGGACTGGTAAACATCCAAAGAGCGACGCGCCACATGCTCGCCAGGGCGCCCGAGCACAGCACCATGATCGGTCGCACGACTGAAGGCAGACATTGTTCGAGCGCGCGCGGCGCCCTGTCTGTGTTCCGCTACGACACGGGTCCTGCGGCGCCCTTCGAGCACGGGATGGACCGCGACCAGCCGGCCCTGGTCGAGAATGCGGATTGAGTCCGGCAGTTGGTGAACCTCGACGATCCTGCGGGTGCGGTCGGGGACGGAGTAATAATTGCCACCGATCGAGACCAGGCCATCGTGGCTGACGCGCCGTTCGAGCTTGAGCAGGGTGTCGAAGGGCGTAGCCGGAAGCCTCTGAAGCTCCGGCTGCTCGGCTGCGAACGCTTCGGACACCACCTTTTGCGTGGTGCCATGCACCCGTGCATTGGCGACGGTCATCAGCCAGTCGTCGAGCTGAGTGTTGAGATCGTCCAGATTCCGGAAGTTCCGGGCCAGGAAGAAGTCCTGCCGGATGTAGCTGAACGGCCGCTCGACTTTGCCCTTGGTCTTGGCGCGGTAGGGCCGGCAGGCTTTCGGGAGGAAGCCGTAGTGCTGCGCCAGCGCCAGCAGCGAGCGATTGTAGACAATATGGCCGGCACCGTCCTCGCTGGTCACTGCCGTCTTCATGCGGTCATAGAGAATTTCGATCGGCACCCCGCCGATCGCCGCGAATGCCTGCATGTGGCAGCGCAACAGAGTCTGCAGGTCCTGATGCATGACGAAGCGCGCAAAGATGTAGCGCGAGTGGCCGAGCACGAACGAGAACAGCCAGACAATACGAACAATCCCCGGCTCGTCGCTGAAGGTGACGACAAATCGCGCAAAATCGACCTGCGCCTGCTGGCCGGCCGGCGTCTCGAAACGAACTTCGAACGGTTTCGGCAAACTCTCGGGACGGATCGCCGCCACGAACCGTTTCACCGCCGTATAGGCGCCAGTATATCCGCGCTCGCGGATCTCCCGGTTCAGTCGGACGGCACTGAGTTCTGGGAATGCCTCGACGCGCTCGCGAAGATAGTCGAGGTAAGGCGCGAGCTTCGAGGGACGGCCCACCTGCCGCGGACCGTAAGCCGGCGGCTCCAGCCCGCGCTCGATGTATTTGCGGATGGTTTTCGGATCGCGGCCGGTGCGGCGCGCGATCGCGCTGATCGACAAACCTTGCTGGTGAAGGTCCAAAATCACGATGAGGTCTCCAAGCTGGATCATCCGCGCCGTCCCTGCCCGAATCAGTCCGGACGACAAGGATCGGCGCCTCACGCCTGAAGGGGCCGTGGCGCTGCGGTATATGGAGCCTTCGCGCCCCGGCCCCTTCAGGCAGCCATGCCAGCTAGGGAATTTTCGATGCCCACAATCGGGGAGTATTCAACGCCCAATGACAGACGGTCGCCTCGATCGCATAGAGCTCGGCGATACGGCCAAGCGCTTCGGCCGCAACAGGCGAGCCGGTCGCTTCGTGCACGTCGTAGAACTTCCTTCGGGCATGAGCCCAACACGCTGCCAGCACGATGTTGCCGCGCTCGGTCAGCCGCTCGAAGCCGGGATAACCATCGACCTGAACGATGCCCTTGAACTTCGCCAGGTGAACAGCTGGGCGCTCGGCCCGACGATCCGGACTATAGAAGTAAACAGCTGCCGGCGGCTCGGGCCCGTTCCAGGGTCGACCATCGCGGGCATAGACCCAGAGCCGGCCGGTCTTGGTGCGACCTCGGCCGGGATCGAGCACCGGGACCGGCGTGTCGTCGGCGAACAGCGTCTGCGAGGCAAACACATGCTCGGCGAGCCACGCCTGCAGCGGCTCCAGCCACCAGACCGCTCCGCCGACCCAGTTGGCCAGCGTCGAGCGATCCAGCTCGACGCCCTGCCGCGCGAAGATCTGGCTCTGCCGATAGAGCGGAAGGTGGTCGCAGTATTTGGAGACCAGGACATGGGCCAGGAGGCCGGGCGTGGCCAGGCCCTTGGCGATCGGCCGCTCCGGAGCAGGCGCCTGATGGATGGTCCCGCAGGCGCGGCAGCCATAGCGTGGCCGGCGGATGCGGATCACCCGCAGCCGCGCCGGCACATGATCGAGCATCTCGCTGACCGTCTCGCCGATCGGATGAAGCGGACCGCCGCAGCAGGGGCAGGCCTCATGCTCGATATCGAGCTGCATGTCTTCGCGCAGCAAATGTGCCGGCAGGCTCGGCCGCTCACATTTTACGTTCGGAGTCTTGGTCCCGACCGGAGCAGGCGGAAGGCTGGCTTCGACGCGCGCAAGGTCGGTGTTGAGGTCGTCGAGGCCGAGCTGCAGTTGATCGTCATCGAGCTGCTCCGCGCGCCGGCCAAACTGGCTGCGCTGCAGCTTCTTGATGATGAGGTTAAGCCGTTCGATCTCCGCCTGGGCCTCGGAGAGGGCGGTGCGCTCGGCTGCGAGCGAGCGCACCAACCGCTGTAGCGTCTCCACATCGTCCGGCAGAGCGGCAAGATCGATGTCCATGAGCGGAATATATCCTGACTCGCAGACCGCTACACCAAGCGACGCGGTGTTGAGTCAATCCGCCGCAGCGATCATCCCGCCACCGCCAGACGCCACCGCTGTTCCGGCGCTCGCCAGTCGACGCCATCGATCAGCAGCGACAGCTGCGCCGAGTTCATCGACAGCGTCTCGCCAGGCTCGATGCTCGGAGGCCACAGGAAGACGCCGTGTTCGAGCCGTTTGGTGAACAGACAGAAGCCGGTGCCATCCCAATAAATGATCTTGAGGAGATTGGCCCTGGTGCGGCCCCGGAACACGAACAGGTGGCCTGAAAACGGATCCTGGTGCAGGATGCCTTGCACCAGCATGGCGAGTCCGTCGATGCCCTTGCGCATGTCGATGAAGCCCAGCGCCAGGTGGACCTTCACGTTCGGAGGAAGCACCGTCATGACACGGCCTCCTCGGCATTGGTGTGAGCAAGCGGCGCAGCCTCATCAGTGATCTGCACCGTGACGAAGCTCGGCGCTGTCTCCGTCAGTTCCTGCTTCCATCGACGTAGAAGACGTTGATCGATGCCATACCGGCGCGCCACCTCCGCGGAACTCGCCTCAGGTCGGGCCGCTTCTTTGAGAATCCATCGCTTGTCTGCGTCGCTGAACCGGCGTCGATGACCCTCGCGCGGCCGCTGAACAATGGGAGCCGACAGCTGCGAGGAGGGATAAGCCCCCGGACTTAGGGGAGGACTAACGAGCGGACTAAGGGAGGGCTTAAGGGCCGCCGCCGATAGAGCAACTTGCGCTGTGGGGGCTCCGGTTCGAGCCTGAACATCTGGCGCCAGTTCTCGAATGCCTTCTGTGGCAACCCGTGAAACTCGCAATATTGCCGCTGGTTCAAGTCGCTACGCTTCCACGCCTCATGATGCGCTCGCCAGAAGTCCTCTCGCTGACGCTTCCACGGTCTTTGCTCGCTCGCCATCTGTTCTCTCCTGATTTGCAAATCGAGGGCGAGAACAGATCGTGCTCATGAGGCTCGCGACAAGTGTGTGAGGGATGGACGCTTACAAAATATTGAAGAATTTTCCCATTATTTTTGCCGGCTTTCCCAATTCCGAGAGTTGTTTTCCCAATTATTTTTCGACATGAGAATCCTCAAAAACGCCTGTGCCACAGGGGTTTTCTGCATTTTCGTCGTCTCCCGCGGCAATTTGCGCGGGTTTCCTATTATTTTTCCCAATTCTGGTGGGCGGAGTGGAGTCAGAGACGGGTTCGAATGGCACTGCGTGCGCCACCACCTATGTTGTTGAATTTTCACGATTTCGCTCCTGCCATTCTGATTTGATTCAGGCTCGCGGTCTTCAGCGCTTCCAGACCCGCCACCGCCGGGCTTGCGAATAGCCCCGAGACCGGCCGTCTCGCCGCTTCCCACTTCCGATCAGGTCTTGCGGCACGAGCCCTTTGCGGATGCGTCCTGCGGACCTTCGCGAATGGTCCGCGTTCGATGAGAGCGCTGTCGGAGACCCTGCAATTCACGTGAATGGTGCGCGCAAACCGTCGCCGTCGCGAGGCATGCGGTCCATTTCGCGAACCGCGGTTCGCAGGCTTGCCCGTCTGCGCGGCGACAAGCACGCGCGCTTTCACCGCAGCGATACGCTCAGTCCGCGCGAAACCCGGACCGCGACCAGCTGTCGCCTGTGGAAACAACCTCGATCGTGAGACGTTGGCTTCCAACCTGGCAAGTGAATACCGAGAGAGAGCATGGCATTCGATCGTTTGAGCAGCATCCTCGCCGTCATCTGCGTTGGTGCAGTGCCAACGCTGGCAAGCGCGGACACGATGTCCCGAAATTTTGCCATATGTACGCAGAGCAAGGGCACAAAGCAGCAGATCGTGGCCGCCTGTTCGTGGCTCATCGACAATGCCGCCAAGGAAAATGAACTCGTCGGCCTTTTCTACGGGATTCGAGCCAGCACCAGTGACAACAAGGCATCCAATTGCCGCGATGCGCGCAAGGTGCTCGTTCTGGTGAAGGATCCGAAAATGACCGACGCCGCCAACAAGCTGATCAAGCTGAACTGCTAGTTGGAGCAGCATCGATTTTGATACTCATGACCTCGACCGACATGACAATGGCCTCGACGTTCCCATTATGACGGCAGCCGGCAACCCGTCTCCAGTTCGTTCCACATTTCGTCCTTGACGAATGTCACCTTGCCGCTGGCCCGCACCTGGCGGATGTAATCGCGCCCGGTATTGGCCGTCTTGATATTGGCCGAGCGAAGCTGGAAAAGTCCAAGAACGAAGTAGAAATGCGCACGGTCTTCTTCGGTGGAGAGGCTGGCTGAGTGGCTCGCGGCGATGTCGCGTCCTTCCTTGCCCCCGTACCATAGCAGCATCATGTAGCCATACGCCTTGAAATCCGCCCGGTCGGCGCCGAGAAATTGCTTGCCCGCGAGTCTGGCGAGCTGTTCGCTGCCAAGTTCCTTCATGGAAGGCCTGGCTTTTGCGGCGTCGCTCAGGACATCGCTCGTGGCCTGCCGAACGATTCCATCGACGAGATCGCGGCAGGTCGGGTTCTGCGCCACCGCGGGGGAGGCAGACGCAACAAGAATCAGGAGCGCCAACCGCGCGTGGATTTTTAATGAGAGGGTCGCTCCTGTCATGAGGCGCCTCCCGCATTCATCTTCCACCGTCGCCGACCACGATGAATGGGGCCCAATGAGCCGGATAGGCATTGGTCTCGTCCGATTTGTCAGCGATCATCGCAAGCATGGCCTGTCGCAATCCTTCGGAGCGTTCCAGCTTTGGATCGGACGTCATGCGAGCGAACACATCGGACGTGAGCCTGGCCGCAGCATCGTCTCCGACCGGCCAATGCGACACAAGCAGTGCCCGCGCGCCCGCATAGGTGAAAGCCTTGGCGAGCCCGGACAGCGCTTCCGCCCCAGGCTTGTCTCCGGCAGCCGTGTTGCAGGCGGACAGGACCACCCAGTCGGCATTGAGCTTGAGCTGTGCGATCTCGGAGCTTGACAGCAACCCGTCATCTTCATCGCTAAGCTTTGCCGGGATGGTAAGGGCGAGCGAAGGTTCGGCGAAATTCGCGACCGAGGCGGTTTCGCCGGCGACCAGGCCGTGGGTGGCGAAATACACGATCCTGAACTGGTCGAGCGGCGCATTCTTCACCGCGGCCTCGCTCGCCAGCTTTCCAAGACGGACCCTGTCCGCAGGAACGTCGAGACTTTTCGCCACCGCCTTCAATTCAATCGCCGTACCGGGGAGCGGCGGCAGCGCGTTGACGAGTGCGTCACGGTTGGCGCGCGTGCCGGCGAAATAGCTGCGGAAGTTTCCGACATCCGGCTTCGCGGCCTTGCCGCGGGAGGTCCCGGCCGATTCGTCGCCGAAAACCGGATCGCCAAACCCGATAAAGGCTTCGGGGGCGCGGCCCCCTTGCGCGAACTTCCGCAGTGATCTGAGCGATGAGACGGATGGCAGGATGGTGATGGCATGACGCTTCACCAGCCAGGCCGCATCGCCATAGCCCGAAATCGACGAGGGAACCGGAGCCGACGGCTTCTCCGTTACCAATACATTGAACGGCAGACCGGTAAGCGCGCCGGCGGGGACCAGCAACAGTTTCTTGCGGTCCTTGATGACGTCGTCGATCGGACCCAGGATGTCCTTGTAGAGATTGAAGGCCGTTTCCAGATTGAACATCTTGCTCCGATCGGTTCCGGCCGCTTCGATCGCGAGGCCATGCCGGAATTCCGCGACTCGTCCGGCGAGCGATTCGGCATGAAGTTGGTTGCCGAGTGCCTCCCAGCGCACGTCCTTGTCGGTAATGGCCCAAACGAACGTGCTCTCAGCCCCGACGAGATAGGTAACCAGCACTTCGTCCGGACCGAGCAATGCCTGGACATCAGCGATCGGAAGCGCGGGCGCGGATGTGAGTTCTTGATATTCCGGAAATTTCTCACCGAGGATCGCAGCCAGGCTTTCCTGGCGCTTTTCCACGTCATTGCGTTGCTTGCGCAATTGCGACGCAACGCGGTGGTTGTCCTCGCTGCGTGCGGTAGAAAGACTCTGAACCAGCGCCTGGTCGAGGCTCTGCCATTGCGAGGTCAGGTCCTGCTGCTCGCGCACCAGTTTGCCAAGCGTGTCGTCACCCGCTGCAAAACGCACGGCCATCTGCGACAGCGCTGCGGAAACCCCGGTCAAATTGTAGTTCTGGGCAGCAACAAATGCTTCGTCGGTCATGGCGGAAAGCGAGGCCGGTTCGCGATGGCCGGCTTCGTAGGCGATCGTCACCAGTCGTTCATAGATGTTTCTGAAGGGCAGCTTTTCGCTGCCGCTGACGGCATTGGGTGCCGTGGCCAACTGCTTCTGTCGATCGGATAACAGCAGCGCAGCCGACCGGATGAGCGCAATTGCCTCATCATATTGTTTCTCGCGAAAGCGGGAGACTGCCATGTTGTCGAGAACAACGGCAAGTTTCGGATGGGTGTTGCCGAGCGTCTTTTCGAAGATCTCCCTGGCCCGCGCATAGTGTCGGATGGCGTCGGCGTGGCGCGAGTCGGCGCGCAAAGCATTCGCGAGATTGGTTGCGCTGGTGGCAACCTCCGGGTGTTCTCCACCCAGGAGCTTCTCGCGGATATCGAGCGCGCGTTGGTGAAAGCGGATCGAGTCCCTGTTGCGACCCTGATGGAAGCGTACAAGCCCGAGATTGTCGAGCGTGGAGGCGACCCGGGGATGTTCGCCACCGAACCGCCGTTCGTAGATGTCCAAAGCCTTCACCAGCAGCGGATCGGCTTCGGAATACCGTTTCGTCTGCCACAGCATGTTTCCCAGATTGTTGCTGTTGTCGGCGACCAGGTGGTGGTCGGGTCCCAGGGCTTTTTCCGCGGATACGATCGCGCGCCGGTAAATCTTCTCCGCCTCATCGTTGCGTCCGACAGCAGAGTAGGAATTCGCGAGGTTACCCAGAGTGCTGATGACAAACGGATGCTCGCGTGGGAGGGCGTCCTGATACACGTCGAGCGCCTTGAGATAGAGGTCGATGGCCGTCAGATATTCGCCCTTCGCGTAATGGACGTTGGCCATGTTGTTGTAGGTGTTGCCGACGTTGGAATGCCGGTCGCCTTGCTGCGCGACAAAAATTGCGAGCGCGGCTTCGTAATGCGTGATGGCTTCGGGGTAGTTCGCCTGCGCCCGATAGGCGCCGGCCAGATTCTCGTGGCCGATTGCAACATTGAGATGCTTCGGCCCCAGCGCCTTCTGCAGTCCCTGCAACGATTGCCGGAAGAGCGCGACGGCTTTCGGATAATTGCCTTGCGCCTGATAGACCGATGCCAGGTTGATTGCGGTTTCCGCGAAGCTGCGATGATCGCGGCCGACTTCCTTCTCGTAGATCGCGAGTGCGCGTTCGAGGAATTGTGCGGAAGCGGCGAGACTGCCCTGATTCCGCAGAGCATTGCCGAGATTGTTCAGGGTGATGGCGACGGCGGTGTTGTTGCGCTCTCTTTCGAAGATCGCAAGCGCCTGCCGGAACAGCGGTATGGCGTCCGCAGGCCGCTTCAGAACATTGTAGACTCGGGCAAGTTCGTTGACCGCGATGGCGTAGTTGAGGTGTCGCGTGCCATATCGCTTGGCCGCGAGCGATACCAGCTGCTTGCCGATGCGCTCGGCTTCGGCATAGTTCCCGGCCTGCATGCTCGCGTTGAATCGCTGGTTCAACGCTGCGAGGCTCTGTGCCTGGGTGGGTTGCGCGAGGAGAGCGGAGCCGACGGAGCCCGCGAGGCAGAGCACAAGCAAGATGCGACGCGCGAAAGGAGTCATGTGATTTCCAGATATTTCCTGGCTGGGATGCGGCCCGGTCGGCTGTTGTAGCCGCGGCAAGTGAGCTCGGGCCGGTTTCGGAGCGCTGAGGATCGCCAATGGGATTATGGCATCCAACATAGGCTCGAGGGCGTCGGCTCGGCTGGGGTTGTGCCAGCCCGGACCGACGAGAGTGATGGCTGCAGATTAGCCTCCGATGAATTTTAGTCTCGAGGCGGGCCGTCGGAACGCCCAGCGAATTCTATACAGCCGTTCAGCTTTCTGATTGTATCAAGATACCGCTGCGTCATTACGAGGCAGCGAACAGAGCCGGCGCACAGGTATTCACATTGGGTTCATGGCCCGTCACCCAAAAGCAAATGGGCTGCGTGCGGTCTGCGATCGGGGCGCGGCGCGGCGCTTGCTGCGCGAAAAAGCGCTTTGCAATCGTCAACTTACCGCATTTCACTGGGGGAGCTGTTCCATGATGAAGATGGTGTCGAAATTCGCGCTGGTGGCGGCGATTGCCGCACTGGCGATTGCCGGTTCGGCCGGCGATTCCATCGCCAAAGGCAAAAAGAAGACAATGGCCGCCTGCACGCCGGGCGCCTTGAAGACGGCCGCCTGCGGACCGGCAGGATGCACCATGCAGCGCTGCTGGGCCGACGGAAAGTGGTACCCGTCGCTGGTCGCGTGCTGGAAGCCCTGGTGCCCCAAGTAATCGGGCCGTCATCCTGATCTGCTCGGATGGGCGAGACGTCGGTGGCGATTTCGGCGCACCGCCGCCGGCTTGCCGATGGTACAATGCTGTGTAATCGTTACCTGTTTGAACTGACTGGGGGAGTCGAAGAATGCTCAAGGTTATCTCGAAGCTTGCACTCGCGGGTGCGGTTGTTGGTCTGGCAATTGCCGGAACCAGCGGAGACACGATGGCGCGCGGTGCCAAGAAGGCGCCGGCATGCGTGCCCGGATCGGTGCGGGTCACGAAGGGTACTTGCGGCAAGTGGGGCTGCCACTATCAGCGGTGCTGGTGGACCGGTTCCGCCACAGCCTGGTATCCGACGCCGGGCTTCTGCCTCGGCGCCTGGTGCCCGAAATACTGAGCTATTCGGAGGGCCGCCTGCATGAGCAGGCGGCCTCTTTCACGGGCGCGTTTAGGTATTTTGGTACCGAAGCAGGCCGCTGCCGCGTTGACATTCGCGCCCGGCATCCCTAGTTTCCGCGTCGACCTGATCGTTTTGGCCGCGCTTGCGCGGCCATTTTAATGCGGCCCGCTCGGCCGCCCGAGTTTCGAGAACGGCCATGAAAGTCCGCAATTCACTCCGCTCGTTGCGAGCCCGACATCGCGACAATCGTCTGGTGCGCCGCAAGGGCCGCGTTTACGTCATCAACAAGACCCAGCGCCGCTTCAAAGCCCGCCAGGGCTGACTCCAGCGCACGGGGCTTCGCGTAATCTTCACGCAGGCGTGACCGTTTTGAAGGCTTGCCCGGCGGCCCAGGCGGCATAAGCTTGGTTTATGCGAAAAGCTCGATTCCAGATAGGCATGGCTGCGCTGCTTTGCGCAGTCACGTTCGCCTGCCCGGCCGTGGCGCAGGTTAAAAATCCTGATGAGAATGGGACTTTTGCGCAGCCGCCTGACACGCTTCCCAAGGTCGGCCGCGGTCAAGATATCGAACGGTTGTTCGGTGCGCTGAAGACGGCGCCGAGCGCGGAAGCGGCCAAAGCGGTCGAAGCAAGGATCTGGGCCGTTTGGATGATCTCGCCCAGCGATACTGCGACTCTGCTGATGAGCCGCGTGCGCGCGGCGGTCGAGGCCAAGAATCTCGACCTTGCGGTGCAGTTGCTGGATTCGATCATCGTGCTGCGGCCGGACTATCTCGAGGCATGGAACCGGCGCGCGACCCTGCACTTCATGCGTAAGGATTTCACGCGCTCGCTTGACGACATCCGGCAGACGCTCGCCCGCGAGCCGCGGCATTTCGGCGCGCTCGCCGGTCTGGGCCTCATCATGCAGGAGCTTGGCGAGGACAAGCGTGCTCTGGAAATCTATCGCAAGGCGATCGAGGTGAATCCTCACATGCCGCGTATCCCCGATCTCATCAAGTCTCTGACCGAAAAGGTCGAAGGCCGCGAGATTTAGGTCATCCGGCGAGGATGGTCCGCGTCTATTCGTGGGTCGTGATGGGCACAGCCACGTCCCTTCGGATCGACGGAGTAATCAGTTCTCGCTCTGGTCCGCCCCCACAAACGCGATCCGCAGCATGTTGGTTGCGCCGGGGGTGCCGAGCGGTACGCCGGCCACGATAATCACGCGCCGCCCCGACTTGGCGAAGCCGTCGGTAAAGGCGATGCGGCAGGCCCGCTCGACCATGTCGTCCTGGTCATGAGCGTCTTCCGCCACCACGCAATGCACGCCCCAGACCAGCGATAGACGGCGTCCGGTCGCGAGATTCGGCGAGATCGCAACCACGTGCGGCTGCGGCCGTTCGCGTGCCACGCGCAACGCAGTCGAGCCGGAGAAAGTCCAGCAGATGATCGCCGAAAGGTCGAGGGTTTCGGCGATCTGGCGCGCCGCTGCGGCGATCGCGTCGGCGCCGGTTGCTTCCGGTTCGGCGCGCTGTGCCTGGATCACCGCACGATAGGTCGGGTCGCTTTCAACCTCTTCGGCGATGCGGTTCATCATCGCGACCGCCTCGGCGGGATATTGACCGGCCGCCGATTCGGCCGAGAGCATGATCGCGTCGGCGCCCTCGAATACTGCAATCGACACGTCGGAGACTTCCGCGCGTGTCGGAACCGGGCTCGAAATCATCGATTCGAGCATCTGGGTCGCAACCACCACCGGCTTGCCCGCACGGCGAGCGGCACGCGTGATCTGCTTTTGGATGCCCGGCACTTTTTCCAGCGGCAATTCAACGCCGAGATCGCCGCGCGCGACCATCAGCGCGTCGGCTGCTTCCATGATCTCGTCCAGACGCTCGACGGCTTGCGGTTTCTCGATCTTTGCCATGATCATCGCGCGTCCGCGGGTGATCTTTCTGGCCTCCGCGATGTCTTCAGGTCGCTGGATGAAGGACAGAGCCAGCCAGTCGATGCCGATATCGAGCGCGGCTTCCAGGTCGGAGCGATCCTTAGGTGCCAGAGCGGAAAATGGCAGCATCGTCTCCGGCAGACTCACCCCTTTCCGGTCGGAAAGTTTTCCGCCGACCTCGACCCGCGTCGTAAGCCGTCCCTCTTCAGACTCGGTGCAGCGCAACCGAACCTTGCCGTCGTCGAGTAGCAGGGTCTGGCCGGGTTGCGCAGCTTTCAGGATTTCGGGATGCGGCAGGTGCACACGCGCCGTATCTCCCGGCTCGACATTCGAATCGAGAACGAAGACATCGCCTTTGTTCACGACCACCGAGCCACTGCCAAAAGTGCCGAGCCGCAATTTCGGACCCTGGAGGTCGACCAGAACCCCGATCGGCCGGCTGGATTCTCGCTCGACCGAGCGGATCATGGCGACCAGATCGCGCATTCGCTCGTGCGATGTGTGGCTCATGTTGATACGGAACACATCCGCGCCTGCCTCGAACAGGCGTCGGATGACGGTCCGGTCCGACGATGCCGGGCCAAGGGTCGCCACGATCTTGGTCCGGCGCTGCCGTCTCATCGTCGCTGGCTTCCTGTGGTCGGCGGTGGCGTGAGACCGAGCGGCGGCCGTGTGCCGGTTTGTGGCAGGGTGAGGGAGGGGCCGCCCGGTGTCAGCGGAGACTGATCAGAGGTTTCGGTCAACTGCACGGTCCAGGACCGCTGCTCGCCGGTATCGACTTCGAAATATCCGGTGCGGTCAAAGCCGCGCGCCAGGCAATCCTCGGTTCCGCGGATCGTGAATTCCTTGTCACGCGAACACATGAAGGCTTTGCCGGACCATTCGCCACCGCGGTCATAGTCGATGGCATAAACATAATAATATCGTGCGACGAGATTGCCGCGCAGCAGTGTCTCGCAGGACCGTGGACTGAGATTCCACCAGCCTTCGGTGACCCACCCCTCGTTGTCCTTGTAGCCAAGCGCAATCCCGACTTTTCCGGGGGTGTTGTTGCATAGCCGGAAATCGGCCGCCGCGATCTCCGGCGCGGTGCCGAGCATGGCCAGTGCCAGTGCGAGCTTGCACACGGCAAGGGAGCCGAACCTGCGGGACGGAAGGGGGAAGGCCAAGCGGATCACGGTCGTCTGATCAGTTCCATCGGGCGCCGGAAGCGAGCTAAGTTACTGTTAAGCCGCGATTTTTCAGGGTGTGTCAACGTCGTTCACCATGATCGCACGGAAATCATTCACGTTCGTAAAGGTCGGGCCCGGCGAGATCAGGTCTTTGAGTACAGCAAAGAAAGCTGTCGAATTGTTGTCCGCAAGGCAGCGGTGCGGGTCCACGCCCCGTGCGCGGGCGCGCTCCGCACTCAGACCATCCACATAGGCGCCGGCAGGGTCGTCGGCTTCGCCCCCACCGCCGTCGGTGCCATCGGTGTCGCCGGCGAGCGCCGCGATGCCGGCTACGCCGTCCAGCTCCGCGGCAAGGGCGAGGGCGAATTCCTGGTTAGGTCCGCCCCGGCCGTCGCCGCGAATTGTGACGGTCAGTTCGCCGCCCGAAAGGATCACGGCTCGCCGACCCTGCGCCTTCAGGTCGCGGGCGAGCCTGGCCTGCTCGGCCGCCACATCGCGCGCCTCGCCTTCCACGCGGTCGCCCAGGAAGATGCATTCGTAACCGGCGGCGCGGACCACCGCCTCGGCGCTTATAAAGGCGTCCAGCGGACGTGCCGCGAGGTGATATCGGGCGGCCCGGAACGCGGGATCGTCCGGTTTCGGCGACTCATTGGCCGGATCATCGAGAGCCGCCGCCACGGCGTCGGGCAGGGTGAGGCGATACCGCGAAACGATGGCACGCGCATCCGCGAGCGTGGTCGGATCGGGAACGGTGGGGCCGGACCCGATCACCGCCGGGTCGTCGCCCGGGACATCCGAGATGCCGATGGTGACAAGTGTCGCGGGAAAGGCATGGCGCGCGAGCCTCCCGCCCTTGATGCGCGAGATATGCTTGCGCACCGTATTGATCTCGCCGATGGCGGCACCGGAGCGCAGCAAAGCGCGCGTTACCGCCTGCTTCGTTTCCAGTGAAATCCCGTCTGCGGGAGCGATCCAGTTTGCGGAGGCACCACCCGACATCAGCACGAGCACAAGGTCGTCGCGCGTTGCACTGTCGGCGAGCGCGAGCGTCCGCGCGGCGGCATCGAGTCCGGCCTGATCCGGCACCGGGTGACCGGCTTCCACCATTTCGACCTTGCGGAGCGGCCGTCCGTAACCGTGGCGCGCCACTGCGATGCCTGAGAGCCGCTCTGGCGAAAAGCCGCCGTCGAGATAATGCGCCTCCGCAACCTCGGCCATCGATCCGGCCGCCTTGCCGGCCGCGAGCAGGATCAGCCGCCCGGCCTTGGGTACCTCTGGAAGCATCGGCGGCAGGCAGCCTGATGGATGCGCCGCGTTGATCGCCGTGCGGAACAAGCCTTCGAGGAAATCCCGGTGGGAGGTCATGGCAGTGTACCGCTCGCCGCGGGGCGTGGCCGTGCGCCTGCCCTCACGGCGAGTTCGCTCGATGTGGCTGCGTGCAGGGGCGCCGCGCGGGCTGGGTCAGGGAAGTCTGGCATGAGCTCAACTGCCTTTTATTGCGTCACCCCGCGCAAGTCACTGCTGCGCAGGGCCACCCCTTTGCGCGCGAATGGCAATTCGGCCCGCAAATGCCTATCTTTGCGGGCGAGCCAGAACGTGAGGTTTCGCCATGGACGACAAGACCCGCACCGAACTCGAAGCCGCAGTCTTCCGACGCCTGGTCTCGCATTTGCGGGGGCGGACCGACGTGCAGAATATAGACCTGATGAATCTTGCCGGGTTCTGCCGCAACTGCCTCTCCAACTGGATGAAGGAGGCTGCCGACGAAAGCGGCGTCCCGCTGTCGAAGGACCAGAGCCGCGAGGCAGTCTACGGCATGCCCTACGACGAATGGCGCGCCAAATACCAGAAAGAGGCCTCTCCCGAGCAGAAGGCCGCCTTCGAGAAGTCGCATCGCCACTGATGGCGGCGCAGGCAGGCTCTGCCGGACTTTTGGTCTTTCCGAATCGTGATCTCGTGCCTAGATTCTGCGCATCGTTAACAACCGAAAGGAGGTGATCCAGTGTCTCATTGTCTATCGCCGCATACGCGGAGGCTTGTGAACTGGTCCCTCGGCTCGTTCGAGGACGCGGCCGCCTGACAAGGCGGTAACGACCAGTCCGAGAAACCGGGCTGCGGTTTGACAATGGAAGGGCCGTCCGCGAGGGCGGCCCTTCTTCCGTTTCCGAACGCCGCAGAACATCATCCTCCGCCATGCGGGTTCTGCAGAGCGTCTGTCGTCTTCTTGCATGTTCGGTGATTTTGTCGATGCAAAGCGTCTGATTTTTTGCAAAGCAGCGGCCACCGCAACGTGGCTTCGATCATCGGATGAGCGCACTCAACAGGGAACAGGTTCTCTCGGTCCGGCACTGGACCGACACGCTGTTCAGCTTCACCACCACCCGCGACGCGGGCTTCCGCTTCCAGAGCGGGCAATTCGCGATGATGGGCCTCGAGGTCGAGGGACGTCCGCTGTTGCGCGCCTATTCCATGGCGAGCGCCCATTATGAAGACAATCTGGAATTCTTCAGCATCAAGGTGCCGGACGGGCCGCTGACCTCGCGCCTGCAGCGGATCCGCGAGGGCGACACCGTGCTGGTCGGACGCAAGGCGACCGGCACCCTGATCATGGACAATCTGCTCCCCGGATCGCGGCTGCTGCTGCTCTCGACCGGGACCGGGCTCGCGCCATTTGTCAGCCTGATCAAGGACCCGGATGTCTATGAGCGCTATGAGAACATCGTGCTCGTGCATGGCTGCCGGCAGGTGTCGGAACTCGCCTATGGCGAGGACGTGGTGGCGCGTCTGAAAGCCGACGAGGTGCTGGGAGAGATGCTGGAGGGCAAACTCACCTATTACCCGACCGTGACCCGCGAGCCATTCCGCAACCGCGGCCGGATCACCGACCTGATCTCGTCCGCCAGGCTGTTCGACGATATCGGACAGGCTCCGCTCTCGATCGAGACCGATCGCGTGATGCTGTGCGGAAGCCCTGCGATGCTCGAAGACCTGCGCGTGATGTTCGAGGCCGAGGACTTCCTGGAGGGCAGCCACAGCGAGCCCGGCCATTTCGTGGTCGAGAAGGCATTCGTGGAGCGGTAGGCGGGCGCCGATCGGTCCGTTCTGCCAGGACTGCGACAAAGAGACGTGGTTGATTCAGGTCAGCGACGTGCGTTGGAAGGGGTCATACTCGACCCGGGCCGCCGCGAAACCTGAAAAGCCCTCATGTCCATATTCGGCCTGAACCGCGCCTTCACACCACAATCGATTGCAGTCGTTGGCGCGAGTCCGAACCGGTCATCGCTGGGCGGCGCGGTCTACGCCAATGTGATTGCCGCCGGCTTCCGTGGCCGCATCGATCCGGCCAATCCGAAATACAGCGAGATCGACGGACGGCGCTGTGTAGCGTCGATCGATCGGCTCGAAGCCGTGCCGGACCTGGTCGTGGTCGCGACCCCGGCACCGACCGTGCCTTCGATCATCGCAACCGCCGCGGAACGCGGCGCCGGAGCCGCCATCGTGCTGAGCGCAGGGCTCGGCCATGGCGAAGGCTCGCTCGCGGAGGAGATGCACGGGGCGGCGCGGGCGAAGGGTTTGCGCCTCATCGGTCCTAACTGCCTTGGCGTGATCGCGCCGCATGCCGGGCTCAATGCAAGCTTCGCCGCGGTGATGCCCGAGCGCGGCGCGCTTGCCGTGATCTCGCAATCCGGCGCCATCGCGGCCGCGATGGCGGAATGGGGCATGCGCCACGATATCGGCTTTTCGGCGATCGTGTCGGTCGGCGACCAGATCGATGTCGATGTCGGCGACCTGCTGGACTATTTTGCTCTGGATCAGCGCACGCAGGCCATCCTGCTGTATGTCGAATCGGTGAAGGAGAGCCGGAAATTCATGTCGGCTGCCCGCGCCGCGGCCCGCGTGAAACCGGTCGTCGTCATCAAGTCCGGCCGCCACGACGAGGGCAAGCGTGCGGCGGCGACGCATACCGGTGCGCTTGCCGGATCGGACGCCGTCTACGACGCGGCATTCCGCCGTGCCGGTCTGCTGCGCGTCAACGACATGGCCGAGCTGTTCGCGGCCGCGCAGACACTTGCGCATCACCGCAGCATCGAGGGCAGCCGGCTGGCCATCCTGACGAATGGCGGCGGTTTCGGGGTGCTGGCCGTCGACAGTCTTGTCGACGAGGGCTATGCGCCGGCCGGCCTTTCGGCGGACACGATGGCGCGTCTCAATGCCGCGATGCCGCCGCTCTGGTCGCACGCCAACCCGGTCGACATCATCGGCGATGCCGACGCCGCTCGCTTCACGGCCGCGCTCGAAGCCCTGATCGATGACCCGCAGAACGATGCCATCCTCGTCCTCGACGTGCAGACCGCGCTCGCCTCATCGCTCGACACGGCGAAAGCCGTCACCGGGGTCATCGCGGCGCAGCGCTCGCGTCTTGTGAAACCGAAGCCGGTGCTGACCTCCTGGATCGGCGCTCCGGAGGAAGTGGAGGCGGTGTTCCGCGCGGCGCATGTCCCGCATTATGAGACCGAAATCGAGGCGATCCGCGGATTTTCCCATCTCGCCCGGCGCAGCGGACTCTTGCAATCGCTGATGGCGCGCCCGGCGGCGGCTCCCGATGACTTTACGGGCGACCCACAGGCGGTGCGGGCAGTCGTCGAGGCCGCGCGCGGCGACGGACGCGACTGGCTCGATCCGTTCGAAACCGATGCGGTTCTCAAGGCCTACGGCATACCCTCGGTGCCGCTTCGCAAGGCCGGCAATCCAGCGGCCGCCGCTGACGCGGCCCGCGAATTCATCGCACAGGGCCTGCCGGTCGCGGTGAAAATCCTGTCCCGTGACATCCAGCACAAGTCCGACGTCGACGGCGTGAGGCTTGGCCTGACCAGCGACGCCGATGTCCGGGCCGCGGCCGAAGCGGTGACCGGCAATGCGCGGCGGCTGAGACCCGGGGCCCGCATCGAAGGTGTCGTCGTTCAGCCGATGATTGTCAGGCCCCGGGCGCGTGAATTGATTGCGGGTCTGGCGCGCGATCCGGTGTTCGGGGCGGTGATCGTGTTCGGTCATGGCGGCGTTGCCGTCGAGATCGTCAAGGACAAGGCGATTGCCCTGCCGCCGCTCGATGAGCCGCGCGCGCTTGATCTGATCGCGCGAACCCGGATTTCGCGGCTCATCGATGGATACCGCAATGTTCCGGCGGCGCGTCGCGACGAGGTTGCGCGTGTGCTGGTGCGGCTGTCGCAGCTGGCCGCCGACATCCCCGAAATTCTCGAGATCGACATCAATCCGCTGCTCGCCGACGATACCGGCGTGGTGGCGCTGGACGCGCGGATTGCGATCGATCCGGTTCCGGCAGAGGCGGGCCGCCCCCGGCACCGGCATTTCGCGATCCGGCCCTATCCGCGCGAATGGGAACGGGTCCTGAGATTGCGCAACGGCCGGCCCGTCGCCGTGCGCCCGGTGCGGCCCGAGGATGAAGGCCGCTACCAAGAATTCTTCCGCCATGTCAGCGCGGACGACATGCGGCTGCGCTTTTTCGGTCTGGTCAAGGACGTCAGCCACGCCTTCATCGCCCGGCTGACGCAGCTCGATTACGGGCGCTCGATCGCATTGCTGGCGCTCGACGAGGATACCGGCGCCTTGATCGGCGTGGTGCGGCTGCATTGCGATCCGGACCATCGGACCGGCGAATACGCCATCTTGCTGCGGTCCGACTTCAAGGGCATCGGGCTTGGCTGGATGCTGATGGAGCTGATCATCGACTATGCGCGCCAGGAAGGGCTCGTCCGGATTCACGGTCAGGTCCTGCGCGACAATACATCCATGTTGACGATGTGCCGCGAACTCGGTTTTGAGATCATGGAGGACCGTGACGATCCCGGGATCGCCGCGGTCTCGCTCGATCTGGTGCGCGCGCCGGCCTGACTCCGGAACTCCGGCATGTGCCGGAAGCAGCATCGAGCAGTTTGTAAAAAGACATACGGACAATGTGGAGAGCAGGCGCCGATTGAAGGCGCAGCGACACATTGTCGGCGGATTTTCGCTCGAAAAGAATTGGGGGCGCTCCCATGTATCGCGACGGGGGAACGGATTTCGGTCCGGTTGCGGTTCACGATTGCAGCGGCAGAAGGCCGCCGGAGCCAAAATGTCATCGGCCAACATGCTGTCGCCGCTTCGTGATGGCGTCCAGCGCCTGGAAATCACCACCCGCGTGACGCTCGGCGTGCTCGCGCTCGCAAGCGGTGTCTATACCTATCTCGGCGTGCGCGACCTGCTCAACGGCAACGCGACCGTGGTGTTCTTCGCAGCCGTGATCTATTCGGTTGCGGTCTCGATCGGCATCTATGCGTTCTGGACCTTCCTGCTGCGTTTCCTGCCGCACGTGACCGAGAACCGCGCCCGGGGCTTGCTGTTCGGCTGCATGGGTCTTGGCTCGCTGATGATCATCGCGATGTCGGCGTGGCTCAACGCTTCCGCACTTGCCGGCGCCGCGGCGATCCAGCAGCATCTCGCGGTTTCGGTTCAGGCCTATACCCGTGATCTCGACCGCGCGCATTCCAACGTGCTGGCGGTGCAGAGCCTGGTGCCCGACATCCAGATGGCGGCGACGCGCTTCTCCCGGCTGGCCGAAGCCGAGCGCGGCGGCTCTCTGACCGGCACCGCCGGTTCCGGCACGGTGGTGCAACTCCTGACGCAGATGTCGACCCAGCTCGACAATCTCGCCAAGGAAGTCTCCGGATCGGCGGACCGTGCGAAGACCTTGTATGAACAGGGCGGCAAGAATCTCGCCAGGATGCGGGAGGTCATTTCATCGCGCGGTCCGATCAATGAGCGCAGCGACGCGTTCGGGTCCGAAGCCATGTCGCTGATGGGGGTGATCGCAGCGCTGCAGCAGACGTCGGTCGCGCCGGCCGTGAAGCGTGCCGCCGATGGTCTCGCCGCCGGATTCATCGCGCCGGCGGCCGGCGGCCGCGGCGATCTCGGCGAGCGGCAGACCAGCGTGGTCGGCCGCGTCGAAAGCGCAGTGGCGGCGCAATCGGCGGCGCTGTCGGCGGCGGCGTCCAAAATCCTCGATGTGCCGCAGGTCGAGCCCGCCCGATTCCAGCCGCTGTCCACGGCGGAAGCGGTGCTGCGCTATGCCGGCGATTTCATCCCGAGCTGGGCCGGCGCCATCTCCATCGACCTGATGCCGGCGGTGCTGGTGCTGATTTTCTGCGTGGTCCATGCCTCGATCCGGCGCGAAGGCCAGACGGAGATGGGGGCGGCAACGATGTCGGCGGCCGATATCATCACTGCGCTCAGGCTCGCGCGTGAGGTTGAGACCGCCAACGCTGCCGCGAAATTTTCGCCGCCGGATTCGATACCTGCAGCACCCGTCGCGCCGGCCGACGAGAACGTCACCGCTCTGGCCACCGCCCGCGCCGCGAAGAAGGAATAGCGGTGGTGGCGGCTGATTCATCCCCGGTGCGCAACCGGCTCATCAACTGGCTGCAGGACCGGCCCGACGACCATCTCCTGCGCGGGCTGTTCGCGATCATGGTGACCGCAACGATGGCGGTGATTGCGCTCGATTACGTGGACATGTTGAATGGCGCGGGGCGGGAGGCCCGGACGTCACCCGGGCTGACCACTGAAACCGCAACACCGTCCGCCGAGCCGCTACCGTCGCGCCGGAGCGACGAACGCGGGCCGGGCATCCTGCGCACCGCGGATAACGCGCTCGGCGCGCCGGTCACCTTCGAGCTTGCCGGCGATGGCCGTCTGATCGCGACCGGCACGATCGTTCCCGGTGCCGCCGATGCTTTCGCCGCCGAAATCGACAAGCGCGGCGGCTATGTGAAGACCGTTGTGCTGCATTCGCCCGGGGGCTCGGTGCAGGACGCGCTGAAGATCGGCCGGATGATCCGTGACCGGAATTACAATACGGAAGTGATGAACGGCCGCTATTGCGCCTCGTCCTGCCCGCTGATTTTCGCGGGCGGGGTGGAGCGGATCGCCGGGCGGAAGGCCTCGATCGGCGTGCACCAGGTGTCCGCGCTGACATCTCCGGGAAGCGCCACCATGGCCGACGGGATGCGTTCGGCCCAGCGGGTCTCGGCCGAGGTCCAGCGCTATCTGCGCGACATGGGCGTCGACAGCCAGGTGTGGGTCCATGCCATGGAAACACCGGCCAACGAGCTGTTCTATTTCAAGCCCGACGAATTGCTGGCGCTGAAGCTTGCGACGCCGGGCGCGTCCTGACGCATCACCAATCCGGATCGTCTCGCGTTATCAAGTTTGATGGGTGTTTGGCGCCGTGGCGCGGTATGATTTGCGTTTCCCCATCCACAATTCATGGGTGCGCGATGCCCTGGCCCGACCGGCGTTTCACCGATCTGTTCAATATCGAGCATCCGATCGTGCTCGCGCCGATGGCGGGCTCGATCGATCACGAACTCGCGGCGGAGGTTGCGGAGGCAGGCGGCCTCGGCTCCATCCCGTGTGCGATGCTCGATCTCGAGCAGATGCACGATCAGGTCGGGAAATATCGCGTACGAACCAGGCGGCCGCTCAATCTCAACTTCTTCTGCCACACGCCACCCGAACTCAACAACGCGCGCGAGGCGGCCTGGCGCGAGCGGCTTGCGCCCTATTATCGCGAACTTGGAATCGATCCGGCGGCGCCGGTGCCAAGCAGCAACCGCCGGCCGTTCGATCAGGCGATCTGCGATCTGCTTCTGGAACTGAAGCCGGAGGCCGCGAGCTTCCATTTCGGGCTGCCCGAGCCCGCCTTGTTCGAGCGGGTCAAACGCGCCGGAATCCTCACGCTCAGTTCCGCGACGACCGTGGCGGAAGCGCGCTGGCTCGAAGCGCGCGGCGTCGACGCGATCATCGCACAGGGCAATGAAGCCGGCGGCCATCGCGGCATTTTCCTCGGCGAGGATATCGCCACCCAGCCGGGAACCTTCGCGCTGGTGCCGCAGGTCGTCGATGCGGTGAAGGTTCCGGTGATCGCGGCCGGGGCGGTGACCGATGCGCGCGGCATTGCCGCGGCCTTCATGCTGGGGGCGGCGGCGGTGCAGGTCGGAACCGCTTTTCTGTTCTGTCCGGAATCGAAGATTTCCGCGCCGCATCGCGCTGCGCTGCAATCGGCGCGCGACGACGGCACTGCGCTGACCAATCTGATGACCGGCCGCCCGGCGCGCGGCCTGATGAACCGTCTGATGCGCGAACTCGGCCCGATCTCGGAAGCGCCGGCCTTCCCGCTGGCGGCCGGCGCCATTGCTCCGCTGCGCGTGAAAGCGGAAGCGGCCGGCTCCGGCGATTTCACGCCGCTCTGGTCGGGGCAGGCGGCTGCGCTGGGCGTCGAGATGCCGGCGCGCGCGCTGATGGCGAAGCTCGCGGGCGAGGCGCAGGCGCTGCTGCGCGGCTCGTAAATCCGGAACGGCGCTTCGTGCGTTCTTGCGCAAATGAGCGTCGGCGATACTGTCGACCTGCCGTGTCCGGTGGCGAAGCGATGTTTCGCCGGCTCACGAGGTGAGGCCATGAGGCGACGGGATTTTCTGTATGCGCTTGGCGCGGCGATGTCATCGCCCGGTGCGGCGTGGTCGCAGCCGTCGATGCCGGTCCTGGGCTTTCTGAGCAGCGGTGCGGCGGGCGCCCGGCAAGGGCAGGTGGCCATGCTGTTCCGCGGGCTGGCGGACGGCGGCTATGTCGAGGGGAAAAACCTCGCGGTGACCTATCGCTGGGCCGATGACCGGTATGACCGTCTGCCCGCGCTCGCAGAGGAATTGGTGCGCCTGCGCGTCTCCGTGATCGCTGCGACCGGCGGACCGGTGACGGCACTCGCCGCGCGCAAGGCCACCGCGACCATTCCGATCGTGTTCACGGCGGTGTCCGATCCGCAAGGTTACAAACTCGTTGCGAGCCTGAACCGGCCGGGAGGCAACGTGACGGGGACCGGCGGACTGGTGGCCGAGCTCGACGCCAAGCGGCTCGAACTGCTCCGCGAGGTGGTGCCGGGCGCAAGGCGGATCGGCGCGTTGTTCAATCCCAACCGTCCGGGCGTCGATGGACAGATCAATGATCTCGCTGCGGCTGCGGCGACCGCGGGACAGCGTCTTGTCGTATTCAAGGCGGGCACGAAGGCTGAATTGGATGCCGTGTTCGCAGCCGGCGCCGGTGAACCGGTGGATGCACTCGTGGTTTCGGCCGACCCTTTCTTCAACAGCCAGCGCGGCCTGCTGGTTGAGCTTCTGGTTCGCCACCGCATCCCTGCGATCTATCAATGGAGCGAGTTTGCGTCCGCTGGCGGGCTGATCAGCTACGGTCCGAGCGTTGCGGACGCCTATGAAAAGGCCGGTTCCTATGTCGCGCGTATCCTGAAGGGCGAAAAGCCCGCCGATCTTCCGGTTCTGCGGCCCACCAAGTTCGATCTTGTGATCAACCTCAAGGCAGCCGGCGCGCTCGGCCTTGTCGTGCCGCCTGCGGTATTGGCCCGTGCCGACGAGGTGATCGAATAGCGATCCGGCATCGCCGGAACCGGCGAAGCCGCATTCAAGCGGGATTTCGCAGTAGCAAGCTCTCGTTCTTCGCGCCTGTGGATGACGGGCGCAGCGGCAATGCGTGCTTGACCCTTTGCTCCGCGCTTCCGAAAACACATGTCGAACCAAAAGGAGAAACGTCGCAATGCCCGCGTCCGCCGCCGCCGAAACCGAACAGGCATCCGTCCGCTTCGCAAAGGATCAGCTCAAGGCCTTTGTCGAACGGATCGAGAAGCTGGAAGAAGAGAAGAAGGCGATCGCCGACGATATCCGGGACGTCTATGCGGAATCCAAGGCCAATGGCTTCGACGTCAAGGCGCTCCGCCAGATCATCAAGCTGCGCAAGATCGAGCCGACCGAGCGGGACGAGCAGGAAGCGATTCTGGAAACCTACATGCATGCACTCGGCATGTTGAAAGCCTGAGCGCCGCGCGATCCGTCATTGCCGTTTTAGTATCGCGACGTCATGCCCGCGAGGGAAGACGGGTGGTCTATCGCAGTTGCGCGGTGCTGCGCGGGAGGAAGGTCGCGGTTGCGAGGAACTCGATGGCACGGCCTTCGAAGCTGCCATGGGCGAGGCCGGCATTCGCTTCGGCGGCGAATGCCATCACCACCATTCCGGTCGGTATCTGCAGGAGCGGCCGCAGGCTGAGGAAATCCGGTGCACCGTAGAGCGTCGTCGTCATGAAGCGCGCGACGCTGGGGGTCAGGATCAGTGCGCGCATCCAGGGCCCCTCGAAGCGGCGCTCGGCGGCCACACGTGCCTCGCTCAGCGGCGGCGCGGAATGGACCACGGTCGGCGCGTCAGGACGGGCCTTGGAGGCGAGGGTGGTATTGGGCGCAACGGCCATGCGCGCGGCCTGGGTTGCCGGCCTGGCGCGCTGCGGCGCGGCCTCCGGCTCGATATCCCTGGCGTAGGACAGAAGCGTATCGCCGGGTTTGTCTTCGCCATAGCCTGGCGGTGCTGCGAACGGGCCAATGCTCCCGGTCGAGGCTTCCCCCGCATTGTCCGGCCGGCCGGTCCAATAGCCGCGCGATAGAATGATGTCGTTCGGCGTGGTGGCGGCGAGCGCGAAGGTGCCGGGAATCGGGGCCGGCGGGCGCGGTGGATCGTTGGGCGCGGCGGCGGCGACCTGCATCGGCGCCGACATCGGCGTGGACGCGGGCGCAGTCTCCGGACGGTTCTTCGGCAGCGGGACCGCTGCCGCGGACATGGGCGCCTGCCTGCCGGCGGCGGACTGCTCGGTCGGCATGCCGGACAGGACGTTGTCGCGGCCGCGCGGCGCAACGGGTGCGGGGAAGGCCGAGGCGACCTGGGTCGGGGCTGCGGCCGGACTTGCCGCTTCGCTCTCGTCCTCATCCTCGGCAGGTTTCGGCTTGAAGCCGAACAGGCGGGCGAGCGGATTGGCGCTGGCGACGCGCGCGGTCTCGTAACTTGAGGGCGATGAAGCTCGTTTTGCGAGGTCAGCCTGGGCCAGCGCGAAGCCGGCGAGCGGCTTGCCGTCGGTTGGCAGATGCACCGTGCGGCCGTCCGGGAACACCCGCGCCAGCTGCTCGCGGGTCATGCGCGGCCAGTGCCGCACGCCGCCGACATCCATATGCACGAAAGGCGAGCCTGAGGTCGGATAGAAACCAACGCCCCCGCGTTGGAGCCTCAGGCCCGCTTCGCGCACCCTGTCGAGCGGCACCCCAGGGATAAAGAAGTCCATCGCCTTGCCCTGCATGTGCAGGCTGTGGCGCGCCACGCCGCTGGAACGCTTGCGCAGCATCGCGTTGGTGCGGGGCGACCGGTAGGAGGAAATGATGTGGATTTTCTTGTCGGTCCCGAACTCGCGCTGAACCTCCCAGACCGCATCGAACAGCTGCGGATCCATGGTGGTGGCGTCATCGGTACGCCAGTCGCGCAGGAAGTGATTGAGTTTCTTCAGCCCATCGTCGTCGTAGCGACCGTTGCGCTTGAAGGTGACCGTGATGTCGTCGCCGCGATGCGTGTGGTGCATCGAGATGGTGCGGGTATCGCCGTTGGCGATGGCGGTGTGCAGGCCCTCGGAGCCGGATATCGTGATAACGGCGGCAAGCGCCAGGCGCTGCGTGATGCGCGATGCGGTCCGGTGTCTGGCCTTGCGCACGTTACCGAATGGCACGAAGCATTCCGTTGGCTGTTGGCACGAAGATCAAGGAGCCGCGTTGCTGCGCGGCGTGGCTAACGCAGTGTTACGAGGTTGGGTTAATGCGAGATTATCGTCCCCCGACGAGTTGTCGTGATTGTGATAAGAGTTGACTGTGGCAAAAAATGGCCAGTGCCCGCCAAACAAAACCGCCCGTCAACCGGTATGGTTAACGGGCGGCCGGGAACTGGTCCGAGGGGGTTTCGGCGGCTAGCGGAACAGCCGGCCGAAAAAGTTCGAGAACGGGTCGTTGCGAACCACCCGGTTTCCGCGCCGGTCGACCGGCTGCTGGTTGCGCGACGAGAACCAGTCCGCGAAGGGGCTCGCCTCGCGGGTCTGATAGCGGAGCTGATCCGCCGAAATGCCGGTCCCGGTCGGGCGGGTCGCCTGCGCGACGTCGGCCACGCGGCGCTCGTCGCTGCGGAATACCGCGATATGGCGGGCATCGCGGCCGTAGATGTCGTCCCTGATCTGGAGATTGCCCGAATCATCCACGAAGGCGGTCTGATAGGTCAGGTGCACCGGCAAGGTTTTCGGGAAGTTGATGTTGATCTCAGCCGGTCCGTACATCGAGCGCAGCTTTTCCTGCGAGTATTTCTCGTTCGGAAGCATGATCGACAACAGCTTCTCGCCGTAGAGCAGCGGGTTCTCCACCCGCATGCAGCCGTGGCTGTAGGCGCGCTTGTCATGGGCGAACAGGTGCTTGTCCGGCGTGTCGTGCTGGTAAACCAGGAACTTGTTCGGGAAGTTGAAGCGGATTCGTCCGAGCGCGTTGCGGTCGCCGGGCGGCTGATAGATGCGCACGGTGCCATCGCGATTCTGCTCCATGCGCAGACCCATCCGCTCCAGGACGCCAGGGTCCTGCCGGACGGCGGGCAGATATTCGTTTGCGATGATGGAGGGCGGGACATTCCACGTCGGATTGACGGTAATGAATTTCATCGATCCGGTCATGATCGGTGTTGCCTGCGACGGCTTGCCGACGACGACCTTGGTTTCCCAATAGAGATTCTGGTCCTTGTAGAGCCGCAGGCGATACTCGGGAATATTGAGCATCACGTAGTTATTGCCGAGGTCGCGCGGCATCCAGCGCCAGCGATCCATGTTGGCGATGATGATATCGGTCGTACGCTCGCGCTTCTGCGCGCCGGTCCCGTTGAGCGCGCGCAAGGTGGCGGGGCCTGCGATTCCATCGACGGAGAGGCCGGCGCCCTGCTGGAACTTGCGTACGGCCTCGACGACGTCCTGATCATAGACGGTGGACGACGGATCGCCGGCGATCTTCAGGCGCTTGCGCAGCAGCGTCACGCGCGGATCGTCGGCATTGGCACCGAGCTTGGGACCCTCCGGAATGCGAACGATCTCTTCGGCGGGCTTGTCGCTGCGCCCGCGCGCCTTGGCGAGTGCGGCCTTCAGCGCCTTGTATTGCGGATGCTGCGGCTGATAGGAATCCAGCGCTTGCTTGAGGTCGGCCGCGGCCGAAACCTTCGCGAGAATGTCGGAGGGCTCGGGTACATCCTGGTCGAAACCGATATCGTTGCTGATCCGGCTGAAATGAACGCGTCCGATCGAGGCATGGCGCGCGAATTCGAGGATTTCGCCGGTCAGGCGAAGCTCCGCCTCGGCCAGTGCATCGACGTCACCCTCCTTGAAATTCGGTGCCGGATAATCGCCGGGCTCCAGGCCATCCGCATCCACATTCTGCAGGTAGGCGACGGCGGCAACCCCGCGCGGCGACTGCTTGCGCTGCTCGACGAAGACCGGCTCGTAATTGCGATCCTTGTAGAAGGCCTCGGCGGCGGTGCGCTCGTTGCGGCGGGCGAAATAGCGGTCGGCATTGCGGCTGGACAGAAGTTCACGCAGACGGTCCGACAGCGCCTGGTCCGCCACGGCGGCGGTCTGGGCGACCGGTTCCGGCGCCGTCGGCGGCTCGGCGGTCACCGTGGCCGGCGCAGGTTCGGCGGCGGGAGCTGCGACGGGCTGAGCAGCAGCCGGTTCGGCGGCCACCCCCGCCGGCGCAGGTTCGGCCGCAGGGGCTGCGACGGGCTGAGCAGCGGGCTCGGCGGCCACTGGGGCCGGAACCACGGCCGGCGTTGCGACGGGCTCGGGGTTTGCCGGTGTTGCGGTGGGCTCGGCAACGGGCGCTGTGGCGGCGGGAGCCGGTTCGGGCGTGGATGGAGCGATGGACTGGGTCGAGGCCGGCTCGGCCACGGCGGACGCGGTGGCTACCGCTGCGCGCCCTTCGATCCGTGCCATCTCCTCGGGGGCAACCGATTGCGAAAATGAAGGGGTCGACAATCCGATAACAAGGGCGAGCGCCGAACTCGCCAGAATGCAATCAATGCGGTGGCCGCGCATTACAGTCTCCTCAGCCAAGGCCCCGGACGGATCCGGGATGTCGTCGATAACCGGCATCTTAGCGGCAAGCTCCGCAAAAGACGCGAAATTTCAAACCCGCGCAATCGCACTGCGGCAATTACGCCGCGCACGGCTGCGTTATTGGCGCGGATGTTACTCGACCGCCACGGCCACGGGGTGGCCGGTCGGATGGCGGTTTTGGTCCGAAAGCTGGAGCCCTTCCAGCTTCCGGTAGAGCGTCGAACGGCCGATCCGCAACCGGCGGGCGACTTCGGACATCTGCCCGCGGTAATGGGCGATGGCAAAGCGGATGATCTCGGCCTCCAGCTCATCGAGCGGGCGCAACTGCGATTCGCCATCCAGCAGCCCGAGGCGGTCGGCCGAAAAGCGCGGGGTCTCGACCACCAGGGCCTGTTCACCGAGCCGGTTCTCGTCGCCGTTGGGGACCAGCGAGGCTGGCGCGCCGAGTTCGGCGTCGCGCGCTGCGATCTGCGGGAACTCGTTCGGGCCGATCTCTTCGCCTTCGGCGAGGACGACGGCGCGGAATACCGCGTTCTCGAGCTGGCGGACATTGCCGGGCCAGCGTGCATCCCTCAGCAGGACCATCGCGTCACCCGATACCACCTTCACCGACTTGCCTTCCTCCGCGCAGAACCGGACCAGGAAATGACGGACGAGTTCGGGCAGGTCTTCAATTCGTTCGCGCAGGGGCGGTACCGAGAGCGGGAAGACATGCAGGCGATAGAACAGGTCCTCCCGGAAGCGGCCGGATTTCACGTCGGCAATCAGGTTGCGGTTGGTGGCGGAGATGACCCGGACATCGACCAGCATGCTCTTGCGCGCCCCGACCGGCTCGACCTCGCCTTCCTGCAGCGCGCGCAGAAGCTTCACCTGCGCCGCCAGCGGCAATTCGCCGACCTCATCGAGAAACAGCGTGCCGCCATTGGCTTCCGCGAACTTTCCGACATGCCGTTCGGTGGCGCCGGTGAACGCGCCGCGCTCATGGCCGAACAGGATCGATTCGACGAGATTGTCCGGGATCGCACCGCAATTCACCGCAACGAAGGGCCTGGCCCGGCGCTCGCCGCTGCCGTGAATCGCGCGCGCGATCATCTCCTTGCCGACCCCGGATTCGCCCTCGATCAGCACCGGAATGGTCGAGGCCGAGGCTTTTTGCGCCTGGCGCAGCACCGCGCCCATGGCCGGACTTCGCGTGATGATGTCGCGGAAGCTCAGCGTACCGGAGCGGCTGCGCTTCATGCGCTGCAATTCGCCGGCGAGCGCGCTTTGCGTGAGCGCGTTCTTCAGCGATACCTGCAGCCGTTCCGGGCTCGCCGGCTTCACCACGAAATCGGCAGCGCCGGCCCGCATCGCCGAGATCACATTGTCGATCCCGCCATGCGCGGTCTGCACGATGACCGGGATCGCGAGTTCGTCGCTGCGCATGCGCGCGAGCAGACCGAAGCCGTCGAGATCGGGCATGACCAGATCGAGGATCACGCAGTCGATGCGTTCGGCCTCGTCTCCGCTGAGGATGCGTGCTGCCTGGTCGCCGCCTTCCGCCAGGACCGCCTCGTAGCCGAATTTTCGCACCATGTTCTCGAGCAGCCGGCGCTGAACCGGATCATCGTCCACGACGAGAATACGCTCGGGCATTCCATCACCTTGGCCTGTGCCGTTTCGGGGCAGTGTGCGCAAGGATCGTTAATGTGCCGTGAAGCGCCGCCATCAAATGCGAGGCTGCGTCACAACGCCTGTTACACCTTCTGCACCCAGAAATCGTAAAGGGTCGCAAAGGCGTCGGGATTGCGGGTCTCGAAAGCGTGCCAAGCACCGAGATCCGACATCGCGCCGTCATGGGGATTTTCATCGGCATAGCGTTTGAGAACGCGCAGCGATGCGTCGAATCCGAGGAAGCGGAGCCCGTTCTCCTTCAGGAACGATGCGATATCGGGGATCGCGACCCGGTGTTCCTCGACGGCGAACAGCAGATTGCGGCATTCGCTGGTGGTGTAGAATTCGGGAAACTCAAGCACCTTGCGCAGCGGCGAATCCGCGGAATGGCGCAGCAGGTTGCGTCGGCAGGCCCGCATGCCTTCGTGGTCGGGCTGATAATTGCCGTTGCGTACGAAATCCTGCGCCAGCGCGATATTGCGCCGGCCAAGCGCGCTATACAGCCCGATCCGCATCGCGCCTCCCGGCCGCAGCAGCGACAGCAGGAGCTTCCACCCTTCCCACGGATCGGCGAGATGATGCAGGACCGAGACCGCTTCGATCACGTCGAAACTGCGCCCTAGCGAGGCCAGCGCGCCAATGTCGGCCTGGGCATAGCGGATGTTGGTCAGGCCGAAGGCGCGGGTCTGCCGTTCGGCGAAGGCGAGGCTGCCGGCGCTGAGGTCGATGGCGAGGATTTCAGCCGCGGATATCGTCTGCGAGGCGGTGATCGCGTCGAGTCCGGTACCGCAACCGGCGATCAGCACTTCGAGGTCGCCCCCCTTTTGCAGCGGCCGGAGCGGTGCATGGGGAAAGGCCTGCTGCAGGAATCGATCGATGGGTACCGGCGTTTCCAGGCGCGACGTCGTGACCCAGCGCGGGCAAGGATTTTCCTCGTATTGCTGCCGGACCGCCGCAACGTCTGCGCCGATGGGTGTCAGCGGTACAACCGCGCCACGCAGCGCCCGCTCCGCCAGCGGTTCTTCGATCTGCTGCTTCATTACGGCGGCGAGTGGCGGCGGCGCATCGAATGTCGTCAGGTGTTCCAGAAGTGGTGTCGCATGCAATGGCCGATAGGCGGCGATCATCGCGATCGCCTCGGGCGCGACCGGCCGCCCGTCGCGCAACGCAGCTTCAACGCGGTCGGTGACGATTCCGACGATCGAGGCCTCTTCCGGCGCTTCGTTGAAAATGTATTCATTGATGAAGGATTGCCTTGCGATGGCGCAGCACAGATCGACGACGCTGTCGGCAAGCGTGTCGGCCTCGCTCTGGCGTCGGACCGCGTCCAGCAGCGAAAAACGCAAGCGGATCAGCAATCGCTCGAGGTTGGTATCGATCACCGGCGTGGATGAGATCAGCGCCAGCAGCAGCCGGTTGGTCCCGACATGGTCCGCTGTTTCCGGCCGTATGAATTGATGCAGCGGAAGCGGATCCTGCTGCTCGGATTCGGCGCGCTTCAGCACGCTTGCGATCGCGGGCTGGATTTCGAGATAGGAGCGGGACAACGCATAGAGGTGCCGCGGATTGGTCCACGATTCGGTCAGGGCGCGGAGCAGCAGCGGTTCGAGCTCCGGCTCCAGCGGGATCTGCGTTCCGGTGGTGACGCATCGGATGAACAACTGGCGCGTCTCGCTGGTGTCGTCGATGTCGAATGCGCGCCGCAAGGCCTGGAGTGCGCCCTCGGTGTCATCGCGCTCGACCAGGATGGAGGCGAGGTTGTAATGCGCTTGCGCAAGGTTCGGCTGCAATTCGATGGTTTGCCGCAAACTTGCCTCGGCTTCCTCGAGCCGGCCCATTGCCTTGTAGACGAGACCGAGATTCATCTGCGCGAGCGGAAAGGACGACGAGGCCGTGGCCACGCGCTCCCACAACGCCGCCGCTTCATCGAGCAAACCCTGCTCGCGAAGCACCAGCGCGAGATTGTTCTGGGCGGCCGGATCGCTGGGCCTGAGCGCGAGCAGACGCCGGAATTGTGCGGCGGCCTCGGGCCAGCGCGCGAGGCGGGCATAGGCGTTGCCGAGCTCGAAATGCGCCTCGGCATAGCTCGATTTCAGCTCCACCGCTTTCGCGAGATGCGCGATGGCATCGGCGGCCCGGTCTGACTGCAGAAGGATCAGTCCGAGATTGTAGTGATAATCCGGGTTGCGCGGATCGATCGCGACGGCCTGACGGATCAGCGAGATCGCCTCGCCGCTGCGCCCGCTCTGATGCAGGAGCGCGCCGAGCAGGTGGAGCGCTGCGTCGTTGCGTGGTTCCGCCGCCAGCACGTCGCGATACATGCGCTCGGCGTCGGCACGGTGGCCGGACTGATGCGCGCGAAAGGCCTGCGCCAGGGTCGCGGCCATGGGGCTGAGATTGGGCCCCCCGGATTTTTGAGCAGCGCGACGTTCCTTGCGATTCATCAATGCGTTCCCTCGCACACCAGGACGAATGGCGGCAGGCTTCGGTGGAATGGCGGGCGGAAACTACGCGAGTGTGGTCGCCATTTGAAGCGCGACGACCGGTAAAAATGGGCTCCTGCGGTGTTCCGGTGTCCGGTTGCGGAAAGCGGGCCGAGTCGCGATATGATGGCAACCACTCGAAACAATGTGAAACCATCCATTCATGCCCCCCCGAGCCGCCGCGACCTCCGCCAAACCGAAGAAGTCCGCCGCAAGGCCTTCCCGCAACCCTGCGGCTGAGCCCGATCTTGGGCCGTTGCCGGAATGGAATCTGGCTGACCTCTATCATTCGATCGAGGCGCCCGAATTCAAGCGCGACCTCGACCGCGCGGAGGCCGAATGCGTCGCGTTCGAGAAGGCCTACAAGGGCCGGCTGGGCGAACTGGCCGCGGGAGCGCATGCCGGGGCAGCGCTGGCTGAACCGGTGCGACGCTACGAGTCGATCGAGGACTTGCTCGGGCGACTGCTCTCCTACGCCATGCTGGTCTATACCGGCAACACCGCCGATCCGAACATCGCCAAATTCTACGGCGACGTGCGCGAACGCATCACCGCGATTTCGCTGAACCTGCTGTTTTTCGCGCTCGAACTCAACCGCATCGACGACGCTCTGATCGAGCGGGCGATGACGGATCCCGCACTTGGGCATTACCGGCCGTGGATCGAGGATCTGCGCAAGGAAAAGCCCTATCAGCTGGAAGACCGCATCGAGCAGTTGTTTCACGAGAAGTCGGTCAGCGGCTCGGCGGCCTGGAATCGGCTGTTCGACGAAACGATTGCAGCCTCGCGCTTCAAGGTGAACGGTCAGGAGCTTGCGATCGAGCCGACACTCAGCCTGTTGCAGGACCCCGACGAAAGGAACCGCAAGGCCGCGGCGGAAGCGCTTGCTGTAACCTTCAGGGAGAATGTTCGAACATTCTCCCTGATCACCAACACGCTTGCCAAGGACAAGGATATCTCCGACCGCTGGCGCGGCTTTTCCGATGTTGCCGATGAACGCCACCTGTCAAATCGCGTCGAGCGCGAGGTGGTCGACGCACTGGTCTCCGCGGTGCAGGCGGCCTATCCGAAGCTGTCGCACCGCTATTATGCGCTGAAAGCCAAATGGTTCGGCAAGAAGCGTCTGCCGCATTGGGACCGCAATGCGCCGCTTCCGGAAGTGAAAATGCGCACCATCCCCTGGCCGGAAGCGCGCGAAACCGTGCTCTCGGCCTATGGCGCGTTCTCGCCGGTGATGGCGCGGATCGCGGAACGCTTCTTCAATGACCGCTGGATCGACGCGCCGGTGCGGCCGGGCAAGGCGCCGGGCGCCTTCGCGCATCCGACCGTGCCCTCCGCGCATCCTTATGTCCTGCTCAATTATCAGGGCAAGCCGCGCGACGTCATGACGCTCGCGCACGAGCTTGGCCATGGCGTGCATCAGGTTCTGGCGGCGCCGAACGGCCCGCTGATGGCGCCAACGCCGCTGACGCTGGCCGAGACCGCAAGCGTGTTCGGCGAGATGCTGACATTCAAGCGGCTGCTCGCCACGACCGACAATCCGGTCGAGCGCAAGGCGATGCTCGCTGCCAAGTGCGAGGACATGATCAACACGGTGGTGCGGCAGATCGCGTTCTACAGCTTCGAACGGCGGATCCATACCGAACGCAAGAGCGGCGAACTTACCGCGGACCGCATCGGCGAGATCTGGCTAGAGGTGCAGAATGAGAGTCTCGGTCCCGCGATCGAGCTGAAGCCGGGCTACGAGGTTTTCTGGAGCTATATCCCGCATTTCGTGCATTCGCCATTCTATGTCTATGCCTATGCCTTCGGCGATTGTCTCGTGAACTCGCTCTATGCGGTGTACGAGAAGGCGGATGCCGGCTTTGCCGAGCGCTATCTTTCGATGCTCGCCGCGGGCGGCACCAAGCACCATGCGGAACTGTTGAAGCCGTTCGGGCTCGACGCCCGCGACCCGCATTTCTGGCAGGGTGGGCTTGGGGTGATCGAGCGGCTGATCGGGGAGCTGGAGGCGCTGGATCGGGCCGGGTGAGGCGTTGTACGTTTTGTAAAACGGTGTTATACAGAACGTATAGCGATGGAGTGAGCCGTGAACAAGCCCGTGTCCAAGCCGGACGAGACCGAGGTTCTTCAGGTCCGCCGGATCGGCAATTCCCTTGGTCTCATATTGCCGAAGGAACTGCTCGCGCGTTTGAACCTGCAGGAAGGCGACAAGCTTCACATCGTGGAGCAGCCGGAGCGCGGCTTGAAGCTGACGCCGTTCAATCCGAAGCATGCCGAAGCGATGGAGATTGCCCGGCGTTCGTTCCGGAAATACGCTGACACCTACAGGGCTCTCGCCAAGTGACAGAGCCGGTTTGGCTCGAACGGTCCATCGTCATTGATGTCCATTCCGAGCAACTGGCCCTCTTCGGCGGGCCAGAGGGTGTTCGCGATATTGCAATGCTTGAATCAGCATTGGCGCGACCGATGAACAAATTCGCTTACGGCGAAACCGATCTTGCCGCGCTTGCGGCTTCCTATGCCTTTGGTATCGCCCGGAATCACCCGTTCGTGGACGGCAACAAGCGGGCTGCCTTCGCGTCCATCATCGTGTTTCTTGGCCTGAACGGGATCGACTTCGATGTGCCACCGGCAGCGGCCACGGCCATGATCCTCTCGCTTGCCGCAGGCGAAGTGGCGGAAGAAGGCCTGACGCGCTGGATTCGCGACAACTGGCCCGCGACGTGACGCGCAATAGTCATGGCGTCGTGCGCAGCACTGGCGCGCAGCGTCGTGAATACCTAGCTTTGCTGCAATGTCGGATTCCGAAGCCAACCGTTTCACCGCCCGCGCGCGTCGCTATGCCCGCGTCGGCACCGATGTCGGAGGTGTCGCCGCGCGGATCGCCGGCGCGCGCCTGTTCGGGCTCGATCTCGACCGCGGCAGGAATGCCGTACAACTGGCCGCAGCGCTTGGCGGGCTGAAGGGTCCGATCATGAAGGTGGCGCAACTTCTGTCCACCATCCCCGATGCGCTTCCTCCGGAATATTCCGCGGAACTCGCCAAGCTGCAGAGCGAAGCGCCGCCGATGGGCTGGGCGTTCGTCAAGCGCCGCATGATCGCCGAACTCGGACCCGGCTGGCAGTCGAAATTCGCCGAATTTGAGCACAAGCCGGCAGCCGCCGCTTCGCTTGGTCAGGTCCACATGGCGCGCGCGCATGACGGGACCTGGCTTGCGTGCAAACTGCAATATGCGGACATGCAGTCGGCGGTGGAAGCCGACCTGAAGCAGCTCAATCTTCTGTTCGCGCTGCATCGGCGGATGGAGCCGGCCATCGACACCAGCGAGATCAACAAGGAGATCGGCGCGCGCATCCGCGAGGAACTGGACTATGTGCGGGAAGCCAAGCATGCCGCGCTGTACCGGGAGATGCTGTCCGGCATCGACCTGATCCGCGTGCCGCGAGTCTGGCCCGATCTGTCGACCAACCGTTTGCTGACGCTCGACTGGCTCGAGGGCAAGCGCATGCTCGCCTTCAAGGAGGCGCCGCTCACGGACCGCAACCGGCTGGCGCAGGCGATGTTCACCGCCTGGTGGTTTCCGTTCAGCCGCTTCGGCGTGATCCATGGCGATCCGCATCTCGGCAATTACAGCGTGTTCGAGGATGACGGCGTGCCGGGTGGAATCAATCTGCTGGATTACGGCTGTATCCGGATTTTCCCGCCGCGCTTTGTCGGCGGCGTGGTCGACCTCTATCACGGTCTGCGCGACGACGACGAAGCGCTTGTGGTCCAGGCCTACGAGACCTGGGGCTTCCGCGATCTGTCGCGCGAACTGATCGACATCCTCAACATCTGGGCCAGGTTCATTTACGGCCCGTTGCTGGACGATCGCGTCCGCTCCATCGCCGACGGGGTCAAGCCCGGCGAATACGGAAGGCGCGAGGCGTTTCGCGTGCATCAGGCGCTGAAGGCAAAGGGCCCGGTCACAGTGCCGCGCGAATTCATGTTCATGGACCGGGCGGCGATCGGGCTGGGCGGGGTTTTCCTGCATCTGGGCGCCGAACTGAATTTCTATCGCCTGTTCAATGAGGCCATCGAGAATTTCTCGCTCGATCAGGTCACCGCGCGGCAGGCCGAAGCGCTCGACAAGGCAGGTTTGCCGCAGCCGGAAGGCTGACGATCGGCCGCGGCTTGCGGCGTCCGCACCGTTGCCCCGAAAGCCCAATTGCGGTAACCGGTGGGCCGAAATTCTGGCTCTCACGGGGACCGCAATGGCCGACCACAGCGAAGTCGCCTACACCACTGCCGACGGCAACGACTACAAGGAGCACGAGCAAACCTATTTGCTGTTCCTTGCGATGGTGAAATGGGGCATCATCATCGTGGTCGCGATCCTGATCCTCATGGCCTATTTTCTGGTCTGATTTCGGATTTTGAGGCCGGGGGGCCGAATGAAAATCGCGGTTGCTGCGGAGTCCGACAAGGCAGAGCCGCGCGTCGCGGGTACGCCGGAAACCGTCAAGAAGCTGATCGGGCTTGGCGCCGAAGTGGCGGTCGAGCCGGGTGCGGGGCTGAAATCCGGCGTCTCCGATGCGGATTACCAGGCCGCCGGCGCCACGGTCTCCAAGGATGCCGTCCGGGATGCCGATATCGTGCTGCGGGTGCGGCGACCGCGCGCCGACGAAATCATCGACTACAAGCAGGGCGCCATTGTCGTCGCCCTCATGGATCCATACGGCAACGACGCGGCGCTGAAGGCGCTGGCCAATGCCGGGGTGACCGGCTTCGCCATGGAATTGATGCCGCGCATCACCCGCGCGCAATCCATGGACGTGCTGTCCAGCCAGGCCAATCTCGCCGGCTACCGCGCGGTGATCGACGCCGCGGCGGAATATGGCCGGGCGCTGCCGATGATGATGACGCCGGCCGGCACCGTACCGGCGGCGAAGGCGTTCATCATGGGTGTCGGCGTCGCCGGCCTGCAGGCGATCGCGACGGCGCGCCGGCTTGGGGCGATCGTGACCGCGACCGACGTGCGGCCTGCCGTGAAGGAGCAGGTGCAGAGTCTCGGCGCGAAATTCATTGCGGTGGAGGACGAGGAATTCAAGCAGGCCGAGACCGCGGGCGGCTACGCCAAGGAAATGTCGAAGGACTATCAGGCGAAGCAGGCCGCGCTGGTTGCCGAGCACATCAAGAAGCAGGACATCGTCATCACCACCGCGCTGATCCCGGGTCGGCCGGCGCCGAAGCTCGTCTCCGCGGAGATGGTGGCGTCGATGCGCCCGGGCTCGGTCATCGTCGATCTCGCGGTCGAGCGGGGCGGAAATGTCGAGGGCGCCAAGCCGGGCGAGGTCGTGACCGTGGATGGCATCAAGATCGTCGGCCATCTCAACGTGCCGGGTCGCCTCGCGGCGTCGTCCTCGGCGCTCTATGCGAAGAACCTCCTGACCTTCCTCGAAAGCCTGATCGACAAGAAGGAAAAGAAGCTCGCGATCAACTGGGACGACGAGATCGTCAAGGGCACCCTGCTGACGCGCGACGGCAAGGTCGTCCATCCGAATTTCCAGCCGAAGGCCTGAGAGGCGCCAAGCATGGACCACGTCGATCCCTTCGTCTTCCAGTTTTCGATCTTCGTGATGGCGGTGTTCGTGGGCTATTACGTGGTCTGGTCGGTGACGCCGGCCTTGCACACGCCGCTGATGTCGGTGACCAACGCGATCTCCTCGGTGATCGTGGTCGGCGCGCTGCTCGCGGTCGGCGTGCCGATCATCGAATCGGGATCGACCTTCGCGCGCGTCGTCGGCTTCATCGCGCTGGTCTTCGCCTCCATCAATATCTTCGGCGGCTTCCTGGTCACGCAGCGCATGCTGGCGATGTACCAGAAGAAGGAAAAGAAGTGAGCGCGGCATGACCCCGAACCTCGTCGCGCTGCTTTATCTCGTCGCGGGTGTCCTTTTCATTCTCGCGTTGCGCGGGCTGTCGTCGCCCGAAACCAGCCGGCAGGGCAACCTGTTCGGGATGGCGGGCATGACGATCGCCATCCTGACCACGCTCGCCTCGCATCCGCCGGCCGGCGCCATCGCCTGGCTTCTTGTCATCCTCGGCATCGCGATCGGCGGCGGCATCGGCGCGATGATCGCGCGCAAGGTGCCGATGACGGCGATGCCGGAACTGGTCGCCGCCTTCCACTCGCTGGTCGGCATGGCGGCCGTGCTGGTGGCGGCCGGTGCGCTCTATGCGCCTGCCGCGTTCGGGATCGGCAATGTCGGTGCGATCAAGGGTGCAAGCCTGGTCGAGATGTCGCTCGGCACCGCGATCGGCGCCATCACATTCACCGGCTCGATCATCGCATTCATGAAGCTGTCGGGCCGCATGAGCGGTGCGCCGATCATGCTGCCGGCGCGACACGCGATCAATATCGGGCTCGCGGTGGCGATCGTGGTCCTCATCATCTGGCTCGCACGCACCGAAAGCTATGCGGCGTTCTGGCTGCTGGTGATCGCCTCGCTGGCATTCGGTGTGCTGATCATCATCCCGATCGGCGGCGCCGACATGCCGGTGGTGATCTCGATGCTGAATTCCTACTCGGGCTGGGCCGCCGCCGGCATCGGCTTCACGCTCGGCAATTCGGCGCTGATCATCACCGGAGCCCTCGTAGGCTCGTCCGGCGCGATCCTGTCCTACATCATGTGCAAGGGCATGAACCGGAGCTTCATCTCGGTCATCCTGGGCGGCTTCGGCGGCGAGGTCGCGGGCCCTGCCGGTGGCGGCGAGCAGAAGCCGGTGAAGCTCGGCTCTGCGGAAGACGCCGCCTACATCATGAAGAATGCCAGCAAGGTGATCATCGTGCCGGGCTACGGCATGGCGGTGGCGCAGGCGCAGCATGCCCTTCGCGAAATGGCCGACCACCTCAAGAAGGAAGGCGTCGAGGTCAAATACGCGATCCATCCGGTCGCGGGCCGCATGCCGGGCCACATGAACGTGCTGCTTGCCGAAGCCAACGTGCCCTATGACGAGGTGTTCGAGCTCGAGGACATCAACTCGGAATTCCCGCAGGCCGACGTTGTGTATGTGATCGGAGCGAATGATGTGACCAACCCGGCCGCGGAGGACGACCCGTCCTCGCCGATCTACGGCATGCCGGTGCTGCAGGTGTGGAAGGGCGGCACCGTGATGTTCAACAAGCGCTCGCTCGCCTCCGGCTATGCCGGCATCGACAATCCGCTGTTCTATCGCGACAACACCATGATGCTGCTCGGCGATGCGAAGAAGATGACGGAGAACATCGTCAAGGCGATGTGAGAGACATTGCCGCCGAAGCCGTCGGTCTTTCGTCAGGGAGGACACCATGACTGAGCACGTTGACGGCCATTCGCATCTTGTGCGCCCTGGGGCGATGGAGTGGCAGAAGACCCGTTTCGAGGGATGCGAGGCCAAGCCGCTGATGTTCGACAGGAAGACCGGGCTCGTGACCGCGCTGATGCGCATGGCGCCGGGTTCGGTTCTGCCCGATCACGAGCATGTCGGGATCGAGCAGACCTGGGTGATCGAAGGATCGCTGGTCGACAAGGATGGGCCGATGGCGGGGCTCACCGTCGGCCCCGGCGAATTCGTCTGGCGCGAGCCCGGCAGCCGGCATTCGGCCTGGTGCCCCGAGGGCGGCGTGATGCTCGCGATCTTCCAGATCCCGAACAAGTTCTACGACGAGGAAGGCCGGGTGAAGGATCTCGCCGGCAACGACTGGCAGGCGGCGTGGGGTCACTTCGTCAAGGGGTGACCCGGCATGGCAGGAACGCAACCTTGAATGCGACGAAGTGCGGCGTACATTTGCATCCGGAACGAGGCTGCCATGAAGATCAAAGTTGTTGTCCACGAAGCGGAAGAGGGCGGGTTCTGGGGCGAGGTCCCGGCCATTCCCGGCTGCGCCAGCCAGGGCGAAACGATCGAAGAGTTGCTCGCGAACCTGCATGAGGCGATTGAGGGGTGCCTCTCGGTTGATGTCGAGACGCCGGTCTCCGGCGGAAAGGAACGCATTCTGGAAATTGCGCTATGAAGTCCATGACGGGGCGCGAACTGGCGCGTCTCGTCGAGCGTCAGGGATGGACACTGCTACGAGTGGCCGGCAGTCACCACATTTATGGAAAGCCCGGCAGTGTTGTCCGCCTTTCGATTCCGATTCACGGAAACAAGCCGCTGAAAACCGGGTTGCTGCGGCATTTGCTCAAAGGCTCCGGCATTCCCGATTCCGAGTGGCAATAGAATAGCGTCCGAACCCACTCTCTAGCCCATCGCTACCTTGCCACGATCGGCTGTGCTTCCAGCACCGGCTCCTGTACCGGCACGCCGGTGAACACCGAGCCCTCCTCGAACCATGACTTCGGCGCCGGATGTCCCCACAGCGTCTGACGCTGCTCGTCGTGCAACCCCCAGCGCAGCGGCTCGAAATCCGGATCGACGGTGAGGTAATCCGAGGTGAACAGCTCGACCCGATGGCCGTCGGGGTCGCGGATATAGAGGAAGAACGCATTCGAAATGCCGTGCCGGCCCGGACCGCGCTCCATGTTGGCGAGATAGCCGCTTGAGGCCATCACGTCGCAGATATGCAGGATGTCGAGCGAACTGGCTGTCCACACCCCGATGTGATGCAGCCGCGGACCGCGTCCGTTGGTGAAGGCAATATCGTGTACGTTGCCCTTGCGGTGCATCCACACCGCCCAGAGCTGCGGATTGTCGCCGTCGGTCTCGGTATATTCGGTCAGCCGGAAACCGAGCTCGGTGTAGAAATCGTACGACGCCTGCACATCCGGCGTGAAACAATTGAGGTGGTCGATGCGCTGGATACGCGCGCCCTTGTAGGTCGCGTATTTGCGCAGCATGCAATCGGCCTGATCCATGCGGAAATAGAAATCGAGCGGCATGCCGAACAGGTCGCAGGTGCGCAACGTGCGGCCCTGATAAGGGAGTTCCGGAAACGAAGTCGGATAGCCCTTGTGTGCGAACCAGAAGGCGGCGCGGTCGAGATCTTCCTCGCTCGCGACCTTGTAGCCGAGCGCCGGGATCGAGGCCTCCTTCGCCTTGCGCAGCACGATCGAGTGATGGTTGCGCTCCTCGACGGCGCGCAGATAGATCGCGTCCGGGTCGCTGTCGGTGATCAGATAGCCGAGACAGTCGACATAGAAAGCGCGGGATGCCGCGAGGTCGCGCACGCCGAATTCGACATGGCTGGCGCGGATGATGTTGAAAGGGGGGGCGAAGTTCGGTTTGCGTATGGGCATGGATTTCTTTCTCCCTCGCGTCCCGGGCGCGACGCAGCGCGTAGCGGTGCGGCGCTGGACCGGGACCCATTCGTTCTATGCATCGTGGGTCCCGGCTCTGCAGCGCACCGCATAGCGCGTTGAAAGACGCGCGTGAACGCGCTTTTGCCGCTGCGCTGCGTCCGGGACACGAGATCTACGCTCCAATCTTCGGAATCTTGTGATTGTCGAGCGCGATCGCGATGTTCTTGGTCTCCATGTAGAAATCGAACGAATAGTCGCCGCCGTCGCGGCCAATGCCGGACGACTTCACGCCGCCGAACGGCGTCGGCAGGTGGCGGACATTCTCCGAATTCACCCAGATCATCCCGGCGTCGAGCGCCTGCGCCATGCGGTGGGCGCGGCCGACATCGCGGGTCCACAGATACCCCGCAAGGCCATAGCGCACGTCATTGGCGAGCGCGACGGCTTCCTTCTCGTCGGCAAACGGGATCATGGTGAGCACCGGGCCGAAAATTTCTTCCTGCGCGATCGACATGTCGTTGCGGGCATGGGTGTAGAGCGTCGGCTCGACGAAATTGCCTTTTTCGGCTCCCTTGCCGCCATTGGCACGACCCCCGCCGACGGCCACGATGGCGCCCGCGTCGCGCGCGGCATTGACGTAACTCAACACCTTCTCGACATGGCGCGGATGAATCAGCGGGCCGATCTCGGTCGCGGCGTCCAGCGGATGCCCGACCTTGATCTTCTTCACCCGCTCGGCGGCACGCTTTGCGAATTCCTCGTAGATGGAGGCATCGACCAGGGCGCGGCTGGATGAGGTGCAGCGCTCGCCGTTCAGCGAGTAGATCATGAACAGGCAGGCATCGAGCGCGCGGTCGATGTCGGCATCGCCGAACACGATCACCGGGTTCTTGCCGCCGAGTTCGAAATGCACGCGCTTCAGCGTGGCCGCACCCTGCCGCATGATCGCGGAGCCGGTGGCGCTCTCGCCGACAAACCCGATCGCCTTGATGTCGGGATGCTCGGTCAGCGCCTTGCCGGCTTCCTCGCCCATGCCGTGCACGACATTGAGAACGCCGGCCGGCAGCCCGGCTTCGAGGCAGATTTCCGCGAGCAGTTGCGCGGTGAGGGGGGACCATTCCGCCGGCTTGTGCACGACGGTGCAGCCCGCGGCGAGCGCCGGCGCGATCTTCCAGGTCGACAGCATGAACGGCGTGTTCCAGGGCGTGATCACGCCCACCGGGCCGATCGGCTGGCGGATGGTGTAGTTGAGATGGGTGTCGGTCGGCAGCGACAGGCCGTCATTGGCGCCGGGCGCGCGGTCGGCATAGAAGCGGAAATTCTCCGCCCCGCGCAACGCCGCCTTCGACATGTAACGGATCGGCTGACCGGTATCCATGCACTCGACGTAGGCGATCTCGTCGGCGCGCGCGACGATGGCGTCCGCGATCCTGTGCAGGATGGCGCGGCGCTTGTCGCCCGTGGTGTGTCCCCAGTTGATGCGGAACGCCTTCATCGCGGCCTTCGCCGCGCGATCGATCTCGGCAGCGCCGCCGCGCGAGACCTTGGCAATGGGTGCGTTGTCGACTGGCGAGGCGGTCTCGAACGTGTCGGCGCTGGTTTCCGGCTTGCCGTCGATCAGATGCGGCACGACGCCGTTGCGGAAACGGGCGAGGTGCGTTTCGGCGAGCGCGATGGTGTCGTCGAGGCTGGTGCTTATGGCGGCCACGTTATTCTCCGCTTGCACGGTGTGACTGCCTCCCCCAAGGAGGGAGGTGATGGAGCAAGTGGCGAAAGGTGAAGAACTACGCCGCCTTCTCTTTCTTGCGCAGCGTGTCGCGGCGGAAGGTGAGCTGGGTGATCTCGTGCATCTCCAATGCAAGCTGCATCGGATGCGTCTTCAGCGCCTGCTCCAGCGACTTCTCGGCCGCCGCCATGATCATCTCGCCGACCTTCTGGTAGGCTTCCTTCGGCCGGCCCTCGCGCATGCGCACGATGATATGCACGAACGCATTTTCCGGATTGCGGTCGGCCACGCAATAATGCTCGCGGCGCACCGCGCGGGTGCGGATGCCTTCGAGCGGCGCATGGCCGGAATCGATCATCGCCTGATGCAGCGCGTTCAGGAGGCCCTGAACGTCCATCGCATTGTCGAGATTGGATGAATATTCGACGATGATGTGCGGCATTGTGAACCTCCCGTCGCCTGTGTTCACAGGGGCCGTTGACGCGCCCCCGCGGAGACCTTTAACATGTTAATCATTATTCCGGGGCGAGCGTCAAGCCGGTTGCGGCCGTGTTGCCAGCATCCATCGTCACGGAATGGATGACGGAGCATCCGGCCCCGAAGACGGGGGCAAGGACAGGAAGGGTGTCAGGACGATGCGGTTGGTCAGCTTCAGGCATCACGGTCGCCCGGGATTTGGGGTGGTCACGGGCGACGGTGTGGTCGACATGCATCCGCGCCTGCCGCGCTATCATTCGCTGCTTGAGGTTCTGCGCGACGGCGCGCTTGATGAGGTGCGCGCGGCCTCGGCCGATGTGCGGCCGGATTTCGCACTCATGGATATCGAACTGCTGCCGCCGGTGATCGGGCCGGAGAAAATTCTCTGCATCGGCGTGAACTACGCCAACCGCAACGAGGAATACAAGGACGCTTCCGAGAAGCCGAAATATCCGAGCATGTTCTTTCGCACCCCGGGTTCGTTCGTCGGCTATGGCGCGCCGCTGATTCGTCCGCCGGAATCCGAGCAGCTCGATTACGAAGGCGAGATCGTGCTGGTCATCGGCAAGGAATGCCATCGCATCAAGGCGGATCAGGCGCAGGAGCACATCGCGGGCTATACGCTGTGCAACGAGGGCACGATCCGCGACTGGCTGCGGCACGCCAAGTTCAACGTGACGCAGGGCAAGAATTTCGACCGTTCCGGTTCGATCGGGCCGTGGATGGTGACCGCCGACGAGATCGCATACGGCAAGCCGCTGCGGATCGTCACGACGGTGAACGGCGAGGTACGACAGGACGACACCACCGCAAACCTGATCTTCGATTTCGGCTACCTTTTGTCCTACATCACGACCTTCACCACGCTGAAACCGGGCGACATGATTGTGACCGGCACGCCGACCGGCGCGGGCGCGCGCTTCGACCCGCCGAAATGGCTCAAGCCCGGCGATCAGGTGGAGGTGACGGTCGACGAGATCGGGACGCTGAGCAACGGAGTCGAGGACGGGCTATGAATTCGCGCATGCGCCCGTTCCAGCGTTCGCTGCCGATGCAGCTGATGCTGGCGCGCGAATCGGTGATGCAGCGATTCCGCCCTCACCTGAACGCGCACGGGCTTACCGAGCAGCAATGGCGGATCGTGCGCGCATTGAACGAGGTCGAGGCGATGGATATCGCGGCGCTGGCGCGCGTGTGCTGCCTGCACACCGCAAGCCTGTCGCGCACCTTGCCGAATCTCGAAGCGGCCGGGCTGATCTCGCGCCGCGCCAACAAGCAGGATCAGCGCCGCGTGATCGTGTCGCTGAGCGCGAAGGGACGAAAGCTGTTCGAGACGGTCGCGCCGCAATCGGAAGCGATCTATGCGCGGCTGGCGCAGGAGATCGGGCCCGCACGGCTCGAACGGATCTACGGATTGCTCGACGAGGTCATCGGAATCCTTGAGACGCCGCGGGCCGCGGTGAAGTCCGCCGCCGCACGATCGCGAATGCCCGTGCGGCGCGGCAAGGCGAGATAGCGCAAGGGCGACGGATCATGGGTGAATTCAGCAACAAGGTGGTGGTCGTGACCGGCGGCAGCCGCGGCATCGGGCGCGGCATTGCGGAAGCCTTCGCGCGCGAGGGTGCGCAGACCGTGATCGCAGCCACCTCGGAGCGCAACCTTGGCGCCGCCGCGGACGCGATCGCTGTCACCGGCGGTCCGAAAGCCGTCACCGCCGCGCTCGACCTGCGCAAGCTGGAGGATTGCCAGAAGCTGCATGCGCTGGTGAAGAAGGGCCTCGGCCGCTGCGACGTGCTGGTTAACAATGCGGGCGCGACCAAAGCCGGCAATTTTCTCGAACTTGGCGACGATGCCTGGCAGGACGGCTTTGCGCTGAAATTCTTCGGCTGCGTACGGCTGTCACGGCTGTTCTGGCCGATGCTCAAGGAAGCGCGGGGCTCGGTGGTCAATATCGGCGGCGGCGCGGCGCGCACCCCCGGGGCCGACTTCACCATCGGATCGTCGTGCAACGCGGCGATGGCGAATTTCTCCAAGGCGCTGTCGCGGCTCGGCATGAAGGATGGCGTCAATGTCAATATCATCCATCCTGGCCTGACCGAGACCGACCGCGTGCAGGATCTGTTCGCACAACGCGCCAGCGCCGCCGGCAAGACCATCGACGAAATTCGCGTGGAGGCCGTTGCGCGCGACGGCATTCATCGCATGGGGGAGCCCGCCGACGTGGCGGAGCTTGCGGTGTTTCTGTGCAGCGCGAAGGGCCGCCATATTCAGGGTGCTGCGATCCCGGTCGATGGCGGATCGACGCCGGGGTTTTATTGAATAACTGGCGACAGACGCGGGCAGGACGGCTGGAACGGAATAGCGCCTGACTCCGGGTGTTCTCCTCGCATGCGCGGCGCAGCGACGCCGCCGGAGCCGGGAGGGCGCCATGACCGCTTGCCTCAGACTGACATCCATTGCCGCCATCGTTGTCGCCTTGAGCATCGGCGATGCGGCATTCGCGCAGGACAAGCCGGTGCGCGTACGCGGCGAAATCGTTTCGCTCGACGGGCCGGTGATGACGGTGAAGTCGATCGATGGCAGCGACATGAAGATCAGGCTCGCCGACAAGGTCGGTGTTTCGGGCGTCGTGCCGTTCAAGATCGAGGACATCAAGCCGAACAGCTACATTGGCGTGTCGTCCATCCCGCAGCCGGACGGAACGCAACGCGCCATTCACGTCCATGTCTTCCCGGAAGCACTGCGCGGCGTCGCCGAGGGGCATTTCCCCTGGGACAACCAGCCTAAAAGCATGATGACGAATGCGACGGTGCAGGAGACCGTCTCGGGTGTGGACGGCCAGACCATCATGGTGAAATACAAGGACGGCGAAAAGAAAATCGTGGTGCCGAAGGATGCGCCGGTCGTGACCTATGTGCCGGGCAGCGTGGCGGATCTCAAGCCGGGCGCGAAGATCTTCATCGTGGCCGCGGTCCGCCAGCCGGATGGCAGCTTTTCCGCGGCGCGGGTCAATGTAGGCAAGGACGGGCTCACGCCGCCGATGTAAGTTCCTTTCCTCTTCCCCGCTCTTTCTTCCCTCTCCCCGCTGAAGCGGGAGAGGGAAACTCGCCGCTCGGACGAGCGATGTCATACGCCTACACTTCGTGCTCGTGTTCCTTTCCGATATGCCGGTTGCGGATGCGTCGCACGATCCACCAGATCGCAAGAACGACGACTGGCACGAAGACGGCGGTCGCGATGGTCGGATCGACCGGCCAGCCGGCGTCATGCGCGCCCTTCACCAGATAGCCGAACAGTCCGACCACGTAATAGCTGATGGCCGCGACCGAGAGGCCCTCGACCGTCGCCTGCAGCCGCAATTGCATGCGCGTGCGCGCATTCATCGAACGGAGCAGATCGCGATTCTGCCGCTCGACCTCGACGTCGACGCGTGTGCGCAGAAGCTGGGCGGCGCGCGCTAGCTTGCGCGACAGGTTCGCCTGCCGCTCCTCGGTTGCCGTGCAGGTGCGGATCGCGGGTGCCATGCGTCGTGCGAGAAATGACGACCAGGTCGGCAGGCCGCCGACCTTGCGTTCGCCGATGATGCGAAGCCGCGTGTGCACGATCTCGTCATAGGCGCGGCTGGCGCCGAAGCGGAACAGGCTTCCCGCGGCGCCGGCTTCGAGTTCGGCCGCGAGCGCGGTGAGTTCGTCGAGCAGGCGGTTGTTGTCGGCCAGCGACGATGTCTGTTGCAATTCGTTCGTCAGTTCGGCTAGCCGCCTTTCGATCCGGTTGATCGAGGGCGCAAGTTCCTGTGCTTTCGGCAGGCCCAGCAATGCGAGCGTGCGGTAGGTCTCCAGTTCGAGAAGCCGCTGGACAAGAGCGCCGGCGCGTTCGTCACCGAGGCCCCGGTCAAGCACGAGAATGCGCACGAAGCCATCGGGATCGGGGAGAAAATCGGTCCCATACACCGCGGTGCCGTCGGAGTTCTCTGCGACCGCTAGACTGGGCCGATTGAAGTGCCGCTCGATCGCAAGCCGGTCCGGCCGGTCGGCCATCAACTGCATGTCTATGGCGACCAGCACCGGGCCAGGCTGGGCCACCAGTGTCATCGGGGTTGCAAGCGACGACGCGGTCGGATGAAACGGAGACAATGCCGGATCGCCCGGCAATTCGAGCGTGTAGGTCGTGAATTCGGAATGCTGCTCCCAGCGCAGTCCGGTCCCACCGAACGTGATGTGAAAGTGCTTGTCGGTCGGACGCGGCGGGGCAATGCCGCGCCGCACGCACAAGGCGCTCAGCGCCCGGCGGTCCTCAACCGCCTGCTCGCCGACCGTATCGAAGGCGAAATGCAGGACGCGCGCCGGCGTTGCAAGCGCGCGGAAAGGACGCGCATGCACTTCGCCCAGGATCGCCGCCCGCAGCCGGTGGGGCTCAAGCCGCTTGTCGCCGATGATGACTTCCGCGCTCATGCGCCATTCCGGTGACATGCAGCCGCGGGATTGGCAAGCGGCCCCGTGCGTGGCGCAGTCAACTTCCGTCGTCCCCGCAAAAGCGGGGGATCCCTTCTCAGACTGTGGCTATGGGCTCCCCGCTTTCGCGGCCACGACGGCCAACGTTCTCACGTTTCACTTCTATCCCCAACGTCTTGATCCGGGAAGCCAGCGTTGTCGGCCGCACATTGAGGAGTTCGGCGGCGCCGCCGGGGCCGAACACCTTCCCACAGCAGGCATCCAGCGCCGCAATGATATTGGCGCGGTCACGCTCGCGCCTTTCGTCTTCGGTCAGAAGCGTTGCGGTCCCGTTGCGCCCGGCCGCGGTGCGCAATAACCCGCCCGACGGCAGGTCGATCCTGATGCGTCCGTTGCGCGCCAGGATGGCGGCATGCTCCATCACGTTTTGCAACTCGCGGACATTGCCCGGCCACGCATATTGCACGAGGCGGCGCATGTCGCCCTCCGTCAGGCGCGGATCAGAAATCTTCAGCTTGTGCGCGGCGGCCTTCAGAAAATGCTGTGCGAGAAGGGGGATATCATCGACCCGCTCGCGCAGCGGAACACTTTCGATCGGGAAGACATTCAGCCGGAAATACAGGTCCTCGCGGAAGCGCCTGTCGCGCACGGCTGCGCCGAGATCACGGTTTGTCGCCGCGATCACCCGCACATCGACGTTCCGCGTACGCGCTTCGCCCACACGCTCGAACTGACCCTCCTGCAGCACGCGCAGAAGCTTGCCCTGCAATTCCAGCGGGATGTCCCCGATCTCATCGAGGAACAGCGTGCCACCATCGGCGAGTTCGAAACGTCCGGGCCGGTCGCGCAATGCGCCGGCGAGGGCACCGCGTGCATGACCGAAAAACTCGCTCTCGAACATGTCGCGCGCCACTGCCGCGCAATTGACGCGGATCAGCGGCCGATGGCTGCGTTTGCTTGCGCCGTGGATGGCCCGGGCGATCAGTTCCTTGCCGGTTCCGGATTCGCCGGAGATCAGGACGCTGGCTTCGGTCGGCGCCACGAGGTCGATCTGCTGCAGCGTCTTCTGCATCGCGGCGCTGATTCCGATGATGCCGCGGTGGTTGGTCTGCAGCCGGATTTCCTCCTGCAGATATTCATTATCCTGCTCCAGCCGGGTGCGGAGTTGCTCGACCTCGGCAAGCGCGGCGCGCAGTCGCTCGTCGGCTTCCCTGCGCTGCGTAATGTCGCGGAACACGATCACCGCGCCGATCAGGGAGCCGCGGTCGCGGATCGGGGTCGATGTGTATTCCACGAAGAAGCGGCCGCCATCCTTGCGCCAGAATACTTCGCTGTCGACCTTGTGCACCGCGCCGTCGCGAAAGGCCGCATAGATCGGGCAGTGGATCGCGGGATAATGCGAGCCATCGGCATGCGTGTGGTGGACGATGGAATGCATGTCCTTGCCGACCAGTTCTTCCGCTTTCCATCCCAGCATGCGCTCCGCCGCCGGATTGACGAACGTGGTTTTTCCGTCGGCGTTGACGCCGTAGATGCCTTCGCCGGCCGCGCGCAGGATCAACTGGTTCTCGCGCTCGACATCGCGGAAGAAGCGCTCGACCCTCTGCCATTCCTCGATGCCACCTCGGATGTAGAGATCCGCCTCGGTGTCGGTCTCGCGTTTGCGCAGCGCGGCGAGGTCGCACACGATCAGCAGCAGGTCGGGCGTCGGGCCGTCCCCCAGCCGGCTGCCGGCATATTCCACAAGCAGTTCGTGGCCGGCGGCATGGCGCGGCTTCAGCCCGCGGGTGCGGAATTCGCCTTTCGCCAGCACGCCATCGGTGAAGACAATCAGTGCCGGCAATTGCCCGGGATGGAGCGCGGTAACGCGTATGTCGCGCAGCGCATCATGGTCGTAACCAAGCAGCCGGCAGGCCGCCGGATTGGCATCGATGACCCGATCCGCCGCCGGATTCAGGACCAGCATAGGTTCTGCAGCAGCCTCAAAAATGCGCTCGAAATCGACAGGGCCAGCATCGATTGCCCGATTTTGATGCAGTTCTGAAAAGGCCACCATGACTCACCCGCCGCGTGTGGGAAGAAAAATTACTAAAATTCGTAATCTACGAAAAGTCGTAAATTCCGAACCCCGGTTTTCCTCACTCATTTGCGCTGCGGCAGATTTGACAGACGCGGATCGCTCGTCTGGCACCGACTTTGCTCATCCCATCTCAACCGCCGGAAAAGCGCGCGAACGACGCGCCCGGATTTTTCGAGTTGCTCCAGACGGGAGAAGTCCGATGTCCACTTTCGACAATCCTTTCGACCCGAAGCGCACGCTGTCGTCCGGCTGCCCATGCGGTCGGCACATCAATCAGGCCGAGCACGAACGCGATGCCGCAAGGCAGTTGCAATGTGGCCCGGTCGACGCACCCATTACTGAGGCTGGCGACGAGCAGCGCTACGAAGGCGTGGTTGCCTCCGCGGTCATGCGCGCAATGTTTCCGAAGGACGCGGCCCGACGCGCATTCCTGAAGTCGGTCGGCGCCTCGACTGCACTTGCCGCGATCTCGCAATTCTTCCCGCTGTCGACCGCAACCGAGGTGTTCGGGCAGGGCGCCGCGTTGGAGAAGAAGGACCTCAAGGTCGGGTTCATCCCGATCACCTGCGCCACGCCGATCATCATGGCGAAGCCCATGGGGTTCTATGAAAAGCACGGCCTGAATGTCGACGTGATCAAGACTGCCGGCTGGGCGGTGGTCAGGGACAAGACCATCAACAAGGAATACGACGCCGCGCACATGCTGTCGCCGATGCCGATCGCCATCACCATGGGTGCCGGCTCGAACGCGATTCCCTACACCATGCCCGCGGTGGAGAACATCAACGGCCAGGCAATCACGCTTGCGATGAAGCACAAGGACAAGCGCGACCCGAAGTCGTGGAAGGGCATGAAGTTCGCCGTGCCGTTCGACTATTCGATGCACAATTACCTGCTGCGCTATTACGTCGCCGAACACGGGCTCGATCCCGATCAGGACATCCAGATCCGCAGCGTTCCGCCGCCGGAGATGGTTGCCAACCTGCGCGCCGACAACATCGACGGATTCCTTGCGCCCGATCCGGTGAACCAGCGGGCGGTGTATGACGGCGTCGGCTTTATCCATATCCTGTCGAAGAATATCTGGGATCGGCATCCCTGCTGCGCCTTCGCGGCCTCGAAGGAATTCGTTACCGGTTCGCCGAACACCTATGCGGCGCTGCTCAAGGCGATCATCGACGCGACGGCGTTTGCGACCAAGTCCGAGAACCGAAAGCAGATTGCCGAGGCGATCGCGCCCGCGAATTACCTCAATCAGCCGGTGACGGTGGTCGAGCAGGTGCTGACCGGCACATTCGCCGACGGCCTCGGTAACGTGCAGAAGGTTCCCGATCGCATCGATTTCGATCCGTTCCCGTGGGAATCCTTCGCAGTGTGGATCATGACCCAGATGAAGCGCTGGGGTCAGATCAAGGGTGACGTCGATTATGCCGGCATTTCCAAGCAGGTTTTCCTGGCGACGGACACCACCAGGCTGATGAAGGAAGTCGGGCTGACTCCGCCGACCGCCACGACGAAGTCATTCGTCGTGATGGGCAAGACTTTCGATCCTGCGAAGCCGGAGGAGTATCTCGCCAGCTTCAAGATCAAGAAGTCGGCGTAGGCATGCGGATGCTGCCGGCACGCATGCTCCAATCGTTACCTCTCCCCGAAAGGGGAGGGGTGTGCCCGAGAGGGATACGTCGATGACCCGCTCTTTATCGCTCCGTGCGGCGATCGTTTCAGTCGCGCTGTTCGCCGTGTTCATTGCTGCGTGGCATCTCGCCACCCGAGGCACCGGGGCAGTGGCGAACATGGACCCGGAATACGCCAAGCTGATGGGCGCGACCGCGACTCAGGGCAAGTCCGCAATGCCCGGTCCGCTCGATGTCGGCAAAGTGCTCTGGCAACACCTCAATCAGCCGTTTTATGACAAGGGCCCGAACGACAAGGGCGTCGGAATCCAGCTCGCCTATTCGCTTGGCCGCGTGCTGACCGGCTATTTCCTCGCGGTGATTGTCGCGATCCCGATCGGATTCCTGATCGGCATGTCGGCGCTGATGAGCCGCGCGCTCGATCCCTTCATCCAGGTGCTGAAACCGATTTCGCCGCTCGCCTGGATGCCGCTGGCGCTCTACACCATCAAGGATTCCAACCTGTCGGCAATCTTCGTGATCTTCATCTGCTCGGTTTGGCCGATGCTGATCAATACCGCATTCGGCGTATCGGCGGTGCGCAAGGAATGGCTGAACGTCGCGCGCACGCTGGAGGTCGGGCCGATCCGCAGAGCGTTCACAGTTATCCTCCCGGCCGCCGCACCGACCATATTGACCGGCATGCGCATCTCGATCGGCATCGCGTGGCTTGTGATTGTCGCGGCCGAGATGCTGGTCGGCGGAACGGGGATTGGCTACTTCGTCTGGAATGAATGGAACAATTTGTCGATTGTGAACGTGATCAACGCGATCCTCCTGATCGGCGTGGTCGGCATGATCCTCGACCAGATCCTCGCGTATTGCCAGCGCGCGGTCACCTTCCCGGAATAGGCCGAAGGACCGACCATGCCCGACAATTTCATCTCCATCGAAGGCATCGCCAAGCGCTATCCGGCGCCGCAAGCCGCAGGCAATCGCGGCGGCACCACGACCATCTTCGAGAATCTCTGGCTGCCGATGCAGCGCGGCGAATTCGTCTGCGTGATCGGCCATTCCGGATGCGGCAAGACCACCGTGCTCAACATCCTGGCCGGCCTCGACGCCCCGTCGGACGGCGCGGTGATCGTCGACGGCCAGGCGATCGAGGGGCCTTCGCTCGACCGCGCGGTGATCTTCCAGGGCCATTCGCTGCTGCCCTGGCGCAGCGTGATGGGCAATGTCGCCTATGCCGTCACCTCGAAATGGCGCAAGTGGTCGTCCGCGCAGGTCCACGCGCAGGCGCAGAAGTTCATCGACCTCGTCGGCCTCACCGGATCGGAGCACAAGCGCCCGTCCGAACTCTCCGGCGGCATGAAGCAGCGCGTCGGCATCGCGCGCGCGCTGTCGATCGATCCGAAAATCCTGCTCATGGACGAGCCGTTCTCCGCGCTCGACGCGCTGACCCGCGGCACGCTGCAGGACGAGGTGCGCCGCATCTGCCAGGAGACCGGCCAGACCGTGTTCATGATCACCCACGACGTCGACGAGGCGATCTATCTCGCCGACAGGATCGTGCTGATGACCAACGGCCCCGGCGCCGTGCTCGCCGAGATCGTGGAGAACCCGCTGCCGAAATCCCGCGCCCGCACCGACTTCCACAAGCACCCGCTCTATTACGCGCTGCGCAACCACATCATCGACTTCCTGGTCGAGCGCAGCCGCACCTTCACGCAGGAAAATCCGGGCTTCGACCCGCGGCATGTTCCGATCGTGCGGCCGGGCGCGGTGGAGCCGGTGGTGGTGGCGAACGGCGACACCACGAAAGCGCGTGTAGCCAATGGCTGACTCCGCTTGCTGCGATTCACCTCTCCTGCCGAAGTCGGGTGTTCCCGACTTCGGCCCCGATACGTGGCGCAAGTCGGAAACATCCGGCTTGCGCGGGAGAGGTCGACCGCGCGAAGCGCGGGCGGGTGAGGGGTTACACCCCATCGCTCGACATTACCCCCTCACCCCAACCCTCTCCCCCGAAAGGGCGTTCACGCCCGTCTTCGACGGGCTTTGGGGAGAGGGAGCGCACCGAGTGCGACGGCATATCCAAGGAGACCCCACATGAAACGCGAAGACCTCACCGAGAAGCTGCTCGACATCAAGCGCGAGAAGGGCTGGACCTGGAAACATATCTGCGAGCAGATCGGCGGCATGTCGCCGGTGCTGGTGACGGGCGCCATTCTCGGCCAGCACAAGATGACCAAGCCGATGGCGGCCAACGCGGCGAAGCTGTTCGGGCTGTCGAAGACCGAAGAGACCATGCTCAACGAGGTGCCGATGCGCGGCACCGCGACCCCGATGCCGCCCACGGACCCGCTGATCTACCGGCTTTATGAGCTGGTTCTTGTGAACGGGCCGGCGATGAAGCTCTTGATCGAGGAGGAATTCGGCGACGGCATCATGTCGGCGATCGACTTCGACATGACCATCGACCGCCAGGCCGACCCGAAGGGCGACCGCGTCAAGCTCGGCATGACCGGCAAGTTCCTGCCGTTCAAGTATTACGGCGCCACCGGGAATGCGCAGGCGTATGGGTTCAAGGAGGAGTAGGGGGGATAACACGCGCAGCTCGCTCCGCTCGTCCCCGCGAAGGCGCGGACCCAGCTCGACAATCTCGCCACTCTCACTGTCATGCCCGGGCATTAGCCGTCGAAGACGGCGTCGTTGACGCCTTATGACCCGGGCATCCACGTTTCAGATGTAGGGGTCGACTAGAGGCTTTAGGGCCTACGCATCCTACGCACTGAACGGCAGGATGCGCAGCCGCGCCCGCTCGGCATCAATCGAGAGAATGGCGCCACGCTCAAGCTCATCGCGTGCCTGCCGAAGGGCTGCGATAACCCGCTCGCCAATGGCTGCAGGCGTGAGGACGTCGGCGCGAATCTGGATCACGCTCGGGTGCTGGCGCTGTGTCGCGGCGAGGATGGCGGAGAAATCGAGGTCGGCCGTGAGCACCACATGCTCGTGCTCCGCCGCCCAGCGCATCAATTCTGCATCGGATTCGTTGCCCCGCCCGATGGCGGACCAGTGAACCGCCTCAAAGCCCGACGCAGCAAGATAGTTCACCCATCCCGGCGACAAATTCATGTCGACCAGGATTTTCATCAGCGCGGGGTAAGTTCGATCTCGCGCTCCTCGGCGCGCCAGGCGGCATAGCGCAGCGCCTCGGAAATATCCGCGCGCTCGAGATAGGGATAATCGGTCAGAAGCTCTTCAATCGTGCGGCCCGCGCCGATCTGGCCGACGATGGCGCCCACGGTGACGCGCAACCCGCGAATGCACGGCTTGCCCCCCATCACGGCGGGGTCCTGGGTAATGCGGGGCAGGTTGTTCACGTCCCGGTCCTTTCGATCAACCCATTATATCGCAAGCGGCCGCCGGGAAAACAATGGACCGGGTGCGGTATCGGCAGATCACCTCTCCCCCGCGTGCGGGGAGCGGTGAACCGCCGAACGGAAGCGACGGCGGGCAGGTGAGGGCCTTTCCGCGTTGTCCGTATCCCTGTTCTGGGATATTGGAGGTCATGGCAAGAACCAAAGTTAGCAGGCACAAGTCGGCTGCGGTCACCCGCGGCAGCGGCAATGTGTTCGCGGACTTAGGCTTCCCCGATGCCGACGAGCGGCAGACCAAGCTGCGGCTCGCCTACGCGCTGAACGCTATCATGGATGCGCAACGTCTCACGCAGGCCGCGGCGGCAGCAAAGCTCGGACTCAATCAGCCCAAGGTCTCGGCGCTGCGCAATTACCGGATCGAAGGCTTTTCGGTGGAGCGGCTGATGACGCTGCTCACCCCGCTCGATCAGGATGTGGAGATCGTGATCCGGGCGAAGCCGCGGTCACGGGCGGCGGCGCGGATCAGTGTGGTGGGAGTGTGAGGGGTGGGGCGATGATGGGTACTACATTGTGAGGTGGGTTAGGCGCACAGCGCCTTAACCCACCGTCTTGTGCTCGCGGCGAGTTCGCCGGTCGGTTACGCCTCAGCGCAACGCATCTTACGCGCTCCAATTGTGGCGTCGCGCGTTGTCTACTGCTTAAAACAATGCTCGCGATGCCATTGCAGAAAATGCGGATGGGGACGTTCGATGGAATGCCGCGTCGCAAGCGCGTAGCCCGTGCTATTGATCAGAGCCCGAATGCCGTCGGGATCGTTGGTCTGTCGTGAAACCAACACCCGCAAGTCGTCGGCCAGACTGATCAGTCCTCTGTCGAACATCCAGTGCACAGTGCCGGAAAGTGCAATGCCGTTGTTCACGATATCAGGTCCGTTCGCCTCCACCGGACGAATATGCGCCGCGGCGACTTCGGCCCGGCCTCTTCCGTTGATCAGCCGGAGGCCGCTAATGGCGCAACGCTCAGAATAGGCTCGTAACACGTTGCGGCGAAAGATGCGGTCGCGCACAATTCTAGATACAGAAAAGCTTGTTCGTTCGCGGTTCTGTTCGAACTCGAACGGTGTTTGCTCGTCGTGAAAACCTGATGGCGGCAGCTCTTCGCCGATGCGCGGGAGCAGTGGCTCGGTTTCGTTCAGACCCAGCGTGACAATTCGGCGGAAATCATCTGCTGAGAGGGGTCTGATAGCCGACTGCGCGCGGCCGGATATTTTTCCTTGCTCGTTCAGCACACCTTTTTCGATTACGCCGGACGCGTCACTGAAAGGTACGGGGCTCACAAAATCAAGATAACTTCCCGGCTCGATCAGAGCGAGAAACATGCCGGGCGTCGTTGGATCGGAAACAACCCGCTCCACTTTAGCGATAGCAAAATAGCCTCGGGTCTGCTCGACTTTGCGAGGCTCATAATAAATGATCCAGTCGCCAACGCAGGATTGAACGCGGCCGAGATATTGACTCGGAAACTGGTAGCGCTCGGCAGGACTATCGTCGTAGATCGAATCCGAGCGGTGAATGAAAACTCCGTATCCCATAAATTTAGACTAATCCCGATAATTCCCCGGATAACGGCAAACGTAGCCTCGATAGAGCGCCGCGCAATCCGGGCATCTCGGACCTTGCAGTTCGAGCTACCCACTGCCTCATTCTGATTAGGACATGACCTTGTCGCGAAGCGTAAAGCGAATTTCAGCCAAAATCCCTAGTGCGATACTGAGAATTACCGCATATACCCCTTTATCGATGACCTGACCGGTCGATTTTGCGCTTGGGAAATATCTCGCAAGCGCTGCGTCGTAAGGCCCGAGAACGTCGCTTGCAATCGCCAGTGCGACCGCAATTTTAAAAAGTGCAAAAATCAGAATTAGAATTGCGAGAATGCGTCCAAGCCACGCAAAGAACATTGTTGACCTCCAGAATACCAAGCGATCCCGCAAGCGTAGATCGGATGGGCCGCAATGCAATCTAGGATTTGTTAGTTGCCCCGGATTCCGCTTCGCTTCATCCGGGCTACATCTCAAGTTCGTGGCCGCCCCATCCTTCGAGACGGCGCTGCGCGCCTCCTCAGGATGAGCCGGAGAGGGGAAGCGCCCCCCTAATCCCGCCCCCAATCGAACATCCGCCGATGCGCCCGCACGCGCCGTGACCTGGTCCCGCGCGGGCGGAGTGCGCGGTCGTCCTCCGGCGGGCGGTGGCTGTCGATGAAGTCCTTCACCGCCGCTTCCGGCGCGCGATCGAGCCGCACGCCCTCGGCGCGCAGGCGGGCGAGGGTGTCCGCGACTGACTCATGCGCTTGTGGCCCCTGGGTCCCCGCCTTCGCGGGGACGAGCGGGGATAGGGTTGCGTCCGTCGCTTCCCGCCGTTCGTGGGCGAGCGTGCGCCGCCGCTTGCGCGGCATCGCCGCGAGCTTCGCCATCTTCGCAAGCTCGAGCGCGGCCGCGAGCTTATCGAGATCGACGCCGGGGTCGGCTTCCAGGTCGCGCACATAACGCTCGGCCAGCGCGTCGAGCCGGGCGGCCAGCGTGCGGCGCTTCAGTTTTGCGCTGGCTCTGGCGCGCGGCACGGTGTCGGTCGCGCGCGGCGCGAATACCGGCCGCACCCATTTCTGGTCTTTGGTCCAGCGGCAGATGCTGGCCCGGCCGACGCCGGTCTTCCTTTCGATCTCGCTGTAGGTGAGTTCGGTGTTCTCGATCAGGTGGCGCACGGCGGCGACCTGCGCCTCGCCATGCGGCCGCCGAGTGCGCGGCGCGCGCTGCGGAAACCCATCGGGCTTGTCCGGGGTGACGCGGACCCGGCGGATGACGGGTTCGTTGAGGACGGAGCGGTAGGGGAGAGGCATGGAGAGGAATATAGTCCTGTTGGTGGAGAGGGGCAAGTGGTCGCTCTTACCCTCCCCCTTGTGGGGAGGGTCGCCTGGCGAGCCATAAGCGCGTTTACGCGCGTCTTCGACGCGCTATGGCGAGCCAGGCGGGGTGGGGGTTGTTGTCGTGATTCTCCGGCCCCACCCCCACCCCGATCTCCTTCGCTATCGCTCAGTCGATCGACCCTCCCCACAAGGGGGAGGGTGAAGAGCGCCGGCTATCCCACCACCAGCCCCTTGAGCGCGTGCTTTAGCGGCTGCGGCAGCTCTACCGGGCGGCCGCCGGCGCGGTCGACATAGACATGCACGAAATGGCCCTGCGCCGCGGCCTGCTCGTCATCGCCGCGGAAGATGCCGATCTCGTAGCGCACGCTGGTGCGGCCGAGATGCGCGACGCGCAAGCCGGCGGTGACGGGATCGGGGAAGGCGAGCGGCGCGAAGTAATGACACTTCGTCTCGACCACGAGGCCGATCACTTTGCTGTTGACGATATCGAGCGCGCCCTGCTCGATCAGGTAGCCGTTCACGACCGTGTCGAAATACGAGTAATAGGTCACGTTGTTGACGTGGCCGTAGACGTCGTTGTCCATCCAGCGGGTCGGGATGGCGCGCAGATACGGAAAAGCGGAGCGGGGTTGCGGTACGGGGCGTTCGGGCGCGGGGCGGGTCATGCGCGCGATTGTGCCGGACGCAGGCGCAAATACAATGCGACCGTCAGCGCGATGTTGAGAAGTGCGAAGGCCGCAAGCATCGCCAGCGTCGGCGAGACCCCGGCATGCTCGATCGCAAGCGCGCCCGCGGCCGGCGCCAGCGCCTGGACGACGAGGCTCGGCATCGCGATCCTGCCCATCAGCAGCGGATAGCGGAGGGCGCCGAAGATCGACAGCGGCAGGGTGCCGCGCGCGATCCAGGAAATGCCGTAGCCCGCGGCATAGAGGATCACCGCGAGCGCGATGACCGGCCAGCCGGAGAGCAGCAGCAGAAGACCGATCGCCATCAGGCCGACGGAAGCCGCAAGCGTCCAGATCGGGTGATAGCGGCCGCCCGCCAGGCTTTCGACCACGCGGGCGGCGATCTGCGCCGGGCCGAACAGCATGCCGAGTGCGACGGCGGACGCGAAGTCGAGGCCGCGGGCCTGCAGCACGATGAGCAGATGCACCACGATGATCGAACCGATGCCGGCGGCGACCGAGAGAATGAGCGCGATCAGGATCAGGATCGCGGTCTCGTGAGGGACGGTGGCGGCAGGCGCGTCCGCGGCAGCCGACGCCGATGACGCCGCCGCATCCGGTTCGGGTTTTGGCGCGCCGCGCATGGCGGCGAGCTGCAGCGGCAGCGCGACAATCAGATGCAGCGCGGCATAGGTGAAGCAGGTGCCGCGCCAGCCGATGCTGTCCACCAGGAATGCGCTCAGCGGCCAGCAGATCGTGGAGGCGAAACCGCCGAACAAGGTGAGATGGGTGATCGGCCCGCGCGCGGCCTGTCCGTACATTTTGCCCAGCGCGGCGAACGCGGCGTCGTAGAGGCCTGCGCCCATGCCGAGCCCGACGATCACCCAGGCGCAGAGATAGAACGGGACCGATGGAGCGAGCCCGATGCCGGCCAGTCCCGCGGCGAACAGCAGCGAACTCGACGCCAGAACGGGGCGTCCGCCATGCCGGCCGATCAGCGCGCCGATCTGCGGCGACACCAGTCCGCCGGTCAGAAGCCCGACCGAGACGCCGCCGACCACGGCGGATAGCGGCCAGCCGGTGTCGCTGACGATGGGTGCGGCCAGCACGGCGGGAAAGTAGAACGAAGACCCCCAGGCCAGAATCTGGACAATGCCGAGACAGACCACGGTGAGGAAGGGGCTGGGGGTGCCGGCGAGCATGGGGCGCGACCATAGACAAGGGCGGCGCCGAGTCGAAAGGCCGGGAGCGGGCCTCCCGCGCGGCTCCGCGCTTCGGTACGGAGGCACCTCGAAATGAAAGACCTCCTGCCGCATGGACTTGAGTGCCCAATTGCACTATCGAAAATGGTGGATGTGACCCGGGTGCCAGAACAATCGACGTCAATCGCGCCCGGCGCGTGTAACGTCCTATTGATCTATCCGCGCTTTGCCGGCGAGACCTTCTGGAACTTCGCGGCGGCCTGCGAGATTTTCGGCGCCAAATATCCGACCTCGCCGCTAGGCCTGATCACCGTCGCGGCCCTGCTGCCATCCTCGTGGAATCTCCGGCTGGTCGACCGCAACGTCGAGGAGCTCGACGACAGCGATCTCGACTGGGCCGATCTGGTCATGACCGGCGGCATGCTGCCCCAGCATGACGACCTGCTGGAGATCATCAATTTGTGCCGCGCGCGCGGCAAGCCGGTCGCCATCGGCGGGCCGGCCGCGACCTCGGTGCCGCACTTCTACGCCAGGGCGAATTTCCAGGTGCTGGGCGAAGTCGAGGATGTGATCCACGATTTCATCGCCGCCTGGGAGGCCGGCGCGCGCGAAGGCGTGTTCCAGGCCAGGAAATTCGAGATCGATGTCCGCAAGACGCCGATCCCGCGCTTCGACCTCTTGAAGTTCGACCGCTATCTCTATGTCGGCGTGCAATTCTCGCGCGGCTGCCCGTTCACCTGCGAATTCTGCGACATCATCGAATTGTACGGCCGCGTGCCGCGCACCAAGTCGACGCCGCAGATGCTGGCGGAACTCGATGCGCTGTACGCGCTCGGCTATCGCGGCCATGTCGATTTCGTCGACGACAACCTGATCGGCAACAAGAAGGCGGTGAAGGCGTTTCTGCCCGACCTCAAGAAGTGGCTCGAGGCGCACGATTACCCGTTCGAGTTCACCACCGAGGCCTCGCTCAATCTCGCCGATGACGACGAATTGCTGCGGCTGATGAACGAGGCGAATTTCGTCGGACTGTTCGTCGGCATCGAGAGTCCCGATCCCGAGACGCTTGTGCAGATGCGCAAGAAGCAGAATACGCGCCGCAGCATCCCGGAAAGCGTCCACAAGATCAACGCCGCCGGCATGTTCGTGACTGCCGGATTCATTGTCGGCTTCGACAACGAAAAGAGCGGCATGGCCGACGCCATGATCGAGCTGATCGAGGAATCCTCGATCCCCGTCTGCATGGTGGGCCTGCTTTATGCGCTCCCCAACACGCAGCTCACGCGCCGCCTCACCAAGGAGGGCCGGCTGCATCCGCCGCCGGAATTCGCATCCAGCCGCGCCGATCAATGCACGCTCGGACTGAATTACGACACGCTGCGGCCGCGCCGGGAAATCCTCACCGACTACCGGGACATCCTGCAGAAGGCCTACGAGCCGGAAGCCTTTGCCGGGCGGCTGCGCAAGCTCGTGACGCTGCTCGACAATTCAACGCGCGTGCATCAGAGCGCGACCGGCGACACAAGGCGCAAATTCCAGAGCACGGTGGCGCGCATCATCGAGCGGCTGCCGGGCGCGCGCGACGCGTTCAAACAGATCCTGGTGCAATGCGCCACCAGCAATCCGAGCTCGCTTCGCACCATCGTGACGCTGATGGCGTTCTATCTGCATCTCGGTCCGTTCTCGCGACACGTGATCGGGCAGATCGATCAGCGGATCGCCGAGCTCGATGACGAGCCGGCGCGACCGCTGCATCTGCCGAGGGCCGACGACCTGATGGCGTCACGCGAAGCCGCGGAATAAATTTCCACTCGAACCGAGTTCGCCGGTCCAGCCAGCTGTGGGATGCACTGCGGGATTAGCATCCGGACGGCACTGGTTGCTGAAAATGGTCGGGTTCAGAAATTCCCGAAACTGCACCCACTAGGCATCTTGACCCCAATCAGGGGCCAAAGTTTAGATTGTACCGTGCATTTCTTTATCGACGAGAGCGGCTCATTCACCGGCGTTGGGCATGGCACAAGCCTTTCCCTAATCGGGGCATTGATCGTTCCCGACAGTCGCCGTGGCAGTCTAGAACGCGAATTTAAGCGCCTGCGCCGGTCACTCCCGCAAGAAGACGGCGAAGTTAAGGGCCGAAAAATGATGGAAAAGGACGTTGCTAAGGTAACGCCTCTTCTCTGTCATCATGATGTAATCTTCGAGGTCATTGGCATCGACCTTGGGTTACACACCGCCGAGGGCCTAAGAAGGAATCAAGTTAGACGAGCGGAGGCTATGACCAATGGCCTTACCCGTGAGCATAGCGAGGGCGCCACTAACTTTGCTTGGACGATACGTCGAGAATTGGAAAGTCATAGCCTACCATTACACGTCCAAAGCGCGTTGATGTTTTTTCTCATTAAGCGGCTGATAGAGCACGGAAGCATGTACTGGGGTCAGCGCAAACCGCGCGAGCTCGAATACTTTCACTGGGTGATCGACGCAAAGGGCGTTCTCGAAACGCCTACTGCATGGGAACAGTGGTGGTCGCGCGTTATAATGCCGTGGATGCAAACCGAATGTCACAGCGAACCAATTCATTTTTTTACGGAAGCAGATTACTCTTACATGGAGCGATTTAATCTCGCGGACCCGACACCTTTTCAGACCGAGTTGCTCAGGTCAGATCCGAACGGGCCCCCACCTGTCGACATCAAAAAGCTCATGACTGAAAGTCTCCGCTTTTCAAGCCAGGCAGAGCCGGGTCTTGAACTCGTGGACATCGTCACAAATGCTACCCGGCGTGCGCTGTTGGGCCGCCTAAAACCCGATGGATGGGATGGTATCCGAGCGCTTATGATCAACCGCAGTCCCCAGAATATTCAGATCGTATCGCTCGATGAGGCCGTTAAAGATCGACCCGCGGTGCCGTATGGCGCGACGTTGAAGACATTCAACCTGGGCGGACGCTCTATGATCGCAAACAAACGGCGTCGCTGATTTGTACTTTACAAACGCTACTATTTCGACAGCCAATGTCGGTCATTGCCGCTCCGGCAGGATCGGCAGCGTCACCCGGATGCAGCTGCCACGTTCCGAAAATGGCATCACCACCGCATCGCCGGAATGCAGCCGCGCGATGCCGCGGGCGAGCGTCATGCCGAGGCCGGAGCCCTTGGTCTCGCCATTGATGCGGAAGAACGGCACGAACACGCGCTCGCGTTCGTCGTCGGGAATGCCGTTGCCGCCGTCGCAGACGTCGATCAGCGCGCTGGCTCCGTCGCGGGAAACCGTGACGCTCACCGGCGGCTTGCCGTGGCGCGTCGCATTGTCGAGCAGGTTGCGGATCATGTGGCGCAGAAAGCGCCGGTCGGCGGTGACGGTGACCGGTTCGCCGTCCACGACACAATCGTCGTAATGCGCGGCTTCCTCGGCGACCAGCGCCAGCAGGTCGACAGGCTCGGGCTGCGGCAGCGCCTTGATCATGTCGAGCCGGCTCGCCATCAGGATGTCGTCGACCAGCGCGTCGAGTTCGGCGATGTCCTGGCTCAGGGCGGCCTTGTATTTCAGGTTGTTCTTCTCGGCGAGCATCTCGATGCCGAGCCGGATGCGTGACAGCGGCGTGCGAATCTCGTGGGAGGCATGCGCCAGCATCAGCCGGTGCGCGTTGACCAGTTCCTCGATGCGGGCCGCCGAGCGGTTGAAGCTTGCGGCAAGGCCCGCCACTTCGTCGCAGCCTTCGACCTTGACGCGCGCGGTGAGATCGCCCGCGCCGAGTGTCTCGACGCCGGTCTGCAGCCGCTCCAGCCGGCGGGTGAGCCCGCGCACCACCGGGAAGGCGCAGAGCGCGATCACCAGCGCAATGCCGCCGAGAAGAATGACCAGGCCGATGGCGGGATGCGGCCGTTCGGCACCCTGCGCCACGATCCAGCGGCCGTCCGGCAGCGGGATGCTCCAGGCGCCGTGACCGGGCATGAAGCCCGGGCGGTTCGGCTGGGGCGGCGGAATCGGTCCGTCGCCATAGGACGCGACCAGCTGCAGGTTCCTGTCGAACAGGCCGATATTGGCGTTGAGCCGCTGCGCGAATTGCCGCACGGCCGCCTGCTGTGAGGTGGCCGGTGCATCGGCGGGCGGCAGTACCGCGGAGACGAGTTCACCCGCCACCTCGAAGCCTTCGGCGAAGGCCGGCGGCTTTCCGAACCGCCAGATCGCGCCCGCCACCAGCACCACCAGCAGCAGCGCCACCACGATGGTGAGATAGATTTTGAGATACAGGCGCTTCATATCAATAGACGCATCGCTGACCCGACAAGCGGGCTGTTTCCGCCGCTCGTCCCCGCGAAGGCGGGGACCCAGTTCTTTCTTGCTGGATTTCCGCCTTCGCGGGAATGAGCGGAGAATGTGGTCCGCACTTCGTCACCCTCACCACGCTCAATCCTGGTTCTTCGCGAACACGTAACCCGTGCCGCGCACGGTGATGACGCGCTTCGGCTTCTTCGGATCGTCCTCGATCGCGGCGCGGATACGCGAGACGTGCACGTCGATCGAGCGGTCGAACGCCTCCAGCGCCTCGTTCTTCAGAAGCGTCATCAGTGCGTCGCGCGTCAGCACGCGGCCGGCATTCTGCGCCAGCGCCAGCAGCAGCGCGAACTGATATCCGGTGACGCTCCTGTCCTCGCCGTCGAGCCGCACCTGCCGCGCACCGGCATCGATCTCCAGCCGCCCGAAGCGCAGCATGTCGGGCTTTCGCTCGGACTTCGCACGACGGAGAAGCGCGCGCAGCCGCGCCAGTAATTCGCGAGGCTCGAACGGCTTGGGGAGATAATCGTCGGCGCCCATTTCCAGACCGACCACGCGGTCCATGGCGTCGCCGCGTGCGGTCAGCATCAGGATCGGGGTCTGGGACTTTTCGCGGATGCGGCGGCAGACATCGAGTCCGTCCATGTCGGGCAGCATCAGATCGAGGATGAGGATATCGAACGGTTCGCGGTCATGCAGCGCGATGCCGCCGGTGCCGGTGCCGGCGATGGCGGTCGCAAAGCCGGCTTCGCCGAGATAATTCGACACCATTTCGGCGAGGCGCTTGTCGTCTTCGATGAGCAGGATGCGATCGGTCACGGGTTGCATTGTAGCGCAAGAGAGCGGGGTGGGAGTCTACGCGTTGGGGACTTGGCGGGCCCCCACCCCTGCCTTTCCCCGGGCGAGGGAAAGGAACCGGTTAACAAGAACCAAGTCGGGTGGGGGCCAGGCCTTCGCGGGGACTCATGACCGACCCCCACCCGATACCCTTCGAGCCACAGCTTGGCTCGGAGGGGATGCAGCTCAGCCGCGGCGCCAGCCCATCATGGGGCCGCGGGGCGGAAAGCGGTCGGAGAGCTTGCGCCGCTGCTCGGGCGAGAGCACTTCCGCCGCATCGCCAAGAGCCTGGGTGATCCGTTTCGAGACGGTGTCGGCGAGCGCGATCTGGTCGGCTCGCAGCTTCTCGATCGCGGCGCGGTCGATGGTCGTTGCCGTCAGCAATTCGCGGGCCTGACGGCGGGCGGCGAAAGCGCGCTCGCGCGCCGGCAGCACATCCCTCAGCATGCCGCGCATGATGCCACGCAGCTTCTCCTGCTGCTCGTTGGTGGCGTCGATCTCGATCGCCAGATGCCGCATCATGCGGTCGGCGCGATCCTCGATCTGGGCGGGATCGAGCGGCACACTGCCCCAGTGGCCGCGTGCGCCATGCCAACCAAATTGCGAACCTTGGCCGAAGCCGAACGGATTGCTGATGGCCTTGGTGGCGGCGGCGCCGGTCAATGCCGCCGCGATCACCAGCGTTGCGAAGATAAAGGTGCGGCCGCGCCGCGTGCGGGGGACAGGCGGGAGCGCGATGGCGCCGTGCGTGTCGATCGGATGGTCCGGGCGGATGTCAGGCTTGTCGGTCATCGGGGGGTCTCCAGAAGCGGTGTGGCGTCGGCCAGGTCGCCAATCTGGATGAGCCCCGTTTCGGGGCGATGTGCGGGATGTAAAGTTATGTAAAGGGCGGAGTGGTGGGTGGGTAGGGCGGAGCATCGACAGCGGCCAGCCGGGCCGCCTACATTTGACGGACCAGGACGTTTCGTCCGCAGGGATCCCAGATGACGCGGCTGACCAAAACCGTTGGACGGACCACGCGCGGACGACAAGGCAAGACGTCGAAATCGAAGCCACGCAAGGTGCGCAAATCGGCGCCGCGCGCCGGGTCAGGTGCTGACGCCAAGACTCTCGCCCGGGAGCTCAATGACGCGTTGGCGCGCGAGGCCGCGACCGCAGACGTGCTCAACGCCATCAGTCGCTCGACATTCGATCTGCCGTCCGTACTGGATACCTTGATCAAGGCAGCCGCGCGTCTTTGCCAGGCGGATCGTGCCTCGATCATGATCCCTCGCGGCACGACGTTTCATCAAGCTGCAAGCTTCGGGCAGTCGCCCGAATTTCGATCTTACCTCGAACGAAATCCGGTCGTCCTCGATCGTGCCAGCATTGCGGGGCGTGTCACGCTGGAGGGCAAGATCGTTCACGTTGAGGATATGCTGAAGGATTCCGATGTGTCCATGGTTCAACGCGGGATGCATGGTGCCGTTCGTACCGGGTTGGGCATTCCGCTGTTGCGCGACGGGCGATCGATCGGAGTCATCGTATTGACCCGAACCAAAGCGCTCCTGTTCTCGGACAGGCAGATCGAGCTTGGCAAGATTTTCGCCGACCAGGCTGTTATCGCCATCGAGAATACGCGGCTTATCAACGAACTGCGTGAGACTGCCGATCAATTGGAAAGGACATCGCAACAGGTCGTCAACATGAATCAGCAGCTCGAACGACGGGTCGCCGATCAGGTCGATCAAATCGAGCGCATGGGCAGGTTGCGCCGGTTTCTTCCTGCCCAGGTGGCTGATCTGATCGTTGCCTCGGGAGGCGAAAGTCAGCTTGAAAGCCATCGCCGCGAAATTACGGTCCTGTTCTGCGATCTGCGCGGCTTCACGGGTTTCTCCGAGCGGTCCGATCCGGAAGATCTGATGTTGCTGCTGCGCGAATATCATGCGGCGATCGGAAAAATTGTCGTCGCCTATAACGGCACCGTTGGGCACTATTCGGGTGACGGCGTCATGGTGTTCTTCAACGATCCCATTCCGATCCCGAATCCGGCTCTGCAGGCGGTTCATGCGGCACTCGATATGCGTGCGGCGATTGTCACTCTGACCGAGAAGTGGCGCAGGCTTGGCCATGAGCTTGGTTTTGGTGTCGGCATCGCGCACGGCTTTGCGACGCTCGGCACGATCGGTTTTGACGGGCGGTTTGATTATGCAGCCATTGGGACCGTCTGCAACGTCGCATCAAGGCTTTGCGACGAAGCCAGGACCGGACAGGTGCTGATAAGCCCTCGCGTGCTGATGGCCGTGGAAAGTACCGTAGACGTCGAACACGTTGGTGATTTCAGTCTTAAGGGTATCAGTCGTCCGGTTGCCGCCTACAACGTGCTCTCTGCAATCCCGTAAGGATGTTGCGTGGATGGGGCTTCGCTGATGCTTCTGGAAGACGTCATCAGTCTCGGCATCTGCGACGAGAAACTGACTGCCGCGAAAAAATTTCCTGGATATCCTTCGCAGGCTCGCGGGTAGCCGATTGCCGTCTGCAGCCTCGAACGCCGCTCCTGTTGTGGCGGGATCGGCACGGTCGCTGCCAATCTCTGATCGTTCCGCGTCATCGCGCTTGTTCGGTCGATCTGCCGCGCACACCTTGCTATCGTTTACAACGCTGAAGTTAGGGGAATTTTGAACCCGATCTGCCATCAAAGGGACGAGCAGGAACAGACAGGAGCGGCAAAGTCATGCAGGGTTCACGATCGCTGACAGCGGTGGCAGCCGCATGTGTCCTTGCAGTGGCGACAATGGCTCCGCTCCCTGCGCAGGCCCGTTCGATCGTCAGCTTCTCCAGCGCTTATCCGGCCGGCACGGTGGTGGTGCGCACCAATGCGCGGTCGCTGTACTACGTGCTCGGTGGCGGCAAGGCCGTGCGCTACCCGGTTGGCGTCGGCCGCTCGGGCCTGCAATGGAGCGGCACCACCTTCATCAACAACAAGATGCTGCGGCCGGCCTGGGTGCCGCCGGCCATCGTGAGACGCGACAAGCCGAACCTGCCGGCCGTGGTCCCCGCCGGCGCGCCGAACAATCCGGTGGGCGCGGCCGTCCTGTTTCTGGCCGGCGGCGAACGCGCGATTCACGGCACCAACAATCCGCGCTCGATCGGCGGGGCCGTGTCCTATGGCTGCATCCGGATGTTCAATGCGGATGTGCTCGATCTCTATGACCGGGTGCGCTTCGGAACCAAGGTGATCGTGACGCGGTAGACGCGGACGCTGCTTTCAGTCCACTCGGGGCAACGGATCGCTGCGCGACCCGCGCACCGCGCTGGCGTCATGGTCGACCGGCGCTGATGTGAACCCCGTTGCGCTCGTGTCGGCGCGATAGCGCGGAAGCTCGCCTTCCAGCGAGAAGAACACGCACAGCGCGAGGCTCGCCCAGACCGCCGCGCTGAAATAGAGCGCCATCCACGGCATCTCCTCCTTCCACTCGGAGTGCTCGCGGGTCACCACCCATCGCCTGCTGACATCACGCAGGCCGTCCAGCGGATGCAGCGGCTTGCGGCCGCTCGCCATCTCGGCGCGCCATCGCCTGACATACATCGGCACATCGACGGTCGCCAGGAACGCGAGATAGCCCGCAATCCCCAGGATCGCGATCGCCAGAATGACGCGAACCGGGCCTTCGAATTCCGGAAGCAACCGGAACAGCCCGAGCCCGACGATGAAGAAGGCGACGGCCCAGATCGAATTCTCGAGCGCGTTGGCCCAGTATTTCTTCGTCAGCACCGCATACCAGGAGAAGGCCTCGGCGATCAGGATCAGCGGCACGATCGCGAGCGAGGCATTGAGCGTGGTGTCCGCGCCGGTGATGGTGCCGAGCCGGTGCAGGATGATCGCCCATTGAATCGCGAAACAGACCTCGGCGACGGTCGCGACGGTGCGGCCGACCATGACGCTCGACAGCCAGGTGTCGAACAGGCAGATGCGCTGGACATCGGCGCGCGGCAGCAGCGACCGGAAGGCGCAGCCGAACACATAGGCCGCGCAGAGCGCGAGCATCAGCTCGATGCCGAAGCGGCCGCCGAGACTGCCGGCCTGCGGCTCGTGCAGATTGCGGTAGAGCACGAACCAGACCGCGATGTTGACGACGCTCACCAGCGTCAGCAGGCCCCACCAGCGCGCCACCGGATAGGACCAGACCAGGACATGCGGCTGCGCCGGGCGTCGGACATTCATCAAACCACTCCAAATAATCGGTCTGACATTTATCCGTAGTAATTCTGTCATAATCAAATGAGGCCGGATCACGGCGAAGAGTCGCGCGGCGCGGCCGGACAAGGCGCATATCCTGATGGTGCTGAGTGAGGCAGAGGGCTGCGCTGCGCGCGCCTGTCATCAGTCGAACAGTCGATCGTCCGCACTGGCTGAGCGACAACGCGAGCGCGGCGCGATCGGCATGTTGGGCAGCCGCCCGCGCAAAGTCTTCCTGCATGCGATCAGCGTCGCCTTGACGTTGGCCTCGCGAACCCAAAAGATGGCGTTGCGCCGCCAGTCTCCGGAGCACGCGCCAGCGCCAAGAATCGTCAGGCGACAATCGTCAGGCAATATTCGTCAGGAAGGAAACGCCATGAAGATTCCGTGCTTTGTCGCGGCGATGCTGTTGTCCTGCGTATCCGCAGCGCAGGCGCAGGATTTCCCCACGCGCCAGATCACGATCATCGTCGGCGTTTCGCCCGGCGGCATCACCGATCTCGCGACCCGCGCCTATGCGAATGCGGTTGCGAAGAACACCGGCTGGAAGATCGTGGTCGAGAACCGCACCGGCGCCGGCGGCGCGGTCGCGGCGAAAGCGGTCGAGAGTGCGGCGCCGGACGGATATACGCTGCTGACGGTAGTCGGCGCGCAACTGGCGTCGATCCCGGCGATGCAGGATCCGCCGCCGTTCGATCCGATTGGTGGCTTCCGGCCGATCACCCTGACCTTCCGGCTGGCACAGCTTCTGGCGGTACCGGCCGATTCTCCGGCCAAGACGCTCGCCGAGTTGCTGGCGCTCGCCAAGAAGAAGGACGGCGGGCTGTCCTTCGGCACGCCCGGCGCCGGCAGCCCGGCGCATCTGCTCGGCGCCAAGATCGGGCTTGCGACCGGTACGCCGATGCAGTTCGTGCATTATCGCGGCGGTCCGCCGATGATGGCCGATCTCGTGACCGGACGGATCGACTTCGGCCTGGTGTCGTATATCGCCGCCAAGCCGCAGATCGACGACAGGAAACTCAAGGGGCTTGTGATCGATTCAGAAGCGCGGATCGCGCAGATTCCGGATGTGCCGACTCTGATCGAGGCGGGCCTCGCCAGGGAGCGGGTGGCGAACTGGTTCGGTCTCGCGGCCCCTGCGGGCACGCCGGACGCGGTGGTGAAGAAACTCAATGATGAATTCGTGCGGGCGTCCAAGGATCCCGATGTCATCAAGCAGCTCGAACGTTCCGGTGCGCAGGTAGCGACCTCGACGCCGGACGAAATGGCGAAGCTGTTGGCGGCGGAGGTCGCGTCGATGACCACGCTGATCAAGGCGCTGGGATTGCGGAAGGAGTAGCGCGGCTTCGGCGGCCCAAGCGGGATGCGTCGGCCGCAGGGCCCGGCCGATCGCTCAGACAAACCGGGTGGTGACGCCGCTGTCCGATCCGCTCACCTTTCGGAATGTGAAGCTGGCGCCCAGCGGCGTGACCTTGCGCTCGATCGATATCTGATCCTGCGCACCGAAGTCGCCGAGGTCGATGTCCCGGTCCGGCAGCACGACGATGCGGCGTTCGTCGACGATGACCAGCACATAATAGACGTCCCCGGTGGTCTGCCCGGCCGCCCGGGCGGCCCACGCCTTGATCTGATCGAAATAGGGACTGCGACGCCAGCTATCCGGACGATCCGGATCGACATTGATGACGAGGCATTGTGCTCCGTTGGAAAAGCCCACCGGCTGCAGCACGAGCCCGCAATGGTCCGGCTTCCACTCCGGGCCAAGGTTCTCGACCAGCAGCCAGTTGCAGAAAAACGCCCTGCAAAGGTGCGGCCGATGCTCGCGATTGCCGCAACCGACGTCCGCGATGCAGTGGATGCAATTGCGCGACCGCGGCTTGTTGAGCTCCTCGACGGCGATCAGCCGGCAGCACAAGGTGCATGTTCCGCACTGCCGCCCGGGGACGACGAGCGACTCCAGATCGGCATAGAGATAGCTGTCTTCGGACGAGGGTGCGGTCTGTTCCACCATCCGCGTGTCGTTACGGCGTCCAGAATCGATAATTCAACCCGACCTTGACCACCTGGAAATCGGAACTGTCGGTTCCGGTGGCGGTGACGACCGCGCGCTGTCCCTTTCCGGGGGCGCCGACCATCTGAATTCTCGTGGTCGCGATGCCGCCCTCGGTGTCGTCCAGCGACACATACTGGTATTCGGCTTTCACGCTCCAGTTCCGGTCAAGCAGATATTCGAGACCGCCGCCGACGGTCCAGCCCCACTTGGTGTCGGAGGCGTCGTTGGCAAAATTCCAGCGGCCGACCGGGCCTGGGCCGGTCAGCACGCCAATGAAGTTGCTCTCGATGTGACCATAGGCGAGCCCGCCGGTGACATAGAGCAAGGCGCGTTCCCAGGAAATGACGCCGAGCCGCGCGCGGATCGTGCCGAACCAGTCGACACCCTCGGCTGCATTCACGGTGAAGGTGGCGGGACCCTGGGTCAGCGAGGCCACCCAATTCTCGGCGCGGGCCGCCGAAATGTCCGCCTCGAATCCGAGCAGCCAGTTTCCGAACTGATAATTGTATCCGATCTGCGCGCCACCGAGCGGGAACCCGCTGGACTGATCGATTCCCTGGGACACCCGGAAGGGCGGCGCTCCGCCCGCGAGACGGGTCAGGTAAACCGCCGAGTCGGCATCGTCGCGCCAGCCCACTCCGGCATGCAGTCCCCAATAGAAGCCGCTCCAGACCCATTGCGGCTGAACCGGAATAACCGCCTTGACGGGAAAGTCCGCTGCATAAGCGGTGCCCGCAGCACCGGTCAGTGCGAGCACCGAGGCGCTCGCCATCAATTTCAGTCGCAAGCTGGCCATTGAAAGTCCCCCCGACCGCTCAATCGTTGTGCAAACTCACCATCAACAGGCGGAGGCGGTAAATAGGAACTCTTCCAGTCTGATGTGGAAAGCGAGAAGCGATGCAAATTCGCAACGCCGTCATGTAAATTTTGATATGCACTCGATGCGTGCAGAAAAACAGCCATTTGAAGGAAAAGTGAACTACGTATTTCTACGGGGATACCTCCTTTGCGTGTACCGAGCCGGTCCCAATCCGGCAAAGGCGCGACGTTGTACCGCGGCTTTTGCCTGCATGAACGGCAGTGGCATCGGACCGTTCCGCCCGGCTTCGAGCCGGCCGCAGCGCGTCTCAGCGAAGCGAAGTGGCCGCCTTCGCTGAGGCGAATTACCGGGCGGTCGCGGTCCGCGCCTCGGCCAGCTCCAGCACGCGGGTCTCTTCGGGGATGGTCTCGGTCGCGAGTGTGCTTCGGTTGATGTCGGCGATCCTGGTGACGCCGGTGAGCGCCATGGTGATGTCGAGCTCCTTGCGGATGATCTCGATCGCCATCTTCACGCCGTCCTTTCCGAGCGCGCCGAGCCCGTAGATATAGGCGCGGCCGATCAGGCAGCTTCTTGCTCCCAGCGCGAGCGCGCGGAACAGATCCTGCCCCGAACGGATGCCGCCGTCGAACATCACCTCGATGTCGGAGCCGACCGCGTCCGCGATCTTCGGCAGCATCGCGATCGAGGACGGCGCGCCGTCGAGCTGACGGCCGCCATGGTTCGACACCACGATCGCGTCGGCCCCGCTTTTCGTCGCAAGCTTCGCGTCCTCGACGTCGAGAATGCCCTTCACGATGAGCTTGCCCGGCCACAGCGAGCGGATCCAGGCCACGTCCTCCCAGTTCAGCGTCGGGTCGAACTGGCTGTTGGTCCAGTGCGCGAGCGAGTTGACGCCGTCCATGCCTTTCACGTGACCGGCGAGATTGCCGAAGGTCTTGCTCTTGGCGTTGATGATGCTCTTCACCCAGCGCGGCTTCGACATGATGTCGAGCACGTTGGCGAGCTTGATCTGGGGCGGCACCGTCATGCCGTTCTTGATGTCGCGATGGCGCTGGCCGAGCACCTGAAGGTCGACGGTCAGCACCAGCGCGGAGCAGTTCGCCGCCTTGGCGCGCGCGATCAGGTCGGCGATGAAGCCGCGGTCACGGATCACATAGACCTGGAACCAGAACGGCCGCCCGGTCGCTTCCGCCACCTGCTCCATCGAGCAGATCGCCATGGTGGACATGCAGAATGGAATTCCCGCCTCGTTTGCGGCTTCCGCCGCGAGAATCTCGCCATTGCCGTGCTGCATCCCGCACAGCCCGATCGGCGCCAGCGCGATCGGCAGCGAGGCCTTCTGCCCGACGATGGTGGTGGACAGATCGCGCTTGTCGACATTGACCAGCACGCGCTGGCGCAGCTTGACGCGTTCCATGTCGGCGCGGTTGGCACGGAAGGTCTCCTCGGCATAGGAGCCGGAATCGACATACTGGAAGAAGGCGCGCGGCACGCGCTTTTCGGCAAGCTGGCGCAGGTCTTCGATGCAGGTAATTGGCGTCATCGGCGGTTCCGTCCCATATATTGTGACGTAGCATAGCCTGCGGGCGCGGAAAAAGCGCGGGAACGCGGGAAGCATTTTTGCCCTTTGTCGTGCAGGAAAGGACACCGCCATGAGCGCAGGCAAGAAGCACGGCGAAACCCAAGCCAAATCTCAAGCCGAAACCGAAGCCGAAAAACAGCACAAGGAGCGTCTGGACAAGGCGCTGGAGGAAGGGCTGGAAGAGACGTTTCCGGGTTCCGACCCGGTCAACGTCACCCAGCCGCCGCACTCTCCGCAGGACAAGGACGAAATTTGAGATTCCCGTGCCTTGGCAGGGCGTTAACGCTAACGGCCGGGCTCACGGCATCTGCAATCTTTACTCACAACTTTTGAAGTCCTTTTCGGTAGGATAACCTTATGAGACCGGCCTGATAGCGATAACGGGGACGGGGGGTCGCGTGGCACGTCGATTTTTCGGCACGGACGGCATTCGCGGGCGCGCCAATGGCGTGATCACGCCAGAACTCGCGCTCAAGGTCGGGCAGGCCGCGGGCCTGGTGTTCCAGCGCGGCGAATATCGCCACCGGGTTGTGGTCGGCAAGGATACGCGTCTGTCCGGCTATATGATCGAGACGGCGCTGGTTGCGGGCTTTACATCGGTCGGCATGGACGTGCTGCTGTTCGGCCCGATGCCGACGCCGGCGGTCGCCATGCTGACGCGTTCGATGCGCGCCGATCTCGGGCTGATGATTTCCGCTTCGCACAATCCTTACGACGACAACGGCATCAAGCTGTTCGGGCCGGATGGCTACAAGCTGTCCGACGCGGTCGAGGCCGAGATCGAAGCCGTGATGGAGGAAAATGTCACGCGCCGGCTGGCGAAATCCGCCGATCTCGGCCGCGCCAAGCGCATCGACGGCGTGCAGGACCGCTATATCGAATTCGCCAAGCGCACGCTGCCGCGCGATCTTTCGCTCGACGGCCTGCGCGTGGTGGTGGATTGCGCCAATGGCGCCGCCTATCGGGTTGCACCCGAGGCGCTGTGGGAGCTTGGCGCCGAGGTTGTCGCGATCGGCATTGATCCGGACGGGTTCAACATCAACAAGGATTGCGGCTCGACCGATACCGCGGCGCTCTCTGCGAAGGTGCGCGAAGTGCGCGCCGATGTCGGGGTCGCTCTCGATGGCGATGCCGACCGCGTGGTGATCGTCGACGAAAAGGGCCATCTGGTCGACGGCGATCAGCTGATGGCGGTGATCGCGGGAAGCTGGAAGGACGATGGCCGATTGTCCAAGGCCGGCGTGGTCGCGACCATCATGTCCAATCTGGGGCTCGAGCGTCATCTCAAGGGGCTCGGCATTTCGCTCGCCCGCACCCCGGTCGGCGACCGCTACGTGCTGGAGCATATGCGCGAGCACGGCTTCAATCTCGGTGGCGAGCAGTCCGGTCACATTATCCTGTCGGACTATGCGACCACCGGCGATGGCCTGGTCGCGGCATTGCAGGTGCTTGCGGTGGTCAAGCGGCAGGGCCGGCCGGTCTCCGAGGTCTGCCACGTGTTCGATCCGCTGCCTCAGATTCTGAAGAATGTGCGCTACAAGCAGGGCGCGCCGCTGGAAGATGCGCAGGTCAAGCTCGCGATCGACGGCGCCACCGCTCGGCTGAACGGCAACGGGCGGCTGGTGATCCGCCCGTCCGGCACCGAACCGGTGATCCGCGTGATGGGCGAAGGCGACGATCAGTATCTGGTCGAAGAGGTGGTCGACGAGATCGTCGAGGCGCTGACGCAAGCCGCTGCGTGACGTCGAACGGGTCTTCTAGTTCAGCTGGAATTTCAGCGGCAGCAGAAAATCCGCGGTCACGCCGGCCGGGGGTGGGGAAAATCGCGTCGCTTCGATTGTGCTGACGATGATCTTGTCCAGCTCCGGATCGCCCGAGGAACGCGCAATCTTCAACGACCGCACCTGCCCGCTCTTGCCGACAGTGAACGATACCTCCGCCGTCGCATTGCGGCGGTGCCGCTCGTATTTCTTGTCGATCATCCCCGGCTGCACGCGCATCAATTCGAGATAGACCTCGCGCGCATAACGCTCTTCCGGCGTGGCAAAGGCGGGAAAGAAACGGTCTCCCGGATCGGTGAGCGGCCGTTGCTGGGCACTGGCGCCGGCAAGAAGACAGACTGAAACGGCCAAAACCGCGGACCAAAGCCTTGCGTTCACGCTTCTGCGTCTCCCTTGCCTCTCCGATCGGGCAGCCAGGCCCGGTCGGCTGAATCCAGGCCAGCATAGCCGGGCGGCAATCGTGGAGGCGGGTCAATCAGCCTGATCCAGTTTAGATTACCTGTAAAATCTGCATTTTCGCTTTGCGGCAGCGCAAGGCGCCCTGCTACGAACTGGTTGCAAGTTGAACTATCGGACCCGTCGGCCACCTGAGCGTCATGATTGTCTGTTCCTGCAACGTCCTGACCGATACGGCGATCCGGACCGCCTGCCATTCGGAGCGGCCGCGGACCACCGGCGAGGTCTATGGCTGCCTCGGCTGCAGCCCGCGATGCGGCCGCTGCGCGCGCACCATCAAGACGATTCTGGATCAGGCGCTGGGCGGCAACTGCGCCGCGGGCTGTCCGGTCTGCCCGATGGCCGGGCACCCAGTTCCTGCCGAAACCGCCTGAGTTCCCTCAAATCTTCGATGTGAGTTCCGCGGCGTCTCCCACCACTGCCCTTGCACGCGCACACCATACAATTTAGAATTGCTCCAAACTAATACGGCGTCAGGAGCATGCGGTCATGAAGGGCGATCCCAAGGTCATCGAATATCTGAACAAGGGCCTGCGCAGCGAATTGACCGCAATCAATCAATACTGGCTGCATTACCGAATCCTCGACAATTGGGGCTTCCGCGACCTCGCCAAGAAATGGCGGGCGGAATCGATCGAGGAAATGCATCACGCGGACAAGTTCGCCGAGCGCATCCTGTTCCTCGATGGCTTCCCGAACATGCAGGTGCTGGATCCGCTGCGCATCGGCCAGACCGTGAAGGAAGTGTTGGACTGCGATCTCGCCGCCGAACACGAGGCGCGCAGCCTCTACCAGGAGGCCGCGACCTATTGCCACTCGGTGAAGGATTATGTCTCGCGGGACCTGTTCGAAGAGCTGATGAAGGATGAGGAACACCACATCGACTTCCTCGAGACCCAGCTCGATCTGATCAAGAAGGTCGGCCTCGAACTCTATTCGCAGAAGCATATCGGCAAGCTCGACGACGACTGATTCCGCGAACTGCGCGAGCCCCGGGCGAATCAGCGGCAAAGACCTGCATGCGGTGCGCGGACGGCCATTTCGTAACGCTTTGTTCGGAAAGGTTGACGTCCGGTAAAGATTTTAGGAACGGGAGTGGTACAAAGCGGGGTTCCCGCCCGCCAAAGGTTAATAATCGCGGTTAAAAATCAAGGTTAAGCGCCGCTTAAGCAATTGCTGCGAGGGTCGCCTCACTCCATTCGCCGAGTGAGGACGGATCATGAAAAGTATCAAAACGAGTTTGATCGCCGGCATCGCAGCCGTGACGGTCGCAGCCCCCGCGGTCGCTGCCGATTTGCCGCCGCCGATGATCTACAAGGCGCCCGTTGTTGTGGACACCGGTGGCTGGTATCTGCGCGGCGACATCGGCTTCTCCAACCAGAAGGTCGAAGAGCTGACCAGCCCGGCCTATACCCCGGCCGTGACGGTGCTCAAGAAGGAAGTCGATTCCGCGGCGTTCGGCGGTATCGGTTTCGGCTATCAGTTCAACAACTGGTTCCGCGTCGACGTGACCGGCGAATATCGCGGCGGTGCCGCGTTCCGCGGCCTCGACAGCTACGGCGCCGGTTCCAACGATTACTGGGGCACCAAGAGCGAGTGGCTGTTCCTCGGCAACGCCTATCTCGATCTCGGAACGTGGTGGTGCGTGACCCCGTTCATCGGCGCCGGTATCGGCTATTCGCGCAACACCATCAGCAACTGGCGCGACATCAACAATCAGACCGGCGCGACCGCCTATGCGGACACCAACTCGCAATGGGAATTCGCCTGGGCCCTGCATGCCGGCCTGGCCTACAAGGTCACCAACAACTTCACCGCGGAATTCGCCTATCGCTATGTGAATCTCGGCGATTTCGCCACCACCGACATGATCGGCTTCAACGGCGCCAATGCCGCCTACAATCCGATCTATCTGAACGGCGTCACCTCGCACGACTTCAAGCTCGCGCTGCGCTGGAGCCTTTCGCCCAGCGAGCCGTTTGCGGTCGCAGCTCCGGCCTATGCACCGCCGCCGCCGGCCTACAATCCGCCGCCGCCGGTCTATTCGCCGCCGCCGCCCCTGATGCGCAAGGGCTGAAGCAGAGGCTGACTCAAGACACCGGCGAAATGGAAAAACGAAAGAGGCGGGGTTCGGCCCCGCCTCTTTTTCGTTTGCCGCCGATCCGGCGGCTATTCGGCAGGCTGCAGCACCGGCGCCTTTGGCGCGGTCAGCCGGAAGCATGCCGGTCGATGAAACAGGAAATCGAGGATCGTGCCGCGCGTGAGCGCATACACGATGAGCGGCGACACCACGGCGGCAAGCGTCACCAGTGCCGCCACGTTGCCCGGATCGGTGATGACACCGCTTTTCACCAGCACGAGCCGCGTGATCACCATCGGCAGGAAGAAGGCGAGATAGATCACGAGCGAATCGCGTCCGCAGCGGCGGATGCCGCCGAACACTCCGATGCGCGAGAGCAGGACCGAAACGGCGATCACCGCGGCGGCGCCCGCGAAGCCGAGCGCGAGCGAGACGACAGGAAGTCTCGCGACATCGGCCGTCACGCAGGCCGCGGTCACGCCCGCCCATGCCGCAAGCCCGGCCGCGGCAACGCCCGGGCGCGCGCGAATCCACTCGGCATTCGCGACGATCCATCCGCCGGCAAGATAGCCCGCATAGAAGAACACGAAACGGCCGGCGAATTCGTCGATCAGCATCCAGCCGGTGTCGATCGGCGCGGTCTCCAGCGCGGCGGCGGCGAACAGCACGAGCATCGGCGGCAGGCGGCGCGTGATCCGCGCGGCCAGGAAGAAGACCGGCAGCAGATAGATGAACCAGAGCGTGCCGAAGGGGTCGATGAACGCGAGGAGATAAAGGCGCAGCGCCTCGAGCGCACCGTCATGGGCGATGTAGACCGGCCCGCGGAACATGAACTGGATGGTGAGCCACAGCACATAGAAATAGGCGAAGTGCACGACCTTGCCGTCGAGGAAGCTCCGCCAGTCCTTGTCGATTCCGCGTGCGGCGAACAGCCCCGCGATCAGAAAGAATGCGGGGATACGGAACGGCTTCGCGAACTCGACGACGCCGTGCAGCCAGCCGGTAGCGCCAAGCGCTTCCTCGCTGGACAGCGTCGAATGCATCATCACGACCAGAATGATCGAGATGCCCTTTGCGTAGTCGACCCAGTCGATCCGCGCGGAGGAAGTCATTGGCTGCTCCGAGAGGAAAATTCCGCCGGCCGAAAGGTAACCGCTATCGCGCCTCGGAGCAGCCGGTTCCGCAAGATAGAGTCAATGTCGGTTTATTAACGCTGCCACGCCGCCGGTTATGGTTAGCGATGCATTAACCAAGGGCAATTATGGTTTCCGAAACGTTGAAGCCCGGTGGGTGAATCGCGAAGGAAGAGTGCCCATGCGTCGGTCGATGTCTCTTGTACTCATCTGCGGCGGGCTGACGGCGGTCGCATGCGAGGCGCGAACGGCGAACGCCGCCGACATGCCGCCCTATCCGCAATACGAGCCTGCCGCCGTGGTGCAGGAATTCGGTTCCGGCTGGTATCTGCGCGGCGATATCGGCTACCGCACCGACACGAAGATCGGCGACATGACCTCGACCTTCCCGCTGCCGACCGATGTCGATATCCGCGAGATCGCAACCATCGGCGTGGGCGGCGGCTACAAGTCCGGATGGTTCCGTTCCGACGTCACGCTCGACTATGCCGGCAAGGCGAAATTCGCGGGCGATGGCCCGACGCTGGATGCCTATACCGGCAAGATCGAGTCGTTCACGACGCTGCTGAACTTCTATCTGGACCTCGGCACCTGGAACGGATTCACGCCCTATATCGGCGCCGGTGCCGGCGCCATCACTTTCCGCACCTACGATTTCGAAGCGCCGGCCGGACCGCTGACGCTCGACTATCAGAGCAACACACAGTTTGCCTGGGCCTACATGGCTGGCTTCGCCTGGTGCTTCGCTCCGCGCTGGCTGGTGGATTTCAGCTATCGGCGTCTCAACATGGGCGAGGTGACGTTCAACCCGCTGCTTGCCAACGAGCTGACGCTGAAAGATCTCACGGCGAACGAATTCCGCATCGGTCTGCGCTACAATTTCGACTGATCGCCAGCCTCGCGACGGTGCGGGGTCGACGGACGCTTCAGGGCCGGACGCGTGTCGCACTGGTGACGGCAGGAGGTGCGATGAGGTCGCGTCCGTGATCGCTGCCGTGTCGGCGTGTGGATGACGGTATCGGCAAGCGCCGCCGTCAGCTCGCTCTTTCCATTTCGGCAGCCGTTCGCCTGCAGTCTTCTGCTTGCATGCGGCGCGCTTCATCGTAGTCACATCCGTCGATTTCCGTGACATTTCGCGGCGACATTTCGTCGCTAATCGGAAAAGCCTTGTGATCTGTCATCCACTCAAACTGGAGCAGGTGATCGAATTGGCTAAAGGTTTTTCGGGGCGACGAACTTGAGAAGGAGTACCCGAATGACGCCGACGAATAGAAACATTCTAATCGGTGCCGCCGTGGTAATCGTCATACTCGTGATCGGCTACATGTACCTTGGCGGTTCGAGTCCGACGAAACCGACGCCGCCAGCAACGCCGGCACCAACGACTTCAGCCCCGACCAAGCCGGCACCAGCGACGCCGCCACCGCCGGCAGCAACCGCGCCAGCACCCACTGCGCCAGCACCCACCACGTCAGCACCAACGACACCGGCGCCAACGACTTCGGCACCCGCGACCCCGGCACCGACAACACCGGCACCGACCACCACACCGGCTGCTCCGCCGGCCGCTGCGCCCGCGCCAGAGCAAAAGCCGCAGTGAACAATGGCCCGCCCGACACGACCAGGGCGGGCTGCTTCCTTCCGACCGGCCCATTTGCAGTCCGTGCCCGCAACGAAAATCGGATCGCATGAGCCACGCGAAATCCGCAAGAGCCGCAAGGTCCGAAAGTCGTGAACTGAGGCTTCTTGCGGTTTTCGCGGCATTCCTATACATGCCGCGGCGGGCCACCCCTCCCCAACGAGGGGCGTGCTATCTGGAAGGATAGACTGAATGACCATGACGACGCCCGGATTGCGGCCGGCAAACCCGCATTTTTCCTCCGGCCCCTGCGCCAAGCGCCCCGGCTGGAGCCTGCAAGCCCTCAAAGACGCACTGGTCGGCCGCTCGCACCGCTCGAAAGAGGGCAAGGTGAAGCTGAAGCGCGCCATCGACCTGACGCGTGAAATCCTTGAAGTCCCGGCCGACTACAGGATCGGCATCGTGCCGGCCTCCGACACCGGTGCGGTCGAGATGGCGCTGTGGTCGCTGCTCGGAGCGCGTCCGGTCACCGTGCTGGCCTGGGAATCGTTCGGCGAAGGCTGGGTCACCGACATCGAAAAGCAGCTCAAGCTGAAGGATGTCACCACGCTGAAAGCGCCTTACGGTGAGTTGCCGGACCTGTCGAAGGTCGACAGCGACACCGACATCGTCTTCACCTGGAATGGCACGACATCCGGTGTGCGCGTTCCGGATGCGGACTGGATCAAGGCCGACCGCAAGGGACTGACGATCTGCGACGCGACGTCCGCGGCGTTCGCGCAGCCACTCGATTTTGCAAAGCTCGATGTCGTGACCTTCTCCTGGCAGAAGGCGCTCGGCGGCGAGGCTGCTCACGGCATTCTGATTCTGTCGCCGCGCGCTGTTGAGAGGCTCGAGACCTACAAGCCCGGCTGGCCGCTGCCGAAAATCTTCCGCATGACCAAGGGCGGGAAGCTGAACGAGGGCATCTTCGTCGGCGAGACCATCAACACGCCGTCGATGCTGTGCGTGGAGGATTATCTCGATACGCTCGCCTGGGCGAAATCGGTCGGCGGGCTCAAGGGTCTGATCGCGCGCGCGGACGCCAATGCGAAGGCGATCCACGACTGGATTGCAAAGACGGCCTGGATCGACAATCTCGCGAGCGATCCGAAAACGCGCTCCAACACCTCGGTCTGCCTGAAGATCGTCGATCCGGCGGTCACGGCATTGTCCGTCGATGCACAATGGGCGTTCGTCAAGGACCTCGTCGCGGCGTGCGAAAAGGAAGGCGTCGCCTACGACTTTGCCAATCACCGCGATGCGCTTCCCGGATTGCGAATCTGGTGCGGCGCGACCGTCGAGACCGGCGATGTCGAGAAGCTGCTGCCGTGGCTCGACTGGGCCTATGCGAAGGCCAGGGACGCGCGGCCGAAAGCGGCCTGACCATCGTTTCTCTCCGCGCAAGGCGGAAGAGAAACGAGCCCAGTTCAACCAGAGACCGCCATGAGCGACGAGACGAATGTCATCGCGCAGGTCGATACGCCGCTTGGGCGTGCGCAATTGCATCTGCCCATCCATGCGCAGGTCTCGGCTTCCGCGACGGTGTCGGAGGCGCATCCCGAACTGCCCGCCGGCATGCGGGTCGACCGCACCGTGCGGATCGACGTACAGATCAAGGCGCTGGCCGACATCGCACCGATGATGTTCGCGTTCCTGCTCGATTGTCCGCAGGATCAGGGCTCGCCTGAAAGCAGCGAAGGACTCGAATCCGTGCGCTTCAACGCGCTCGGCACCCAAGTCAGCCTGGCTGCCCGCGATGCGCACTGGATGCTGGATCATGGCATCGAGCGCAAGCTGGTGCCGGCGCATCTTCGCGCCGATCCGTTCGCGGCGGACTTCGCGAGTTGGCTGATGCATTACCGGCCGCAGGGTTTCCTTGTCGAGATCGAGAAGCTGTACCGCGGCGACACCGTGATCTGCCCGCTGGCGATTTCCTACGCGAGCGCGCAGCCCGATTCCCACAACGACGAATCGACCTGGTTCGCCGTCGAATACGCTCTTCCCTGATCCTTCACGCGCCCGACGCAAGAGACCAAGCCCATGACCGCCCATCCCCGCGTTCTCATCTCCGATGCCCTGTCGCCTGCCGCCGTCCAGATTTTCAAGGACCGGGGCGTCATCGTCGATTTTCAGCCCGATCTCGGCAAGGACAAGGACAAGCTCGCCGCCATCATCGGAGATTATGACGGGCTCGCGATCCGCTCCGCGACCAAGGTCACGCCGAAAATCCTGCAGAACGCCAAAAACCTGAAGGTGATCGGCCGCGCCGGCATCGGTGTCGACAATGTCGACATCCCGGCGGCGACCGGAAAAGGCATCATCGTGATGAATACGCCGTTCGGCAATTCGATCACCACCGCCGAGCATGCGATCACCCTGATGCTGGCGCTTGCGCGTCAAATTCCGGCGGCCGACCTGTCGACACAGGCCGGCAAGTGGGAAAAGAACCGCTTCATGGGCGTCGAGATCACCGGCAAGACGCTCGGCATCATCGGCGCCGGCAATATCGGCTCGATCGTCGCCGACCGCGCTTTAGGTCTTCGCATGCGGGTGATCGCCTATGACCCGTTCCTGTCGCCGGAGCGGGCGATGGATATCGGCGTGGAGAAGGTGGAGCTCGATGAACTGTTCCGGCGCGCCGATTTCATCACGCTGCATACGCCTCTGACCGACAAGACCAGGAACATCGTTGATGCCAGGGCGATGGCGGCGATGAAGAAGGGTGTGCGCATCGTCAATTGTGCGCGCGGCGGGCTTGTCGACGAGACGGCTTTGCGCGCGGCGCTCGATTCCGGGCAGGTGGCGGGCGCGGCCTTCGACGTGTTCTCGACCGAACCGGCGAACGAGAATCCGCTGTTTGGCCATCCGAACGTGATCTGCACGCCGCATCTCGGCGCCTCCACCTCGGAAGCGCAGGAGAATGTCGCGCTGCAGGTCGCCGACCAGATGTCGGACTATCTCTTGCGCGGCGCGATCTCGAACGCGGTGAATTTCCCCTCCATCACTGCGGAAGAGGCGCCGCGTCTGAAGTCGTTCATCACTCTTGCCGAGAAGCTCGGTTCGTTCGCGGGCCAGCTCACCGAGACCGGGATCGAGAAGGTCACCATCACCTATGAAGGCGCGGTGGCGCAGATGAAGGTCAAGGCGCTGACCTCCGCCGCGCTGGCCGGGCTCCTTCGTCCGATGCTGCAGGACGTCAATGTGGTGTCGGCGCCGGTGGTCGCCAAGGAACGCGGCATCGTGATCGAGGAGATCACGCGTGAGGGCGAATGCGATTACGAGAGCCTGATCACGGTGACGGTCACGACGCAGCGGCAGACCCGCTCGGTGTCCGGCACCGTGTTCGCCGATGGCCGCCCGCGGATCGTCAACATCAAGGGCATCCGGATGGACGCGGAATTCGGTCCCTCGATGATCTACATCACCAATCTCGACAAGCCGGGCTTTATCGGCACGTTCTCCGGCACGCTCGGCGAGGCCGGAATAAACATCGCGACCTTCCATGTCGGCCGCGACGCGCCGGGCGGCAACGCGGTGGCGCTGATCGAGATCGACGGCGAGTTGCCCGAGGCGGTGCTGGAGAAGGTGCGCGCGCTGCCGCAAGTCCAGCAGGCCAAGCCGCTGCGGTTCTGACGGACTGTATCACGGTTCGCAACTTCGAAATTGTTCGGTCGCCAGAGGTGCATCGCGGCAGTGTTCGTCGTAAGCTGATGCGAATGTCAGCTTTGGCCTATGGCTCACCGGAATGGTCATGAGACGACGGGACGTCCTGGTGTTCCTGAGCGGCGCGGCCATCACCGTGCCTGTGCGCACCGCAGCGCAGTCGGTGAGAGTGCCGCGTGTCGGCGTGTTGATGCTGGGCAACCCCGATCTCGCCTCGTTTTTGCGAGAGGTCAGGAACGGGCTGCGAGAGTTGGGTTATGTCGAGGGCGAGACGATAGTTCTCGAATTGCGCGATGCCAAGGGGTCGACCGAAGCGCTGAAGTCGCTTGCCCATGAGCTGGTCGCGTCGAACGTCGATGCTATCGTCGGATTTCAGACTCCCTCGGTAATTGCAGCCAAGGAAGCCACCGCGATTATCCCGATCGTTATGTGTCCGGCCGCCGACCCGATACGTTCCGGTCTGGTGGCAAGTCTGGCGCGTCCGGGAGGAAACATAACGGGAATGTCGACGGCCACGACCGAGGTCGCGGGCAAGTGTCTCGAATTCGTGCGCGAGGCGCTCCCGGTCGTGCGAGGTGTCGGAATCATTGGCAATGCGCTCGACCCGTTTCACAAGCCATTTCTCGAATACGTAAATTCCGCGGGACGATCTCTTGGTTTCGAGGTCAGCGTCGTTCTCGCGCAAGGCGCCGACGGTCTGGTCTCAGCCTTTGCAGATTTGAAAAAAGAACATGTCGGAGCGGTGATGGTGCAACCCAGCCTGCCGCGCGCTCTTGCGGCTGAGACTGCGCTTGGGCATCGGCTGCCGCTGTTCGCGCCAACGCGGAATTCCCCTATGCGGGAGGGTTGCTATCTTATTCCGCGGACATCGCGTCGGTCTACCGTCAATCTGCGATTTTCCTCGACAAGATATTCAAGGGCCGAAAGCCTGCCGAACTGCCGGTCGAGATGCCGACCAAATTCATTCTGGTCATCAACCTGAAGACTGCGAAAGCGCTCGGGATCACGCTGCCACCGGCGCTTCTGTCTCGCGCCGACGATCTGATCGAATGATCTCGCGGCAGGACTTGCACGGCCTCCCGCGCGTCCCTTTGCTCAGCCGAGTCGTTTCGTAACCGAGTGTTGGAATCGCTAATCGTTATACGTGTCGTGAACGGCAGCCGCGCCGCGCCGCCAATAGCCGGCAGCGCGCAACCATTTCGGGTTGGCGCCCCTTTCCACGAGCTGTGTGCGCAACGCCTTGGCGGTCAGGCTTTCGCACGCGACCCATGCGTAATAGTCGCCCCTCGGCAATTCGAGCGCGCGAAGGGCTTCAGCCAGACGATGAGGTGAGCCAATCTCCGCGCCGTTGCGATGAACCCAGGTGATCGAAGCATCCGCCGCATGCTCGAACGGAATTTCGTCCGCGGCGGTGTCGACTTCGGCCAGCACAACGGCGCGGGCATTTCGCGGCAGCTCGGCGAGACGTCGCCCGATCGCCGGCAGGGCGGTGTCGTCTCCGATCAGCAGGTGCCAGTCGAACCCGGTCGGTATCACCAGCGAGCCGCGCGGACCGCCGATATTCAGGACATCGCCGGGCCGGGCCTGCTCGGCCCATTGCGTCGCAGGGCCGGCCTCGTGGAGCGCAAAGTCGATCTCGAGGATATTCGCGGCGGCATCGTAACGGCGCGGGGTGTAATCGCGGCTCACCGGCTTCGGCTCCCCGTTGACGTCGCGTTCGTCCGACGCAACCTCGGGGAAGAACAGCTTGATGTGGTCGTCGAAGCCGAGGCTGACAAATCCCGCAAGTTCGTCTCCGCCAAGCGTCACGCGAGTCATATGCGGAGTCAGTTTCCTGACATCCTGCACCACGAGGCGCCGGCGTCTGGTGTCGTGGCGAACCCGGTAAGGCGTACGATGATCGCTATGCTTGGGTTCGGCCGTCGCGGTCTGTGACATTTAGAATCGCTCCGAAGAATTTGCGCTGAGGACCTGAAGCTCTAGCTAAGGTGTTCTGACCTTTCCTGCCAGCCAGGTCGCCAGCAGCACGCCGCCGACGATTAGCACGGTTCCAACGAAGTGGAACCATTGCGGCACTTCGCCCAGCAACAGCAGCGCCTCTATCGATCCGAACACGACGATCAGCGGATAGAGCGCCGCAACCGGGTTCGGACCCAGCAACTGCACGGCGCGATTGAAACAGAGATAGGCGATGAGGGAGGGAAAGATCGCCATATAGAGCACGATGACGGTCTCATGCGCGCCGAATGTCGGGACGCCCAGGCGCCACAATTCCCAGGCGCAGAGCGGCAGGATGAGCACCGTTCCCGCGATCGCGGTGACGGCGAGGAAGGAGATCGGGTGCATCGCCGGGCGTTTGCGCAGCAGCGGCGAATAGGTCGCGAAGATCAGCACGGCGAGAAGGAACCAGAGATCGCCGCGGTTGAATGAAATCGAATGCAGCACGTCGGGGTCGCCGCGCGTCAGGATGACGATGACGCCGATGAAGGACACGATGATCCCGATGACCTGCCATCGGTTCAGCCGGTCGCCGACCAGGAAATAGGACATGAGCCCGACCACCAGCGGCATGGTGCATTGAATGAGCAGCCCATTGATCGCGAGCGTGTATTGCAGGCCCCAGTAGGACGGGATCGCGTAGCCCGTCGTGCCGGTCAGCCCGAGCAGGCAGAGGATCGGCAGGTGGGTGCGGATCGCGTGCCAGTCGCGCTTCAGATGCGGCCAGACGAATGGCAGAAGGATCAGCGCGCCGATGCCCCAGCGCAGCGCGCTCAACGTGACCGGCGGAATCGCGCCGGCGACATGACGTCCGAGCACGATATTGAGCGACCACATCAGATAGGTGAGGCACGCCAGCAGGAAGGCTTGCTGATAGAGCCAGCCGCCGAACCGGCCGATTAGACTGGCCATTGCATGCCCCCGGGGAGCGTAGGGAATGAGCATCCGCCGGACGGCGGCGCTGACCTGACTACACAAGCATCGCTGGTGCCGGAAGGCCCGCCTGCTGCATGCGGGCCGCGCGTTAACCAGCCAACCTTCCCAAAATTTCATCTTTTTCAACCGCTTATCGCCCCATTTCCGACCGTCCGGCGGGGCCTTCATCTTGCCTCAGCGCCCTGCTTGCCGTATCGGGAACGGGCCCTCGCCGGGCACACGCTTGATCAGGGGCCCGCGGGAGGAAACTGGACGGATGGCGAATGTAGTTGTCGTCGGAGCGCAATGGGGCGACGAAGGCAAAGGCAAGATCGTCGACTGGCTGTCCGAACAGGCCGATATCGTGGTCCGCTTCCAGGGCGGGCACAACGCCGGGCACACGCTGGTCATCGACGGCAAGACCTACAAGCTCTCGCTCCTGCCTTCCGGTGTCGTGCGGCCGAACAAGTTGTCGGTGATCGGAAACGGCGTGGTGGTCGACCCGCATGCGCTGACGGCCGAGATCGACCGGCTGGAGGAGCAGGGCGTCGCTGTCACGCCGGACAATCTGCGCATCGCCGAGAATGCCACGCTGATCCTGTCGCTGCATCGCGAACTGGAAGCAATCCGCGAAGCGGGTGCTGCGCGCATCGGCACCACCAAACGCGGCATCGGTCCGGCCTATGAGGACAAGGTCGGCCGGCGCGCCATCCGCATGATGGACCTTGCCGATCTGCCGGCGTTGCGTGGCAAGATCGAGCGGCTGCTCGCGCACCACAACGCGCTGCGCCGCGGCAACGGGCTGCCCGAAGTTTCGTCCGACACCGTCTACGATGAACTTGCCGCCGTCGCGCCGCGGGTGCTGCCTTATCTGGACTCGGTCTGGTCGATGCTCGATGCGAAGCGCCGCGAAGGCCGCCGCATCCTGTTCGAGGGCGCCCAGGGGGCGCTGCTCGACATCGACCACGGCACCTATCCGTTCGTGACCTCGTCCAATACGGTCGCCGCCCAGGCAGCGACCGGTTCGGGGCTCGGTCCCGGCGCGATCGGGTATGTGCTCGGCATCTGCAAGGCCTATACGACGAGGGTAGGCGAGGGGCCGTTCCCGACCGAGCAGGACAACGAGACCGGACGTCTGATCGGCGAGCGCGGACGCGAATTCGGAACCGTGACCGGCCGGCCGCGGCGCTGCGGGTGGTTCGATTCGGTGCTGGTGCGCCAGACCGTCCGCACCAGCGGGATTGACGGGATCGCATTGACAAAGCTCGATATTCTCGATGGGTTCGAGGAAATCAAGGTGTGTGTCGGCTACCGGCTGGACGGGCGCCCGATCGATTATCTGCCTGCCAGCGAGCGCGCCCAGGCCCTGGTCGAGCCGGTCTACGAAACCATCGAAGGCTGGCAGGATGCCACCGCCGGTGCCCGGTCATGGGCGGACTTGCCGGCTCAGGCGATCAAGTATGTACGGTGGATCGAGGAACTGATTGGATGTCCGGTCGCCCTTTTGTCCACCTCACCCGAGCGCGAGGATACAATTCTTGTGCAGAATCCGTTCGAGGCATGACACGATGGCGAATCGGGACTGCTTTGTGATCCGAGGTCGATCGGGGACGCATGGCTGATTATTACCCTTTGATCCAGCGTGCCATTGCCGGTCTCGACAAGAACACCGGCGAGGCTCGCCGCGCCCTCTATGAGCGGGCGCGGACGGCTCTGGTCGCCCAGTTGCGAGGCGTGAATCCGCCGCTGCAGGAAGCGGAAATCACGCGCGAGCGCCTGGCCCTGGAGGAGGCGATCCGCAAGGTCGAAGCGGATTCCGCGCGACGCACCCGGGTCGAGCAACCGGCACCGACCGCCTCCTCACCTGTCGGTTCCGCGCCACGTTTCCCGGGAGCGGCCGGTCCCGGGCAGAACCGGCCTCCGCCGCCACGACCGCCGGCCGCTGCTCCGGCGGGAAGGCCGGGTGCCGCAGCACCCCCGCCCAAGGCTGCCGTGCCGCCAAAATTTGCGCCGCCCGGCACGCCGCGGCAAGGGCGCGATCCCGGGCGCGATCCGTTTGCGAAAATCCCGGGAGCGCATGATTTCGACCGCCTGATGGAGCCACGGCTCGCGCAGGAGGACTTCAGCCGCGAGATGCGTCCCCCCGGACGCGACGAATCCTCGATCGAGATGGATCCGTTCCGCGAGGCGCCGCCGCCGCGCGGCCGCCCGCCGCGCGACATGCGCGATCCGGAGGAGGAATTCGACGAGGAAGAGGAGGACCGGCCCCGCCGTCCGATCGGCGCCATCGTCAAGGCGCTGGTCGCCGTGGTGCTGGTTCTGGGAATCGGTTGGCTTGCCTGGTCCCAGCGCGGGCTGGTGACCGATCTGATGCAATCCTTCCGCGGCTCTTCGACTCCCGAGGTGGCCGGCGAAAGCAAGCCCGGCCAGCCGACCGCCGGACGGCCCAAGATTTCCGACCGGCTGGGCTCCCAGGACACGCAATCCGGACCCGCGGTCGCGCAGCGCGTTGTCCTGTATGAGGAAGAGCCGAACGATCCGCAGGGCAAGCGCTATGTCGGTTCGGCGATCTGGCGCACCGAGACCGTCTCCCCGGGGCCGGGGCGTCCACCCGAACTGGTCGTGCGCGCCGATGTCGAAGTGCCGGAGCGGCGCATGACCATGTCGTTCTCGATCCGGCGCAACACCGACCAGACCCTGCCCGCGAGCCACACCATGGAGGTGATGTTCAACCTGCCGCCGGATTTCCCGGCTGGCGGCATCTCCAACGTGCCGGGCGTGCTGATGAAGCAGGCCGAGCAGACTCGCGGAACGCCGCTCGCAGGATTGGCGGTGAAGGTGACCAACAATTTCTTTCTGATCGGCCTGTCGGCGGTGGAGTCCGACCAGGCCCGCAATATTCAGCTGCTGAAGGAGCGGGCCTGGTTCGATATTCCGATTGTCTACAACAACAACCGCCGCGCCATCCTGGCGATCGAAAAGGGCACTCCCGGCGAGCGCGCTTTTGCCGAAGCGTTCGCGGCGTGGAAGCAGTAGGGTTTTTGATCTATGTTTCGCCCGCATGAGCGAAGCGACATGCGGGATGACCGGTCGCGGATTTCGCTCTCGTCCGGCCTAGCCCATCTACAGGCTGCGTCTCAGTGCAGCCGCAGCGACCCTTGTCCCGGCTCGATCAGTGCCTCGGTGAAGGGAAATTCCAGCACGACCTCGCCCTCCTCGTCGGTCACTTCGATCGCCGCGCGCATCAGCCGCGGCTCCGCATCCTCGTCATGCAGGATGTCGCGGATCATGGCGCGGGCCATGGTCCAGGCGTGATCGGGATCGCGCAATTCGGCGCCATCGGGATCGCGGATGAGTTCCCCGTCGATGCGGGTATTGAAATAGTACCGGGGCATGACGAACGTCTCGCACGCAGCTGTGACAGGATCGCGGCGGAGCCTGTCAAAATCTTACTCGGATTTGCGCTTTATGCCATTGCCGCTAGGCTTGGTTAAGGCGGGAACAGCCCCATGATCGGTCGGATCGCCCTGGCGGCAATACTGGTCGGCGCCACCAGCCTCGCGGCAGGCGCCCGCGAACCCGTTGGCCGCGAACCCGTTGCCCGCAAGGCCGACCTGCAATCGAAGCTCGCACGGCAGCCGCTGACCTTCTTCCTGGGGCGCGGGCCGGAAGATTCCTGCGGCCCGGGGTGCCGGGAATGGATTGCAGCCGACGGCCAGTTTGATGAAGGTTCGGCCGCGCGGTTCCGCGTTTTCCTCGCCAGGACCCGGGCCGGCAAGCTGCCGGTTTTCTTCAATTCGAATGGCGGATTGCAGGAGGAGGCGATTGCGATCGGGCGGATCATGCGCGAGCGGGGCATGCGCGCGGGAATCGCGCTGACCCGGCCGGATATCTGCGTGCGCCGTCCGAACGATCGCGCGGTGTGCGAGACCGCCAAGAAATCCGGCAAACCTCTTGCCGCCGAATGGACCAGCTTCGACGCGAACTGCAACTCGGCCTGCGGAATTGCCCTGATCGGCGCAGTCGAGCGCTGGATTCCGCCGGGCAGCGCCATCGGCATCCACTCGCCGGCCTATTACTGCTTCCTGAGAAGCGGGCGCATCGTTGGGCAAAAGGGCGACGGCTCGCTGGCCGCCCAGTGCCGCAAGTTCACCGCGCAAGGCGCGGAGCAGCTGGCGCGCTATGCGCGCGAGATGGGCATCGGCCAGGGATATGTCGAGGCGATGAAGAAGGTGCCGCACAACGAGATCCGCTACCTGACGCGCGAAGAGCTCATCCGTTTTGGCATCGACCAGAGCGATATCGCGGAGACCCCCTGGATGGGCAAGCCGGGATCGGCGCAGGTCACGTTGAAGGTGCTGCTGGAGGCCACCGGCGCCGATGGCGGCAAGCGCATGGGCTGGCTCGAACTGCAATGCGATGCCGGTGGCGCTTCGTCGATCGTGTTCGTGCGTCCGGCGATCGACGGTGACAAAGGCGCCGGAACCGAAGTGGAACTGACCGCCGGCGAGCGAAAGTTCGTATTCTCACCGAAGGATATGTCGACGCACAAGAATCCGACCGAGCCGGCGGCACCCTATCTGCGCCGCCGGGTCGCGGTGCCGACCCCCGAGATTGCGGCGCTCGCCGCCCAGCCCGTGATGGATTTGCGCATCACGCTGAACGCCGGTGCGCCCGAGGCGAGGACGCAGGTGACGCGCATTTCCAATGCGGGACTGGAGCAGCGCTGGAACGCGGTGGAGAAGAGCTGCGGGGCGAAGGAGTAGGGCGCCGAATATCTCCACGTCGTCCCCGCGAAAGCGGAGACCCATAGCCACCACTCTGGAATATGGGTCCCCGCGTTCGCGGGGACGACCGGGAACAGACATCAAAGCCTCCTGATGCGCGGCTGCGGTGAGGGCGCCTCCTGCTCTGGCGGCTGCGCGGCGCGTGATGCCTTTGGCGCATCGTATTTTCGCCACAGCGCATCGCGCTCCGCGAGCTTCTCCTGTGCGATCTCCGATGCACGTTGCAGATCGGCGCCCCGTGCGCGCGCCAGCGAGGCCTCGCGCACCAGAAACCGGTCATCGGGATGCACATTCCGCCATTTGTCGGAGAAGCAATCCGGCAGTCCGGCGCAGGCATGCATGCGACGGCAGCGCCGGTTGGCGCACATGCGCCAGAATTTGAACGTGTTGCTGAGCGCGCGATTGTCATGGTCGGCTTCGCGATCGAGTCGCGCCTGAGCGGCGATCTGGGCGGGTGTTCGCGTTTCGGAAGGGTCGCTGCGCTTGCGTTTGCCGCGGCGCGGGCCGCGCTGTCTCTCCTTGCGGATTCCTGGCCTGATTGCGGGCATGGACCATCCTTCTCGCGGGGTGTTGAAACCTCCGAGCTATGGGTGAGGGGGACGGCGCGCCGACAGACGCGGGCCGTTCCGAATTGCTGCGTCCCGTCGCAGACAAGTTTACGCAGCCTGCGCAAACGATCTGCCGGGCGCAGCCGCCTCTCGGCGCACCGCCCGCGGCGATTTTAGTGCGCGGCTCCAGCCTGACCGCACGAATCCCGGGCCGCGTTTGCGTGCCTGCGCCAACTTCGCACAGGCCGTTCAGCGAGCTCCTCGCGCACGGGTCGTGTTGCCCGTAGAGCGGGGTCCCGAAATCCCCCGGGAGCACGGCCGACGAAGCCATGCCCGCGGGCGCCGCACCTGCTCCATCAACTGGCGTCACCGGTTGACGCCCCTCGTTGAGCAGGCGATAGGAATATAAGCATAGGAATTGGCGCTTGTCAACTTTAGGTTTTATGCGAAAAATTTGGCTCAGTGGATCGGAGTGGACAATATGGAAGGCGCCCGCCTCGAAATAAAGAATTTAAAGGTCAAGGACGTCGTCGAGGATTACCGTAGCGGCAGGCTGGTTGTACCCGAATTTCAACGGGAGTATGTTTGGAAACCTAGCTGAGCACCGAAACTGGTGGATTCCATCTACCGCCGCTACCCGATCTCGGTATTGTTGCTTTGGACAAGCGATGCTGAGGCGAGAGCCCGCCGTCGAGAGCCGCGCCCCGTACGATCCGGTACGATCTCTTGGTTAATCGATGGGCAGCAGCGGGTCATTACTCTGTCAAGAATCTTGAGCGGTGATGAAGGCATTGATGTCGTTTTCAATCCGGTCGACGACGAATTTAGGCTTTCGAACGCCGCGACCGCGAAAGATAATAACTGGGTTCGAGTAAGTGAAATTCTCGACGAAGATTCATATCGTCAAATTAGACGGGCGTTGCCTGAAACTTCCAGAGGGGAGAGGCTTGAGAAGCAATTTGACCGGGTTAGGTCGATCTTGGACTACGAAATTCCTGCAGTCAGAATGTTGAACTACGAGTTCGAAGAGGCCGTTGATGCATTCACAAGAATAAATACGCTTGGGGTGAAGTTAAAGACGGAGGACATTGAGAGCGCTCGCGTAGCTGCGAAGCACACCGGATTTATTGCAGATGAAGTCGCTCCATTTGTCGGCGAGTTGCGTCGGGAGGGATTTTCGCGCCTCAACGTAATGCACCTTTTCCGCGCGTGCGCGTTCATTGCTTTGCCTGATGGTCGAAGTAGGACGCCTTTAAATGAGCTTACCCGATCAGAAGTTGGGGCTGCGTGGACACAAACCAAACGTGCGACGAAGGAGGCGATTGCTTTAGTCAGAAATCAGTTCGGTCTTGTGAATATGGATATTCTCTGGAGCGGAGCGCTTTTGGTTCCTGTCATCGCACTTTGTGCCACAAAATCAGCGAGACAACTCGATCCCAAAGGAATTGCCGGTTGGCTGGCGATGGCAGCATTGTTGCATCGCTACAGCAAATCCAGCGAATCCGCGCTCGATCAAGATCTAAAAGCTTGCCGGGCGGACGATCCGATCGGGAAGCTGCTAACCAATGTTCGGCGAGACTTTGAGTTCTTCGGAGCGACTGCCACTGATTTTGCTGGTCGTTTGAACGACAAGGGCGCGATGTTCGCGTCCTATGTTGCTTGCAGAGAGATGGGGTTGCGCGACTTGTTTTCGGGCGAGTCGATCCTTCTGCAGGCGAACGTGGATCGCCATCACCTTTTGCCCCGAGCGCAATTTCCAGAGAAGTCTAGAGCGGGCGCGGATACGATCGCAAATATCGCTTTCGTAACCGGCGCCGCAAATCGTTCGCTCGGGGCCCCGTCGCCGGACGTTTATCTGGCAGAGGTGGGGGAGCAGGTTCGTCAAAGCCAATGTATTCCCAACGATCCAACGTTGTGGCGCATCGACAGAGCCGAAGAGTTTTGGGAAGCGCGGCGCGAATTGTTGGCTGATGGCTTCAACGCAGCATTACGAAAGCTACTCCCCGGGCGCCGAATCAAGAATGCGGGTTAGTTTCTCGGGCTTTCGAAGCCCGCTTACATCTAAGTCAAATTCACCTCGGCCACCTTGTCCTGGTAATCCTTCTTCGGGTCGGCGCCGAGCAGCATCTTCACGCCGGCAATCAGGCTGTATTCGTCGAGCCAGATTTCGGCGCGTTCGGCATCGAAGCGCAGCAGCGCCAGATTGGGATCGTCCTTGCCGCCCCTGAACCACGCCGCGACGAACGGATTCCAAAGCCGCTCGATCGCCGCTCGGTCGGTGTCAAGCGCGATGGAGCCGTGAATGGTGGCGAACAGATCGTGGCCCTTCGACGCAAAGGTCGCATCGGCATGCGCGCCGTTGCGGAGGTTTTTCACCAGTTCGCTGTCGCGTGCCGTGAAGAACCAGATCGGACTGCGCTCTTCCTCGACCTGCGCCGTCATCGGTCGCGCATGCCGGTTTTCGACGCCGTCGACGCCAAGCATCACGGTCATGTCGGATTTCAGCGCCTTCCAGAATTTGGTTTCGAGTTCCCTAGGCGTCGGCATGAATGTCTCCAGTCGCCAAGGTGAACGGGGAGTGCGGGCGGAAGTTCCCAAAGAAGCACCGCCGCGCTGTTTTTCCTCGGGGGTGAACCCGTCAGTCGATCGGCTTCATCCTGGGTTCTGCCTTCGGCTCACGGGCTGAGCGAGTTTCAGCGGCATCGGTCGCGTCCGGCGCGGGCGCCGAGCCCGTGGTCGACGGCTGGGTGATCGGTGGACGGATATCGTTGGTCGCGACATTTTCGCCGGGACCGGCATAGAAATAGATGAAGCTGCCGATGGCCGCGAGCAGCAGCGCGCCGAGCAGAATGGCAACGCTCGCACTGGCGCGGTTTGCATCGCGCGGGTGGCGATAGCGCCGGCCTACGGGTTCGTCTCGATGCGGATCATGGGTCATGTGAAGTCCTCCGGTACGGACAATACCTGCGAGATGAAGCGGGTTCCCGCGCCGATCGTCGCGAAGAGCCGGCAAGCGCCATGAAAAACTCCAAGAAAAAACCCCGCCGTTGCCGGCGGGGTTTCAAGTTTGGGTGACCTTGAGAGGAGAGTTCAACGCACGTCTTACATCCCCAGGGACGAAACTCGTGTCGCGCGACGGATGGCCGGAAGCCCGGCCAGGGCCTCACGCCGGAATTCTGGCCTCGTCGTCGGACGGCTCGCGCAGCACATAGCCGCGGCCCCACACCGTCTCGATGTAGTTCTTGCCGGACGAGGCATTCGCCAGCTTCTTGCGCAGCTTGCAGATGAACACGTCGATGATCTTGAGTTCGGGCTCGTCCATGCCGCCATAGAGATGGTTGAGAAACATCTCCTTGGTCAGCGTCGTGCCCTTGCGCAGCGAGAGCAGCTCCAGCATCTGATATTCCTTGCCGGTCAGATGCACGCGCTGGCCGTGGACCTCGACCGTCTTCTGGTCGAGATTGACGACGAGATCGCCGGTATTGATGACGGACTGGGCATGGCCCTTGGAGCGCCGCACGATCGCGTGGATGCGCGCCACCAGCTCGTCCTTGTGGAACGGCTTGGTCATGTAGTCGTCGGCGCCGAAGCCCAGGCCCCGGACCTTGTCCTCGATGCCGGCGAGGCCGGAGAGGATCAGAATCGGTGTCTTCACCTTCGCGACGCGAAGCGAGCGCAGGACCTCGAAGCCCGACATGTCGGGCAGGTTCAGGTCGAGCAGAATGATGTCGTAGTCATAGAGCTTGCCGAGATCGACGCCTTCTTCACCGAGATCGGTGGTGTAGACGTTGAAGCTCTCGGACTTCAGCATCAATTCGATCGACTGCGCGGTCGCGCTATCGTCCTCGATCAGCAAAACGCGCATGCCAGTGCCCTCTCTCGCCGCTGCGGGCCCCAAAGGTCGGCACGCCGGAGCGGCGGCCTTTCAAACGCCTTGCAACAATACGATTCGGAAACACTATTCCCGCATGGTTAACAAATGCTGATTCCCGTCTGCAAGGCTTCTCTAGGCAGGAGCAGTCGAATCGGCCTAAAGTCTTACCGGGATACAGTTTTTTCCCCGAGCGAGAGTTCATGTTCCGTCTCAAGAGCCGGCGTTAACCGACTCCCGGGTTCCAGCCTTTGATTTGTGTCTCCGGCAGGCACCTTCGCACCGTCACAGGAACGGTGTCGCAATGATTAACGACGCGGGTAAACACGAAGTTAAGGTGGCCGCTTCGGCGGTAACTTTAAGCGCGGGTGAAGAAACCGCGGCTTCAGCTGCGATTTTTTACCCTCCCCCTTGTGCGGAGGGTCGCCGAGCGAAGCGAGGCGGGATGGGGGTGATTGCAGGAATTCGCCGCAGCTACCCCCGCCCCGATCTCCTTCGCTGCGCTCAGTCGATCGACCCTCCCCATAAGGGGGAGGGTGAGGACCGAGTTCGTTGCGCCGGGGTGCGCTCTTTCGAGACCGCATCATGAAAGCCTTGGCCGAAGAGATCGCGGAACTCGACGGCGTCGAAATCTATGGCCGGGTGGTCGGCGTGCGTGGACTGATGGTCGAGGTAGCGGGTCCGATCCACGCCATGTCGGTCGGCTGCAAGCTATCGATCGAGACCGCGCCCGGCCGGGTGATCGCGGGCGAAGTGGTCGGCTTTGCCGGCGACAATGCGCTGCTGATGCCGTTCGGGGCGCTCGACGGGGTGCGGCGCGGCTGCCGCGCAATCGTCAGTGCGGCGCCTGCTGCGGTGCGGCCCTCGGATGGCTGGCTCGGCCGCGTGGTCAATGCCATGGGTGAGCCGATCGACGGCAAGGGACCATTGCCGGCGGGCGCCTCGCCCTATCCGTTCCGTGCACCGCCGCCGCCGGCCCATGCCCGAAGGCGCGTCGGTGCGCCGCTCGATCTGGGCGTGCGTGCGCTCAATACCTTTCTCACCTGCTGCCGGGGCCAGCGCATGGGCATTTTCGCAGGGAGTGGCGTCGGCAAGTCGGTGCTGCTGTCGATGCTGGCGCGCAATGTCGAGGCCGATGTGTCGGTCATTGGCCTCGTTGGCGAGCGCGGGCGCGAGGTGCAGGAATTCCTGCAGGAAGACCTGGGGGAAGAGGGGCTGAAGCGCGCGGTGGTGGTGGTCGCAACCTCGGATGAACCAGCCTTGATGCGGCGCCAGGCGGCTTATCTGACGCTCGCGATTGCCGAATATTTCCGCGACGAGGGCCGCGACGTGCTGGCGCTGATGGATTCGGTGACGCGCTTTGCGATGGCGCAGCGCGAGATCGGGCTGTCGGCCGGTGAACCGCCGACCGCGAAGGGTTACACGCCGACGGTGTTCTCGGAATTGCCGCGTCTTCTCGAGCGCGCCGGCCCTGGCACCGAGAGCGGTACCATCACCGGTCTGTTCACCGTGCTGGTCGACGGCGACGACCACAACGAGCCCATAGCGGATGCGGTGCGCGGCATTCTCGACGGGCATGTCGTGATGCAGCGCGCCATCGCCGAGCGCGGACGCTATCCGGCCATCAATGTCCTGAAGTCGATTTCCCGCACCATGCCGCGCTCCGCCGACCCGGACTTTCTTCCGGTCATCACCCGCGCCAAGCAGGTGATGGCGACCTATGCCGACATGGAGGAACTGATCCGGCTTGGCGCCTACCGGCCGGGCTCAAGTGCCGAAGTGGACGAGGCGATCCGCCTGCACCAGCCGCTGGAGGCTTTTCTGGGGCAGCAGAAGGAGGAAACCACCACTCTGGCCGAAGGATATCAGCGGCTTGCAAGTATTCTCGGCAGTCTGGAAACCGAAAAATAACGATAGGCCGGCACAATGCCGCCATATGTCGCCGTGCGTGTTTCGCGCGGCAATTGGAATTGGGGCTTCGGGGAGTATGTGTCGATGAAGTCGCGTGAGACGCTGATCCGGCTGCGCAAGTTTCAGGTGGACGAGAAACGCCGCCGGACCTTGCAGATCGAGACCATGATCGCCGAGTTTGAACGCATGACGGTCGAGCTCGATCGCGAGGTGAAGTCCGAACAGGATCGCGCCGGCATCCAGGATCCCTCGCATTTCGCCTATCCGACCTACGCCAAGGCCGCAAACCAGCGCAAAGAGAATCTCAAGCGCTCGATCGACGATCTGCGCGTGCAGCTAGACGATGCCAAGGCAGCCCTCGGCGAAGCCTTCGAGGAACTGAAGAAGGTGGAATTGCTGGACGAGCGCGATCAGGCGCGCGAGCGCGCCGATGCCAATATGCGCGAGCAGGTGGAACTGGATTCCATCGGCATCATGCGGATCAAGAACGCCGCGCGGGCGTAGCGCGAAGTCGCCGCTTCAATTCAGCGGCTTGGCCGGGAACCGCTCGCGGCCCTCGCGCGGATAATAGCACTGCATCGGCATCTGGCCCGTTGCCGGATTGCAGGTCCGCTTCCTGAGCTGGGGCGCGAAGCCCAGCTGATTGTCGCGTTCCCAATAGACATTCGGCTTCTGTGCCTGCGCCGGCCGGCGCCGCGCCGCGCGGTCAGGCGCGGCCTGCTTCGCGGAAGGGCGCCGCGCCTGCGGTCGCCTGGGCTGCCGCGGCGACTTGGGCTCCGCGCGTCGTGGCGAAGCCTCGGTTGGAGCGGATGTGCGGGCGGCGCCGGCAGACCGGCCATCCGCAGGCTTCGAAAACGGGACGCTCGCTGAGGGCGGATCGGCAGCGACGACCGGGTTCGGAACCGGCTCGCCAGCCGTTCGATTCTCAAGGCGGTCTTTGGCTTCAACGACCTCTTGCCCAACGACCTCTGGTTTCGGCAGCGGAACTGGCGCCTGCGACGCAATGTCCTCGGGCTGCACGGCGACCGGCGCTGGTTCGGGCGCGGTCCCGGCAAGTTCTTGAGAGCGGGTAGGTTCTTGAGAGCGGGTAGGTTCCTGGGTGCCCGCAAGTTCTTGGGTGGATGGCACGGTGGCGGTCTCGTCCGCATCGACAATCCATCGATACGCGCCCTCGGCTGCGAACAGGGCCGTCGTGGCGAGTACGGCCAGGACCGCGTAAACGGCGAGGCGCGGCACTTTCTGAAAATCGAAACCTGCGGGCAGTCTGATCATGACGATGCTCGAACGCTGGACTTGGGCGTGGTCTCCGGCTTTGCCGCTTGGGGCCACCTCCCGTAAATATGGATTCAAATGACAGGATTGAGGCGAGTGTCGAGCGTTACCTGATTTCTTGCTGAACGCGGCTGCCGCGCGAGGCCCGGGCGCGTTAACCTTACCGGTCATGCCCAGGTCTTGCGTGGGGTTGCTCGGACTGGAGCGGAATATCCGGCACGCTTATCAGGCGCTGCGCCGCTCACTCGATCTTCATGCCGAGCGCGTTCACGCGCTTTCCCCATTCTGCAACATCGTCCTTGAAGCGCTTCGCGGCCGCCGCCTGATTGCCGGTCACCGGATCGAATCCCAGGGCGGCGAGGCGCTGCTGGAAGTCCGGCTGCCGGACGATGGCGTCGACCGCGCCGTTCAGCTTGGCGACGATATCGGCCGGCGTCTTGGCGGGCACGAACAACCCGACCCATGACGCCGCGTGAAAGCCGGGGAAGCCGGCTTCGTCGAAGGTCGGCACATCCTTCATCGTGCCGACCCGGCTGTCATGCATCACGCCAAGGCCCTTCAGCGCTCCGGAGCGGACCTGCGCAACCAGCCCGCCGCCGAGCGTGATCGACAGCAGGTCGATGTGGTTGCCGATTGCGGCGTTGATTGCGGGTGCGCCGCCCTGGAACGGCACATGGGTCGCCGGGACCCTGGCAATCTCCTTGAAGAAGTATTCGCCCGCGATATGCGAGCCGGAGCCGACGCCGGCCGAGCCGAAATTGATGGTCTTGCCTTTGGCGCTGGCGAGGAATTCGGCAAGCGACGAAGCGGAATTCGCCTTGTTGACCGCGAAGGCTTCCGGCGACGAGGCGACGATCGCGACGGTGGTCAGGTCGTCGGCGGCGAAGCCCTTGCTCCGGTGCAGCGTCTCGTTGATCGCGAGCGCGGTCGTGGTGACAAGGATGGTGTACCCATCCGGCGCGGCGGCTGCGACCTGCCTTGCTGCGAGATTGCCGCCGGCGCCGCCGCGGTTCTCGACGATGATCGTTTGCCTGAGCACTTCGCCAAGCTTCTGCGCGATCATGCGGCCGATACCGTCCGCCACCCCTCCGGCGGCGAATGCGACGACGAAAGTGATCGGCTTTGAGGGATAATCCTGCGCGACGGCTCCGCGGGGCCACAGCAACAGCAACGCGCTGATGCAGACGACCCAGGACCTGAGGGTTCGCAGCATGACGTCCTCCCCGATTGCCCATTTTACGGCGGGCTTTGTCGAATGATTAGAGCGGCCGTGCCGGTCAAAGACAAGCATTCCATGTAGGGGCGGGGTGGCGCTCGCCGTTCCGTGCTCAAGAACAAGGGCATGGAACGGCCGGCGCCGTCATCTGATTGCCGCTCGTCCACTTTCTGCGGTGACGAGCGAGATCTTTCGGTCCTGGTCAGTTCACCGCTTCCACAGCCAGGACGGTCAGCGACCGTCGACCGCCGCTCACTGTTTCCCATTCGATCGACTGGCCCGCCGACAGGCCGATCAGCGCTGCGCCGATCGGCGTCAGCACGGAAATGGTGCCCTGCGAGACATCGGCCTCTCCGGGATAGACCAGCCTCACGGTGCGAACCGCAGCGGTGACGTCGTCGCGGAACGTCACCCGCGAACCCATCGTCACCAGGCCAGGCAGGCGCTGGGATTCTTCGATCACCTGGGCGCGGTCGATCTCGCGCGCCAGGAATTCGGCGGTCTGCGCGAACGCGCCGGCGGACGAATTGGCGATCCGGGACAGCTTCTCGGCGTCCGCGCGGATCATGGCGATCGGGGGCAGTTCGGGGCGGAAATCGCTCATTGTTGTTCTCCTTCGCTTGAAGCGGTGAGCGGGCCGAAGCGGCGCGAAGCACCGGCTCGGGCCAGGATTCGAATTTTCGGGATCGGGGAGCCGTCGGCCCTGAGGCCAGGATCAGAAAAAAGTCAGCCCGGAGGGCTGACAAGCGCAGCCGTCCGGGTCAGGAGCCTTCGTGCAGGCGTCCGGCGCGAAGCAGGAGACGGGTCTGGTGCGCGATCATCACGGAAATTAGGTAGTAGTCTGAAACCGGAAGTCAACGGCCACCGTGTCTCATGCCGCGGCTCCGGGGCCGTGCTATGCATACCCAAATTGTCCGGACTTCCTCATGTCGACGCCCGCCGACCTCACCGCCTATCTGGTCGCCACGGCCCAGGGCGACCAGGCTGCGTTCGAACAGCTTTACGCCGCGACGCGGGCGAAACTCTACGGCGTCGTGCTCCGTATCTTGAGGCGCAACGACCTCGCCGACGAGGTGATACAGGAGACCTACCTCAAAATCTGGGGCAGCGCCGGATCGTTCGACCCGTCGCGGGCGTCTCCGATCACCTGGATGGTGACGATCGCGCGCAACCGGGCGATCGACCTTGTTCGCAAGCGCAGCGAGGCTTCGCTCGAAGAGGAGCCCGAGGCCATGGATGTCGCCGCAGATTCGCCCGACCCGCTCGCCGCTCGCGAGCTGAGCGAGGATCTCCAGCGCCTGATGACCTGCATCGGCGCGCTTGATTCCGACCGCAAGCAGATGGTGCTGCTGGCCTATTATGATGGGCTGAGCCGCGAGCAACTGGCGGCGAAGTTCGAACGACCTGTCAACACGATCAAGACCTGGCTGCGACGGAGCCTGATCGAGATCCGGGACTGTCTCGGATCATGAGATGGCGGACATGAGCATGGACGAGGACCGCGAAATCCTGGCCGCCGAATACGCCCTCGGTACGCTGGATGCGTCCGAGCGCTCGCAGGCGGAGCGTCTGGTTGCGGCCGATCCCGAATTTGCGGCGCATGTGGCGTATTGGGAGCGCCGGCTGTCGTTGCTCGCCGAAGCGGTGGAACCGGTCGAGCCGCCCGCCAGCGTCTGGAACAGGATCGCCGCTGCGTTGCCGGGCGCATCGTTGCTTCCCGGGGTGCCATCCGGCAATGCGGAAATCGTCGATCTCGGCCGGCGCCTGAAGCGCTGGCGCACCGCGACCTATGTCGCCGGCGCGCTCGCCGCGTCTTTGCTGCTGTTCATCGGGGTGCGCGAAGCCACGCTGCCGAAGCCCGATAGCGGCCGCTATGTCGCTGTCCTGCAGGCGGACAAGGTATCGCCCGGATTTCTGCTTTCGGTGGACCTGAAGACCAAGGAATTCACGGTGCGCCGGGTCGGTGCGGACCCGCAGCGCGATCGTTCCTTCGAGCTTTGGCTGGTGCACGACAAGTTCCCGCAACCGCGCTCGCTTGGCGTGATCGGGGATCATGAATTTACCCGCGCGCAACTCTCCGCCTATGACCGGCAGATCATCAACGAGGCGACCTATGCGGTGACGGTCGAGCCTCCCGGCGGCTCGCCGACGGGCGTCGCGACCGGACCGATCGTCTATGTCGGCAAGCTCATCGAGGCTGTGCCGTAGCGGACGCGGGCCGCGCAAGGCACAAATCGAAGCGGCTTTCTCAACCCGTTGCTAACCTGACGGAGTGGAACCCGGATCAGGGGGCGTGCTGGTCACGGCTTGTTTCCGGTGGCTCGCTACAGCTTGCGCAGAAACGGTTTCTGCGATGTTCAAGGTTCTCACCTGTCTGACGGTTGATCACGATTGGCGTCTGGTGGCGCTCGCCGCGCTGACCTGTCTGGTCGCCAGCGTGACTGCAATCAGTCTTTTCAGCCGCGCGCGCGCCGCACGCGGCCGCGTACGCCTGGTCTGGATCGCGACCGCGGCGGCGGCCGGGGGATGCGGCGTCTGGGCGACGCATTTCATTGCGATGCTGGCCTATTCGCCGGGCGTGCCGCTGGGCTACGGCATCGGACTCACCGCGCTCTCGCTCGTGGCGGCCATCACGATCACCGGGGTTGGATTCTGGATCGCGCTTGCTGATGACTGGCATTTCGCCGCTCCGCTCGGCGGCGCGGTCGTCGGTGGCGGAATCGCCGTGATGCACTATACCGGCATGAGTGCACTGGAAGTGCCGGGCCGCGTCACCTGGGATATCCCGATTGTCGTCGCATCGATCGCATTCGGGGTGGTCCTTGGCGCGGCCGCGCTGACTGTGGCGGTTCGCGGCGACGGACTGCGGCACCTGACGGCGTCCGCGCTGTTGCTGATGCTTGCAATTCTGTCGTGTCATTTCACCGCCATGGGAGCGGCCTCGATCGTCCCGGACCCGACGCAGATCGTCGACACATCATCGATGTCGCCTGCCATGCTTGCGCTTGCGGTCGCGAACGCCGCGCTTGCCATTCTGTTCGCGAGCCTCGCGGGAGCGCTTGCCGACCGGCGGGTGCGCGACAAGGAGCGCCAGCTCGCGACCGCGGTCAACAACATGGCGCAGGGCGTCGTGATGTTCGACGACGATCATCGCCTTGCCGTCTGCAACGACCGCTATCTCGAGATGTACGATCTCTCGCCCCATGTCGTGAAGCCCGGCTGCACGCTGGAGCAACTGATCGATGAGCGGGTGCGCCGCAATGGTCTGAAGCGCGATCCGAAGCGATACAAGGAGGAACTCGTCGCCGCGATGTCGTCTGGATCCACGCTCAGCGCGACCGTGGAATATGAGGATGGCCGGGTCATCTACATCGTCAACCGGCCGATCGGGAACGGCTTCTGGGTCGGCACCCACGAGGACATCACCGACCGCAAGCGGACCGAGCGGCTGATCGCGCATATGGCGCATCACGACAGCCTCACCGACCTCCCCAACCGCGCGCTATTCGTCGAGCAGTTGCAAAGGAGCGTCGATCACGCGGCCCGGGAAAAAGCGAACTTCGCACTGCTGTGCATCGACCTCGACCGGTTCAAGGAGGTCAATGACGTGTTCGGCCATCAGACCGGCGACGGCCTGCTGCGCGAGGTCGCAGAGCGGCTGCAGGCCGCCGCCGATGGCGCCTTTGTCGCGCGCCTGGGCGGCGATGAATTCACTCTGATCTCGGCGGAGGGCCCGCAGCCCGCAACAGCGGAAGCCCTTTGCGAGCGGCTGGTTGCGGCGATGGCGCGGGATATCGAAATCGGGGGCCACCTGCTTCGGGCAGGCCTCTCGGTCGGGGTCGCAATCTATCCGATGGATGGCCGCGACATGCAGTCATTGCAGGCGAATGCGGATGCCGCGCTCTATCGCGCGAAGTCGGAAGGACGCGGGCTGGTTCGCTTCTTCCAGCCGAACATGGATGAGAGCCTGCGCGAGCGGCGCGCGCTTCAGCTCGACCTGCGTTCGGCACTGGAGCGCCATGAACTCTACCTCGATTATCAGCCGCAGGCCGACATGGCCGGTACCATCACCGGCTTCGAGGCGCTGGTGCGCTGGCGCCATCCGACCCGCGGTCTGATTGCGCCGGGCACCTTCATTCCCATCGCGGAAGAAAGCGGGCTGATCATCCCGATCGGCGAGTGGATCCTGCGCGAAGCCTGCCGCGAGGCCGCCTCCTGGCCCAATCCGTTGCAAGTCGCGATCAACCTGTCACCCGTGCAGTTTCAGCACGGCGACCTGCCCGGGCTGGTGCATGCGATACTGCTGGAGACCGGCCTGAAATCCGGACGGCTCGAACTCGAAATTACCGAGGGCGTCCTGATCGGAGATTATTCGCGCGCAATTTCAATTCTGGGGCGTCTGAAAACCCTTGGAGTCCGGATTGCCATGGACGACTTCGGCACCGGTTATTCGTCGCTGTCCTATCTGCAGGCATTTCCGTTCGACAAGATCAAGATCGACCGGGCCTTTGTCAGCAATCTGGAGCAGCGTGGGCAATCGGCGGCCATCATCCGCGCCGTCATCGGGCTCGGCCGAGGGCTTGATCTTCCGGTGGTCGCGGAGGGTGTCGAGACCTCGGATCAGCTTTCGTTCCTGATCAGTGAAGCGTGCAGCGGCGTGCAGGGATATCTGATCGGGCGTCCGGCTTCGATTGCCACCTTTGGTGATATCGTCGGCGCCGGAGCGAAACGGCGGGCCGCCGGCTGACCCGGCCGGTCGTGGAGGCGGCTTACGCCGACCCATGAGGCCGCACAAAAAAGTTGCGCCCCCTTGGGGGGAGGGGGCGCAACACGTAACGTTGATCCCTGGGGGGAGGGAGATTCAACGTCAGAAACTAGCGGATATTGACGAGGTCGCCCGCGGTTGCGGTGGCGGTCGTCCTGCCGGCGCGGATCACCGGCCCGGCCGCGTCGAAGCGCGACGCGAAGGTATCGGTGCCGTCCGAGAAATTCGGCTTTGCGAGGATGCCAACGCCCACCACCATGATGGCGGCGATCAACGACACAGCGACCACCTTCAGATGGGTCGCGCCGTCAGCGCTGCGCAGCGAGGAATTGTTCATGACACGTCCCTTGCCTGTCCTGCTTGTCCCGATTGGTCGGGATCTGCCGTCTCCGGGTTCAACTCCCGTTCGACGTGGGCCTAACGTGGTGCGCCTCCCTCGGTTCCGCAGGGGGCGTTCACATCTCGTTGACCAGATGTGAAACTACGTGACTGTTGTGCCCCAGTCGCGCGCCTTTTGCGCCGGGGGTTAATGCTTTGAATCCGCAAATTTTGCTGCGAACAGGCGCTGAAACGATCGCTTGCGGCGTCAGATGCTGCCGACCGTCTTCAGCCGGACGCGCGGATGGATTTCCGACTGCGACAGGAC
>NZ_JBFWPA010000009.1:0-109557 GCF_050250235.1 Pseudorhodoplanes sp.
TCCTCAACCGGGCGAACGACGTGCGCACCTGCATCGTCGCCGATTACGACGTCGGCCGCCTGCAGCGCCGCGGCCGCCAGCCGCACGAGCAGCGGCTGCTCGATGACCGCACCTCCGCGATCCGCGTTCTGGAACTGACCGGCACCCTGACCTTCTCGAATGTGGATTACATCGCCCGCCGCGTGCTGTCGGGCGATACCGGCCTGTTCACGGTGCTCGACATGCGCCGCGTACCGCTGGTCACGAGCGCTGCCGGCAAGATGCTGTCGGACCTGTTCGAGGACCTCGCCGCGCACGGCACCCGCCCGGTGCTTGCCGGCATCGAGCGCGAGTCCCGCCGCTTCCGGCAATTGCAGAGCTTTCTCGGCGACAGCGGCGCGGCCCGGACCTTTTCGCTGCTCGACGAGGCGATCGAGTGGGCCGAGGATCAGGTCATCTTCCGGTTCGGCGGCTTCAGCCAGGTCGCCGATGTCGCGCTCGGCGAACAGGAATTGCTGAAGGGGCTTTCGCCCGCGGATGTCGCCGATCTCGAAACCTTGTGCGAGACAACGAAATACCATCCCGGCGAACGCATCATCGCCATGGGCGACCCGGCGGATTCGGTATTCTTCCTGCAGCGGGGCATGGTGAGCGTGAAGCTCGCGGACGGGGTCCGGCTCGCCACCCTCGTCCCTGGCACCGCGTTTGGCGAACTGGCGCTGATCGGCGGGCCGCGCAGTGCCGACGTTTTCGCCGACAATTCGGTGCTGTGCCGGCGCATCCCGCTTGCCGCCTTCGACGATTTCCGGTCGCGCTGTCCGGCCGCGGCCGAAATCATCGTGCGCAATCTGGCGCAGCTTCTGGCGCACCGCCTGCTGCAGGCCAACACCAAGATCGACCTGTTGAGCGCGAACTGAGGGGATCCGAGGAAATGCTTCCCCTGCCCTCATCCTGATGAGCCGCGACAGCTATTTCCGCTTCTTCGCCCTGGCCTTCGCCTTGCCGGCGCCGACCTTGCCGCGCTTGACCTGCGGCTTCTTGCCCGCCGCCGCGGCGCGCCGCTCCGCGCGCAGCCGCCTGGCGCGCGCTTCAGCCCGCGCCGCCGCCCGCTTTTCCCGGCATTTGTCGCATTTGCAGCCGACAGGCTTGAGGAAAATATCGAAATAATCCTTGCCGTAATCGTAGGTGATCTCCTCGCCCGGCTTGATCTTCTTGCGCGCGGTGATGATGACCCGATGACCCTTGACGTCGCTCTCGGCATTGGGCCGGCAGGAATGGTTGAAATAGCGCGCCAGGTTGCGCCGGTTCGAGCCGTCGATGGTCCAGCGCGAATTGACCTCGAACATGTAGCGGTTGTCCCGCTTCTCGGCTTCTTCGTTGTTGAGCAGCTGGCCGCGATAGGTGTCGATCAGCTGGTTCTTCTCGATCTCCTTGGTGGCGAAGCAGCCAAGCCCGGTACGGGCGCGGCCGATGCGATAGGAACGTCGGAAGGGTTTGCGTGCGCGTGGCATGATGTCGACAGAATCGATGTTGCTCGTTGCAACAAATGCATAAGCAAAAGCCAAGCCAATTTCAATCGGGTGGATGGAAGCTCCACAAGCGCAATGCCTCTTCCGCCCTCATCCTGAGGAGCCTGAGCGAAGCGAGGGCGTCTCGAAGGACGAGGGCGGCCCCATCCTTCGAGACGCAAGCTTCGCTTGCTCCTCAGGATGAGGCCGATTGAGTTTGGTGCTCGCGAACTACCCCAGATTCAGCGCCTGGAAGAAATCGTTGCCCTTGTCGTCGATGATGATGAAGGCCGGGAAGTTCTCGACTTCGATCCGCCAGATCGCTTCCATGCCGAGTTCGTGGAACTCGATGGTCTCGACCTTCCTGATGCAATGCTCGGCGAGGTTCGCCGCCGCCCCGCCGATCGAGCCGAGATAGAAGCCGCCGTGTTTCTTGCAGGCTTCGCGCACCGCGGCCGAGCGGTTGCCCTTGGCCACGGTGACGAGCGAGCCGCCAGCCGCCTGGAACTGGTCGATATAGCTGTCCATCCGCCCGGCCGTGGTCGGCCCGAACGATCCCGACGCATAGCCCGCCGGCGTTTTCGCCGGCCCCGCGTAATAGACCGGATGGTTCTTGAAATAATCGGGCAGGCCCCTGCCCTGCTCCAGGCGCTCGCGCAGCTTGCCATGCGCGAGGTCGCGCGCCACCACCATGGTGCCGGTGAGCGACAGCCGCGTCTTGATCGGATATTGCGACAGGGTCGCCAGCACTTCCTTCATCGGCCGGTTCAGGTCGATCTGCACCACCGGCCCGCCGAGCGTGGATTCATCGATATCCGGCAGATATTGCGCCGGATTGTGCTCCAGCTGCTCCAGGAACACGCCGTCGCGCGTGATCTTGGCCGTAGCCTGCCGGTCCGCCGAGCATGAAACGCCGAGCCCGATCGGCAGCGAGGCGCCATGGCGCGGCAGCCTTATCACCCGCACGTCATGGCAGAAATATTTGCCGCCGAACTGCGCGCCGACGCCAAGCGACTGCGTCATCTTCAGCACTTCCTGCTCCATCTCCAGATCACGGAAGGCGTGGCCGTCTTCCGAGCCCCTGGTCGGCAGATTGTCGTAATAGCGGCAGGAGGCGAGCTTCACCGTCTTCAGGTTCAGTTCGGCCGAGGTGCCGCCGATCACGATCGCCAGATGATAGGGCGGGCATGCCGCGGTGCCGAGCGTCAGCACCTTCTCCTTCAGGAAGGCCAGCAGCCGGTCACGCGTCAGGATCGAGGGCGTCGCCTGGAACAGGAAGGTCTTGTTGGCCGATCCGCCGCCCTTGGCGATGAACAGGAACTTGTACTCGTCGTCACCGTCGGCATAGAGCTCGACCTGCGCCGGCATGTTCGATTTGGTGTTGGTCTCCTCGAACATCGACAGTGGCGCCAGCTGCGAGTAGCGCAGGTTCTTCTTCAGGTAGGCGTCGCGCGCGCCTTCGGCGAGCGCCGCCTCGTCGTCACCCTCGACAAACACGTTGCGGCCGCGCTTGCCCATGATGATGCAGGTGCCGGTGTCCTGGCACATCGGCAGCGTGCCGCCGGCCGCGATATTGGCGTTCTTCAGGAAGTCGAAGGCGACGAACCTGTCGTTGTCGGAGGCCTCGGCGTCATCGAGGATGTTGCGCAGCTGCTGCAGATGCCCCGGCCGCAGATAATGGTTGATGTCGCTGTAGGCTTCCTCCGCCAGCGCCTTCAGCGCGTGCGCCGGCACCACCAGCACGTCGCGGCCCAGCACCTTATCGACCCGCACCCCGGAGACATCGAGCTTACGGTACGGGGTCTGGTCCTTGCCGAGCGGAAATAAGGGCGTGTGGCGATAGGCGGGGATCGGCGGGGTGACGGGGGCGTTCATGGGGCAGAGCATCTCCAAGATTTCTGCCCTAATAATGGGGTTTGAAGGTAAGGTCACGAACAATTTAGATTCGATATAATATGCCTATTGATCTTTTTGCCCGAGAGATTCCAGCAACAATTACTTGGTTCAACTCGTTTGTTGGCTTTCGAGAAATTTGGAGCCGCGTCGAACGGGCTGAGGCGAAACTCCGCGATCTAGACTTTGCTTCGCCGATCCTGAATCGGCGGTATTTTTTCCATTTGAATTACAAGCGCATCGTTCAACGAAACCGACTGCATCAAAAAATTTCGACGGACAGTTTCGAAAACAACGAACCAATTTCTTTCATGGCTGCAATACGAGATGCCGCATCGAACTTAAGTGAGCAAGGCCGGCAGCGCCTCAGATCAAAATTGTTGGATGGCCTAAGCCCAGATCGAGACATCCGAGAGCTTCAGCATGAACTGCGAGTCTACGTTCACTACAAGCAGCAGCACTGCAAGGTCTCCTTTGTAGACCTTGAGGGAAGGGGAAATCACGATTTCGATGTGACTTATCGCAACACCACTTTCGAAGTCGAGGCAAAGACTGTAAGCGAAGACATTGGCAATCTTGTCTCCACCGAAACTAGCATTCAAATGCTTTTGGCATTTAAGGATGCCATCAACAGCACGCCCGATTTCAATGAAAGCGGGATACTAAGATACGCCATCAAAAAGCGGCCGAGCACACCGAATATCCGGGAAAATTTTGCCTCTATACTAAGATCCTTCTTGTCCAAGGGCGCTCGCGAAGCGGAGACGTCGGAAGGATCTTTGACCTTTGAAAAGCGCGATAGTTGGAGAGAAAATATCGCCCTCGGGAACTTCACGCCGATCAGACAAGAAATCGATAACGAGCAGGAAAGATCAAATCCCCATGCGGTGATTGTGGTCGGAAAGGGCAAGGCTGTACTACTTTGCGTAACCGGCAATCGCCCCACCTACTTGGTGAAAGGCATAATGAGGAGGCTCAAGTCGGCAAGCCAGCAATTCAGTCAATCGAAAGCTGCAGTAGTCTGGGTCCATTTTCTTGGCTTAGATGAGCCTGCATTCGTTTCTCTAAGAGAGGAAGCGCAAGCAGGCGTTCGGAATGCATTCATAGCATTTGGCAATTATGTCTTTCAAAATGAACTGCGCAGTCATGTATGCAAACTGCGACTTAGTTCGGACTCCCAAGAACTTAGGCGCGCCACTTCTAAATTAATGCTGAGTGGCGTATCAGAAATGATTTCCAATCAAGGCCCCGCTTATGACATGACATCACTGGTTTCGCGATTTGACCCTGAAACAACCATTTAGCGGAAGCGACGTCCGAGGATTTATTCCACCCGCATATCGCTCCGCTTCATGCGGGTTACGTCATCCCGCTTTCCGCTTCTTCCCTCCCCGCACCGGCTCGAAGCTGATCTTCAGCCTGTGTCCCGTCGCCTTGGCGAAGCGCGACAGCGTCGTGGTCGATGGCCGCCCGCGGCCGCTTTCCAGCCGCGCGATGGCGCTCTGCGTCGTCTTCATGCGCTTGGCGAGTTGCGCCTGACTGAGACCCGCGCGGGCGCGCGCCTTGGCCAGTTCGCCGATGAGCGCAAAGTCCTCTTCCAGAGCCTCGTATTCCTTTCGATAGCCCGGCTCCTTCATCCACTTCTTGTGCAGGTCGTCGAACCTGATCATTTGACCTCCTTGGCGCGTTGTCGCGCAATTTCAAGCTCCCGCGCGGGTGTCTTCTGCGTCTTCTTGACGAAGGCCCGAAGGACGACGACACGGCGGCCGCTGGCCGTGACATCGATCGCCCGCGAAATCCCATCCCGGCCGCTGATCCGAATTTCCCACAGCTTGTCTTCGAGATGCTTCACAGCATCCCGCGGCAGCCCCTCAAATCCATGTTCCTGGATGACGTTGAAGAAGCGGCCCAAGCGCGCTCTCATGTCGTCCGGAAGCGCTTCGACCTCCGCCGCCACTGCGGAATTCAGCAACAGGACGGTCCAGCGCATTTTTGCTATATAGCAAAAATGGTATTGCTATTCAAGGCTAGCCATTGGAACCGACAATGTGAACTCACGCAGCCAGTGTCACCTGCCGGATACGTGGCGGCTCACTTCCGGGTATCGGTTCGCCGCGCGCGGTAGCATCCTCGATCACCAGACGGATGGCGTCTTCGGCCATGGCCAGCGCCTCGCGCTCATCCTTGCCGTATGTCACGATCTACGGAAAGGCGGGTACGCGCACGGTAAAGCCGCCTTCTTCCTCGGGTTCGAGCACGACAGCGAAAGTGCGCTGGTCCATTTTTATCATGGCTCAGCATGACATACTCCGCTCATTCCCGCGAAAGCGGGAATCCAGAAAAGCCAGCGCCGCGGAGGCTGACAGCGGCGCTGGGTCCCCGCTTCCGCGGGGACGAGCGGATTTGAGGGATTCGTCACGAAAGCGAAACTCTCGTGTCCCGGACGCGGTGCAGCGCGCAGCGACAGCGGAGCGGTGCACCGCAGAGCCGGGACCCATTTTTTGCACCTGCCATGGGTATGGTCCGGTTCTGCAGCGCACGACTTCATCGTGCGCTGCGCCCGGGACGCGAGAAATTCCCCCTTGACATTTCTAGGAATATAGTCTATATCGCCTTCACCCCGTTCAACGAGGGGCGTCAACCGGTGACGCCGGTTGATGGAGCGGGGTGCGGCGCCTGCGGGCAGGGCTTCGTCAGCCGTGCTCCCGGGAGGCCTCGGAACCCCGCTCTACGGGCACCACGACCCGTGCGCGAGGAGCCTCGCTGAACGGCCGCAGGCGCGGTTCGCCTGCGGTGCGCAAACGCGGTCCGGGGTCAGTGCGATGCTTCACGCGTCGCGCCAGAACGCCGCCAAATGAAGCCCGCACGGCGCAAGCCTGGCGGGTGATGCGCCGTGAGGCGATGGCCGTGCGCTCGCAAGAGCCTGCGGCCCCGGAATGCCCTGCGCTTCACGGCGCATCATTCCCCTCACCGCTTCTTCGCACGCATGTCGGGCCTGCCCCCCATGCGTCACTCGCAGGCCGGCGTCCCCGCGCCGCAAACAACAGGGGCGATGGCGCGCGCCCGGTGCAGCCGCCGCATCGTCAGAACAACGGCTTCTGCTTCTCCGGCTTGCATTCCTCGCCAATCAGCTGCAGCGCCCTTCTGGTCGTCTCGATGTCGCCCGGCAGCGCAAAGCGCGCGGTGCGGTGGCCATGCGACACCGTCATGTCGGGGTTCAGGAACTCGACCACGTCGTCGTCGCCCTCGACATAAAGCTGATAGGTCGGCGTTCGCCCGACATACCGCTTCTCGAACCGGAAGCGCTCCGGCTTGAACCGGCTCAGATGATAGCGCGTCGCGCGCCTGATGTCCGGCTCCGACACGACCACCACACAGGGCTTGAAACCGGCGATCTGGATATGGCTCTGCGGCTCGATGCTGCCGGTGAAGACGTAGGTGATGGCCTGCTGAAGCTTGTCGGTTTCAGCGAATGCACGGGTGTGCGGAACAATCGCCGAAAGCAGCAGGATCGCGATGGCGAAGGCTCTCATTCTTTGTCGTATGGCTCGCCATTGATGAAACCGGACCGGCCGTGCGCGGTGCGCCGTCGCGCCGCGTCTCTGTCGCCGGAGATGCCTGGCATGGTAATCGCGATCGGCCTTGTTGTCGAGCAAGCGAGGCAACGTCACCACTCGTCACTGGCGGTTCGCGCCGAGCTGCCGCATCAGGCCGGCCTCGTCGAAATCGTGCCAGTGTTCGGCTATTCGTCCGTCCGCGATGCGGTACCAGTCGGAGAAACTCACGCTCACGCTGCGTCCCGTCGGCGGCAGTGGACCGAAATATCCCCGCTGCGTGCCGGTGAAGGTCGAGCGCGCCGCCACGCGGTCGCCCGCCGCGATCACGCTTTCGAGCGCAAAGCGCCCGTCGGGAAACGCCTGCCACAGCGCTGCGAGTTTGCGGATCACGCCCTCCGCGTCCGCGGGCGAGCCCGGATCAGCGTCGTGATCGACGAAATCGCCTGCGAGCAAGGCAGCCGCACGGGCGGCGTCGCCGGTAGCGAGCACTTCGGTGAAGAAGCGCACGACCACATGTGCGTTGAGAATGGCGGGCGCGCTGTCGGCGAGAATCTGCGGGCTGTCCGTCATGGGGCGAGCGTAACGCGCAGGGCGGCAGGCGCAATCGGGGCCGGATGGTCCTTTGCCCGTTGACAACATTAGGACTATAGTCCACCTTCCTGTCCGCGCGCGCATGCGCGCCCGCAACAGGGACATTTCGGAACGCCCGGCATACGCCGCCCCCTTACCACGCATGAATTCTGACGCATGATCTCCTGGCTCCTTCGCATCATCCTCGTCCCGGCCGGCGTCATCGCCGGATGGTTTGTCGGCAAGGACCAGCCGAATTTCGGGCTGGTGCAGTCGATCATCGCGCTGTTCGTCATCGTCTTCATCGTGGCGGTGCTCGCGCTCACCCGGGGCGACGCGAAACGGACGGAGTGAGCACAGCCGGTCACCATGCCTTCTATCCGCGTCTATTCCTGGTACGGCAATATCGGCGCGCCCTTCCCGCGCGGCGTGGGCTATTCGCGCGGCCTCGATGTGCTGGGCGAAGAGCTCGCCGCCATTGCGGGCACGGTGGTGCTGCCGGCACGCGCGAACTGGATGTCACAGCGCGACGCCATGTATGACGCGGGCGCGCATCCCGCCGCGCGCAAGGTCTGCATCGGGCATTCGATGGGCGTCTACGCGATCACACGGCTTGCGGCCCGCACGCCCGGGATCACCTGGGACCTCATGATCGCGTTCGAGCCGGCACCCGGCTACAATTCGCTCGGCGCGTTCCGCTGTCCGCCGCTCGGCGGCAACGTGCGCCGCGCCATCTGCTTCCGCTCGACCAACTGGCTGAACCCGATCGGGCACGGGCGGCTGCAGGCGGCGCCGGATTTTGCCGGCGAACTCACGACGATTGAGCGGCCGGTGCTGCATCACCGGATCGCCGCCGACACCGGCGCGCACGACATCTGCATCGAGGCGGTGCGCATGCTCTCGCAGGCGGGATGACGGGCCGGCCCGTTGCAGACAAACCGCGGGCGCACATTCACACGGCGTTCATCGCAACCGCAGGAATTGCGGCTCCGCTGCCGCAGGACCGGCGCGGTTGCAGAAACAATTACCTTTTTTTGCCGACCATGCGGCCGTCAAGCGGGGCGATCATCCGTCCCGGCAGGGAGACGGTAATGCTGAAAAAGATCATCATGGGCGCGGCCATCGTCGCCGCGGCGGCGCTTGCGGCGCCGGAACAGGGTCACGCGCGCGGCGGCGGCTGGCATGGCGGCGGTTGGCATGGCGGTGGCTGGCACGGCGGCGGCTGGCATGGCGGCAACTGGCATGGCGGCGGATGGAAGCACGGTTATTGGCGCGGCGGCAAATGGTATGGCGGCGGCTGGGGCTATTACGGCGTGCCCGCGGCGGTCGCGGCCGGTGCGGCGGCTGCAGCCTATGCAGCGCCTTATTACGCCACCGGCGGCTGCTACCGGAACGTCAAGATCAAGACGCCGTACGGCCCGCAATGGCGGACCGTCAACGTCTGCTGACGAAGACCGAATGCATGAGGGCGCGGATCGCGCCCTCATGCGTCCACCGGCGCCGGATTGATCGCGCCCGGCCTGACGATACATCGCTGTCATAACGTTCATTTTCATACATTTTTTTGCATATCCGCCCCGCCGCCATCTTTCCGCGGCACAAACCGTCATCATCTTGCATTGCGGACGAAAAGCGGGGCTGACGTTTTTCCCGGACGGGAGGGTGATCCAATGTTGAAAGCAATTGTAATGGGCGCCGCGCTGCTGGCCGCAGGCGCGATGGTGGTTCCGGATTCGGCGCAGGCCAAGCGCGGCGGCGGGCACGGCTTCCACGGCGGCGGCGGCAAGAATTTCGGCGGGGGCCGGGGCGGCGGCCGCTGGCACGGCGGGGGCAAATGGCATGGCGGCAAATGGAATGGCGGCAAGTGGCATGCCGGCAAGTGGAATGGCGGGAAGTGGTACGGCAATAACTGGCGCGGCTACGGCTATTATGGCGTGCCCGCCGCCGTCGCTGCGGGTGCGGCAGCGGCCTATTACACGGCACCCTACGGCTACGGCTATTACGGCGACGGCTGCTACCAGACCGTCCGTGTGATGACGCCTTACGGCCCGCAATGGCAGACGGTCGACGTCTGCGAATGATGGCGGTGACCAGGGGGGCGCCGGCCGGCGCCCCCATCAGCGATGCATCGCGCTCTGGCTGTGGATCGCAGCGATCGCGTCCGGCCTGACGCCATAATCGCCCCTGAACGGCGCGTCGAGCACCGCGATCATGTAGATCACCAGGGCGATGAACATCGACAGCGTCCCGCCGATGATCGCATGCGTGAACGGACGCATGTCGAACATCCAGATCAGGATCGTGTTCATGACGACGCCGACCAGCACCACGAACCACATGATCCGCGGGATCGAACTCGAGCCCGCGGAAATCCGCAGCCGCCGCGCCTCGACGAAATCATCCATGACCCGCAGCGTCTCCGCATAGCGGACGCTCTCGCCCAACCCGGAAGGCCGGAACTTGCCAAGGACCATGTGCAGGCTGCCGAGGATGGCGATTTCCTTCGGGTTGACCTCGCCGCGCTGCTGGATCTTCCATCCCGGTCCGATCACCTCATCGACATACCGGTCAAGCACGCCGAGAAGTTCGGGACGCGCATCCTCGGGATAACTGTGGATGTCGCGATACAGCTTGATGATTGCGGCCGCCTCGCGCACCACCGCGTCTTCGGCCTTGTTATGGTTTTCGAATACCGCGATCGACAACAGCGCCAGCAGTACGCCGAAATAGAGCGCGAAAGCGTTGAGCAGAAACCCGAGCACGGTATTGATGTCGCGTTCGCCCCGGAACAGCTTCGCGACCCTGGGCTGCAGCAGATACGATCCGAGCAATGTCGGCGCCACGAAGGCGGCGCAAACCAGCAACAGGCCGGCAGCAAAGGGCAGACTGTGCAGCCAGTCCAGGAGCGGCGTGTCAGACATGCGCGGACTATAACGCCTCCACGCCGTCCGCAAAATGCGTCTGCGGGTGACCGCTTACTCGGCCGCGTGGACTGCGATATCGTCCATCTTGCGCACCGGATTGACGAGCTTGCCGAGGCCGGTGATCGACACGCTGACCGGTCCGCCGTAGGCGGTAATGTTGGCGGTGTGCAGGCTGCGCTTGGCGACGCCAGGGCGGAAGGCGGTACCCATCGAAATCACGTCGCCCGGCCACAGAGAATGGTAGCGGCTGATATAGGCGATCACGTCCGGCACCCCATAGGTGTAGAAGGCGGTCGAATCCTCCGCGATCAGTTCGTCCTTGTGCCAGGCCAGCACCTCGAGCTTGTGCGGATCCGGCACCTCGTCCTTGGTGACGAGATAGGGTCCGAACGGACCGAAGGTGTCGGAGCCCTTGTAGCGCGCGGTATAGGACAGGTGCTGCTCGCGCCGCTCGACCTTGGTCGGGTCTTCCTTCGAGGGATAGAGCGCGTAGTAATGCACCATGTCCTGCGAGCGCATGAAATTTCCGGTCATGTCGTTGAGGATCGAATAGCCGTAGACGACATCGAATGCGTCCTTCGCATCGACGTGGCGGCAGGTCTTGCCGATGATCACCGCCAGTTCCGGCTCCGGATGGACCGATCCGTAATAATCGAACACCTCGATAGGCTGATTGTGGCCGACCAGCGACGACGCGGGCTTGAGAAAGAACAGCGGATGGTCGGGTGCACTTATCTTGCGCTCATTGCTGGCCGAATTGTTGAGCGCGACACCGCAGATTTTCGAAGGCCGCCGCACCGGCGGATGATAGACGATCTCGCTCGCCGGGATCACAGTCAGCCTGCCGGGCTGATCCTTGGCGAAAACCTCGGCGTCGCGCAAGAACGTCAGCCCGGATTCCCCGGCCTCGATCAGGGCCAGCATGTCCGGATAGGATTCTCGGCCGAGCGCCGCTGCGATGTCACCAAGGTCGGCGACGCGCTCGTCGTCGATGGCAAATCCGATGCGGTCGCGATCTTTCCAGTGGAAGCTAAGGAGTTTCAATGTCGTGATCCACATTCGCCGGGGATGCGGCGCGGACAATGTTGGAGCATCCGCACCGAGTCAAGAATGCCGCTGCCCACCCTCGCCCATCGCCGACATCGCGGAGCGAAAGCACCGTTACCCATCGAGTTCTTCGTAGGCGCGGAAAATCCCCATCTCGTTGAACGGAATCCGCCGTTCGCTCTTCAGATAGGCCGCAATCCGCGGACGCGCGGAGACGCGGGCATGCAAGTCGACGACGTGCGGATGTTTTCTCCCGAGTCGCCCGCTCAACTTCGGAAATGCGTAGCGCAGGCCGTCGATCACCTGGAACAGCGACAGGTCGGCATAGGTCGCACGCCGGCCGGTCAGATAGGGACCGCCGGAAACCGCGAGCACGCGCTCGAAATAGTCGAAGAATTTCGGCGCCCGATGGACGCGGAAGTCATCGGCGCGGCGCGCGGATTCCGGCTTCTGTTCCTCGTAGTACAATCCGGAGCCAATCGGATGATGGGTGTCGTGAATCTCCACGACGAGGTCGGCAATCGTCAGCTGAAGCTGGTGCGCCCAGAGCCGGCCCGCTTCCGACCTGGGCGCAAGCGCAAGATGGTCACCGAGATAGAGCATGATATTGGCGGTCTGCGCGATCACGAGCCTGCCGGCTTTCAGGATCGGCGGCGCGAAGGGGGGCGTCTTCGGACCCGCCGCCTGCATCAGCCGCATCATTCGATCCTCGCCGCCTGGTTGGCGAGCGACATCGACATAATCCGCACCCGCCTCTTCCAGCGCGAGCCGCACAAATTCGCCCCGTCCCTGAATCTGCGGCCAGTAATAGAGCTCGTAGCGCATGACTTCGCCTTTCTTGCGGTAGTTCCCGGAATGTCTCACCATAGCCAGTTCGGGCAACAAGCGGTCAGGCTTCCGGTTTCGGTATTCAGGTTAATGCAGGGCGTAGCTTGAAGCAGGCGTGCCCTCGTGCGACGGCTGTGGCCAAGTATCGTAGCGGACGCGTCTATGCTTGGCATTCCCCTCGAATATCTGATGTTCATCGGAATCGGTTTTTGCCTCGCCTGGCTCACCGCCTTGATGGCGATGCCGGCGGTGCATCATCGCGCAATGCGGCTGGCACGCCAGCGCTACGAGGATGTGCCGCTGTCGATTCAGGAAATCCGCGCCGAGAAGGATACGATCCGCGCTGGATTCGCCACCGCCACGCGCGAACTTGAGATCAGGATCGAAAAGCTCAGGGAAAAAACCGCCGCGCACGCGACCGATCTCGCGAAACGGAACCAGCTTGTCGAGCGGCTAAAGCAGGAAATCGATACCGTCACGGCGGCGTTGCGCGAAAGCGAGTCCCGCGAGCAGTCGGCGCGAGACGAATTGCGCGAGGCCAAACGCGGCTTCGCAGACAAGGATGTGACACTCGGCGCGGCCGAAGGCGAGATCACGGTCGCGCGGCGGGAACTCGCCAGCAGGGACGCGACACTGCAGGCTGCCGAGCGCGATGCCGCGGCGATGCGCGGCGCGCTTTCCGAAAAGGAGGTTGCGCTGAACGCGGCCGAAAGGCAGCTTGCAGCGCTCGAAGCGGAGTTGCGCGACAGCAAGGCGCGCGAGCACGAAACGCGCGAGGAACTGCGCGAAGCCCGGCGCAAGTTCGCCGACCGGGACGCTGCGCTCGGTACAGCCGAAGGCGAGATCGCGGCGGTCCGGCGCGAGCTTGCCGCCAGGAACGAAGCCCTGACGGAAGCAGAGCGCGACGCCAGCGCGTTGCGGGCCTCGTCCGCAGCGAAAGAGGCTGCGTTGAGCGCAGCCGAAAGTCGGCTTGCGTCGATCGGAGCCGAACTCGCCGACAGCAAGATGCGCGAGCAAACCGCACGAGACGAATTGCGAGAAGCGCTCCGCCACTTTTCCGACCGGGACGCGACTCTTGGCACGGCCCAAGGTGAAATCGCCGCCACGCGACGCGAACTGGCCGCCGGCAAGACCGCGTTGCAGGAGGCCGAGCGGAACATTGCCGCGCTGCGAAGCGAACTGGCCGAACGGGAAGCCGGCATGCTTGAAACACAGCGTGAGCTTGCCGCCTTGAGAAGCGAGCTATCGGGCAAGGACACCGCCCTGACCCGCGCGGAACGGGAAATCGCGGCGATCCGGGCGGAGATTGCCGCGCTCACAACGCTGTTGCTATATCCGCAACCGGAAAGCAGCGCGAATCGTTCTCAATCGGTCGACCTCGTTCCGCTACCGCCTGCCCGCATAGCCTCGGTCCAGTCCGAAACAAGACGCGGGCTCGCCGAGGTCGCTGCGACAAAGTCCGAAAAGCGGCCAGCGCCTCAGGACGCCGCGCCAACCCGACTTGCACCGCTTGACGTCGTGCCGGCCCCGACCCGGCTGTTGCCGCCCGCAATCCCGCAAGCGCAGTTTCCGGCCGAGGGTCATGCTACGCGAGGCTGGAAAGAAAGCGACGAAGCTACCCAGCGCATCGAATCGCGTCCTGACGGGCCTAACCAGCGCCTGCGTGAAACCTACGCGCCGCTCGTGACCACAACAGGCTAGTGCAGCGGATTTGACATTCGCTACCCATCCACCCGCGGGCGCGGCCAAGCGAATGTCAAATCCAAAGCTCCACTAGAATCCAATATTTGCTAGTGGTCCTCTGATTCTAACATTCGCAAAACAGCCTGCCGGGAAGGGATGCGAATGTTAGAATCGGACCATTAGCGAACCAAGCCACGCTGCGGTTTCGGCTTGCGCCGGCAAGGTCGCCGCCTGAGACTGCGTCCGCAATCGAGGCCGCACTCCATGGCGAACACAACACGTCCCCGTATCCTGATTGCCGGCGCCGGCATCGGCGGACTGACGGCAGCGCTTGCGCTGCTTCGGCGTGGATTTTCCGTTTCCGTGATCGAGCAGGCGCGTGAACTCGCAGAGATCGGCGCCGGTGTGCAGATTTCGGCAAACGGCGCGCATGCGCTGTTTTCGCTCGGACTCGAACCGGCGCTGCGCGAAGTCTGGTGCGAGCCCGCCGGGAAGGAAATCCGGCTCTGGAGCACGGGAGAGACCTGGAAACTGTTCGATCTCGGCGCCGTGTCGCGCGAGCGGTATGGCGCGCCCTATTTCATGATCCACCGGGCCGACTTGCACCGCATCTTGCTCGACGCGGTGAAGGCTGCTGCGCCGGACGCGATCACGCTGGGTGCCCGCGCCACCGGATTTGAGCAGGACGGGAGCGGCGTGGTCTTGCTCTGCGAGTCCGGCAGACGCATGCCAGGCGATGCCCTCATCGGCGCCGATGGCGTGCATTCCCGCATCCGCAGCGCATTGTTCGGCGAGATGCCGGCACGCTTTACCGGACTCCTGGCCTGGCGCGGGCTGATCCCGATGAAGCGGCTTCCCGAGCGGCTGCGGCGTCAGGTTGGCACCAATTGGGTCGGGCCCGGCGGGCACGTGGTGCATTATCCACTGCGCGGCGGCACATTGATGAACTTCGTCGGCACCACCGAGCGCGACGATTGGCAGGTCGAAAGCTGGACCGAGCGCGGCACCACCGACGAAGCGCTGCACGACTTCCGCGGCTGGCACGAGGATGTGCAGACCCTGATCGGCAATATCGAGACGCCGTTCAAATGGGCGCTGCTCGGCCGCGAGCCGCTGGACCGATGGACAATCGGCCGCGTCACGCTGCTTGGCGATGCCGCGCATCCGACCCTGCCGATGATGGCACAGGGGGCCAACATGTCGATCGAGGACGGTGTCGTGCTGGCACGCTGTATCGAAGCCTGTGACGACATGCCGGCGGCATTGCGTGCCTACGAGGCTGCGCGGCGCGAGCGCACCTCGCGGCTTGTGCGCGCGGCCAACGACAACGCCAGCCGCTTCCACAATCCAGCGCTCGGCAATGCGGAAGGCGCCGCCCAGTATGTCGACACCGAGTGGCAGGAAGCCAAGGTCAAGCAGCGCTACGACTGGGTGTTCGAATACGACCCCGCAAGGGTTCCGATCGGGCCCTGGACGCCGGCCACGCCGCGCGGTTCCGTGACCATGCCATCGGCAGGAGGAATGTAATCGTCGCCATATCCCGGACGGCGACAGGGAAATCAGAGCGCGACCACCTGCACGGAAACGTTCATGTGGCTGAACACGTTCGCTGGGCCGGCCCAGGTCCCGGAGATCGGCGATGCCTTTTCCTGTTCTCGTGACACGGCGACTGCGATGTGCTCGCTGCCCGCCATCTTGTTGTTGGTTGGGTCGAAGCCGTGCCAGCCGGCGCCCGGGATATAGATCTCGGTCCATGCATGGGTCGCGCCGTGCTGCCCCTCGGCCATCTGGATATAGCCGCTGACGAAGCGCGCGCCAAAACCCCAGTGGCGGGCGGCCTCCATCATCAGGACGGCATAATCGCGGCACGAGCCGGTGCCGCGCGCCAGCGTATCGCACGGGGTTTGCACGCCTGCCTCTTCGCGATGACTGTATGTCAGCGACCTGAAGATATGCGTGTTGAGATCGTTCAGCAGATCAAAAGTCTCGATCGACTGGCCGGGGCGGTACAGCGCCTGCAGCCAGTCGCGCAGTTTGGAGCCGTCATACGGATAGCTCGGGAGACGATATTGCACGAGTTCGATTTGCTCTTCCGGTGCGTACTGGAACGGGAAGAATTGCGCGCCCGGCTCGATCAGGCATTCGATCGGATTGTCGCGCAGATAGTCGATATCGGCCTCTCCCAGAATGCGCAGCGTTCGCGCAGGTTCGGCAAAGGTCAGAATGGCGATTGAATTGTTGTAGATGTCGCGCAGCCAGCGCACGGTCGCCTCGGGCTCGACCTCAATGCGTCCGTCCACAATGCGCACATCGTGCCCCTCGCGCGGTCGCATCATGACGCGATGCGGCCCGAACGAGACCGGCTCATGGTAACTGTATTGGGTATTGTGGATGATCCGCAGACGTTTCACGCGATCCCGCTCTGGTGTGGATGGAAACCAGACCATCGCGGCTGCGCCGGGTCAATAACGTCGTCGCCCATACCCGCAGACGAGCGATGCCAGAATCGAGCCGGTTGCCGCTATTGCGCGGACCAGGTCCGAAGCGCCGCTGAGGTGACGGCACCACCCACGACGCATGGCAGACCAAGCGCCACATTGCCGGTGGCGGCAGCTCCGATGCAGCCCAGCGCAATCGCGCTTTCGCCGATCCGGCCCGCCGTCAGCATGTCGCGCTTCGAGCCCGGGCCTTTGCGCTTGAGGTCCTCGATCGCGCCGATCGCTTCCTTGCGGATCGCCGAAAGCTGCATGGTATCGGCCGCTTCGGTAATCTCCGTGACGATTTCCGCTGTCTCCTTCGGCTGATGCCGGGCGCTGCGCTTGAGCATGGCAAGAAGCTTCGGGTCGCGCGCGGAATTGCTGGCGAGCGTGTATTTCGCCATCGCACCAATCGTAAGCCGGTCGACATGATCGCGATCCTTCGACCAGGGCAACATGCCGACGATGCGCAGGACCGGGCCGTAATCGCCGGTCGCGAAAAAGCGCCCCCACAGCATGTCGAGCACCTCCGGGGAGGCGTCGAGCGCCCATTCGACCACCGGTCCCTGCGCCTTCTCTCCGGAGAACAGCCGCTTGATCCGTTCGGTTGTCGATGGCGGCTTCCGAGCAACCGTCGCTCCGAGAGTGGGCAGCGAGCCGTCGATGAATTTTTCGATCATCACCCGACGCGATGGCATCCGGAAGGCATGCTCGGCGAGCAGATGTTTCCAGTCCGGCAGACCGGAATGCGCGATTGCGCGCACGATCGCCCAGTCGTCCTCCGGGTTGATCGGGAAGCTCTTCGCGATCAGATCGCCGGCGAGATCAGGATTGGCGCCGATCACGCCCGCAATGAACCCGACGAATACGCCGGCGCTCTCGGGATCGCGCAGTCCGCCGTACCGGCTCGTTGCCTGCACCGCCAGCGGCAACCGGTACGGCTCCGGCTTGTGGCGATAGCCGTTGATGAAGGTGAGTACCGCGTCGGACGACAGGAACCCGGCCGGGCGCTGCGGCGCGGCAAGGGCGCGCGCGCCAGGTTCGAGCCCGATCAGGAACGTGCACATCAATACGAAGGCGGCAAATCGCGAACGCATATCCCTCCCCCGGACCATGGAAGGAGAACGGGCGGATTCGCCGATTTGATGTCGCAGCCTTGGTCGGATTTCGGCCCATTGCCCCAATCACGCCGCAAGCCGGTTCGGCCGGCGGTCCGTCATGCACCGGAAAATAAAGGCGGGGACGCCGCGGCATGACCCGGGCAGGACGTTGGCGAACGTCGTAGGCTGCCGTCAGCCGAAGCCGGAGTTTCGCCATGCGCATCGACCCGACTCTGACGCTCGTCATCATCCTTGCCATTGGCATCGTCGCCGGTCTGATCTTCGACCGCATTGCCGGCCCCGGCTGGCTCACGCGCCAGATCGCCGGCTCGACGCGAGGCATGGTGACGAGTTCCCTGGTCGGCATTGCCGGCGCCTTCATCGGCTATCATCTGGTGGCACTCGCCGCCGCAGGATATGCACCGTTTGCCGGCGCCATCGTCGGCGCCGCGCTGGTGCTCTGGGTCTGGCGCATGATGCGCTGATAGGCGCCGCTCCGGCCAACAAAAAGCCCGGCGGGTTGCGCCGGGCTCAAGGCTTTTCTGTTGTTCGTGGGTCGGGTGATCAGGCTTCCTGGATCGCCGACAGCATCCAGTCGCCGCCGCGCGAACGGCGGAACGTCCACAATTCGGTGCGCTCGAACGGCTCCTTGTCGCCCTCGACCACCTGTCCGGTGGCGCGCTGCGTGGTGTAGTCCGTCGAGGCATAGCGCATCGCGACGGTGGCGTAGTCGGTGCCGCCTTCATTCCAGGCTTCCGCAAGGTCGCCCTGCAGCAACTTGATGTCGGTCACCGTGTTGACTAGGCCCTTGCCGGCATTATCGGCCAGCTCCTCGGCGAAGTAACCGACAATTTCCGGCGTCGCGAGCAACCGCAGCGCGTTGAGGTCCTCGGCCGAATAGGCAGCCTGAACCTCGGAAAGCCGCTTCTCGAATGCGTTGAAATCGGCCTCGGTGAGTTCGAGATTGTCGCTGCCGGCGAGCATCGGCGCGCCGCTGCCGCCACCGTAAGCCGGCTGCGAGGCCGGCTGGCGTTCATAGGCCGCGTTGTCACGCATGGACGGGCCGGAAGCCGTGGCATAGCCCGGCTGCTGACGGCGCTGCCACCAGGCCCAAAGCAGGCGCGCGACCACAACCACCAGGACGACCTGGATCAGCAGGCCGAGGAATCCCGCAAGGCCGGATAGGCCGCCGAACAGGCCACTGCCAAAGAGCAGGCCGAGCAGGCCTGCACCCAGGAAGCCCGCCATCAGGCCGCCCATGAAGCCACCGCGGCTGAACATGCCGCCCGCCTGCGCGGCGCCGGCTTGGCCGACGCTGCCCGGGCGCTGCGCCTGAGGCTGTGTCACCGAACGATTGATCGGAGCCGCGTTATTCGGGGCGGTCTGCGTCGGAGGCGGTGCCTGATAGGTCTTGCTGCCCCGGCTGCCAAATCCACCGAACCCGCCGCGGCGCGCGGCATCGGCGTCGATCACCGTCACCGCCAGCAACGCTATGGCGGCAAGGCCGCTCAGGATATAGCGAAATTTCCACAGAACCGGCATCGAAGGTCCTCCCAGACCAAGAATTGTCAGCGCGTATATAGGAAACCCGGCGGGTTAAGATAAGTCCCGCGCCGTGGCGCCCGGGCACTGGAGCCGCGCGCGCCGCCCTGACATAATGTGCGTACTGGGCATGGGCGATGCGACGGTCGCCCGCAATGGGGGAACTACCGATGCAGATGCCGCGATTGAACCGGCCCGCGTTCCGCGCGCTCGCGGCGGGGATCGTGTTTCAGGTGTTCTTCTGGGGCGGATACGGTGTGAAGGGCAACGACACCGGCGGCATTATCCCCTACCGGCCGGGCGCGGACGAACATGCGCTGCAGCTCGCCGGCAGCCATTGCATGCAATACGGCAAGTATGCCGTGATCACGAGCGTCCATCCCTGGTACGGCGACTATATCGGCTTCGTCTGCCGCAGGGCGGGCCGCTGGGGTCCGGCCTATAATGGCTGGTGAGGCGGCCACCCGCCCGCTGCGCCACACCCGTCCGCGGCTCTATCACGTCGCAAGAGTCTGCTTCACCTGCTCGACCAGTTGCTTCAGCGTGAACGGCTTCGGCAGAAACGCGAACTGCCCGCCGGGAGGCAGGTTTTTCTGGAATGCATCCTCGGCATAACCGGACACGAAAATCATCTTCAGTGCCGGATTCGTTTTCCGCATTTCCCTGAGCAGCGTCGGCCCGTCCATCTCGGGCATCACGACGTCCGAGACGACGATGTCGACCTTGCCTTCGCTGCGCTCGAGTTCCTCCAGCGCCTCGACGCCGTTTGAGGCGGTCAGGACGGTATAGCCGCGCGAGGCGAGGCCACGGGCATTGAGTGCGCGCAATCCCTCCTCGTCCTCGACCAGCAATACCGTACCGCGCCCGGTCAGATCGGCCTGCGCGACGTCGGCAAGCGTACCCGCGGCCGCAAGCGCAATTGCCGGCTTGTCGATCGAGCCCGCCTCATCCTTTTCGGCGATGTGGCGCGGCAGGAAGATGCGGAACGTCGTGCCCTTGCCGAGTTCGGAATCCACATAGATGAAGCCACCGGTCTGTTTGACGATTCCATAGACCGTCGACAGCCCGAGCCCGGTGCCCTTGCCAACCTCCTTGGTCGAGAAGAACGGCTCGAAAATCTGCGTCATGATTTCCGACGACATGCCGGTGCCGCTATCGCTCACTTCGACCAGAACATAGTCGCTGCGCGGCAGGCCCTTGTAGGCCTGGATCCGCGGATCATCGCCGAGCACATTTGCGGTCCGCACGGTGAGCTTGCCACCGTCCGGCATCGCGTCACGCGCATTGACCGCGAGATTGACGATCACCTGTTCGAATTGCGACAGGTCGGCCTTGACCGGCCACAGGTCTCGGCCATGCACAACATCGAGCTTGACCTTCTCGCCGATCAGCCGACGCAACAGGATGGTCAGGTCGGACAGCGACTCGCCGAGATCGAGCACCTGCGGGCGCAGCGTCTGCCTTCGCGAGAAAGCAAGCAGCTGACGCACCAGCGAGGCCGCGCGATTGGCGTTCTGCTTGATCTGCATGATGTCGGCAAAGGACGGATCGGTCGGCTTGTGCGCGCCGAGCAGGAAATCCGTCGCCATCATGATCGCCGACAGCACATTGTTGAAATCGTGGGCGATGCCGCCGGCAAGCTGGCCGACGGTGTCCATTTTCTGCTGCTGCTTGATCTGGTTTTCCAGCGCGCGACGCTCGGTATTGTCCAGCGCGTAGATGATCGCGGATTCCGAATCGCGCTCGCCGTCGTCGTCGATCGCGGTGACAAAGAAGGTCGCAAAGCGCTCCGCGCCGTCCGAAAGCGCGGCTTCGACCGGCTGGATATCGCCCTGCCCCTCACTTGCCTGCGTGATCGCCTGTTCGAGCCCGCTGCGCTCGCGTTCCGCCACGGTCGCAAGGATGCTTCGATCGCCGTCCCCCGCGCCCCGGAACATCCGGGCGAACAGCGCGTTCGAGCGCACGATGCGGCCCGACCGGTCCACCGTGGCAATCGCCATCGGGGTATTGTTGAAGAAGCGCATGAAGCGCACTTCGGCGGCGCGCTGCGCGTCCTCGCCCTCCCCCCGCGCCCGGTTGAGCACCAGCGTGCGCGACGGTCCGGCCGCGCCGTCGGCGCCGAAGGCAACCTTGTGGAACAGCCGGACCGGGATCGACCGGCCGCCACTGGTCTTGAAGTCGAGATCGAGCACTTCGGTCTTCACTTCCCCCGGCACCGGGGGAATCAAGAGCATCGAAGCGCCTTCTCCGGGGACGATATCCGAGAGCTTGAGGCCGCCGGAGCCGACTTCGGCGAGATCCTGGTCGAGCCAGCTTGCGAGCGTCGCGTTCAGATAGACGATGTTGCCGGCAGAGTCCGCGGAGAAGAAGCCTGCCGGTGCATGGTCGAGGTAGTCGATCGCGTGCTGCAATTCCTGGAATACGTTCTCCTGCTTCTCGCGGTCGCGGGTGACGTCCGCCACGCTCCAGATCGTGGTCCGCGCCTTGCGGCCGTCAACCCCCGGCCGCACCCGCAATCGCAGCCAGCGCCCAGGCTCGCCCCGCGCGCCGCCGACCCGCACCTCCTCCTGCAGGCGCCGGCCCTCCCGGGCGGCCTTCAGGAGCCGGTAGACCGCCTCGGACACATCAGGATCGCCGAGGAAAACCCGTTCGATCGGGCGCACATCCTTGACGCCCGCGGCCCCGATCAGGTTGAGATAGGCATCATTGGCATAGAGGACCCGGCCGCCGCCGTCGGTCACCAGGATGCCGTCGAAGGCGCCGTCCACGATCCCGCGGATGGCGGAATCGTCGGTCTCCTGCCCCGCAAAGCGCAAGATACCAGCCGCCAGCGCGAACAAGGAAAACACCCCGACCGTGCCAAGGATCGCAAGCAGGATGAGGATATAGAGCGAGGTATTTCCGCGCCCGACCTGCAACAGACCGACCGCGGCGCCGACCAGCACAACGGCGATCAGAAGGACGAGCCCGATACTGCCTCCGCGCTGCGGCCGGTGGAGCTTCATCTCGCCCAAATCAGTGGATGCCATGATTCCAGATGCCTCAAGCGCAAGGTGATCCGCAAGGTCCATTCGTCGTTCCCGGGCGCGGACAAGGCCCGCGAACCCGAAATTGAAAGCAGCCGGTGGGGATGAGGATAAGGATGCCGGTTCCGCGCCTCCCGCGCGTCTGGAAACAACCGGCGGCCCCACTCAATTCCTCAGTCCCCTTCGCATTCCCATCACGTAGCCGATGACTTCCGCAACCGCCCGATAATGCTCGACCGGTATCTCCTGATCGACCTCGACGGTGGCGTGAAGCGCCCGGGCGAGCGGGGCATTCTCGACCACCGGCACGGCGTGCGCCTGCGCCACCTCCCTGATCTTGAGAGCGATCGAATCGATGCCCTTGGCCACGCAAAGCGGCGCATTGTCCCCGCGCTCATATTTCAGCGCGACCGCGTAGTGAGTCGGGTTCATGATCACGACCGAAGCTTCCGGAACCGCCGCCATCATGCGCTTGCGCATTCGGGTCTCGCGCAGCCTTCTGATGCGCGCCTTGATCATGGGGTCGCCTTCGGTCTGCTTGAATTCCTCCCTGATCTCGCGCTGCGACATTTTCTGCCGCTCGTACCATTGCCGGTACTGAAAGAAGAAATCCGCGGCGGCGATGAAAGCCATGATGACGACGACGAAGCCGAGCATTTTCAGCGCGAAGACCGACGTGAACGGCAGGATGGCTGCAATATCCAGCGTGACCAGGGCTTCAAGCCGGTCCCGCTCTGGCCACAGCAGCATTGTCATGACCGTGCCAAGCAGCGCGAGCTTGGCGATACCCTTGGCGAAATTCACCAGGGCGACTTTCGAGAACAACCGCTTCAAGCCGGCGGCCGGCGATATCTTCGACAGCTTGGGTTTCAGGCTTTCGGCCGACCACACGAGGCGATGCTGGATCATGTTGCCCGCGACCGCGAACAGCGCGATCAGCAGGATCGGGATCGCAATCGCCGCGATCACCTCTCCACCCAGACGCCCGGACAGGCGCGTGAGGCCTGCGCCGTCAGCGGAAATGAGGTGCGCATTCGCAAGCAGTCCGGCCAGCGACGCCCTGAGGCTTGTTCCCATCGAGCCGGCGAAGGCCATCAGCACCAGCGTGCCGCCTGCCAGCACGAACCAGGTCGAAACCTCCTGGCTTTTGGCTACGTCACCGCGATCGAGCGCCTCGTCCAACCGTTTCTGGGTTGGGTCTTCTGATTTTTCATTTTCCTCGCTTTGCTCGGCCATCCATCGCCTCTCGCTTACGAATACGGAGCGATCTGGCGCAGGACCGCGCCGAGAAATTCGAGGAAGCTGCCCATCATCGCTCCGACAACCACGAGAAGGATCAGGAATCCGAGCAGGATCGAAAGCGGCAGCCCGACGAAAAATACCTGCATCTGAGGCATCAGCCGCGAGAGCACACCTAGCCCGAGATTGAACAACAGCCCGAAGATCAGAAACGGCGCCGAGAGTTGCACGCCGACCTTGAAGGCACCGGCAACGGTGTCGGTCATCAGCTTCGCCATATCTCCGACCATGATCGCGGCACCGGGCGCGAATATGCGATAGCTGTCATTCAGCGCGGCAATGAAGAGATAGTGGAGATCGGTCGCAAAAATCAGTGTCAGCCCGAGCATGGCGAGAAAATTCGCAACGATGACATTCTGCTGACCCTGCGACGGATCAATCGCGGTCACGAAGCCAAGCCCCATCTGCTGGGCAATCACAGCCCCTGCGACCTGCAGGGCCGAAATCGAAAGTCGCGCAACGAGACCGAGAATGGCGCCGATCAATATTTCATGCCCGAGCATCAGCAAGACCGGACCAAAGTCGCGCAGATCGATGTTGTAGGCATTGCGATGCAGCGGCATGAACATCGCGCTCAAGGCGAGAGCCACGGTGAGGCGCACGCGCACCGGCATGCTCATTTCGCCGAGCCCCGGCAGCAGCATCACCATTGTGCCGATGCGCGCGAACATCAGCATGAAGGTTGCGGCGAGAACGGGCAGCAGGGAGATATCGACCCGCATGGCTATCCCCGCGCCCGCGGCAAGGCGCTCTGCCTTCGCGCCGCGCCCGTCATCCCCCGCTCACAATGCGCGCCGAAATCCGCATCATGTGAGCCTGCAGCGAATCGGCCATGAATGGGAGCGCAATCAGCATGGCGATGAAGATAGCGAGAATTTTTGGAACGAAGACGAGCGTCATTTCCTGAATCTGCGTGAGCGCCTGAAACAGGGAGATCGCGACGCCAACCGCAAGCCCGATCAGCATCAGCGGACTTGCCACCAGCACCAGCGTGATAATCGCATCGCGCGCAACATCGAGAACTTCAGGGCCTGTCATCTTCTGCTTTCTGCTGTCGCGCGACCGGTTCCCGACACTTCGCTGATTTCCGCAAACCGCGGAACCTCAGACATTCCTGATTGTGGTCCCGGTTCTCGAAACGCGGCGCTCGGAAACGGGAGTTCGCAAAAACACTTCCCTCAGATCGGCATCCGCATGATTTCCTCGTAGGCCGCGATCACGCGGTCGCGCACCGCGACCAGTGTTTCGACCGCCGTCTCGGACTCGGCGACCGCGGTCACGACATCGACGACATTGGCCTTGCCGGTCGCGAGCGCTTGGGCCTGGGTGTCGGCGGCGCGCGCGCCCTGAGTGACGGCGCCCATCGCGTCCTTCAGCACCGCGCCGAAATTCTGCCCGCCGGCGCCGTCCTGGAGCTTGGCCGCAGCCGCGCCGGGATCGGCGAGTTTCGCAAGACTCGCATAGGCCTTGGCCGCACCCGCTGCCGTTTGCATGATGGCGTCTCCTCAGGCCTTGAGAATGTCGATCGTGCGTTGAAGCATGCGGCGTGTCGCGCCGATGACGTTGATGTTGGCTTCGTAGGATCGCTGCGCCTCGCGCATGTCGGTCACCTCCACGAGCGGATTGACGTTCGGGTATTTGACATGACCGGTGCCATCCGCGGCCGGGTGGCCAGGCTGATGCTTGGTCTGGAATGCGGTCTGATCGGTGTGCAAGCGCCCAAGCGAAACCATGCGGGCTTCCAGCGAACGGTCGAATTCGGAGCGGAAGGTCGGAATCTTGCGGCGGTAGGGTTCGGAGCCCGCGTTGTGCGAGGTCGAATCCGCGTTCGCGAGATTCTCGGCGATGACCCGCATGCGTCCGGCCTGGGCGCGCAGTCCGGATGCCGCGATCGCGATCGACTTGATGAAGTCCAAGCGTTCCTCCCCTAGCGCTTGCCGAGCGCGCTCTTCACAAGGCCGAGGCTTTTTGCGTAGAGGCCGGCTGCCGCCTGAAAGTCCATCTGGTTCTGCGCAACATTCAGCATTTCGTCTTCAAGGCTGACGGCGTTCCCGCCCGGGCGTGTCTCCGAGCCGCGCGGAGACGCGGTCTGGAACGCCCCCGCGCCGGTGCTGTTGCCGCCCGCCATATGGGCGCCGCTGGTGCGCTGCAGCGCGACATTCGGAGCCGTCATTGCCGGCCGGTCGAAATTCGGCGGGGTCAGATCGAAGGGGCGAAAATTCGGGGTGTCGGCATTGGCGATGTTTTCAGCCAGCAGCCGCTGCCGCTCCTGATGCCATTGCATCTTGGTTCGGAGCATGTCGAGGATCGGCAATCCGGAAATGGGCATGGCGGCTTCTTCGAGCATGACAAGGTCCGGCAAACTTTGCCGGGTGTATGGTTAATGTCTGGTTAAGCCGTCGCGCCATCCTTTGGCCTTGGATGCCCGGTTTACCAATTCGTGAACTCGCGCACCGGAACACGACTAGAATCGGTATAAAGGCACGCCGGGCGTGTTAAGACTTTATTAGCGTCCGGGGCGGCAAGTATTGCCGAGACCTTAACCGAATGGGGTGGAGCTTTCCGGTTCCACTCTGCAGCACGGAGGCCGGTTGGTCCGATGGATAGCCTTTTCGGCGAAGGAACATCGCTTCCCGTCCGCTTTTTCATCGCATTCGTGGTGGTGTTCGCACTGATCGGCGTTACGGCATGGCTGATCCGCCGCTTCGGGTCCGCGGCGCTCGGCGGCACCGGCGCACGCGGGCGCGCGCCGCGGCTGGCGGTGATCGAGGCCGGCGCCGTGGACGGCCGAAGAAAGCTTGTTCTGATCCGAAGAGACAATATCGAGCACCTGATCATGATCGGGGGGCCCACCGACATCGTCGTAGAAGCCAACATCGTCAGGGGCCAGAACAGCCGCGACAGCGCGACGTCGCGCGGATCCTCGGCCGGCGAAGGCCTGCCGCGCACCTTGGCGGCCGAAGAGACCGCCTGGCCGCTGCAGCCCGAGGCGACGCCGCGGGCGGCGCGTGCGGCGCGGCCCGCGTCGCTTGACGACGCCGCTCACTGGGCGCTGCCGCCCGAGCCCGCCGCGCCGGTTCCGCCGGTCGCCGCACAGAAGCGCTCGCGCTCGGCCGAAACGCTTGCCGGCCTTGCCGCCGAATTGTCGGTACGGCCATCGGATACCGCAGCCGCACCGGCGTCGCGGCCGGCCCCCGCGCTCGAGATGCCGCGCGCCAAGCCGGCGCCCGCCCCCGCCCCCGCGGCCGCCGCGTCAACCGCACCCGATCAGAATCTCGCCGACATGGCATCGCGTCTCGAAGCCGCGCTTCGTCGTCCGGCCCCCGCACCGGCGCCTCCGCCCGCGCCGCGGCCGGCAGCAAAACCTGCCGCCGAGGCACCGCGTGTCGCTCCGCAGGCGGCACCACCGATCGCTCCGCAAGCGGCACCGCCGATCGCCCCACAGGCGGCGCCGCCGATTGCTCCGCAGGCAGCACCGGTGGCACCACCTGTCGCACCGCCGGTGGCACCGCCCGCCGCCCCGGTCGCCCAGGAACCGGCCCAGGCACCGGCACCGGCGACCGCTCCCATGGTTGCCGTGGAGCCTGAGGCGAAGCCCGCCGCGGAGAAGCCGGCCCCCGTCGACAATGTGTTCGGCTCGATCGAGGAAGAAATGGCCAACCTGCTCGGCCGGCCGTCGGGGAAACCTTCCTGACGAGACCAGGCGCGGTTTGCGTCCGTCTGTCGACGGGAGCCGCGGTCCTCGCAGTATGTTCGGCTCTCGCCAGTCCCGCCTTCGGGCAGGATGTCAGCATCAATTTCGGACAGGGCGCCGGGCTGACCGAACGCGTGATCCAGCTCGTCGCGCTGATCACCGTGCTGTCGCTTGCACCCTCGATTCTGGTGATGATGACCTCATTCACGCGGATCGTGGTGGTGCTGTCGCTGCTTCGAACCGCGCTCGGCACCGGCACCGCGCCGCCGAATGCGGTGATCGTGGCGCTCGCGCTGTTCCTCACCGCCTTCGTGATGGGGCCGGCTTTCCAGAATGCCTATGACGTCGGCATCCGGCCGCTGCTCGCCAACGAGATCACGACCGAGCAGGCCTTCGAGCGTTCGTCCGGACCGTTCAAGACCTTCATGCTGAAGAATGTGCGCGAGAAGGATCTCGCGCTGTTCATCGACATGTCGCGCGAAGCCAAGCCCGCGACACCGGAAGACATATCGCTCCGCATCCTGATCCCGGCCTTCATGATTTCCGAACTCAAACGTGCTTTCGAGATCGGCTTCCTGCTGTTTCTGCCGTTCCTGATCATCGATCTTGTGGTCGCTTCGGTCCTGATGTCGATGGGCATGATGATGCTGCCACCGGTGGTGGTATCGCTGCCGTTCAAGCTGATCTTCTTCGTGCTGGTCGACGGCTGGACGCTGGTCGCGGGCAGCCTGATCCAGAGTTACGGGACATAGACCCGGCAATGCAGAATCTTTTTCGATCAAGACAGACAAGATTCAGGAATTCTGGCGCCGCACGATTGCGCCAATCTTTTTTCGTAACAGCCTGACATAATGCAATTCACGAGACGGAAGCTCTCTGGTCGGTATACTCAGGCCCAATGCAATTGGCCGCTCTGGCCTCACGCCCGGCAGCTGCATCGCGAGAGACGTATAATTGTCGATGAGAGTCTCACTGGTCGCGTATCCAACCGCGCGAACGCGTCTTATCTCGTCCATGACTTTTGTAACCGGTATCCTCGCTCCGGGGTCGGCCGTCTCGGCGTTGATGCGACGCGCGATACGCCCGATCTCCTGATCCGTGAGCGTCGCCAATAGAGTCTTTCCAAGCGCCGAATGCGTCAGCCGCCGCCGGCGCGCCCTTGTGTTGTAAGGCACGCCGTTGCTGGACGGCTGCACGATACGAAGATATTCAACGTCGATGCCGCGACGAGTGCCGATCAGCACGATGAGGCCGGTTTGCTCGGCAAGCTCCATCATCACAGGCACCACGCCACGATCGGCTGTGAGCTCGGAAAATATCCCAAGCCCAAGTAACATCAGGCGCTCCGACGCGCGGTACCGCCGGGTGGCGATGTCATATTCGACGTAGCCAAGATCGAGCAGCGTATTGAGCAGGAACGTGGTCGAGCTTTGTGGATAGCGGAGATTTTCCGCAATCTCCGTCACGCACGCCGGCGACTGCTGCGCGGCAAAATACTCCAGGATTTCGATCGTGCGCACTGCGGACTTGACTAGCCGCGTCATGACTCCCCTCGCATTGCATATGCAATATCGTGCGCTCATCGTAGCCGACGGCTGGTAGCGAGCAACGACTAACCCTAGAGTCCAATAACGAAAAACATTTGGCGTTCTGGGGCAAGCAGCCGTTTGCGGCGCCGCGCCAGAGGCCGCTGGGAGATATCAATGCAATACTCGCGGTCGACAGCCAAGGACTTCGCGCGAAAGCATTTCCGTGGCATTTGGGCAGCTATCCCGACCCCGTTCGACCACAACGACGAGATCGACGAACGGGCTCTGCGCCGTGACCTCCGGCACTACGTCGATGTCTTGCACATCGACGGTCTGTTTTTCGGCGGCGTCGTGGGCGAATTCTGGGCGCTGACCTTCGAGGAGCGGAAGCGCCTCCACGAGATTGTCCTGGACGAGTTGGGCGACGGTTGCATGTCGATCGCACACACTGCATGCACCAGCCTGCGCGATACCGTCGCGCTGACACAGCACGCGCAGGAGCACGGATCGACATTCGCGGTATGTGTCAACCCGCCCTGCAATCCGTCCAGGCCCGAAATCTCGATCAGCTTTTTCAAGACATTGTGCCGGGAAGTCGACCTCGGCGTGTCACTGTTCAACAACTCCATCGCCGGCTATTCGCTATCATCGGAAACCATAGCGCGCCTCGCGGACATCGAAAATATTGTCTCGGTGAAGGAGGCGACTCTCGATCAACTGAGCGAAACCCGACGGCTGGCGGGCGACCGGATTCAGGTGTTCGACCCGGTGGAGGACCGCCTTTGCGAGAATATCATCGCGCACGGGGACCAGTGCTTCATGTCGAGCCCGTATCCCTTCCTGCTGCAGTCGACGGGCCAGCTTTCGATCCGCGATTATGCGGCCAAGGCCTGGGCCGGAGACCATGACGGCGCCCGCCGCCTGTCCGCATCACTGGATACGAAACGCAGGGTGCTTCACAAATGGCTGATGGCTGGCGGCTTCGACAGCTCGATACCCGTCATCAAGTTCATCTCCGAACATATAGGGCTAACCGGCGGGTCGGTTCGAGCGCCGATGAGTCGCATGACGCACGACCAGGAGAGCGAACTTCGGCGCGACCTCGAAGCCGTCGGCCTCGGAGAGGTGCGCGCTGCTGCCGAATGAGCGCGACCGCGCTCGTTCTCCACGACACTTCATGGTCAGAAACGATAGAAACCGGAAGCGTTGATGTACTCCCTCCATCTAACCTTCGAGCAGCAGGAAATCCGCCGCACGGTCCGTGATTTCGTCAAGCGCGAAATCAAGCCGATCGCCCTTCAGCGCGACCCGATCGAAGAATTCGACAGGCGGTTTCCGCGGGATGTCGTGATCAATGCGTCGAAGCTCGGATTGCGAACGCTCGCACTTTCGGAGAAGCATGGCGGCGGCGGTGCCGATGCGATCACGTCGTGCATCGTCGCCGAAGAAATGGCGGTCGGCGATGTCGGTCTTGCCGCGACCTTAAACCAGACTTCGTCACTGGCGCGCGAGTATTTCGATCTGTCGATGACGGACGAACAGCGCGCGCGTTTTCTCCCTGCGTTCCTCTCGGACGATGCGTATCATCTCGCCATCGCGACTCATGAGCCCGATACCGATCTGGGATGGTGCTACCATCGTCCGACAATCGCCGGGACGGGTTACAAGACAACGGCGGTCCTCGACGAACAAGGCAACTGGCTCATCAATGGAATCAAGAACTTCATCACCAATGCGCCGATTGCGAAGCTGATCAGCGTCTGGTGTCAGGTGGAGCCGAAATCGGGCGGGTTGGCCGGCGTCCGCAGCATTCTTGTTCCCACGGATACGCCAGGACTGACGATCCGCGAGCATGACAAGGTGGGCCGGCGCCTCGGCTCCAATGGAGAACTGGTATTCGACAATGTCCGCGTCCCGGGCAACAACCTGCTTGAGAAAAAAGGCGAGAACCTTGCGAGCGGCCGCAGCATTCCGCGCTTTCAAGCCCTCAATCTCGGCATCGGCCGCGCGGCCTACGAAGATGCGCTTGAATTCGCACGAATGCGCGTTCAGGGCGGACGGCCGATCATCGAACATCAGTCGGTGGGGCTGCAACTAGCCAATATGGCCATCGCCCTCGAAGGCGCGCGGGCTTTGATCTGGAAAGCAGCATGGGGCTCGGAGCATCCGGAGGCCTATGAAGACGGCAGCCTGCCCGATCTTCCGCTGCAGACCATCGCGAAAGTAACGACCTCCGAGGTAGTGATGCGCGTTGCGATGCAGGCGGCAGAAATGTTCGGCGGCATGGGCGTGATGCGCGATTTGCCGATGCAAAAATATGTCCGTGACGCATTTATCTTCATGCATTCAGAACAGACCAACGACGTCGCAAGGATGAAGGTCGCGGAGATGCTGGCGGGATTCCGCAGATAGTTCCGCCAACAATCAAGCCCGAAAGGCGATTAACGCCGGGCGTAAACACAGGGAGAAAGCACCATGTCCGGCCGCAAGATCGAAAAGGGACCCAGGCTCTCTCGCCGCGATTTGACGCTTGGCGCGCTGGCATCGATTGCGGTGAGCGCGAGCGGTCCTGCGGCATTGGCGCAGGACACCGCGCGTCCGCGCCGCATCCTGGTGCCGGCAGCGCCCGGCGGCCCTCAGGATGTGCTGACTCGGCTGATCGCCGGCCTGTTGAACCAGCGCTTTGGCGATACGATGGTGGTCGAGAACCGCGCCGGAGCGGTTGGCAAACTCGCCGCGCTCGGGGTCAAGACGGCGCCGCCGGATGGCTTTACCCTCGGCATGTTCAATTCGACCATGGCCTATGCCGAGGCGGTGATGACCGACCCCGGCTTCAGCCTGACGCAGGATTTTACGCCAATCGCCCATCTCACATCGATGAACATTGCGCTGGTGTCTCGGCCGTCTTTCCCGGCCAAGACACTCCCGGAACTCGCCACATTCGCCAGGGCCAACCCCAACAAGGTGAGCTGCGGGTCGATCGCTCCACCTCTCGTCGCATATCTCAAAGCTGCTGCGAAAATGGATCTGAATACAATTCCGTATCGTGGCGGCGCACTTGCCCTCCAGGCGCTCATCGCCGGTGAAGTGGACACGATCCTCACCGTGCTGCAAGAGATCATTCCACACATCGAATCCGGCACAGTTTGGCCTATTGCGATCGGAGCGCCGAAGCGGCTGCCGAAGCTCCCTGATGTCGGCGTATTCGAGGAAACGTTGCCAGGGATCGACATGCGGACTTGGTACGGCCTGTTCGCACCGCTTGGCATTTCGGATTCTGCAGCGGGCGAATTGCGTTCGAAGGTTGCCGCCGTCGTCGAGATGCCGGAGTTCAAAGCTTATTGCGAAGCGCGCTATCTCAATCCACCGGTGTCGCTCGCCACATTTACAGGGATGGTTTCGGACGAAGTTGTGCTGTGGCACAAGCTGGTGACCGATTTGAAGCTGCAACGGATTTGACGAAACGCCCATGACGTACAATCATGCGGTCAGACCGGTCCATCCCCGGTGAACCGGATTGCGTGCAACCGCTACCGCCCTGCGCCAATCGAGGCGGTCGCTGCTTCGATGATGATGCTGCCACCGGTGGTGGTATCGCTGCCGTTCAAGCTGATCTTCTTCGTGCTGGTCGATGGCTGGACGCTGGTGGCGGGCAGCCTGATCCAGAGTTACGGGACATAGCATTCATTCTCCGCGCCCATCGTCCGGCCACCACCTCCCCTCACGGCGTTCATGCGCGAACTGGTGATCGATTACGGCGTTCCCTTCAGTCTGTTCGTACTGATGACGATCGTCGGCACCGAGTTGGTGCGGGAGGACCTGCGGCGCGCCGCGCTGCAACCGCGTGCGGTATTGTCGGGCGTTGCCGGGCAACTGCTTGTCCTGCCTCCCCTTGTACTGCTCATTGCCGCGCTGATCGGACTCGATCACTTTCTCACGACATCGCTGTTGCTCCTCTCATTGTGTCCCGGCGGCGCGATATCAAATACCTATTCCTATCTCGCCCGCTGCAATGTCTCGCTCGCCGCGACGATCACCACAGCCGGCACGCTTTGTTCCCTCATCTCGATCCCGCTCTGGCTCGCGGTCGTCGCCCGCTGGATGCCGTTCGGCCATGAGATCGTGACCGTGCCGACGCTGCGAATCCTTTCGCAACTTCTGTTCCTGATGGTGCTACCCCTCGCACTCGGCGCAGCGGCTCGCCGGCGCTGGCCGGTCCTGATCCTGCGGATGGGCCGCCATCTGCGCTGGGCCTCGCTTGTGATCGTATTTGTAATCCTTCTGGCCGCGACATGGAGTGTGCGCGACGATCTCCATGCGCTTGCCGTACGCATCGCGCTATCGGCAACCCTGTTCATCCTGGGCGCGATGCTGCTCGGATGGTTGCTGGCCTACGGGCTGCCCCCGCGCGATGCACCGGTTCTCGTGATCGAAAGTGCGGTGCGCAATGTCGGAATAGCGGCGCTTATCGGCCGCATTCTCTTCAACGATACCGACTTCGGCACTTTCGGCGGATTGCTGACCGGCTACTTCATCATCGAGGTCGCAATCATGCTCGTCTACGCCCATATTCTGCGGATCAGACCGCACGCATAGTCACGATGCCCGGCGTAGTGTGGTCGACGGCGTCTCGCCGAACAGCGACCGGTATTCGGTCGCGAACCGGCCCAATTCCCAGAAGCCGTTGGCCATCGCCACCTCGGTGACGCTGGTCGCCTGGACTTCCGCCGCGGCGAGACGGCGGCGCGCCAGGTACATGCGCCGGAGCCAGAGATAGCGCGTGGGACTCAATCCGAACTGCTCCTGGCAAGCCGCGCGCAAGGTGCGCTCCGACACACCCACCGCCTTGCAGATATCGATCAGATAGACCGGCTGCTCGCGCCGCATCTGCAGGAATTCCTCGAAGCGGGCAATGATGGCGCGCTGACGTACGGTCCCCGTGGTGAGCCGAGCAGGCGCTCCCTCTGCAACGCTCCGCACCATCAATTCAGTGAGCTGGCTCTCGAAGGCATAAGCCACCTCCGGCTTGGCCAGCAGCCACGGATCGGACTTCGCCAGCGCGGCCGCGGACCGGTGCAGCGCGGACAGCCGGCGCAGAATCTCAGGCGCCGGACGAACCAGATGCGACTTCGATGGCCGCAAAATTTCACGGCCTGTTACGGCCTCGGCCGCAGCGGCGAACGTTTGTGGTTCGAGAGACATCGACGCCCACCCAGTCGGAGCGCTGGACGAAACCGTCAGCAGCTCCGAACCCATAACCGCGATGTCGTTTCCGCTCAGTTCGAGGCCGCAATAGCGCAGCGCCGCCTGATCCCGCTCCGGCAGGAAAAGGATGATGACACGATCGGCACTGACCGCGCCGTGACGAATCAGCGGCAAATTCTCGTTTGCCCGCTGCATCCAGACGGTTTCGAAATCCACCCTGACCAGTTCGGATCGAAAGTCACCGCGCGCGGTCGGCAGGATCTCGATGTGCCCCCGGCGAATGGCGTTCTGAAAGGGCTCGGGATCGTCAAACAGACCGGCAAAGACATTCGTTGGCATTATCACATCCGCGCGAGGCGCCACCTTCGCATAAAATCGCGACGAACTGTAAGAACGAAAATCCACTAAAGATTACAAAGGCTTCCTCCCGACAACAAGGGTGGCCATGCGCTGCGTCCACCCGCCACCCCGTCACGTTGCCGATTTCGCATAGAGCGTATCGCCCCGTTCCCTGCAAAAAAACAATGGGAGCAAGCGACCACAATGCAAAACGAAGAACGCTTGACGCGCGCATTCCGCGGCCTGGCCGCGGCCTGCGGCGTCATCGCCTTTCTCGGCGCATATACGATCGTATTCGCACAGGAGCCTGACTGCACTCGAATTGCCGACAGCAACAACACTTTCGGGAGGTCGTCATGAAACATCACTGGCTTGCCGCCATCGCAATCGGGGTCAGCACTGCTGCCTCGCTTGCTGCACTACCGACACCCGTCGAAGCACAGGACGTCAAGAAGCCGAATGTTCTCGTGATCTGGGGCGATGATATCGGCACCTGGAACATCAGCCACAACAATCGCGGCATGATGGGCTACCGCACACCGAACATCGACAGCATCGCGCGCGATGGAGTGGCGTTCACCGACTATTACGCGCAGCAAAGCTGCACGGCAGGACGCGCCGCCTTCATCGGCGGAAACGTGCCGGTCCGCACCGGCATGACCAAGGTCGGCCTGCCGGGCGCGAAGGAAGGCTGGCAGAAAACCGATGTCACGATGGCGACGGTCATGAAGTCGCAGGGTTACGCCACCGGCCAGTTCGGCAAGAACCACCAGGGCGACCTCGATGAGCATCTGCCGACGATGCATGGCTTCGACGAATTCCTCGGCAATCTCTACCATCTCAACGCGGAAGAGGAGCCTGAACATCCCGACTATCCAAAGGATCCCGCGTTCCGCAAGAAGTTCGGACCGCGCGGCGTGCTGCATGCGAAAGCCGATGGCAAGGGCGGCCAGACCATCCAGGATACAGGGCCTCTCACCAAGAAGCGGATGGAGACGATCGACGACGAGACCATCGCCGCAGCGAAGGACTTCATCACCCGGCAGGTCAAGGCTGGCACGCCGTTCTTCGTCTGGTGGAACGGGTCGCGGATGCATTTCCGCACCCATGTGAAGGCGGAACATCGCGGCAAGTCCGGGCAGGACGAATACAGCGACGGCATGGTCGAACACGACATGCATGTCGGCGAACTGCTCAAGCTGCTCGCCGATCTCGGCGTCGCCGACAACACCGTGGTGATGTACTCGACCGACAACGGCCCGCACTACAACAGCTGGCCGGATGCCGGAACGACGCCGTTCCGCAGCGAGAAGAACTCGAACTGGGAAGGCGCCTATCGCGTTCCGTGTTTCGTGAAATGGCCCGGCCGCATCCCCGCCGGCACGACGCTGAACGGAATCGTGTCGCACGAAGACTGGCTGCCGACCTTCGCCGCCATTGCCGGGGCACCGGACATCAAGGAGCGTCTGCGCAAGGGCGGCGCCTCGCTCAACGGCCGCACCTACAAGAACTATATCGACGGCTACAACCAGACCGACTACATCACCGGCAAGGCGAAGGACTCGCCGCGCAACGAGTTCTGGTACGTGAACGACGACGGGCAGGTCGTCGCCGCGCGCTGGCAGGACTGGAAGGTGGTGTTCCTCGAGAACCGCGGACAGGCCTTCGGCGTATGGCGCGAGCCCTTCACCGAATTGCGGGTCCCGCTTCTCTTCAACCTGCGGCGTGACCCGTTCGAGAAGGCGCAGCACAACTCGAACACCTACAACGACTGGTTCCTGGAACGCGTGTTCGTGCTGGTCCCGATCCAGGGGCTGGCGGCACAGTTCCTCAGTTCGATGAAGGAATTTCCGCCGAGCCAGTCGCCCGGCTCATTCAACCTGACGAAGATCGAAGAGCAACTGAAGAACGCGGCGGTCGGGCGCTGAGCCGACATTCGACGCAAAGGCCCCGCCACCTTCGGCGGGGCCGTTTCCTGTTGCTGTGCCGTCTCATCGGCGCCGCCCCGAATGAGGCTCAGGCGGTTCAGCGACCGGCGCGACGTTCCTGCACCGACGCCGTTGGGCTCGAATCCCCGGGCCGGCTGGTGTTATTCTGAATCTGCTGCTGCGTTTCGCCGGGCGACAGCGTGCCGATTTCCGGATAGCGCCCGCGCATGTCGCGCAGGAACGCATCCAGCGAAGTGAAGGCCGTGACCGCCCTTGCAAGATCGCGGAACTCCTCCCCGCTCGCATCATGGGGTGCGGTCGCGATTTCGAAAGCGCGCTTGTCCGGGCCTTCGACCATCTTGGCCTGGTATCGCTCCTTCAGCCGGCCGATGCCGATGCCATCGCTGCCAAGCGAATAGCCGATCGCCGCCCGCAGCAGATCGGCACGTTCCATATCCGACAGCGGCGCGAAATCGCGCCAGCGCTCGCCATGCATGCGTTCGATCTGCTCGGCCGACTCGCCGAAGCGTTTCGCCGCCCACAGGATATCGGCGCGCAGCCGGATGGCTTCGCGATTCTCGATGCTGGCGATGACCTCGAGCGCAAGGTCGTGGCGGCCGATATCCGACAGCGCGCGCGCCTCAAGCAGAAGCCTCAGATGCCGCAGGTCGGTGTTGAGTTCGGGCGAACGGGTCGTGCGCAGAACCGCCTGTGCGCGTTCGGGCTTGCTGTCCATCAGATAGATCACCGCAAGCCGCGTCGCGACATGCGCCCGCGCCGCACCCTGCAGACGATTATCGATCTGGTGCTGCAGCAATTCGGCCGCCTGCGGCAGCAGGTCGACCGATACGAGACGGTCGGCAAGTCTGCGGATCATCTCGTCGCCGCGGCGTCCGATCGGAGTCAGTTCGCGAAAATCGTAGAACAGGCTGAGCGCCTCGATCGCAGGCAAGGCGTCGCCCTTGCCGGCAAGGAACAGCGAGTCGAAGGTGACCGCCGCCTCGTCATGAATTCGACGGCTCGCCTCCGCATTCGGGTGCGCCTTGAGAGCGGAGCGCATCACATAGAACGCATCGCGAAACCGCTGCTCCTCGGTATACAGACGCGCGAGCTTGTGCAGCGCTTCCGTCTCCGTCTCGTCGCCCCGCCAGACGGTGGTCAGCGTTTCGAGTTCGGCAATCAGATCGGCGCGCTTCAGGTCGCCGGTCTCGTAGCGCAGCGAAAGGCTTCGCAGCTGCCCCTGGGCGGACGACGGACGCTCGTCGGATTCAGCCGCCTGGCGATAATTGCGAAGGGCCTCCGCGTTCTTGCCGAGCCCCTGGGCAAGCCGTCCTTGCAGCACCGACAGCGCCGGCTGCATTTGCGGCGGCGTGCCGATGGTCTGAAATTCGCTGAACAGGTTCTGCGCGGTCTCGTAGTCGCCCACCTCGATGGCGGTGCGCAGGGATTCCTTCAGCGCGATGCGCTGCAAATCCGCCGGCAGCATGACGATTGCGGCTCCGGCATTCTTGAAACCGCGGCGCGCATCCTCCCATCGGCCGAGCCGCGCCTGGGCAAAGGCGCGCCAGAGCGGCGCGTCGAGCTGATCGCCAAGCAGGGGATGGCCGAGTTCCTTCAGCGCTTCGTCCGGACGGTTGAGCATCAGCGAGGCGATCGCCCGAAGCACGATCCCGGAAGGGTCGTCGGCGGTCGGCCGGTCTTCGGCCAGTGCGACATCGAGCACGCCCTTGGCCTCCGGATACATCTCGCGCGCGAGATAGAAGCGCGCGAGTTCAAGCCGGGGCGTGCTGCGCTTGGTCTCGCCGGCATCGGCGGCTGCCGCAACCAGCTTGTATTGACGCTCGGTAAGACCCGACTGGCGGTCATAGCCCCACAATTGCGGGTCGAAAATCATCGGCCGGTAGGCGGATGCGGAGCGCGCAGCGGCGCCCGGACCGGACAATGTCAGACCGCCGGGACGCGCCACGATCACATTGTCCGGGGCGAGTTCGACCTGCACATCGTCCGCCAGCGGCTGAACGGCAATCCCGTGGCTCGAGGCGAGCGCGCGAAACTCGACGAAGTCCTGCGGCCGGATGAAGCCGCGCGCGGGCCCTGGCGCGGTGACGACGAGCAGCGTATCGCCCATGTCGGGGTCGGCGATCCGATGCAGCTCGCGGGCCTGCTCGAACGGGATGGAAATGCTCGGCCGCGCGGCATTCGCCATGCTGCGATCAACCGAAAGCGGCGCGCTCGGATCGGCAATATTGTCGCCGATGGTGACCGTCCAGTTTCCTGCCTCCGCGACGGCGCCGACCAGGCGGGGCCGGTCGAGCATCAGTCGCACCACATAGCCATCGGGCAACGCGGTGCCGAGTGCGTGGCGGATCATGCCGCCGGAATCCGACACGATATCCGGAAGCGCGATCTTGCCACGGGTGTCGAACACCATCCACAACGTGCCGGCGCGCCGGAAGATGGCTGCGGGCGTCGCCGCCGGAAACGGGAAACTCAGGCGTACGCGGTCCCCCTGGCGGCGGATTTCGGCGGTCGTGACACTGTCGGGATTGCGCGGCACGACACCGAGCGCGGGGACCACGGCCGACCCGTCCTTGTTGGCCGCCACGGAGGGTACCGGCACAGCGACCGCAGGCGGCCGGTCTTTCCCGCTGCCGGGTGATGGCGTCGGGCTCGCAGGCGCGGCGGCGGAAGCTGCCGGCATCGGTGGCGAGGTGGCGGCTGCGGGCTGGGCCGCCGGGATCGCGGGTTGAGGCGCGGCCGGCGGTGTCGCCGCGGGTCGCGGAACCGACTGTTGCGGTTGCGGAGCGCTTGCGTTTGCCGCCGGAACGGTTTGCGGCGCCTCGACGCCGGCAAGCGGACCGGTTTTCGGGGCAATCTCGTTCACCAGCCGCGAAATGTCATCGGGGCGCGCGGGCGCCACCGCTTCCTTCACGTCAGCGCTGCCGACATCAAGGACGAAGTTCTGGTCCTCGCGAAAAGTACGGATGTCGGCCTTGCCGCTCAGCGCGAAACGCACAGCAACTGCATCGCGCTGCTCGAAGCTCTCGACCGCCTTCACCGTCTTCGGCAGCGTCGCCTTCAGGTCGCCGAAATCGAACGTGAGCGGCGCCGAAAAGGTCAGCGTGACGTCGTCGGCGCCACGGTCGGTCGCAACCGGAATGATGTCGGGCAGTTCGAACACATAGCGGGTAAAGGTCGGCTGCGTCGCCACCCGCACCCTTGCCGGTCTGTCGTTGCGCCTGGCAAGCAGGCGCTGCGCGCGCACGTTCCGCTCCGCTTCCCTCGCACGCCGCGACAATTCCTCGATCACCTCTTTCGGCAATCCGGGCGCAAGGCCCTTCCAGTGATCGGGCAGCAGATCGATATAGAGCCGCTCGCCGGCCGCCATCGAATTGACCGTCACCTTGCGGTTGAGCGCGATACGAATGCCCCGGCCGTCGGGATCGCGGCGCGCGGCGCCGATATAGGACGGCACCGCGTGCGACAGCTTCTCGATGCCGACCTCGACCGGCCGCCGGAAGTGGACCACCACGATGCCACCCGCAAGCTTGACCTCGGATTCGACCTCTTCCGACAAATGCAGGAGAATGCGTGCAAAGCCTTGCGAGGTCTCGACCTGGACGTCGCCATGGACCGGCTGGCCATGGGCCACTCCAGGCGCGCCGATGCCGATCGCGGCGCAGACAAGCGCCGCGCGCATCAGGCATCGTTGCCCGATCCGCGCCCATCGGCAGATCGCATCGTGCATCGTCATCTACGCTCACGCCACTGGTCGGCACATGCAGGCGCGACCCTAACCGAGCGGGAATTAAATCAGCGTTAACCGTGAGGGTCAGGAACCGTTCGGATTGCCCTGGATCTTCGGCAAGTCCTGCGCGCGAGGTCCCGAACCGGAATCGCTTTTTGCCTGGCTGGCCAGTTCCACCGTCAGCCGTTGCGCCGCCTCCGGCGACATCTGCGCCAGAATTTCAGACATGCGGCGGGGCTGGATCATGCGCGCAACCTCCGTTGCGAGCTTGAGGTCGAGCCGGTCGAAAATCCTGGCTGCGTCCTTGGCCTTCATGCTCTCGTACATGGTGACGAGATTCTTGAGCCGGTGCAATTCCACCTCGTCCTTCTGCTGGGTCGCGGCGACGATGCGGGCCTCGGCCTGCTTTAGTTCGCCCAGCCGCTCTTCCAGCTTTTTTTCGGCAGCCTTGAGCAAGGTGTCGCGCATCTCGAGTTCGCTTTGGCGCTGCTCCAGCTCCTTGCGGCGCTCCGACAGCCGTTCGAGCAACGCGCGCTCCGCGGGCGAAATCTGCGGTGCGTCAAGGGCGATCCTGGTCCCCATCGGCGCGGCCTTGGGCGGAGACTTTGCAATGTTTTTCGGCCCCGCCGGCTTGTCCGGCGCGGCCGCATCGGCAGGCTTCGGCGCGCCAACAGACCCGGTCACTTCGGGATAGCCGAACATTTCCTGGGCCCATGACAACTTGCGCACGGGCTCCTGGTGCTTGGCGCTCTGCGCCGGACGTGTGGTCACCGCCGCCTGTTCGTGAAGTGCCCGGTCATTCTTCGCCTGGTGGCCGGCCCCGAGCGTATAGCCGCCGTCGATGACAATCCCCGCCACCTTGAGCAGGAACAGGCCCGCAGCCGCAAACAGCACGATCGGAACGAGGCGCATGCGATGAAACAGGAAGCTCATGCCGCTCGACCGCGCGCGCGGGCGCGCGCCCTCTCCGCAACGGCCTGCGCCGCGGCGGCGACCGCCCTCGCGTCGGTGGCGACGGTCTCGGGGGCGAACTCGGCTACAGGCTCGGATTCGCCGCCGAGAAGACTGTTGGCATAGGCGATCTTGCGCAGACGACCGAGCAGGTCCTCGCCGGCCTGAAGACTGGATGCCATGGCCTTGCAATAGACTTCCGACTCGCGCAGCCGCGCGCCGAGCGTGTCCTCGGCCTCGGTTGCGGTCATCCTGAGCCCGGCGATCGCCCGCTCGGCGCGTTCCGTCGCCATCACAAGCTCGGCGACGCTCGCCTTCATGAGCTTCTCGTCGCCCTTCAGCTTCTCGATCTGCTTGTTGAGGCGCGCGCAATACAGAATCGTCAGCAGCAGAAGGATCGCCACCAGCGATTCGATCGTCAGTCCGAATCCGTAGCTCACGATGCCTCCATGGGCTTCTTCGAGTCGTCGGCATTCTCGAACATTGCGTAGGTCATTTTCGGCTTGCGCAGCTGTTTGGCCACCCGCACCGAAACACGATCGCCGACCCGGCCCATGCGGCCCTCGGTGAGCGAGACATCGCCGCAGCGAAGCGTGATCATGGCGTCCGAACGGATTTCGAGCGGCAGGGTGTCGCCGACCTTCAGCGCCATCATCTGTCGCAGCGGCAGCCGCGCCTCGTAGAGCACCGCATCGACATTCACCTCGGCAAGGCCGATCTCGGTAGCCAGATGCTCTTCCCAGATCTGGTCCCGGCCGAATTTCTCGCCCATGAACATCTGCAGCAGCACGCCGCGGATCGGTTCGATGGTTGCATAGGGCAGCAGCAGTTCGGCGGTGCCGCCGCGATCCTCCATGTCGATGCGCAGCCGCACCAGAATCGCCGCATTGGCAGGCCGCGTGATCGCGGCGAAACGCGGGTTGCTTTCGATGCGGTCGATGTTGAACTGCACCGGTGACAGCGGCTTGAAGGCAAGCTCGGCATCGGCGAGGATCACCTCGACCATGCGCTTGACGAGACTGGTCTCGATCGTGGTGTAGGGGCGTCCCTCCACCCGCATGACCGCCGATCCGCGGCGACCACCAAGCAGCACGTCGATCATCGAGTAGATCAGGCTCGAATTGACCGTGACCAATCCGAGATTGTCCCATTCCTCGGCCTTGAACACCGCCAGGATCGCCGGCAAGGGGATCGAATTGATATAGTCGCCAAATCGCACCGAGGTGATGCGGTCGAGCGAGACCTCGACATTGTCCGAAGTGAAATTGCGCAAGGACGTCGTCAGCAGCCGCACCAGACGGTCGAAGACGATCTCGAGCATCGGCAGACGCTCGTAGGACACCATCGCCGAATCGATGATGGCACGAATGCCGGAATTGTCATTGAAGTTGACGTCGGCGAGGCTGAAACCGAGCAGCCCGTCGATCTCCTCCTGATTGAGGACCCGCTCGGCGGCGCTCTTCTGTCCGAGCTTGCTTTCATCGACCATCGCCGCCCACTGGCCGCTGATCGCAGGCGAGGTACCGGCATCTGCGGTCCCGTCCGGACGATCCGGCATCGTGATGACGGGCGGCTCGGCGCGCGCATCGGCGCCATGCCCCCGATCAGCCCCCGGCGCCTCCTGATCGAGAAGCGTCGTCACTGGACCACGATTTCCTTGAACAGCACGGCATTCACGCGATTGGGCGCAATGGCGTAATTCACGCGCCGCGTCAGCTCTTCCTTCAGGCGGTAGAGGCCAGCGGAACCGTCCAGGTCGGTCGGTCGCAACTCGCGCAGATAGGTCTGGAAGGAATCCATTACCCGCGGCATCACCGGCTGAACCTGCTGGATCAGGGCGGAGTCCGGCAGTTCGAGGACGATCTTGACCTTGAGATATTGCGGCCGGTCGCCGCCGGCATTGGCGAGATTGACGAGCGTGTCCGGCAGATCGAGGAAGGCGGGCGGTTTCGCCGCCGGAGCCGCGACGGCCGCGGCGGGCTTGCCCTTGAACATGAAGAAGGCAGCGACACCGCCGCCGCCAAGCAGGAGGACGGCCACTGAAGCAATCGCAATCAGCTTGATCGCGGATCTGGATTTGGCCGGCGCCGGCTTTGCGGCGCCCTCGCCCTCCCTGTCGCTGTCGGATTCCGCGCGCTTGTTCTTGTCGGCCATGCCATGAGCCCCCGTCCGGCGCAGCTTGCTGCGAAGCCGGCGCCACCGACCGGACGTTACGGTCACGATGGTTAACGAAAACTTTCCGCCGGAGGCCAGGCAGGAACTTTTTGCCGGGTGCGCCGGGCGACATTTGCCCGAAGGACCGCAAAGCCGAATGACGCGTTCGACCTAACATATTGAAACATATGGATTTCCGACGTTGGCATGACCGCTGCAGAGCATTGGCTGTCCGCGGCTTGGGAGAGGCGCGGGCGGTGCGGTTCAAGCCTCGGGAGGGCGCGGCCGTCAGCGTGGGGAGATCGGGATGGAGAATGCCCTTCTGATCGGGTTGTCGCGGCAGATGTCGCTGCGGCGCGAACTCGAGGTGGTGTCGAACAATATCGCCAATCTGAACACGACCGGCTTCAAGGGCGACACCGCGGTGTTCGAAGAATTCCTGATGCCGGGTGCGAGCCACAACGATTTCGGCCGCAGCAGCGGCAAACTGTCCTTCGTCCAGGATCGTTCCACCTGGCACGACCTCAGCCAGGGACCGCTTCGCCAGACCGGCAACGCGCTGGATGTTGCGATCGATGGCAAGGCGTTCCTGGTGGTGCAGACCCCGCGCGGCGAGCGCTACACCCGCAACGGCTCGCTGCAGATGAACCCGGCCGGGGAACTCGTCACCACGGAAGGATACCGGGTGATGGGCGAAGCCGGTCCGATCCAGTTCCAGGCCGAGGACAAGGACATCACCATCAGCCGCGACGGCACCGTGGCGGTGCCCGATGGCGTGCGCGGCAGGCTCCGGCTGGTCACGTTCGAAAACGGTCAGCGGCTGCAGAAAGACGGAGCGTCGACATTCAACGCCCCGGAAGGCGTGCAGGCGAGGCCCGCCGAATACCCGCACGTGATTCAGGGCGCGATCGAGCAGTCCAACGTCAAGGCGGTGGTCGAAATGACGCGAATGATCGAGGTGACGCGCAGCTATACGCAGGTCGCCTCGCTGCTGCAGCAGCATGGCGACATGCGGCGTTCGGCAATCGAACGCCTGGCTGATGTGCCGGCGTAACAACGAGGAACGGTGATGCGAGCGCTTCACACCGCAGCGACGGGAATGATGGCCCAGGAACTCAACGTCCAGGTCATCTCCAACAACATCGCGAATATGCGCACGACCGGGTACAAGCGGCAGCGCGCCGAATTTCAGGATCTGCTCTACGAGCATGTGCGCCGCGTCGGCACCCAGACCTCCGAGCAGGGCAACCTGCTGCCAGCCGGCGTCGAACTCGGCTCCGGCGTCAAGACCGTCGGCACGCCGCGGTTGATGACCCAGGGGGCGATCCTGACCACCGGCAAGGAGACCGACGTCGCAATCCGCGGCGAAGGCTTTTTCCCGATCACAATGCCGGACGGCCGCACCGCCTATACGCGCGATGGTTCATTTGCACTCGACGCCACCGGGCGCCTCGTCACCGCGAACGGCAACGTCGTGCAGCCGACCATCACGATCCCGGCCAACGCAACCGGCCTTACCATCAACGCGCAGGGGCAGGTGATGGTCACGCCGGCCGGATCGACCACGCCGACGCAGGCCGGTCAGATCCAGGTCGCGATCTTCGTGAACAAGTCCGGCCTGCAGGGCATCGGCGACAATCTGTTCCTGGAAACACCGGCCTCCGGCAACGCGCAGCTCGGAACTCCGAGCACGCTCGGCTATGGCAGCCTGCTGCAGAGCTCTCTGGAGCAGGCCAATGTCGAGGCGGTCAGCGAGATTTCCGACCTCATCGCGGCACAACGCGCCTACGAGATGAACGCGAAGGTGGTCTCCGCCGCGGACCAGATGCTGCAATCGACATCCGGCATGATGCGATAGGGAGCAGGACCGATGACACGAATTGCCGCCGCAATGTTGCTCCTTGCCACCATGACCACGGTCGGCGCACAGGACCGGCCTTCGCTGCGTCCGACCGTCCTGGTCGCCGGCGACCTCGTCCGGATCGGGGACCTGGTCGCGGACGTCGCCCCGGAGAAGGCCGACATCGCCGTGTTCCGTGCGCCCGACCTCGGCCAGACCGGCAGCGTGCGAACCGCCGCGGTGATCGAGGCGCTGCGCCCGCATGATGTGGCGGTCGAGGCAAGCGGCCTGACCGAGGTGTCGGTCACCCGCGCGAGCCGCATGATCGGCGCCATCGAGATCAAGGATCGCGTTGCCACGATCGCCGCAGAACGTCTGCGGCTTTCGGACACGGCGAGCATCGCCGTCACGCTGGACGGCCCTGCGCCGACCCTTCATCTCGACCCCGCCGAAACCGGTCCTCTGATCCCGGTCCGCGCGCTGTTCGAGCCACGCGGCGGCCGTTTCGAACTTGTCTTCCGCACCGGTGCGTCGCACCTGCGCGTCACCGGCACGGCACAAGAGATCCACGACGCCGTGGTGCTGCGTCGCGCGGTGGCGCGCGGCGATGTGCTGCGCGAAGACGATGTCGCCCTCGAGAAGCGGCCGAAAGCGGAAGTCCAGGCGGACGCGGTCCGCGACACGGCCGCGGCGGTCGGCATGGCGCTGCAGCAGACGCTGCGTCCCGGCCAGGTGATCCGCAGCCACGACCTCGTGCGACCGCAGCTGGTCAAGCGCGGCGAGCCGGTCATCATCGTCTACGAGGTTCCCGGCATCACGCTCACCGTCCGCGGCAAGATGGAGGATTCCGGCTCGCTCGACGACACCGTCAATGTGCTGAACGTGCAGTCGAAGCGCGTCATCCAGGGCGTCGTGTCCGGCCCCGGTCAGGTCACCGTGACCGCGCTGACGCCGCGGATCGTAAGCGCGGCCCAGAACCGCGACGCCAACCGGATCGCCAACGCCCGTACCGCCCTCACCAAGGCAGAGTAACCATGTCCCTCGTACCGTCATCGATCCGGCATATCTGCATTCTCCTGGTCGCGGCATGGCTCGGAGGCTGCTCTTCCATCGATCGGCTGCGCACGATCGGTGAAGCGCCGCCGCTGTCGCCGATCAACAATCCGACCACCGCCCCGGGCTACAAGCCGGTTCAGATGCCGATGCCGATGCCGCAGCCTGCCTCCTACAATCCGAACTCGCTGTGGCGCAACGGCTCGCGCGCCTTCTTCAAGGATCAGCGCGCGCATCAGGTCGGCGACATCCTGACCGTGAAGGTGAAAATCGACGACAAGGCGTCGGTCGAAAACGAGACTGCGCGACGGCGCAAGGCCAACGAAGACGCCGGAGTGAGCAAGTTCCTTGGCAAGCAGGTCTTGCCGGGGCTAATCAAGGCGCAAGTGCCGAGCACCCTGATCGGCGCCGACTCGCTGACCGCGACCGAAGGCAAAGGCACCACCGACCGCAAGGACGAAGTGTTCACCAACATCGCCGGCGTGGTCACCCAGGTGCTTCCGAACGGCAACCTCGTGATCGAGGGGCGGCAGGAAATGCGCGTCAATTTCGAAGTGCGGGAGCTGATCGTGGCGGGTGTCGTGCGTCCGGAGGACATCGAGAGCGACAACACCATCGAATCGACCAAGATCGCGCAGGCCCGCATCGCCTATGGCGGACGCGGCCAGCTCACCGACATGCAGCAGCCGCGCTACGGACAACAGGTGATGGACATCCTTCTGCCGTTCTGAGTTTCACTTCAAAGTCCTCTCCTGCTTTTCACGAGGCGAGGAGCAGAACTCCCACGCCGCACCGGGGCGCGCACCGGACGGCGACGCGACGCGGCCTCCGGCAAGCTCCCCTGCCGGAGGCCGCGCTCGATTCCGGAGGGCCGCCTGTTATAGTGGCGGCATCGCGCGTGGGAGTTCTTCATGCACATCCTGATGTTGGTCGGCCTCGGCGTGGCGATGCTCGCCGTCATGCATTTCGGCCCCCGCGCTGCCGGCCTTGCATTCAATGGGGCCTGGTATTTCATCTGGCTGTGGCTGGTGATTTCGATCGCCAATGGAATCTACGGTCATCTGCGCGTCGGCATTCCGCTGATCAACGAGATCGCCGCGTTCCTTCCGATCTTCGGTATCCCCGCAGCGCTTGCGTGGTGGCTGATGTATCGCGGCTGAGCGGCCGGAAGCCGCGCCGTGGTCAGACCTCGTCCGCCGGAGGCTGTTCGCCCATCACGCGGCCGGCCTGCTTCGGTTTGGTGAACGGGGTCGGCTTCGGGACGTTGCCGTGCATGAGATCGCGGCCGGCGCCGAACCCGCCGGCCACTTCCAGCGCGAAGCGCTCGGCGTCGCGCCGGCGAAGCTCCTCCACGATCTCGGAAGCCTCGCGGTCCGGAACGCCGAGTTCGCGCAACGCCAGTTCGCCGAACCTCATCGCCGACTCGAACGTCTCGCGTATCTGGGTCTCGACGCCATTGTGTACGAGCTCCAGCGCGTGCTCCCGATCGAAGGAGCGGACCATCAGCTTCGCCTGCGGAAAATCGTCCATCACGATCTCGGCGATGCGGGTCGCGGTGTAGCGGCTGTCGACACAGACCGCGATCAGTCTGGCCTTGCGCGCGCCAGACGCCTCGAGCAGATCGAGCCGCGAGCCATCGCCATAATAGATCTTGAACCCGAAATCCGCGGCACTGCGAATCATTTCGGTATCGTTGTCGATGATCGTCACATCATAGCCGCGCGCGAGCAGCGACTGGCTCGCGACCTGACCGAACCGGCCAAAGCCGACGATCAGCACGCTGGCGGATAGATCCTGCGGCGCTTCCACGCCGTCGAGCGATTGCTCCCGCTTGGGCGTCAGCCATCGCAGCGCGATGACCGCCAGCGGCGTGAGCGCCATCGAAATGATCACCACGGTGGTCATGATCGCGTTGACCCGAGCAGTGAAGATGCCCGCCGCTGCCGCCGCCGAATACAGCACGAAGGCGAATTCGCCGCCCTGCGAGAACAGCGCCGCGCGGTAAATGGCCTCGTGGTGCGGCGCCTTGAACAGCCGTGCCACGGCATAGATGCCGATCGACTTGACGATCATGTAGGACAGCACGCCGGCAATCATGAACCGCCAGTCGGTCATCAGCACCGAGAGGTCGAGCGCCATTCCGACGCCGATGAAGAACAATCCAAGCAGGATGCCGCGAAACGGTTCGATGTCGGCTTCGAGCTGGTGGCGGAACGTGGATTCCGACAGCATGACACCCGCAACGAATGCACCCATCGCCATCGACAGACCCGCAAGCTGCATGATGAGCGCGGAGCCGAGCACAACGAGCAGCGCCGCCGCGGTCATCACTTCGCGCGCACGCGCGGCCGCGAGCAGTCCGAAGAACGGATTGAGCAGCCAGCGGCCGGCGGCGAGCAGCGCCACCACCGCCGCGATCGCGATCAGCACCGCGAGCCAGGCCGGCTCGCTGGTTTCCGCGCCTCCGGGAGCCAGCAATGCAACAAGCGCCAGCAGCGGCACGATCGCCAGATCTTCCAGCAGCAGGATCGAGATCATGCGCTGGCCTTCCGGGGTCCCGGTATCGCCGCGCTCGTTGAGAACCTGCGCGACCACCGCGGTCGAGGTCAGCACGAATCCCATGGCGGCGAAGAGCGCAACCTTCGGCGACAGGCCGTAGAACATGCCGACGCCGGTCAGGAGCAGGCCGCATATGGCAACCTGCGCGGCGCCAAGACCGAAGATTTCACGCCGCAATCCCCAAAGGCGCGACGGCTGCATTTCCAGCCCGATCACGAACAGGAACATCACCACGCCGAGTTCGGCGACGTGAAGTATGGCCTGCGGGTTGGTGAAGAGCTTGAGGCCGAACGGCCCGATCACGACGCCCGCAGCGAGGTAGCCGAGCACCGAGCCGAGGCCAAGCCGCATAAAGACGGGCGCGGCCACCACGCCGGCGCCGAGCAGCGCGACGACCTGGATCAGTTCGGTATTGGCTTCAGCCGACGCCATGCCCTGCCGATCTCGTTCGCGACACCTGCGGAAGAGGTGCGCGCAGGCGGCAGGGATTGTCAATCGGCGGCTCGCAGGTCGGACTGATCCGCCGACATTCGCCGGACCGGGCGCTGCAAGCCCTCAATCGTCGCGGTAGACCCGTTCCCGCCGCTCGTGACGCTCCTGCGCCTCGATCGACAGCGTTGCGATCGGACGGGCTTCCAGCCGGCGCAGCGAGATCGGCTCGCCGGTTTCCTCGCAATAACCGTAGGTGCCTTCATCGATGCGCGCGAGCGCCGCGTCGATCTTGGCGATCAGCTTGCGCTGACGGTCACGCGCCCGCAGTTCGATGGCACGATCGGTCTCGGAGGAGGCACGATCGGCAAGATCGGGGTGATTCTGGTTCTCGTCCTGCAAATGCTGAAGCGTCTCCCGCGCCTCTTTCAGAATATCATCCTTCCAGGCCAGAAGCTTGTCGCGGAAATACTCCCGCTGCTTCTCATTCATGAACGGCTCTTTTTCGGTGGGCCGGTAATCCTTCAGTTTGGCCGGCATTCCTGATCACTCCCGCGGTCCGCGAGTCACCCCCTCGCGGCGGCGAGCTTATAACGGGGCAGGGTTGGGCCGACAACAGCGATTTATTCGCCGACCTTTCCGGAATGTCATAATATGTACTTGGAATCGCTTGACTTTGCGCGACGCCCCGGGCCGGAAAGGCCTCATCGACGGGACAATTTGGCGATCTCGACCTGGACCCGCAGATCGATTTCGGCCAGCACCTGATCCAGAGCCCGGTCCCCGGTTTCCGCTGTCAATCCGCCCGCCGCGGACTTCAGCCGGTTGAGCGCCGGTTGATCGAGCGAATCCGACAGGAGCCCGAGTTTGAGTGCGTCCAGCGCATCCAGCGCCGCGCGCCCTCCCCGCACCGCCCGCCGGCGCCGCTCGGCCTTGTCCTCGACCCCCTGCAGGGCAACCAGGACGTCGATCCCGGCAATCGCCTGTAGCGATCCGGTCCCGGCACGGCTCGATGAATTGGCACCCTCGGCCAGAGAAAAGCCGCCGCTTCCGGAGCGCCGGGGGGCTGGCGCATCCCGCACCGCCGCATTGCCTGAGGTTGCCGCTATTCGCATGGAGCGAGCTTGCGGTCTTGTGGTTAACCGAGCGTAAAGACACCGGCAAAAGCTGCCGGGGCGGCGGCAGGCGATGCCGCCCGCCCGGACCGTCCGCCGGCTCGGCGTTCGAAAAAAGTTCGGAAGATCAGAGCCTTGAGGCGAAAGCCAGAACTGGCACAGCGCTCGCATCATGCTCTCCAAGGTCCGGCCTTCATGGGGAGCATGATGTCGAGGACGTTCGAAGTTGCGCGCGCCGTGCTTGCGGCTTTGGCGCTGATCGTTGGCGCGGGGACGGCTGAGGCCACGTCCCGCATCAAGGATCTGGCCAATGTCGAGGGCGTGCGCCAGAACCAGCTGATCGGCTACGGGCTGGTCGTGGGCCTCAATGGCACCGGCGACACGCTCAACAACATCCCGTTCACGCGCCAGTCGCTGCAGGCGATGCTGGAGCGGCTCGGCGTCAACGTCCGCGGTCAGCAATTGCGCACCGGCAACGTCGCCGCGGTAATGGTGACCGCCAACCTGCCGCCGTTCGGTACGCAAGGCACGCGGATCGACGTGACCGTGTCTGCGCTGGGCGATGCCAAGAGTTTGCAGGGCGGAACGGTGCTGGTGACCCCCCTGCTCGGCGCCGACGGCAATGTCTATGCCGTGGCACAGGGCTCGGTTGCAATCGCCGGTTTCCAGGCCGAGGGCGAAGCCGCCAAGATCGTGCGCGGCGTGCCGACGGTCGGCCGCATCGCCAATGGCGCGATCATCGAGCGCGAGATCGATTTCCAGCTCAACCGGCTGAACAAGGTACGCCTTGCGCTGCGCAACGCCGATTTCACCACCGCCAAGCGGATCGCAGCCGCGATCAACGACTTCATGGGCTCCGCGACCGCCGAGCCGCTCGATCAGTCGACCGTGCAGCTCACCCTGCCCGGAAAGAGCGACACCAACATGGTTGCGCTGCTGACCGAGATCGAGCAATTGCAGATCGAGCCCGATCTCGCCGCCAAGATCGTGATCGACGAGCGCTCCGGCGTGATCGTGATGGGCCGCGACGTACGGGTTTCGACGGTCGCGGTGGCGCAAGGCAACCTCACCGTCACGATTTCGGAGGCGCCGCAGGTCAGCCAGCCAGCGCCATTCTCCCAGGGCGAGACCGTGGTCGTGCCCCGCACGCAGGTCGGCGTGCAGGAAGACGGCAGGAAGCTTGCGATCGTTCGTGACGGCGTGTCGCTGCAACAACTCGTCGACGGCCTGAACGCGCTCGGTCTGTCCCCGCGCGACCTGATCGCGATCCTCCAGGCGATCAAGGCCGCCGGCGCGATCCAGGCCGATATCGAGGTGATGTGATGGCCGCGGCATTCGATCTGAAGGCGGCATCGAGCGTGAAATCCGCCTATGCCGCCCTCACCGCCCAGCAGCAGCTTGCGGGAGCAAAATCCGCCAGCACGGCGAAAGCGCGCCAGGCCTCGGAAGATTTCGAGGCGGTGTATCTCAACACCATGTTCAGCCAGATGTTCACCGCCATCGACGGCGACGGCCCATTCGGCGGCGGCAAGGCGCTCGGCGTCTGGCGCTCCTTCCTGACCGACGCCTACGCGAAGTCGTTTGCCAAGAGCGGCGGCATCGGTATCGCGTCGGATGTTTATCGCACGCTGATGGCGCAGCAGGAAGATCGCGGCGCCGCGCCGGCCGCGGAGACGACACCATGAAAGAAGCCCTGCCACCCCTCGAAGTGATGGCCGAACTCGCAACGGCGATGGATGCGATCCTGCACCTCATCGAGCAGGAGACCGCGTTGGTGCGCGCCGGCCGTCTTTCCGACGCCGCCAGGCTCCAGGCGGAAAAGACCGAGCTTGCGAACCTCTATTACGCCGGCGCGAGCCACATCAGAACGATACTTCCTGACCTGGCGTCCACGCACCCGCAAGCCCTGGCCGCAATGAAGCGCAAGCACGAAGAATTTCGCGCGCTCTTGCAGACCAATCTCACCGTGCTGGCGACCGCGCACGCGGTGTCGGAAGGCATCATGCGCGGGGTGTCCGATGAACTGGCCCGCAAAGCGGCGCCCTCCACCTATGGGGCGACCGGACGGACCAACGCGCCGCGTGCCAGCGCCGCGCAGCCGCTCGCGGTCAGTCGCGTGCTGTAAGCCTTCGCCGGTCCAGCACGAATCGGTGCAGGTTTACCTAGTTTCCTGACAGCCGGTTAATGCCGCTGTCGTAGTGTTGCGTCCCCGTCATTCCCGGAAGCGCGCGAGAGCGCGGGAGGGTGACCATGGACTCAAACCTCACCGTCAAGCCGCGGGAAAACATCGCGCGGACGGTTGCCGGTCGCAGCAATATCGTTCGCACCGAACTGTCGCCGTCACAAAGCGTCAATGCCGCGCAACAGGCATCCGTCGCGCATTACGAGCCGACCGAGACCGCTACGCGCGAGCCCGTGATCGACCCGCGATGCCAGGCCGTACTCGACCGCGAGCGCGAGGAACGCGATCGCCGCCGTTCACGCAAGGACGAAGCGCTGCTCCGGCAGAGGGCTTATGGCCGCAATCCGGAGCCGCAGGAAGCACCGCAAGACGACGCTCAGCATGCGGATTTTCAGGTATAGCCGGATTTCTCCCGGCTCCGGTGCAAGCGCGACCGAGACGCGGTCGTGTTGCGCAGCTTCCGACCTCGCGCCGTGCCATCGTTACCAAGACATGAAGCCGGCGTTTGAAAGGCCGGGCCCGCCATTCACGCGCTCTCAACTCGTTAACCATGCTTTTTTACGCGGTTTTGAAAAGAGCCGTGGCATCACCGCCGGCGATCCGGACGGGATCGCATGCGGTAATCAAACCAGAAAGGTTGAGTCACGATGGCTTCCAACAATATCACCCTGTCGGCGTCGGTCCGTCAGAACCTCCTCTCGCTGCAGAACACTGCAGACCTGATGAGCACGACGCAGAACCGGCTCGCGACCGGCAAGAAGGTGAACTCGGCGCTCGACAATCCGGGCAACTTCTTCACCTCGCAGGCCCTCAACAATCGCGCCAGCGACCTGAACTCGCTCCTCGACTCGATCGGCCAGGCCCAGCAGACCCTGAAGGCCGCCGATAACGGCATCACCTCGCTCACCAAGCTTGTGGAATCGGCGAAGTCGATCGCCAAGCAGGCGCAGCAGAGCGCGGCGCCGGACGCTACCTACGCTCTCGCCATCACCGGCACGCCCACCGTGGACGACACCCTGGTCAACGGCCTGTCCGGCACGTTCACCGTGCAGGTCGGCTCCGGCGCGGTTCAGTCGATCGATCTGTCGGGCCTCACCACCGCCGCAGGATTTCAGAGCGCGTTGGAAGGTCTGACCGGCGTCACTGCGACGCTCAGCGGCGGCAACGTCTCGATCACGTCCAACACGTCGGACACCGTCACCATCGGCGGCACCGACGCCGCAGCGCTTGTCGGCGCCGCCAATGTCGGCGTGGAAACCCCGACCGTGACGATTGCAACGCCGAGCACGAGCCGCGAGAGCCTGCAGGATCAGTACAACGACATCCTCTCGCAGATCGATGCGCTGGCGGCGGACGCTTCCTACAACGGCATCAACCTTCTGAACGGCGACGACCTGAAAGTGGTGTTCAACGAGGATGGCTCGAGCTCCCAGAGCATCTCGGGCGTGGATTTCACCGCTGCCGGTCTGTCTCTGGCGAACCTGAGCGGCGACGAGTTCCAGACCAACGGCGATATCGACACGGTGATCGGCGACCTCGATGCAGCGCTCAACTCGCTGCGTTCGCAGGCTGCTCAATTCGGCTCCAACCTGACCACGGTGCAGATCCGCCAGGACTTCACCAAGAACATGGTCAACACCCTGCAGACCGGTGCCGACAATCTGGTGCTGGCCGACACCAACGAGGAAGGTGCCAACCTTCTCGCCCTGCAGACCCGTCAGCAGCTTTCCACCACGGCCCTGTCGCTGTCCGCGCAGGCCGATCAGGCGGTGCTGCGGCTGTTCTGATCTCGTCCAGCCATTCCGAATGCCGAAGCGGCGGGGCAGGTCCCCGCCGCTTTTCTTTTGTGAGTTCGCTTCGCCAAAGACTCGACGGATTTACCGTTCGTTTAAACATTATTTACGGCTCATTAGGGTTACCGGATCATTATCAGGTCCCAGCAGCCCGCGTTTGCGGTGCGACTGTGATTTGGAAAAAGGGAATTTCGTCATGGGCGACATCGTGCTTTCCGCCGGCGTTCGGCAGAATCTGCTGTCCTTGCAGAGTACGGCAGAGCTGATGGCGACGACCCAAAACCGTCTTGCCACGGGAAAGCGGGTCAATTCGGCACTCGACAATCCGAGCAACTTCTTCACATCGCAGGCATTGAGCTACCGGGCGGGCGATCTGAACTCGCTGCTGGATTCGATCGGTCAGGCACAAAAGACCATCGAGGCCGCCGACCACGGAATCACGGCGATCACCAAACTGGTCGAGTCCGCCAAGTCGATCGCCAAGCAGGCGCAGCAGACCGCGGAGCCGGACGCGACCTACGCACTGGGCGTAACCGGCAGCGTCACCCTCACCGATCCTCTGGTCAACGGCCTCACCGGTACCCTGACCGTGCAGGTCGGATCGGGGGCGGTGCAAACCATCAATCTCACCGGCCTCACCAGCGTCGCCGACCTGACAACGGCGCTGGGCGGCCTGACCGGTGTCACCGCCACGGTCAATGGCTCCAACCAGATCTCGATCACCTCCACGACATCCGACATCGTCACGATCGGCGGCAGCGACGCGGCCGCCCTGGTCGGTGCCGCCTCGGTTGGCGTCCATACGCCGACGGCCAGCGTTGCGTCGCCAAACAGCGTTCGCGCGAACCTGCAGAGCCAGTTCAACGAAATTCTGGTGCAGATCGACTCGCTGGCGCGCGATGCCTCCTATAACGGCGTGAACCTGCTGGGCGGCGACGGCTTGAAGGTGGTGTTCAACGAGGACGGCAGCAGTTCTCTCGAGATCAACGGTGTCGACTTCGACACCGCCGGGCTCGGCCTCACTGCGCTGAGCGGCGACGAATTCCAGACCAACCTGACCACCGATGCGGTGCTGGTGAATGTCGACCAGGCATTGCGGACCTTGCGCGCGCAGGCTTCGGCTTTCGGCTCGAAGCTCAGCACCGTGCAGATCAGGCAGGACTTCACCAAGAACCTGGTCCGCACGCTGGAGACCGGCGCCGACAACCTCGTGCTCGCCGATACCAATGAGGAAGGCGCCAACATGCTGGCGCTGCAGACCCGCCAGCAGCTCTCCACCACCGCCCTGTCGCTGTCCGCGCAGGCCGACCAGGCCGTGCTGCGGCTGTTCGGCTGATCCACCGGACGTCCCGGATTTTCCGCGGCGGGGCAAAGCCCCGCCGTTTTTGTTTACGCGCCGTTAACCATGAACGGCCGACCATTGGATCGAATCTTTCGGAGATCCAGGTCATGGCGCTCAAGGTCGAACTGAAGCCCGGCGAACGTATCCTGATCGGCGACAGCGTGATTTCCAACGGCGACCAGCGCACCCGCTTTCTGGTCGAAGGCACCGCGCCAATCCTGCGCGAGCGCGACATCATGACTGCGGACCGCGCCGATACGCCGGCCAAACGCATCTATCTCGCGGTGCAGCTGATGTATATCGGCGGCGATCCTTCCAGGCAGCACGAAGTGTATTTCGCGCTGATGCAGGACATCGTGCAGGCGGCGCCCAGCGCGTGGCGACACATTGCCGATATCAACAATCAAATCTTAACGGGCGATCTGTATAAGGCATTGAAATCCGCCAAGAAACTGATCGAGTACGAGCAGGAGCTGCTAACGCATGCAACACGCGGCCAAAGCCTACGGAACGGTGGCCCAGCAGACCGCAAGTCCGCGTAACCTCGAAGCCCAGCTCTTGCTCCGAGCCGCGTCCAGACTGCAAAGCGTCCACGACCACTGGGACAGCCAGCGCGCAACGCTCGACCATGCGCTGCTGTTCAATCGAAAGCTCTGGACGGTTTTTCTCACATCGGCCACCAACAGCACCAACCCGCTGCCGGCTGAGGTTCGCCAGAACATCGCCAATATCGGCATTTTCGTCATCAACCATACGCTGAATGTGATGGGCAATCCGCAACCGGAACGGCTGCGCAGCCTGATCAACATCAATCGCCAGCTGGCCGCCGGACTGGGCGGCAAGGCGTAGCGTTTCGACGGCCACCGTTCTCATTTGTTGCTGCGGGATCGCCCCGCCGTCTTTTTTCTTCCAGCATCGACCCAAAAGCCGTCGACGCCCGCGGACGCAGGGCGCCGCATGAGCGATTTGCCGGAAGACAGCCTCGCCGTTGCTACAGGTAATTCACAATACTCATCTGGAAGAGATTGGCAGTGGTCTGCAGCGAGGCCTGCAGGCTTGTCTGCAGCGCGAGGATTTTTGCCGCGACCTGTTCGTTGCTGATGCCCTCGATCTCCTGCAGCAGGTCGCTGACGGTTGCCCCGGTTTGCTGGTGCCGGTCGCGCGCCGCCGCGAGCGATATCTGCGCACCGGCCATCTCGGCCTGGATCGCCTCGACACTTTGCATGCCCGGCGGCACGTCCAGCGCCTGGCGCAGCCGCCCGCTCATTGCCGCCGAGCGCTCCTCGCCGTCCGGGTCGCCACCGGGAAGCGCGATGGCCGCAAGCGCTGCGATATTCTGCAATTGCCAGCGAAGACCCTCCTCGTTCGCGCGCAGGCCGTATTGCACGGTGATCGACTGGTCGATCCGCGCCGTCGCGGTCGAGCGGGACGGCTGGCTGCCGGCTTCACCGACGTACCAGAACACCGTGTCGGCGGCGGTCCCCGCAACAAGCCCCGTGGCCGCGTCGAATGGAGGACCTGCGACCCGCCGCGGTGGATGGGATGCGTCGACGTTGAAAAAATCGTCGGCCGCGGCCAGCGCCGAGGCTGCCGAGAGTGCCGTTCGGGCGAGGCTTGCGATTTCGGCACCAAGTGCGGTCCGGAGATTGGCCGCGGTCGCCGTCGAATCCGCGCCGATGGAAAATTCGCCGGCAGCCGGCGTTGCCGAGGCAGTCGCAGTGAGTGTGATCGTCTCGGTCGATCCATCCGGCAGATCGAGTGTAAGCCGCAGGACCTCGCCGGCATTCGGATTGACGGAGCCGAGATCGACCGAGACCTGCGGCGGCGCGCCGGCCGGACCCGCGACGATCGATCCCGCCAGCGAAGAATCCATGGCGGCAAGCTTGAAGCCGAACGCTGTTGCCTCCTCGCTCACGGCAACCGCGGTCGGCATTGGTGCCGTCACCAGAAGGCGCCCCAGCCCGGCCGAACCCATGTCGGCCTGCAAGCGCTCCGTCACAATCTGCCTGAAGCCGGCGCGGCCCGCATCGCCATCGAGGATCTGCGACAGCGACGGCACCGCGGGCTGGTCGCTGGATGCACCCGAGAACAGGTAGCGGTCGCCGGCGCGGGTATTCAGCAGACCGAGAATCTCTCCGAGCGCCGAATTCGCGCTCGCCTGGGCAGCAGCGGGGCCGTCTCCGGACGTCATCTGCGCTGCAACAGCCTTGGTCTCGCGCCCGATATCGGCGATGCGAGTCAGCGCAGACTGCGCCAGATCGAGCCGGACACCGACGCTCGTGATGGTGTCGCCATAGGCCCCGATCGCCGAAAGATGCGATCGCAGTCCGACCGTCAGGCCGCGCTGGATCCCGATGCCGGCATAGCTGTCGGCGCGCTTTCCGCTGGCAAGCTGCTGCTGCAAGTCGCCAAGCTGCGTACGCATGTCGACCAGCGACTGCGTCAACAGCAGGGATCGCGTTCCAATACCGCCGATGCTCATTCAAGCCTCAGATTCTCATCAGCTGATCCATCATGTCCTTCACCACCGACATGACGCGCGCATTGGCGCCATAGGCACTTTGAAGGGACAGAAGGTTTGCCATTTCGACGTCGATATTCACCGCCGATCCTTCGGCGACCCGCGCCTTCAGCGCATTGACCACGACCTCCTGGCCGGCCGCGAGGCTCGCCGCATTTGCAGCGTTCTCGCCTTGTGCACCGATCACCTGTCGCAGAAACCGCGACAGCGATCCGGAGAATGGTGACGATTCCGATCCGATTCCGGTCTTGGCGGAAAACGTGACGGAAGAATCGAGCAACTGTCCGAGTATGAAACTCGGCCGCGTGGAATCCCCGGCCGGGGTTTCGGGCTGAAACACCACAAGCTTCGAGGGATCGGCGGCGAGTTGTGCGTTGACCACAATGCGCCCTGCGAGTCCCGCGCCTTGCGGACCGGCCCCGGTGATGGCGCCGGTATAGATTGCCGCCGCATCCGTGAAGAAGGGAAGATGGGTGCTGCCGCCACCAAATCCGGTACGTGTGACCGTCACGCTCGCCGCATCAATGCTCGCATTGTTGGCAGCGCCATCGTCAAGGATGCGCAGGGTCGAGCCGGACGGATTGGAGAAGACGACTCTGCCGTTGAAATGGCTGTTAAGCTGCGCCGCGACGGAGGCCAGACCTGCCGAGAAATCGATGCCGATGACCGTGTCGCCGGTCGCCGCGGTCACGTCATTCGACAGCGGCAGCGCGGCCGGGTCGTCGACCCGCACGATCGTCACGCGATGCTGCTGTCCCGAATGGTCCGACCAGGTGACATTGATGCGGTTTCCCGCCAGCAGCCCAGCGGTATCGATGTCATATCCCTGCTGCGCGCCCGCGGTCACCGCGTTGCCCGCAATCGTCACGTCGGACAGGCTCGAAGCCATCGCCGCGGCGATCGCATCAAGCTGCACCTGCGCCTCCGGCAGGATATAGTCGCGCATCTCGAAATAGGCCGCGATCTCTCCCGAGCGAATCGCATTGGCGGCGAGAAGATCGATGCGGCCTCCGGTCGGCGTAACCATGGTGATGGTGCCGACCGTGCGGGTTGCGGGGTCGGAGGTCCATTGCGCGGCCGGGGCCATCGTGCCCTGAGGCTCGAAGGCGAGCCGCGCGGCATCGGCGCCGACCAGCTGGATGCCCGAATTGGTAAACACATTGATCTGGTTGTGATCGGTCGCGATCACGCGAATGTCCATCAGCTGCGACAGTTCGTCGATATGCATGTCGCGCTGATCGAGGAGCGTCGCCGTGGCCGCGTCCGGAGCATTGTTGAGCGCAAGCTGCCGATTGACGTCGGCGATCTGCTGCATCGCGTGATTGGCGCGGGCGACCGAGTCATGAATCCCGAGTTCGGCATCACCCCGCAGCGCCTGGATGTCCCTCGTCATCCCGTTGAGCTGCTGGGTCAGCACCTGCGCTGCGCTGATGACAGCGGCGCGCGCGGTGGACGATTCCGGCGAAGTTCCCAGTGTCTGCACCGCGGACGTGAAGTCGTTGAATGCCGCCTCAAGCGTCGCGTCGGTGCCCGGTTCGCCATAGATGTGCTGGAGGCGCGAATAGAATTCCGCCCGCAGACCGGCATAGCTGCCGCCTGCCGCTTCGGTGCGCAATTGCCGTTGCAGGTAGATGTCGAGCTCGCGATTGACCGCCGCGGCGCGCACGCTGACGCCGTTTCCGCCCGCAGAGGTCGACGTCTGAACCAGACTCTTGCGGACATAGCCGGCTGTTTCCGCATTCGCCACATTGGAGGCGATCAGAGAGAGCCCGGCCTGCACGGTGCGCAAGCCGGCGGTGGAGGTGCTGAGGGCCTGCGAGAGGCTCATGCCATTGTCCTAGTGAATGCCGCCATCGCTCACCGAATCATGTTCAGGAGGTCCTGCACCATGTCGTTGGTTGTGGAGATCACGCGGGTATTGGCGGAATAGGCCTGCTGGGTCACGATGAGCTTGGTGAATTCGTCGGCGATGTCGGTGTTTGATCCCTCAAGCGACGAGCCGATGATTGTCCCGCTCGCGCCATAGGTTGGCGTCCCGGATTCGTCGGTCACTTCGAAGGCTCCGCCATCGATGCGCTTGAGGAAATTCGCGCCGTTGAAATTCGCGAGCGTGATTTCCGCGAGGTCGATGGTGCGGCCGTTCGAATAGGAGCCGACGATGCGGCCCTTTTCGCTGATCGCGACGGTCTGCAATTCGCCGGCCGGGAAACCGTTCTGCTTCAGCAGATTGACCTGCGCATTGCCGTTCGGATCGGCGAACTGGGTGATACCGCCCGCGCCATGGGCGATCTGGATATCGCCGAGATTGACGCCGTCGATCGTGACGTTGCTGAGCTGCAGCGTCGGGACCTGGGGGTTCATCTGTCCGTTGGCACCGAATGTGTAGCTGGTTCCGGCATTGAGCCAGGCGGCCTGGGTACCGGTCGCATTGGAATTGACCTGATAGAACAGGTTCCAGGTGTCCTGCCCGCCATAGAGCTGGGAATCGACCTTGGCCCAGCGCAACTGAATGTTCACCGGCGATCCGGACACGTCATAGGCCGTGACGGCTCCGCCCCCGATCGAGGAATTGATGAAGGCCGGCAGATCGTTCCCGATCACGCTGCCGTTCGAGGGCTGCGCGCTGAGCGTCCGCATGCCGAAGACGGTGTGCGCAATGGTCCCGTCGATCGAGATCGTGTCGGTCATGTTGGCGGCGTTGATCGTGACGTTGCCGTTCGTCGTATCGACCGTACCGGTTCCGCCGGTGACGGCGCCAAGCGCGGTCGAGAGTTCGGCGAGGGTCGAGACCTGTCCCGGCCCGGTGCCGAACGTGACGGTGAGCGCGGGATTGCCGCCGACCTGGATCACCATGGTCTGGCCCGCCCCGACCGCATTCTGCGTCAGCAGGTTGGTGGCATTGGTGGTGCCGACATTCAGGCCGAGCTCGGACAGGACCGAGAGCGTCGAGGCGCCTCCGATCGAGATATTGGTATCGGCATCGGCGCTGTTCAGTACCAGCCGGCCGGTGCCGTTGAGGGAAGCGGTCACGCCTGTCGTGCCGGTCTGCGCGTTGATCGCGGCCAGGACCGCGACCTCGTCGGCCCCGGCAGTAATGGCGATCGCGGTGCCGTTGATTTCCAGCGTGCCGCCGGCCGAGGCGAGTGCGGAGATATCCACGCTGCCGGTACCGGTCGCGACTGCGTCCGGCGACAGCGTCGCGCCCGAGCCAAGCACGCGTGCGGGGGAAGGCGGCCCGTAAATCGGATTGGCGGAGAAGTTCGCCGGGTTCAGCAATTCCGAGCGCGGAATGTCGATGTCGTGGTTGTTGGTCAGGGGATACGATGCAAGGTTGGCGCGATACTCGACCGACGTGGTCTGCTGCGCGGGCAGAAAATCGTTCTGGAATTGCAGCAATTGCGGAACGCTGCCGGTGGTATTGCCCGTCGCGGGATCGATCGGCAGGCCCATGAGATAATAGCCGGCGCCGTTGACCAGGTAGCCGTTCTTGTCGGGCTGGAAGTCGCCGCGGCGGGTGTAATAGTCCGAGCCACCGAATACCGGCGCATTGTCCTGGACCGAGGTCGGCTTCTGCACGACGAAGAAGCCGTCGCCGTTGATTGCCATGAAGGTGCCGACCGAGGCGCTCTGGATGTCGCCCTGCACCGTATTGGTCGCGCGCGCGCTCGCGATCACGCCGCCGGCGAGCTGCTTGGAGGGGATGTTGTCCGGGATCAGGTCCTGGAAGCTGGTGTCGATCCGCTTGAAGGCGGTGGTCTGCGAATTGGCGATATTGCCCGACACGTTTTCGAGCGCGTAGCTCTGTGCGCGCATGCCGGTGACGGCAGTGGTCAGGGCGCCGAAGATACCCATTACGTGATCCTCCAGGACGGCGTGGCGGCCGTCAGGACACGCGGCCGCAAACTTGCGCAACCATCGTCGCAAGCGGCGTGCCACGGATTTTTTCTTATGAAATCAACGCGCTAAGTCGAAAGCCTCCGGCTCCCACCGGCGGCAAATTGCCGGCAGGCGGCAAGATTTGCCGGGATATTTTCGCTCTCGTCCTCCGAGTTGCACAACTCTTTCACTTTTCAACGACAGGGCCGTAGAATCCGAGAAGAAAGCGGCCGCGTCGCACTCACCGGCATCGGTCTCGAGCAATGGCCGCACCCGCGCGCACATTCCGATCGCGTGGCCGCGCGTCCGGCGGTTCAGGCAGCGATCCAAGCTGAAGGCCTCAACTGAAGCCGCGAGCGGCGCCTCTCTTCGATGGGATCAATGATGGACAGAACCTATGCCGACATCACCGCAGCGCTGGGAGACTATTTCGACGGGCTGTATCACAGCGACACCTCCCGGCTTGCCCGCATCTTTCATCCCCAGGCGATCTATGCCTGCGCCACAGAGGGCACGCTGACGCATCTGACCATGGAACATTACTTTCCACTGGTCGACGCACGCCCCTCCCCGGCCAGCCGCGGCGAACCACGGGCGGACCGGATCGTGTCGATCGAATTCGCGGGACCGGTCACGGCGTTCGTGCGAGCGGAATGCGCGATCGGCCCGAAGCATTTCACCGACCTCCTGACCATGGTCAAACTCGACGATCGCTGGCAGATCATGTCCAAGGTGTTTCACTTCGACCTTCGATCGGCCTGAGCGAGACGGCCTGCCGTCGACGAAGTTCAGGCTTACGCGTCCGAGGCCGGGACAAACCGCATCGCCACCCCATTCATGCAATAGCGAAGTCCTGTCGGGCGCGGCCCGTCCTTGAACATGTGCCCGAGATGGCCACCACAGCGGCTGCAATGCACCTCGGTGCGCGGCAGCAGGAGCGAATAATCGGATTGCGTGCCGACCGCGTCGGGAAGCGGCTTCCAGAAGCTCGGCCAGCCGGTGCCGCTTTCATACTTTGCCTCGGACGAGAACAACGGCAGGTCGCAGCCGGCGCAAACGAAGACTCCCGTTCGCTTTTCCCGATTGAGCGGCGAAGAGCCTGGCCGCTCGGTACCGTGTCGGCGCAGAACGTGATACTGGTCCGGCGACAGCGTGCGCTTCCATTCGTCGGCGCTCTTGCGGACGGCAAACGATGCTGGCGCCGCTTCCGCATCGTTTTGGTGCCAGATGCGCCAGCCGAAAACGGCGGCAAGACCAGCCGCGATTACTCCGAACAGCGTCCTGCGGTTCTGCATGGGCACCTCCGTTGGCCTGCCCGTATTTTCGGCAGAACAACGCACCGTGTTACCTGCTTTATCCGTACGAGCCCTCACATTCGCGCGAGGTTGCCGCGGTGAAATCCCGCGTCTAGTGTTGATCCGAAGGGCAATTCAAAGGAATACGATGCGTTTCGAAGGCACCAAAGGCTACGTCGCAACCGACGATCTCAAGGTCGCGGTAAATGCGGCGATCACCCTCCAGCGCCCGTTACTGGTCAAGGGCGAGCCGGGCACCGGCAAGACCGTGCTGGCCCAGGAAATCGCAAGAGCCGTCGGCGCCGATCTGCTCGAATGGCATGTCAAATCCACCACCAAGGCGCAGCAGGGCCTGTACGAATACGACGCGGTATCCCGCCTGCGCGACAGCCAGCTCGGCGACGAGCGCGTCAAGGACATCCGCAACTACATCAAGCGTGGCAAGCTGTGGGAGGCGTTCGCGCGCGATGCGCGTCCGGTGCTGCTGATCGACGAGATCGACAAGGCGGATATCGAATTCCCGAACGACCTCCTGCAGGAACTCGATCGGATGGAGTTCTTCGTCTACGAGACCGGCGAAACGGTGAAGGCGAACCAGCGCCCGATCGTGATCATCACCTCCAACAACGAGAAGGAGCTGCCGGACGCATTTCTGCGCCGGTGTTTCTTTCACTATATCCGCTTTCCCGATGCCGACACGATGCGCGCGATCGTCGATGTGCATTTCCCCGGTATCAAGCAACGGCTGGTCGCGGAAGCGCTGAAACTGTTCTACGAAATCCGCGAGGTCCCCGGCATGAAGAAGAAGCCGTCAACCTCGGAATTGCTCGACTGGCTGAAGCTCTTGATGGTCGAGGATATCGGGCCGGAGACATTGCGCGAGCGTGATCCCAAGAAGCTGATCCCGCCGCTGCACGGCGCGCTCCTGAAGAACGAGCAGGACGTGCATCTGTTCGAGCGGCTGGCGTTCATGGCGAGACGGGACGGCCGCTGACGGGCGGGCTGAAGCGAAGCGCGATGTCTCGTCTAGCCTCGCCGCCAGATCCCACGCCGCCGCGGCTTCGGGTCGCGCGACGGCTTCATGTCCCCGTCCGGTTCGCTTGTCGGCGCGTCTGATTTCGCCATCGAAGCAGCTTCTGCCCGAGCCTGGGTTTCGGACCTGCCGCCGCCGGCCCGCTGCGCCTCCGCGGCCAGCCTCGCCGCGTGCTCGCCCACGAGTTCCGCCTGCCGTTGCGCAGCCTCGAAGCGCCCGGCGTCCGTCGGCCGGGTAGCCGGACGCTCCGGCTCGATCCGTTCCGCTTCGATCGGCCCGGGTTCGACGCGCTCGGCAGCCTTCTGTTCAGCCGCAAGCCGACCCGCTTCGGCTTTCTCGGCGGCGGCCCGCTCCCGTTCCGCGCGCGCGGCCGCGCGCTGCTCCTCCTTCAGCCGCGCAGCTTGCGCCTTTTCGGTTGCGCGCTGTTCGGCGCGAAGCCGCTTCGCCTCCGCCTTCTCGGCCGCGATCCGGTCGCGCTCGAGCCGGCGCGCCTCCGCGTTCTCGGCCTCGGCCTTTTCGCGCTCGAGCCGCGCCGCCTCGGCCGCCGCCTGCTGCTCCTCGCGGAGGCGGGCGCGCTCGGCGGCCTGCTCCGCTTCCCGCTTCAGGCGCGGCTCGTTGCTGATCCGCCACAATTCCGTCCTGCGCGACCGGCGCGAGGCCCAGGTCTCGTAAATCCTGTTCGCCGTGTAGAATCGCTTGACCGCAAAACGTCCGACGCGTCCGCCGGCCCATACCAGTTCGAAAGGCTCGAACAGCCGGAACCGGTCATCGCCTTCCACGATGGCCCCCGCAACCAGGCTGCCTGCCATTGCGGTGGTATTGATGCCATGGGGGCCGAAGCCGCTCGCAAGCCAGACGCCGGGGGTAATCTCGCCGATTTGCGGCATGCGATGCACGGTGACCCCGATCACCCCGCCCCATGCGTGCTCGATTTCGATCGGGGCGAGTTGTGGAAAGCGCCGCAGCAAATCAAACCGCAAGCCGCGCGCATGACGCTGCGGATTGGACTCGCGAACCGCGATACGGCCGGCGAACATCAGCCGGTCGCCGCCGACGATGCGATAATGATGATCGGCGAAATCCGTATCGCTCACCGCGCCGGGATATTCGATCGCGGTCGCAAGCCTGTCGCCGAGCGGCTTCGTCACCATCACGAAAGTATGGATCGGGATCAGCGTCTGCGACACCTCCGACATTAGGTTGCCGAGATGCACGTTCCCGGCAAACACGATATGCGCTGCGCGTACACGGCCGTTCGGGGTGACGACGCGCTTGCGCACGCCCGCTGGATCGATGGAGATCGCGGCCGTGTTTTCGAAAATCCGCACGCCCGCGTCTTCGGCCATCCGCGCAAGTCCAAGCGCGTAATTGTACGAATGGATATTGAAGGCGGTCGGAAAATGGATCGCCTGAAAGTAATAGGGTGACTTGATCTTCGCGCGCACAAGCGCCGACGGCCAGACCTCGATATCGGCGCCGAGCGCGCGCAGTGTTTCGGCTTCGCCTGCGAGCTCGGCCGCGCGGTCCGTCTTGGACACATGCAGCCAGCCCTCGCTCTGAAGCACATCGCGCATGCGGCCGTCCTTGATCGCGCCGCGGACATAATCAGCGCCAGCCTGCGACAGCGTCCACAATTCACCCGCCCGGTCCGCACCGACCCGCTCGATAAGCGTCGGCGCGTCCTGCGCGAAACCCGGGAGCACGAAACCGGTGTTGCGGCTCGAGGCGTTCCAGGCCACGCGCCGCCCCTCGAGCAGCGCGACCGACCAGCCCCTGCGCGCCACCTCGCGCGCTGCCGTCAATCCGGCGAGGCCGCCGCCGATCACGCAGACATCGACATCGAGGTCATGGGTCAGGGCCGGATGCGATCGGGCGGCGACCCCGGTCGCCGAAAACCAGCTATCGCCATAAGCGGGGTCCGTCCGTGTCGCGGCTGTCGCAGCCACCGGTTGCGGCTCGTCTGTCGCCGGGGTCGTGTTAGGCTGTTGCAAGATGAGCCCCCCGCCCCGCGATCCATATGCCATGCGCCGACTGATGCTGCTCCGCCATGCCAAGTCCGACTGGTCGCTGCCGGGACAGAGCGACCACGAGCGCGCGCTGGCCTCGCGCGGCCGCAAGGCCGCTCCGCTGATGGGGCGCTACATGGCAGAACACGACATGATACCGGATCACGCCATCGTCTCCACGGCGGCGCGAACCCGCGCCACCTGGCAGCTCGTCTCCGACATGTTCCCCCGCTCGCCGCCAGCCGATTTCGAAGACCGCATCTATGAAGCCTCGCCACGCGAAATCCTGGCCGCCATTGCGCGGGCACCAGCCTCCGCGCAAACGCTGCTGGTCGTTGGACATAATCCCGGATTTCACGAAACCGCAAATCTCCTGGTGGGTTCGGGGGACCGCCGGATGCGCGAATGCCTGTCTGAAAAATTTCCGACCGCGGCGCTCGCGGTGATTGATCTCGATATCGACGACTGGCGGGCGATCGGGCGCGGGAGCGGCCGGCTCGAGCGGTTCGTCACACCGCGTGCGATCGACCGCACAAGCGACTAGACTGGCCGCAAAATTGGGGAGGAACCGATCATGTTCAAACGGATCCTGGTGCCTGTGGATCTGGCCGAGCCGGACCTGGCGCGTCCGGCAATCGAAACCGCCTGCACGATGGCGCGCAATACCGAAGGCTCGATCCGCATCGTGCATGTGCTGCCGATGACGCCGGTCATGCTTGCGGAATATGTGCCGCCCGATTTCGACGCTCAGCAACGCAAATCCGCGGAAGAGGGAATGCAGAAGCTGACCGCGGAATGCGGGCTCGGTCCCGACCGCGCCTCCGGCATCGTTCGACAGGGCGGCATCTACCACGAGGTCATCGAGGAGGCCAAGGCGATGAATGCCGACCTCATCGTCATGACCTCGCATCGGCCGGATATGCGCAGCTATTTTCTCGGTTCGAATGCGGGGCATGTGGTGCGTTATGCGAATTGCTCGGTGCTGGTGTTGCGGGATTAGGCTGCGCCGGGGCCTGGACGCGCGGCGACCGGCACTTTCGGCAAAATGTCCGCCGGAATGCTGTCGAGCGTGTAACGCCGCGGCAGGTTGCGCTTGAAGAACTGGCCGAGTTGCCACAGCAGCAGCACGAAAAACCCGAACAGAAACAGCATCGCGGCGTTTTCGCCTTGCTGGATCGCACGCACGATCAACCCGACCATTGCAGCGCAAATGCCGAGGAAGATCGCAAGGCCGGGCCAGTAGAGAAACGGGATGGCGCCGGCCTGCAGGCGCGGTTTTCCGCCGGATGCCTCGATGCGCTCGTGCAACGCCCTGATGAACCGGGCATAGCCTGCGTCAAGCCGTTCCTGTTCCATCAGCGATTTCCATGACGCGGAGGCGATCGGAATTTTCGGACTTCGCTCCGACCAGATTTCCGCGAGGAAGCGATAGGACTGCATCGTGACCGGACGAAAGGCGAGCCTGATCCGCCGGATATCCGCGTAAGGCACCCGCCCGGACAGCGGCCCCATGCTCCATTCGAGCGCGTCGGGCGCAAGCCGGAACATCCACACGGCTCCCAGCAGCGACGGCTTGTAGGCATAGGCAATGTCGGATGAGCCTTCGTCCGGCGCGTCCATGATGATCCCCCTGCGGACGATCTCTTAGCACGAAGCCGCCGGGGAGAATGACAATCGCCGTGACGGAACACTGCCGTACGCCTGCACGTTGCGAGGGGACAACCATCGCCTTGCCGGAGAGAAAATCATGACATGCATCCCCAAGATCGTGCTGGCGGCAGGACTTGCCGGTATTCTGGCGGTCTCCGCCCATGCCCAGGTGGGAAATTCGCCGACGGGGACTGGAACCGCGCCGACACAGCCAGGCGGGGCGCCCGCACCCGGCATCGCGCCGGCAACACCCGCGCCATCGGGAACAACCGGATCGGGTCCTTCGGTGCCCCGAACCGGAAGCGCCCCGTCGGCCAATCAAAACGGCATTCCGGGTGCAGTCAGTCCCGGCAATCCCAACGCCGCGTCGCGACCGAGCGTCCCCAATATCGGCGGCTCGCCCATCATTACGCAGCCGGGCACTTCCCCGTGTACCGGCACCGGCTGTTAGACTTGCCTGCCGCACAAAAAAAGCGCCGGTCAATGCCGGCGCTTTTTTCCGTAGCCTGAAGGCCGTCAGCTTGCGGCCTTGCGGTTGACCTTGCTTTCGGCAACCGTGGTGAGCTTCTTGTCGGCCGCCTTTTCTTCTTCAAGCGTCTTCTGCAGGATTGCCGCTGAGTCATCGCGGCCAAGCTGGTGCGCCCAGGCGACCAGAGTCCCGTAGCGCGTGATCTCGTAATGCTCCACCGCCTGCGCCGAGGCGATGATCGCGGCGTCAAGAACTTCCTTGTCGTCAACCTCGCCGGAGACGTCCTTGGCTTCCTCGATAATGCCGTCGATCGCCGGGCAGTCGACAGCCTTCGGCTTCATGTTGTGGAGCTTGAATACCTGCTCCAGCCGGGCGACATGATTTTCGGTCTCCTGCAGATGCTTCTGCAGCCCGGCTTTCAGGTCACGGTCGGTTGCCTTCCCGATCATGTCAGGCAGGGATTTGAGAATCTGCTTCTCGGCGTAGTAGATATCCTGAAGCTGGTGAACGTAGAGGTCGTTCATGGTCTTGATGTCAGCGGAAAACAGGCCCATTTGCGGCATCCTTTTTTGAATGAGGGTGTGGTTGCGGGACGGGTCGGACATCCCGCCGGGCCAACGTGAGAGAAGCCGTGATGTTCCTGACGAACTCGTGAGCCGGGGATGATGGAACCCCAGCCGCCGTCCGCGATTTTCTTCGCGAATGACGAATTCTTTCGCCGCGTAACTTAGGAGCAGTTGCCGCCCACAACCGTGGGAATGAGATGCCATGACGGATCCAGACACGCCAAATAACCTGCAGGAGCAGCGCCGAGAAATGAACGAGACCAGCGAGCGGCGTGCGCCATTCGACACCTCGGAACTCAACAATATTCCGCGCACGACCGACGAGGACCCGCCATACCGGGACTGGTGGGTGGTGGACGGCAACGGCCAATAGCGGCCGCCGCTGGAACCCATTCCGGTCACGCCGACTTGTGACACCAGGTTCCCGCAAAGGAGATCATCATGGCGCGCACCGCGAAACCGACCGGCTCGCAAGACCTGATTGGCCGCCTCAGCGACACGATTGCAAGCCATCCCCAGCTCAGCGCTGCGGCCGCCTTCCAGATGGGTGTCATGCTGGGCCAGGTTATGCAGAGCTCCGGTGCCCTAAAGGGAATCGGCCGCAAGATGGCGGCAGCGCCGGGTGCCATCGCCGCGAGTATTCCGACCTTCGGCCTGTTTGACGGAAACGGAAATGCCTCCGGCCGGCACACCACCGCAGCATCACGAAGCGCGGCCAAACGCACCGGCGGTGGCCGCCGAAAGCGCAAGAGCGCCGCGCGACGAGCCGGTTGATCGCTTGCGCGGGCAAGTGCATGCATCGCCCTGACCTCGCCTCGCATCTGGCGGATCAGCCATGATGCGTTGCTCATCAAGGCGGGCGGCAAAGGCAAAGCGGCAATGAAGATCCTGTGCGCCGGCGGCATCGTGACACTCATGGGGGCGATCATGCTGTTGGGCGCCAGCGCCGACGCTGGCGCCGTCAAAGAGGCGCAGGTCGCGCGTTCCGACGGCCGCCTCTCACAAAACGTGACCCGGAAACGCGCGGCCCGGAAACCGGTCGTTATCATTCGGCGCAGGGCCGCCGTTATCGACTCGCGCTCGCCGTATTACCGCAGGCCGGGAATCGCTCCGTCCTTTGGCTATATCGGACCGCCGGGATATGCCGGCGAATATGCCTGGCGCAAATCCATCGGTCAGTGTGTCGAGGACCTCGGTTACGGGCGCTGGGCCGCGTGTCCGTCATGGTGATCGCGCGCGGGCGTTTCGCGATGCTCGCGCTGTCCGCGGCGCTATTCACAGCCACTGCCGGTCCCGCCCCGGCAACCGCCGGCCTCGATGCATCATCTGCGCGGAAATCCGCTCACAAGTCGGCTGACAGGCCGGTCCGCGTCAAGCGCGTGCATCCGCCGGTTTATCGCTGGCGGCCGGCGGACCCGTCCTTCGACCAGCATGGGCGCCCCTACCGTCCACCGCCCGGATTGTCCTGCCCGATCGATCTCGGTTACGGACGCTGGACGTCCTGCGACAACGCCCGCTGGTGACAAGCGGGCGCTTGTAATATGCGGTCAAGCTTCACAACCGAAAGGCGGAATGCCGGCCGCGCAGGCCGGCTTTTCTCCGGATCGATACCGGCTCGCCGCCCCCTACCGGCGCTTGTCTACCGGCGCTTGCCCTTCGGCCTGTCCCAGCCGTAATAGTCGAACCAGTAATTCATCCACATGCCGCCGAGGATCGGCACGAAACAATTGGCAGTGGAGACAAACACTTCGCGCTGCGTCAGTTCGCGCTGCGTCAGGATGGTTCCGACGATCGGAGAGACGGCGGCGCAGGCCGCGCTGGTGGCGACATAGGCGCCGCCCGCACTGTGGATGCCGTGACCGCCTTTGGCCTTCCACCAGTCGCCGTAACGGTGGCCGGAACGTAGCGCGAAATAGGCGCCGGTCGCGCCGGCGCCGACCCAGAAATTCGAACGCGCCAGCCTCGGATCCCGAACGGTCCACGGCATTGTCGACCAGAAGCCCCACCACGGCGCATACCAGGGCGCCGGCGTCACGACCACTCTGGCGCGCCGCTGCGCCTCGGCGGTTCCGCCCGAAAGCAACAGCGCGGCAGCCAATGCCGCCAGCACAAATCCGATTTTTCGCATAGGACACCCCCTTGCCTGCCGGACATTTTGGAGATTGCCGGTCAGCCGCCGAAAGCCGGTGACATGCGCCGCCAGCCAGATTCGCATCATGATGGCATTGAGGTGCCGAAGTCGAGGCAGAATCGTGCGTTTTTCCCATGTGTTGCGGGGAGAACACGCGGATGAAGCCGCTGCATCAACCAGTTGCCGCGATGCGCTCACGTTGCGGCAAAACCTGCGCGCTTCAGGCGGACGACCGCAAGATCGAGCGCGGAGACGAATGCGGATCGGGCCTGTCGGGAAAACGGTGCCGGTCCGCGCGTCGAAGCCCCTGCAGACCGCAGTTCGTCCATCAGATTGCGGGTGGCAAGCGTCATGCCGATCGAGTCGTCAGTGAAGGTGCGGCCGTCGGGGGCAATCACGACAGCACCGGCCTTGATGCCGCGACTCGCCAGTGGAATGTCCGCGGTTACGACGATCGTGCCGGGGCCCGCCCGCTCGGCGATCCAGTCATCGGCCTTGTCCATGCCGCCCGGTACCACCACCCGCTCGATCAATGCGTCCCGAGGTATTGCGATCGGTGCATTCGCAACCACGAATACCCGGAGCCCGTGTCGCTCCGCGACCTTGTAGATTTCCGCCTTCACCGGGCACGCATCGGCGTCGACCAGGATGACGATCGGGCCGCGCGCGCCGGCCTCACCCCCGTCCGGCGCCATCATCGGGTTTCACCGGTTCGGGACCGCGCCACGCGCATGGATATCATCCTCTTCCTATTCGCCCCTGACTAGCCGGGGCAAGCCCGTTCGCGGAACGATGCTCTGGTGCGCCGGCGGGAAGCGCCGCGCCCTGGCGGCGTTAAGGTAAACCGCCATCGTGCTGACGGCTCTCTTTGCATCCGCCCGGCGAAGTGTCACGTCTCCAGCCTGATCCCATTCCGGATTCAGTTCAAAGGTTGTCGAGCCTTGCGCATGGAGAAGGTCATCGCCATCGAGGGCCTGCGTGCCGCCTGCTCGATTTACGTGTTTCTGAGCCATCTCGTCATCGCCGGACTGGGAATCAAATCACCGGCCGTGTTCCCGCTGTTCTTCGGCCAGGAAGCGGTGATCGTGTTCTTCATCGTTTCGGGCTTCGTGATCGCGCTCTCGGTCGGCCGCGGCGACCTGTCGTTCCGCGACTATCTTCGGCACCGGTTGCTGCGGATCTATCCGATCTTCCTGCTGGCACTGGTGCTGAGCGGCGCACTGGCCGGATTTCATTTCGACTGGAAGGATTCTCTCGGAAATCTGCTGATGCTGCAGGATTTCGCAGGCGGCAAGCCCGGCGTCCTGTTCGACACCTTCGCCGGCAACGCGGCGCTCTGGTCGCTGTCCTACGAATGGTGGTTCTACCTGATGTTCTTTCCGGTCTATTCGCTGGTGCCGCGCCGCCGTCAATGCGCGGTCGTGACCTGCGGCGGACTGATGGCAGCCGGCGCCTACAACATGATCGGTTTCTTCCAGCCGCTGCTCTTCCTGGCCTATTTCCCGATCTGGTGGGCGGGCGCCGAACTCGGCCGCGCCTATGTCAACGAGGAGGAATTTCCGCGCGGCGTCCTCCTGTCGATGCTGTTGATGACGCTGGCTTTTGCCATACCCGTGGTGACGGCGCTCGCGCAGCGCCACACCCATGGTCCCGGGATTCATCCGCTGCTGGAGCTACGGCATGCTGCCGCGTGTCTCCTGTTTCTCGGCGCAGCCCGCGCGCTCTGGAACCGCAAATGGGAAATCGGCGCACGGACGCGACGACTCGTGGTCGTGCTCGGCAGCATTTCCTATGGACTTTACGTCCTGCATTTTCCGATCATCACGACGGACTATTGGGGTCACACACCCCCCTGGCTGCGCGTTACCCTGGCCATCCCGCTGGTCTTTGCCGCGGCCTGGCTCGCGGAATATCCATATCAGCGATTGTGGCGAGGGCTGTCCGGCCGGAATCGATCATCACTCGAAGGGTCAACGACCAGAGCCATAGCACCGGCTCCCGTGCCGCGTGATCCCGCTCGACCAGCGTAACCCGGCGCCACGCGCGTTTCGCGCCATTGGCAGTCCCGACCTCGCGCTGTTACAATTCCAGCCTGCGAGCCGCCGCATCAGACGGGACCGCCAAAAAAAACGCCTCAGGCTCGGGTGAGGAAACATGCCGATGTCCCAATCCGATCGCTCGTTCCCCTACAACGCCTGGTACGTCGCCGCGTGGGACTACGAAGTAAAGCGCACGCTGATGCCTCGTACGATCTGCGGCAGGAAGATCGTGATGTACCGCACCGCATCCGGACAGATTGCCGCACTGGAGGACGCCTGCTGGCATCGTCTCGTGCCGCTCTCGAAGGGCTGGCTCGATGGCGACGAGGTGGTGTGCGGCTATCACGGCCTGAAGTTCGATCCGAACGGGCGCTGCACCTTCATGCCGTCGCAGGAGACGATCAATCCGTCGGCCTGCGTGCGGAAATTTCCGGTCGTCGAAAAATATCGGTTCGCCTGGATATGGATGGGCAACCCGGCACTCGCCGATCCCGCAACGATCCCCGACATGCATTGGGTGGACGATCCCTCCTGGGCCGGTGAAGGCAAGCTGACGCCGCTCGCCTGCAACTACCGGCTGGTCTGCGACAACCTGATGGACCTGACGCACGAGTCCTTCGTGCACCGCACGTCGATCGGCAATGCGGCGGTGGCCGAAGCGCCATTCGAGGTCACACATGGCGAACGCACCGCGCATCTGACGCGCTGGATGCTGGATATCGATCCGCCGCCATTCTGGGCGTTCCAGCTCGGTGCCACCGGCCCGGTGAAGGTCGATCGCTGGCAATACATCAATTTCGAGGCGCCCGCCGCGATCGTGCTCGATGTCGGCGTCGCGATCGCGGGCACCGGCGCACCGCAGGGCGACCGCTCGCAGGGCGTGAACCTGCGCGTCTGTCACTTCATCACGCCGGAGACCGAGCGGCGCTGCCATTTCTTCTGGGTCGTGCGAAGGAATTTCAAGCTCAACGACCAGCGTCTCACCACCGAAACGCGCGAGCGCAACGCTGCAATCATCGCCGAGGACGAGGCGGTGCTGGAGGCTCAGCAGGTTGCGATGGAAGAAAACCCGGACGCGGTGTTCTACAATCTCAATATCGATGGCGGTGCGATGTGGGCACGCCGCATCCAGGAGCAAATGATCCGCGACGAAACGACCGCCGCACTCCGCGCAGCCGAGTAGAGAGGCGCCGGTCATGCGCGTGATCGAGACCTGGACGGCGGCGCATGTGCGCGCGGCGCGCAATATCACGCCGACGATTCGTCTGTTCGAACTGGTGCCGGCCGCAGGGAGCCCGGCGCAGATTCCGCTCGGCGGGCACCTCAACGTCACCGTGATGATCGGCGACCGCGCCGATACCCGCTCCTATTCGCTGATCGGCCCGGCGCTGCCCGACGCCTATCGCATCGCCGTGAAGCGCACGCCCGAAAGCCGCGGCGGCTCGGCCTATATGTGGTCGCTGCGCGAGGGCGCGCAGATCACGGTCTCCAGCCCGCGCAGCCATTTCGAAATCGACTTCGGCCGTCCGGATTATCTCGTGATCGCGGGCGGCATCGGCATTACGCCACTGGTCGGAATGGCGCATGCGCTGGCGCACGAGGCCGCGCGCAGCGGCGCGTCGCTGCGCATGGCCTATTGCGCGCGCAGCAGGGATGAACTGGCCTTTGCCGACGATCTGCGCGCGCGGCTCGGCGAGCGGCTGCAGACATTCGTGTCAAGAGAGGGCCAGCGGCTCGATGTCAAAGCAGAACTCACGGCGCTGGGGCCGGGCGGCATCGCCGCGGTCTGCGGGCCGCTGCCCCTGCTCGACGAGGCACGGCGCGTCTGGCGGGAACTCGGCCGGCCGCATGCGGATTTGCGCTTCGAGACTTTCGGTTCGAGCGGCACGTTCGCCACCGAACCGTTCCGCCTGCGGATCGCGCAGAGCGGCCAGGAAATCGTGGTCCCGGAAACGCAAACGATTCTGGACGCGCTGGAAGACGCCGGCATCGGCGTGATTTCGGATTGCCGGCGCGGCGAATGCGGCGTCTGCGCGCTCAACATCGTCGCGATCGACGGACAGGTCGACCACCGCGATGTGTTTTTCAGCGATCACCAGAAGCACGAGAACAAGAAGCTCTGCGCCTGCGTGTCGCGGGCGATCGGCACGCTCACCATCGATCCCATGCTGCGGCCCGACCCGTCGCGGCCGTGAAGACAAGCTCTGGTTTGGCGGTCGTGACGCCGTGCCGGTTCGCGCATCGCACAACCGAATTCGTGAGAGCTTTCGTGCCCGTTGCTCAAACAACGTTGGAGCCTGCGTCGGCATTCGGCCTGGCTTCTCCGGACAACAGCCGGCCGATCGAGCGGGCGGCATCGCCCGAACGACCGGTCCGCGTCGATGCGGCAAGTCGCGCGCCAAGCCGAACCCACCTTTCCGAATTCAGTGGGTCATCGGCCCTCAAGAGCCAGTTCTGCGAACATTCGCGATAGCTTTCGCCTCGGTATCGGTGCCTGTACTGAAAGAGCCGCTTCTCTTCCGTTACCAGCCATTCGCAGAGCGCGACGATCGAGGCATCGCAATCGAAATTCCGGCATCTCACCGCCAGGTCCAGAATGCCAAGCCCGAAGTAAATCCGCTCGCTATCCTCGCTATCTCTTTCGTGGATGCGCAAAACAAGCCACGCCAGAGACGCCATTGCTTCGATTTCGAGCCCGGCGTCAAGACTTCGAAGGCTTTCGAGCAAGGTCATGAGCCGCGGGTAATAGACACCTGTGCATGTGGATGCGATCTCGTCGTCTCCATAAGCCCGCAGCAATAGCGCAGCCGCGAAGGCTCGCGCCCAATGTCCGCGGACGCCGTGCCATGCACCCGTCACGCTATCCGGATCTTCGTAGGTGGCGAACTCCACCGCCTCCATTGATTCCCATGGCCATTTCGGAGCGATGCCATCGTCGCGAATCTCGCGAAGTTCCTCCAGATAGACAGCAACAAATGAGCCGACGGGATCGTTCAGCGCGATATGCTCCAGCATGGCATCATCGATATTTCGAGAGAGGCGCGCTACCAGGGCATCGGCATCCGGCTGAAATCGTGTGAAAAGATCACGTTCCATGTTTGGCTCCTGATGCCAGACGCGACGGAATTGCATTCCCGCCTCGCATATGCCGGATCGATCCGGCTGTCGCGCAGCCTGGCCGGCGCTACCGCACCAGTTCCCGCATCGCCCGGTCCAGCCCCTCCAGCGTCAAGGGATACATCCGTCCGCCCATCAATTGCTTCATCATGCGGATCGACTGCGTATAGTCCCATTCCGCTTCCGGCACCGGATTGAGCCACACCGCGGCGGGATAGGTGCGCGTGATGCGTTCCATCCAGATCTGCCCCGGCTCCTCGTTCATGTGCTCGACCGAGCCGCCCGGCATCGCGATCTCGTATGGCGACATCGACGCGTCGCCTATGAAGATCACCTTGTAGTCGTGCGGATATTTATGCATCACGTCGAAGGTCGGCGTGGTGTCGGTGAAGCGCCGCCGGTTCTCCTTCCACACCCGCTCGTACAGGCAATTGTGGAAGTAGAAATGCTCCATGTGCTTGAACTCGGCGCGCGCGGCGGAAAACAGTTCCTCCGTCACCTTGATGTGCCAGTCCATCGAGCCGCCGACATCGAAGAACAGCAGCACCTTCACCGCATTGTGCCGCTCCGGGCGCATGTGGATGTCGAGATAGCCCTTGTGCGCGGTACCCTTGATGGTGCCGTCGAGATCGAGTTCGTCGGCCGAGCCGGTGCGTGCGAACTTGCGCAGCCGCCGCAGCGCGATTTTGATGTTGCGGGTGCCGATCTCGACCTCGTCGTCGAAATCCTTGAACTCGCGTTTGTCCCACACCTTCACGGCGCGGCGATGCTTGCTTTCGCCGCCGATGCGGATGCCCTCCGGATTGTAGCCGGAATTGCCGAACGGCGAGGTGCCCCCCGTTCCGATCCATTTTGAGCCTCCCTGGTGGCGGCCCTTCTGCTCCTCCAGCCGTTTCTTCAGCGTCTCGAGCAGCTTGTCGAGCCCGCCCATCGCCTCGATCTGCTTCTTTTCCTCCTCGGTAAGATACTTCTCCGCGAGCGACTTCAGCCATTCCTCGGGGATGTCGGCGGTCAGCGCCTCCTCCATCAGCGAGAGGCCCTTGAAGACGTGTCCGAACACGCGGTCGAACTTGTCGAGATTGCGCTCGTCCTTCACCAGCACCGCGCGCGACAGATAGTAGAAATCCTCGACCTTCCGCGAGGCGAGGTCGGCGTCCATCGCCTCCATCAGCGTCAGATATTCGCGCAGCGTGACCGGCAGTCCGGCGGATTTCAACTCGGCGAAAAAGCTAATCAACATTATCCGGCAGACCCTTCACTTCGGCTGTTTTCGAGCGGCATCCGCGCGCTCTTGCTTTGCAAGCCGTTAATACCGCGCATCGCATCCTGATACGGATTGGAAAAATCCATGATCGCATTTTAAGCAATTCCCGCAGGATATTCTTGGTATTTTGGTGTCATCCTACCCGCTGGAACATCAAGCGGGGGCCAGGATGGCAGAACCTGCAGGAAATCCACAGGACATCGAAATTGTAGACCGACGTCGTTCGGCGCGGACGAGCGTCAGTGTAGCCGGCCGCTATTCGCTCGCTGGCAGGCGGAACGCCCGCGGCGAGCGGCGCGAATTCGCATGCCGGACGGTCGACATCTCGGCGGACTATGTTGCGCTGATCGGGCCGGTCACCGGCCCGGTCGGCGAGCGCGTCATTGCGCAGTTCGAGGAACTCGGAAAACTCGATGGCCGCATCATCCGGGTCTTTGAAACCGGATTTGTGATCCGGCTGGTGCTACCCGATTCCGGACGCGCCTGGCTTGCCGCAAAGATCGACTGGCTCGACAAGCACGAATTTCACAACCTGCCGGACGACCGGACCCACAAGCGCATCGTACCCGAAAAGCCGCACTCCACCTTGCTGCTCGCGGACGGCACGACCAGCGGCTGTTTCGTGATCGACATGTCGGTGGCGGGGGCCGCGGTCTCCACCGAGATCACCCCGCAACTTGGTGATGTGCTGGCGGTCGGCAGCGTCATCGGCCGGGTGGTCCGGCTGTTCCCGGAAGGCTTTGCCTTGCGCTTCATGCAGTTGCAGGACCCGGGCCTGCTGGAACACCGGCTGATCCGGCCGTGACGCAGCCGCGGGCTCAGCGTGAATGCGCGACCATGCGCGCGCCCGCCGACGGCATCGGCGCTTGATCTCCGATCGTCGCTCCCTGTCGCAGGATTGCGAGATTGTCGAGAAACATCCGCGCGCATCGGTCCCATGTCATGCGGCTCGCGAACGCCCGGCAGACGGTTCGATCGATGCCGAGCGCCCGCAGGCAGGCCGCCCGCAAATCGTCGTCCAGCGCGCCGACCGGCGCGTCCCCGATCACATCGAGCGGGCCCGGAACCGGATAGGCCGCGACCGGGATTCCGCAGGACAGGGCTTCGAGCATCACAAGACCAAAGGTATCGGTCCGGCTCGGAAACACGAACACGTCGGCCGCGCTGTATATCGCCGCAAGCTCGTCGCGCTGGCGCTCGCCAAGGAACACCGCCTGCGGAAATCGCTGCATCAATTCGCTTCGCATCGGTCCGTCACCGACCACGACCTTGGTGCCCGGCAGATCGAGCGACAGGAAGGCCTCGATATTCTTCTCGACAGCAACACGCCCGACCGTGAGGAAGATCGGACGCGGCAGATCGAGCGGCAAGAGGCCGAGCGCGGGCCTTCGCGGCGCGAAGACCTCGCCATCCACGCCGCGCGGCCACAGCACCGGGTTGCGGAAGCCGCGTCCCGACAATTCCGTAATAAGAGATCGCGTCGATACCATCACCCGCTCGGCGCCGCCGTGGAAGCGCCGAAGCCAGCGCCACACGAAGCGCTCCGGAATCGGCGCCCGCGCTGCGACATATTCCGGCAGCCGGGTATGGAAGCTCGTCGTGAATGCGAGGCCGCGCCGGAGGCAATAGCGCCGCACGGCATGCCCGATCGTGCCCTCGGTCGCGATATGGATCGCATCGGGATTAAGCGAATCGATACGCCGTGTGATCGCCCACGGAGTGGTGAGCGCGCAGCGGATCCCGGGATAGGTCGGGAGCGGAAACGAGCGGAAACCCTCATGCGTGAGGAATGCGATTTCGGCGCCGTGCCGGGGCGCCGTGGTCGCGAGCGTCGACAGCGTGCGCACCACGCCGTTGACCTGCGGATGCCAAGCGTCGGTTGCGACGAGGACGCGCATCAAGCCTCCTGCAGGCCGCCGAGCGGCGGCCGGGTTTGCGTCGCGCCGGCGGCGACCGGCCATGAGCGGATTTCGAAGGTGCCGTCGAGGCGTTCCACCGCCGCGGTGCAGCTTTCCAGCCAGTCGCCGCAATTGATGTAGCGAACGCCAAGGCGGTCATGCATCGCCGGATGATGGACATGTCCGCAGATCACCCCGTCGGCGTGATGTGCCGCCGCGAGCGCTGCGATTTCGCGCTCGAATTGTCCGAGATAATCGATGCTCTCCTTGACGCGGCGGCGCGCCCATTGCGACAGCGACCAGCCGGACAATCCAAAACGAATGCGCAGGCGATTCCAATGGTCGCTGAGGGCGAACAATGCCGCATTGAGCCGGCCGCCGATCGCTGCGATGCCGTGCGGAACCTGCGCGGCCCGATCGAAATGGTCGCCATGCACGACCACATAGCGACGGCCATCGGCCGCGACATGGGTCGCGGTCTCCGCCACCTCGACGCCGGCGAAATGAATACCCGGATAATCACGCAGGAACGCGTCGTGGTTGCCGGGCAGGTAGACGATCTTCGTTCCGCGCGCCGCCGCTTCGAACAATTCGCGGATCACGTCGTTGTGGGCCTGCGGCCAGTGCCAGCGCGCGCGCAAGCGCCAGCCGTCGACGATGTCGCCGACCAGATAGATCGTGCGCGCATCATGGTGGCGCAGAAAGTCGTAGAGCTTCTCGCTCTTGCTTGCGCGCGTGCCGAGATGAACGTCGGACAGGAACAGTGCGCGAACCGGATGGCGGCGCACGCGGCCCTGTACTTCGTCAGCTTCCGGAGAATCCTTGTCGAATCGCATGCCCCACGATGCGCCGTGCATGTCTCAGTTTTACGACGGGGCGGCGCCGGACATTTCGGACTTGTTAGAAAACTGTCGCGAATGAATCGGAATGTGCGGATCGCGAATCGAAGGATCGCCGCGACGCGATCCCCACCCTTGCGCGCTTTCGGAAGCGCGCGCCCCGGACCCCGGAATGCGGAATTCCCTGATCAGACTTGCAGGCTTCATCCGCGACCGGATCGGCTGGAACAGACTCGGCTTCCTCGCCAGCTTCATCGTGCTGTGCCTGGCCGGCCTCGCCCTCTACAGGATGCTGCGCGATGTCCAGCCGGAGCGCGTCCTAACCGCGATCGCAGCCATACCGACGAGCCATATCGCGATCTCGATCGGGTTCGTGGCCGCGGCCTATTTCACCATCACCTTCTACGACTTCTTCTCGCTGCGCACGATCGGTGCACGGCACGTTCCGTACCGGATTGCGGCGCTGGCGGCGTTCACCAGCTTTTCGATCGGCCACAATCTTGGGGCCACCGTCTTCACCGGCGGGGCCATCCGATTTCGCATCTATTCCGCCTACGGTCTCTCTCTCATTGACGTCGCAAAGATCGCCTTTGTCACGGGACTGACATTCTGGCTTGGTAACGCCTTCGTGCTGGGTCTTGGAATGGCGATCGCGCCGCATGCGGCAAGCGCGATCGACCAGTTTCCGCCCTGGATCAATCGCGCCATCGGGATCGCGGGGCTTGCCGCGATTTGCGGCTACCTGCTCTGGCTCGCATGCGGGGCGCGGATCGTCGGCGTCAAAGGCGTTTCCGTGCGGCTGCCGAATGCGCCCCTCACCTTTGTTCAGATCCTCATCGGGGTTGCCGATCTCGGGCTCTCGGCGGTCGGTATGTACGTATTGCTGCCGGCAAGCCCCGACATGGAGTTGCTGCCGTTTGTTGTGATTTTCGTGCTGGCGACCCTGCTGGGCTTCCTCAGCCACACGCCCGGCGCCCTCGGAGTGTTCGACGCCGCGATCCTGATTGCACTGTACCAGTATCCGAAGGAGGAGTTGCTCGCGACGCTGCTGGTGTGGCGCGCGATCTATTATATGCTGCCATTCTCGCTCGCCCTGATCGTCATGGCGACACGGGAAATCTGCCTTGCGGCCCGCCGGGCTGGAATGGCCCCCGTATTGCCGGAAAAAACACCGATCCCCCGCGACGCTCCCTGCTCAAGACAGCGGCAATCCGCACACGATCGGGTCGCGTGATACCCATATTTCCGCCCAAAGCTTCATGCTATTCGACGGGCTGATCTCGATTTTCGGTTTTCCATGTACGCCCGGATTGTTGCGGCCGTTGCCGCCCTGATTGGTCTCACCGTAAGCCTCCCGGCCGCGGCACAGGTTCGTGCGCCTGCGCCGCTGCAGTTGAATGCGCCCGGCGGGGTCGCGGGTGGCGGACCGATCCGGATCGAATGGGAGGTGCGCAACCGTTTTCGCCTGTTCCGCAACGAGGCGGATTTCCGCCGTCATGTCGCGGCCCATCGCGGGGACGGCATTCTGGCGGCGGAACAGCGGCTCGCGCGTGCCACCGACGGCCGCGGCTGGGCGCGCGACATGGTCGACAACCTGTGCGTCGACCAGACCGGGCGGCTGCCGGAGACCTGTCAGCGCGACGGCGAAAAGGAAAACTACCTCAGCCCCGTCGATCACCCGATCACCGCGATGGCCGCAGGCGGCGTGCCGCCGAACGCGCTTTGTGCCTGGAGCTTCGATGACGGCCAGTCCGAGCCGGGCCAGGCCACCACGCGCTGCGACGACCCGGTCCGGATTCGTGTGAAACGCGGGCGCACCACCATAGCGACGGTCGATGTCGGATTGCCCGACGGCACTGCGCAGCGCGTGATCGCCGAAATCACGGTGAAGGATCTGCTGATCGCCGGCATGGGAGATTCCGTGGCGGCGGGCGAAGGCAACCCGGATCGTGCCATCGCGCTCGACGATGGCGGCTTCTGCTTCCGGCGCTTCCTGGCCGGCAGCACCAGCGAGTATTTCCGCCCCGGCCGATCCGGCTTCAAGGGCAGCAAGGCGTGCGACCCCGCGCTGTCGAGCAGCAGCGGCAACAGCTCGGCGGACTGGTCGAAGCTGAACGCACGCTGGTGGAGTGCGGCCTGCCACCGCTCGCTCTATGGCTATCAGTTGCGCGCGGCACTGGCGCTCGCGATCGAAAATCCGCAGATCGCGGTCACCTTCCTGCCGCTTGCTTGCTCCGGCTCGACGATCGATGCCGGGTTCTTCAATTCGCTGCGCGCTCGTGAATGCCCGCCGACCGGCGGCTGTTCGAGCACCAATGTGGCGCAGATGGTGCGGCTCAAGGAAGCACTCGACCTTGCGCACAAGACCGACAAGGAGCGCCGGCTCGACGCGATCCTGCTCACGATCGGCGCGAACGATATCTGGTTCTCCGGCCTGGTCGCCGACGTCATTACCGAAGCTCCGACCGAACGCGCGCTGTTCCGGCGCGGCGGCCTGATTGCCGACGTTTCCGACGCGCGCGGCTATCTCGAGGACTTCCCGCGCGATTTCGCGAAGCTGCGCAACGCCATCAAGCCCTATCTCGGCGGCAATCTGCAACGGGTGGTGTTCGTCACCTATGGCAACCCGGCCATGGTCAATGGCGGCCAGGTCTGCGCCGGGGGACGCGCCGGCTTCGACGTGCATCCGGCTTTCAACGTGGATGCCGGAAGGCTTCGCGAGGCTTCCGACTTCGTGGAGAGGCAATTTCTGCCGCGCCTGCGCGCGCTTGCAACCTGCGAGGCAAAGGGCGCCTGCCGCGATCCCCTGACCGAACGCATGTCGTTTGTTGACCAGCACCAGTCCGAATTCTCTCATCACGGGTTCTGCGCGCGCGCCCCGGGCGATCCCGTTTTCGACCGCGAATGCTTTCTCGAGACCGGCGACAGCTTCGAAACCAATCCTTCCGATGCCGCGACCGATCCGATGCGCTGCGGATTGCGGGCCCGTGACTTTCGTCCCTATAGCCCCCGCGCGCGCTGGATTCGCACCGCGAACGACAGCTACTTCACCGCCATGACCTTCCCGGAAGGGATCAACGCGGCGCTGCAGCCGAGCGATCTTCACGACGCGACCTGGGGCGCGACCAGCGCGGTCTATGGCGGCGCGGTGCATCCGACCGCGGAGGGACACGCGGCGATGGCGGATGCCGCAATGCCGGTCCTGCGTGCGGTGCTCGATCTTGCGACGCCGCAGCAGGTCCGCGCCGAGCCGCTCGCCCCGCTTCAGGTGCCGCCTCCCGCGACGCGCTAGCGTCCCGGGGATGGGCGCGGCTCAGAGCAGATCAAAACTCTGGCCAAGCCCGTTCTGGTGATCTGGCGCTTGCGCCAGTTCGATGGTCACACCGCCATCGATGTCGGATGTAACGACAAATTCAAGTCCGCCACCCGGCTTTGGAACCTTGATGGTGGCAACCTTCTCGATTTCGTCAAAGACACGCAGCTTGCCGTCGTGGTGGTCCACGAACGTGGATTCCGGATCGAGGTCGGAAAAATGAAATGAATCGCCGAGATCGAAGTGCGTCACCTTGATGCCGTTGAGCTGCGCCGCCGTGCCCTCGATTTCGTTGTCGCCGAACCTCGCCTTGATGATATCTGCGCCGCCGCCAGGGCGGATCAGATCGTCATGGATGCTGCCGCGGATCGTTTCCGCAGCGTCGGTGCCTGTGATCAGATACTGATGATTGGGATCGAGCCGGTAGATCGTGATGTCTTCGGGATCGGTGGCGAGCCAATAGGCGGCCTCGTGACGGCCGATATGCTGGCCGTCGTTGTTATCGTAGAATTCGATCTTTCCATCCTGCTCGTAAGAGAGCACGGTCGTCGAATGGCCCGATATTCGACCCGCTTCGGGCTTGAACCAGCCCATGCGAACAATATCGCCCGGCTGGACCAGACCGGACCAGTCCGAGACCGGATCCGGAATGTCGCTCGCATAGACGATGCGCCAGAAGCCGCCTTCCAGGTTGAGGGACGGATCGAGAGACGCATTCAGCCCGGGCATCGGTGCGCCCGCGGCCGCGGCGACATTATCGGCGATCCAGTTGCACAGATTGGTGTTCGGGATCACGCCATCGCCATACACCGTCAGGAACGCCTCGGCGGCCTTCATGATCGTTTCCGGCGTCGGGGCTGCGCCCGGTACGAGCCCGGCAATCTGCATGGCCTGAATCACCGCCGGGTCGACGGTCCAGACATTGTAGGTGACGAACGTGGCGTCGGGACCGCGCTTGTCCTCGGTCAGCCGTAGCTGGAAGCTGGCGGGACTGTCGATCTGGTTGCCGGCATGCAGCGTGACCTTGCCGATGTCCTTCACGAAGGTGGCGGTCTCGACCTTCTTTCCACTGATATACCATTCCGGCGTCTGGTTCGGCGTATCCCAGTAACCGACATTGGTTGACGTGTTGTCGAACGGTTGCGACGGATAGAGCCAGATGCCCTTGAACGGGATTTTCGACGTCCCGAACGAGCCTTCGAGGATGCTGGCAAGCGATACGACTTCGCCCGCGGACGCGATCACGGGCGCGGGCAGCGATTCCAGCAGGTAGCTCGCGCCTCCCGGATTATAGGTGACGACGGTTCCGCCTTGCCCGTCGCTCGACAGCAAGAAGTCGGAGCTGGTCATCTGCGTTTTTGTCAGCGAGAGGTTGTCGGTGACCAGCCGCATCCTCAGCTCTGCAACCGGAGTACCGGCCGGATCGGTGCCGGCAAACAGCTTGAGCGTGCCCGGCTCGGTTCCGCTGCCCGGGACGTAGGTCAGCGACTGCGCCACAATCCCGGCGAGATCGATCCGCCCGCCGGCGGCGCCCTGGTGCGGCTGGCCGGACGGCGTCGGCAATTCCGCATACGCAATGACGCCCTCGAAACCCGCGACGTTCTCCATCATGAGCAGGCCGGTGCCGTCTATAAACACCACTTGCTGGGAGGCGCCGACGTTGCCCTCGACGATCAGTTTGCCGCCATTCTCGAGCAGGAATGCGCCGCTATCCGTGCCGGTAACCGTCATGCCGGCGGAAATCTCGACACTTCCCTCGATCTGGATCAGCCCTTGGTTGAAGATCGTCTGCCCCTCGAAATCGAGGAAGCTCTCCTGACTGACGACCACCGCGGCCTTCTGGTCGGTATTCAGCAGCTTGAACACACTCGCATGACCGTTGGCGTCGTTTTGAACGAGGATCGTCAGGCTGCCGGCAATGGCCTCGACGAAGATCTGACCGTCGAAGGATGTTTCGCCTTCGACGATGAAGACGGCGTCGGTGGAGTCCGCCAGTGCGCCGGACACGGTAAGCGTCGCATTGATCTCGGCAGTGCCGGGCGGGGGCACGGTTCCTTCAAAGGTCGCGCCGATCGCTTTCAGGATCGTATCGTCTGCCGCCAGCACGATGGCGATACCGACCAGCGGATTTGATGGCGTATCGATGATCGCGATTCCATCGGCGATGGTCGCGATGTCCCCCGTGACCGGTACCGTATCCGGAACCCAGTTGCCGGCGATGAACCAGTCGCCCGAAACGCCGGTCCGCCACTGGATGTTCGTAGCCATGTTTTCTCCGAAGGGAACCCGAGGCGATCGGATTCAACAGCGGTGCAGACTATTGCGGGCTGCGGCAAACGCAACGGGAGTTATGCGGCGCGACCGATGTCAGCGCGGCATCTCCGCGAAAAAAGGTTTCGACGGCGAACGCTGACGCACGGCGCGCAGTTTACCGTCCTAGCTCGCCGACTTCATGAACCTTTCAGATTTCGGCTTGCGCATCTTCGGAACCGGTTGCGGGCCGCAGGCCAGCGCGTTGAGGCAGGCCGGCTGAGCGGGTCTCTTCGTCTTCTTGCTTTGCGCGTTTGCGTCGGAGGCAAGGAATGCCAGCCCGGCCGCAATGACCACCATGTATGTCCATCGCATTGGACCAGCCTCCGTTTGATCTTCCCGATCTTCAATCCGGTCGCGCCATGCGCCCGACATCAACGCAGCCTCGTGCGCGCATTCAGCTCGCAACACCGCGACAATGAAAGCCTAGTATTTTCGGCGCGCCCGGCAAATAAAAATGATCGACATCCTCGATCGCGAATCCGGCTGAGCGAAGCAGCTCACGCGTATCGCGATTGATCTGGCAGCCGCACGAGATGAGGTTCCAGAATGGATTGAGACGATCCTGCCAGGCCGCAACCGCCGCATCGTCCGCGCGGCCGTGTTCCAGAAACAGCAGGCGGCCGTTGAATTTGAGGACGCGTCGGATTTCGCGCAAGACCGTCAATGGATCCTGGACCGAACATAACGTGTAGGTCAGCACCGCCGTATCCGCAGTATTGTCAGCCAGCGGTATGCGCTCGCCCGGCGCTGTGACGATCTCGACCGGTACCGGGCTCGCCCTCGCCTGGTTTTGCGCGAGGTCGACGAACGCCCGTTCCGGATCGACGCCGATGACTTTGGTCACCTTGTCCGGATCGTAGTATGCGAGGTTGAATCCCGGCCCGATTCCGATTTCGAGGACGATGCCACGCGCCTGCGGAATGATCGACCGGCGCAACTCGGAGATTCGCGACTGAGCGCAGGCAAGAGCGATGAGCCGCGGCCCGACATAGCGGCGGTACAGACCCATCGTCTTGTTCCCGTTTCACCGCCTGGCATGATCACAGCCAGTTCGCCGCGGCGAAGCTCACGCCACGCCGAGCTTCTTCTGCAGGCTCGTCGACGATGTCGTGTACTGGAAGGTGAGCTTCTTATCCGGATAGACGTAGCGGTGGATTTTTTGAGCCGCCAGCGCGCCCTCGTGGAAGCCGCACAGGATCAGCTTCAACTTGCCGGGATAGGTGTTGATGTCGCCGATGGCGAAAATGCCCGGCTCGGACGTTTCGAAATTCTCCGTATTCACATCGATCAGATCGTCGTCGAGCCTGAGACCCCAGTCCGCCACCGGGCCGAGCTTCATGGTCAGCCCGAAGAACGGCAGGATCGCATCGCAGGCGATCTCGAAATTCGACCCGTCATTGCGCTTGACGATCGCTTTGCTCACCTGGCCATCCGCGCCTTCCAGCGAGGTGACCTGACCTAGGACGAAATCGATCTTTCCCTCGCCGACCAGCGCCATCATCTTGTTGACGCTGTCGGGCGCGGCACGGAATTCCTGGCGGCGGTGCAGAAGAGTCAGGTGACTCGCAATAGGCGCGAGGTTGAGTGTCCAGTCGAGCGCGGAATCGCCGCCGCCGGCAACCAGCAGGCGCTTGCCGCGAAACTGCTCCATCTGCCGAACCGCATAATATACCGATTTTGCCTCGTAGGCCTCGATGCCCGGAATCGGCGGGCGCTTCGGCTGGAACGAGCCGCCACCGGCCGCGACGATCACCACCTTGCATTCGAATACCTTGCCGGCGTCGGTGGTGATGCGAAACGCCGGATCGCCGATCCGCTCGATCGTCTGCACCATCTCCGAGAAATGAAATTGCGGGCCGAACGGCTTGATCTGTTCCAGCAGCGCCTTGGTGAGACCATCACCGGTGACAATGGGAATGCCGGGAATGTCGTAGATCGGCTTCTCGGGATAAAGCTCGGCGCATTGCCCACCGGGTTTGTCGAGAATGTCGACGAGATGCGCCTTGATATCGAGCAAACCGAGCTCGAACACCGCGAACAGCCCGCATGGGCCGGCGCCGATGATCAGCGCGTCGGTCTTGATCACGTTCGTGGTGTCCAGCATGTTCTACCTGCCCTGATAGCTTGGCGTTCGAACGGTGAGCCCGTCGAGCTCGTCGCTCATCTTGATCTGGCATGACAGCCGCGAATTGGCCCGCACATCATAGGCATTGTCGAGTTGCTCGTCCTCTTCGAGCGAGCGTTCCCCGGTCTTCGAAATCCAGGCGTCGTCGACATAGATGTGGCACGTGGCGCAGGTGCACGAGCCGCCGCATTCCGCGACAATGCCGGCTACCGATCCGCGCATGGCGGCCTCCATGACGGTCTCGCCGGGTTCGGCTTCGACATCATGGACGGTGCCATCGTGTTCGATGAATGTGATTTTCGGCATGGCAATGGCTGTTGTGGGCTTGGGACGCAATGTGGGCTTGGGACGAAATGGTTTGTATCCAAACCATTTCGCGTCGTCATCCCCGTGTCGATGGGACGCAGGGTTCCGGGTCACGCTTTCCCGCGAAGTGACAATCGCAGCGCAGGAGGCTCGCGCCAGGCGCGAGTTCAGGCCTGACGCTCGGGCGTGCGCACGATCAGGCCGTCCAGCTCCGGGGAGACCTTGATCTGGCAGGACAGGCGCGAATTCGGCTTCACGTCGAAACCGAAATCCAGCATGTCCTCCTCCATGGGAGACGGCGGACCGACCACCTCGGTCCAGGCCTCGTCGACATAGACATGGCAGGTCGCACAGGCACAGGCGCCGCCGCATTCCGCTTCGATACCGGGTATGCCGTTCTTGATGGCGTTCTCCATCACCGTGGAGCCATTCTCGGCCTCGACGGTGCGGCTCTCGCCTCCGTGGTCGATAAACGTGATCTTGGCCATCTGGGGCTGGTAACTTCTGCTTTCCGCAACGGGAGCACCGGCCGGCCGGCCAGCGACGCGCTATATAACGCATTGCAGGATTTGCGCCAGCGCTGCCTTGCGCGCTTGCGCGCAACACGGAAACGGCGGACGCCGGCTACGGCCCATCAGCGACGGAGCGGCTCAGGCCGGGCTCAGCAATTCCGCGATCTCGGCACCGGCATCGCGACAGGCTGCGCGCAGATCGTCGACGCTCTCGCGTCGGCGCCGCGCATCCCCTGACGTCGCAGCCTCCTCCAGCCGCGCGGCAGCGTTCGCGAGCGCGAAAGCCCCGATCCCCTTGGCGGAGCCCCGCAGCGTGTGGGCGGACGCGGCGGCAATGGGTGGCGTGGCGGTTTCGATCCGATCGATCAGCAGCGCCATCTGGCGCGCAAACAGTGTCAGCACCTCGCGCTCAAGCGACCGGTCGCCGAGCGTCATCCGTGACAGGTGAACAAGGTCGATCGGCCGGTCCCCCGGGACAAGCGGGGGGGAGGCCACGGCGTCCATCGCCGTCTGGGTCAATTCGATCATCGCACGCCTCCGGAGCTCTTTGGCTCCTATCCGCACAATTTGGCCGGCCACGGGCCAAAGCTTGGTAAAAAAGCGCCGCAAAAAACAACCTTTCCGCGGCCAAGCGTCAGAAGCGTTAACGGGCGATGTCTGCGCAGGTTCCATCACCTGTGCCGAAATCACACAGCAGTGAATGGGGCGGCATTAACGATGATTAAGAAGGGCTTAAAGGCGACAGTTTTATTCGGACTGCCAAGCCGGTAGGATGGCGCACTGCGGCGATTGTTTTTGGCAAGGCTTCGGCCGGCGGGACCGGCCCCGGACCGGGAGGTCTCGGGGCTCTGCCCAAGCCTTGTCTGTCAGTTGTGTCTAGTGAGGCGGGAACCATGTCGAACACCCCAAAGAAGGCTGTGGATCCGACCGAAGCTGCGATGGCAGCGATCCAGGAGGCCCTCAAGGTCCGCGACGCGGAGATGAATACGCCTTCCCGCCCCGCTCAGCCCCCGGCTGCACCGCCGGCGCCCGCACCCGAGCAGACCCGCATGCCGGAGCCCGTGGCTGCGGCCCCACAGCCCCGTCCGCGGCAGCCGGCCATGCAGCCGCGCGAAGAAATATTCGCGGCAGAGAGCCCCGCCGATGTCGAGCCCGGCTTGCCTGCCAACGACGACTGGAAGTCGGTCGGACAGATCCTGCAATCGACGCGGATACCGTCGTCGCGCCCGCTTTTCATCGCCGCCGCGGTTCTCTCGGGGGCATGGATCATCTTCGCTGCGATCCTCACCGCGCCTTTCCTGCCGCAGATGCAGGAAAACTTCGCGCCGACCCTGCTGGCCCTTCTGATTACGTTTCTGGCGCCGGTCGGATTCTTCTTTTCGGTCGCGCACATGATCGCGCGCTCGCGCGAAATGCGCGCATTGTCGCAATCGATGGCCGAGGTCGCGCTGCGGCTGTCGGAACCGGAAGGGCTGGCACGCGAGTCGATCGTGACCGTCGGTCAGGCCATCCGCCGCGAGGTCGCCGCCATGGGCGACGGCGTCGAACGCGCGCTGGCGCGCGCCGCAGAACTGGAGGCGCTGGTACAGGGTGAGGTTTCGGCGCTGGAGCGCGCCTATAATGACAACGAGGTCCGTCTCCGCAGCCTGCTCGATGACCTTGCGACCCAGCGCGACAACCTGATCGGCCAGGCCGAGCAGGTCCGCAATGCCATCACCGGCGTTCATCTCGATCTGAACCAGGACATCACCGGAATCAGCGACCAGGTCGCCTCGCAGGTCTCGACGGCCACCGAAGGCATCACCCGCGACCTGCAGGAAAAGAGCGACCACATCACGACGACGCTCAACCGCATCAGCGACGAGATGCTGGCACAGCTCGGGGAGCGCGCCGGCGAAATCCTCGAACGCCTGCAGCAGACCGCGCAGGAGACGGCGCAAGCGGTCGACGCGATCAGCCAGACCGCGTCCACTTCGATCGAGAATTCGGGCTTTGCGACCACGAGCGCGATCGACGGCGCGGCCGAGCGGCTGAATGCCAGCCTCGCCTTCAAGACCGAGCATATCGCCGAGGAATTCGACGTGCTGGCGCAAAATCTCATCGAGATGATGCAGTTGCGGCTCGCCAATGTGACCAACGACTTCTCCCAGCGCACCACCACCATCACCGAACTGATGAACGAGCGCGCGGCTGAAATCTCGGACGGGCTGTTGCAGGTGTCGGCGCAGGCCGCCGAAAACATCACGTTGCGCAGCGACGAGGTCAGCTCCACGCTGCGCGCAACCGGCGAGTCGCTCGTGGTCGACCTCAGTCTGCGCGGCGGCGATGTCGTCCAGAAGCTGGAACAGACCGGCTCCGCCATCACCGAAACCATCCTGTCGCGCAGCGACGAAGTGATGGAAACCTTCCGCGGTTCCGCCGACAGCATCGCAAGCACCATCGGCACGCATGGCGATGCGCTGAAGGAAATGCTGGGAGCGCGGCTGGTCTCGTTCGAGGAGATGTTCACGCAGGGCGGCGCCGCCCTCGCCGAGCGCATTGCCAACGATTCCTCCACTCTGGGCAACCTGATCACCCGGCACCTCGGCGAATTCGATCGTACCGTCAAGCTGCACGGCGCCGAGCTGGTTGAACGGCTCGGAGACCGCACCCAATCGGTCACCGACACGATGCGCTCCTGCATCGACAATTTCGACCAGCGAATCGGGGGCAAGACCGGCGAAATCACCGACGCGCTGGACCTGCGCCTCGTGCGCTTCCAGGAGGCGCTCGACAGCCGCACCCAGACCCTCAACGACGCGCTCGGCGGCCGCGTGCTGGAAATTGCAAAGACACTTGCCGACGGCGGCAAGGAGGTCGTGTCCAGCCTCGAGACCCGCATTTCGGAGGTAACCAACACCATCGACAGCCGGGGAACCAAGCTATCCGAGGTGATCGCCGCCAAGGCGCAGGAAATCGACTCGGTGCTCGGCACCCGCGCGATGGACATCGCCAACAATCTCGACACCCGCATCGGCACATTCGAGGAATTGCTGGTCGGCCGCGCCGAAGCTGCAACGCAACAGCTCGAAACGCGCGGCCGTGCTGCCGCCGACGCGCTCGCCGAGCGCGCGACCCAGGCCGTGCAGTCGATCGAAACGAGGAGTTCCGGCGCGGTGCAGGCGCTGGCCGAGCGTTCCGAAGGCGCGGTCCAGACCGTCGAGACCCGGGCGCGGCTGGCGGCCGACTTCCTGGCCGACCGCACGGAAAAAATGTCCGTCGAACTTGAGAACCGCACCAAGACCGTAGGTGACCTGCTCATCGAGCGCACCGACAAGGCCGTTGTTCACGTCGAAGGGCGCACCCGGGGAGCAGCCGATGCGTTTGCGGAACGCGCCGAGCAGATTTCCGCGCAGGTCGAAACTCGCACCCGCGTTGCCACCGACGAGTTGACGACGCGCGCCGAACAGGCGGCGGCACAGATCGAAGGCCGCTCGCGTGCCGCGACGGACTCGGTTGCCGAACGTGCCGAACAGGCGGCGGCGCAGATCGAGGGCCGTTCCCGTGCTGCGACGGACTCGGTTGCCGAACGCGCCGAGCAGGCGGCAGCGCAGATCGAAGGCCGCTCGCGTGCCGCGACCGACACGATGGCCGAGCGGGCCGAACAGACCGCCACGCAGATCGAGGGCCGCTCACGCGCCGTGACCGAGTTGCTTGCCGAGCGCGTTGAGCAGACCGCCACACAGATCGAAGGCCGTGCCCGCGCCGCGACCGACGAACTGACCACGCGCGCCGAGCAGGCCGCCCTCCAGGTCGAGGGGCGCACCCGTGCCGCTACCGAGGAACTGACCGTCAAGGCGGAGCAGGCCGCCCTTCAGGTCGAAGGCCGCACCCGCAGCGCCACCGAATTGCTCACCGAGCGCGCCGAGAGCGCGGCGGCCCAGATCGAAGGCCGCACGCGATCGGCGACCGACATTCTGGCCGGTCGCGCCGATCAGGCCGCCTCGCAGTTCGAAAGCCGCGCCCGCGCCGCCACCGACGCGCTGAGCGAGCGCGCCGAAAGCACCATCGCGCAGGTCGAAGGCCGGGCCCGGTCGGTCACCGATGTTCTGATCGAACGCGCCGAAACCGCCGCCGCCCAGATCGAAGGCCGCACGCGGGCCGTGACCGATGTCCTCACGGAACGTGCCGAAAGCGCCGCCGCCCAGATCGAGGGCCGCACCCGCTCCGTCGCCGATGTCCTGACCGAGCGTGCCGAAAGCGCGGCGGCGCATGTCGAGGGCAGCACGCGCTCGCTGGCGGAGATCCTGACAGCCAGTGCCGAACAGGCGGCCATCCAGATCGAAGGCCGCGCCCGTACCGCGACCGAGGTGCTGGCCGACCGCGCGGACCAGGTCGCGAGCCACATCGAAGTCCGTGCTCGCTCCGCCACGGAGACGATCGGAGAACGCGCAGAGCAGGTCGCGCAGCAGGTCGAGACCCGCGCCCGGGTCGCCACCGACGCACTGGCCGACCGCGGCGAGAAAATCGCCCAGCAGATCGAGTCCCGCACCCACGCGGCAACCGACGCGCTGGTCAGCCGCTCCGAAACCGTCACGAACCAGGTGGAATCGCGCACCAAGTCGGCTGCCGATTCACTCAACGCCCGGCTCGAACTGCTGGCGCAGTCGGTGAGCCAGAATACCGGAGAGGCCGAGCGATCGCTATCTCAGCTCGCCGGCACGTCGACTGAATCCATGCGCAACGCGGCCGCGGAGGTCGAGCGCGTGCTCACGGTTGTCTCCGCCGGAATCGGCAATGCCCTGAAGCAGAATGCAAGCGATGTCGAACGCACCCTGCTTGGCGTCAGCGCCGAAGTCGCACGCGGCTTTGTCGGCAAGGCCGACGAAATTGCCGCGACGGTCTCGACCCGTGCCACGGAAATGACGCGGATTCTCGACACCAACTCCTCGACGCTGCTCGCAGCCCTGTCGGCGAAGAGCCAGGAGTTCACCGGAGAGGTCCAGCGCGCGACCCAGTCGGCGGTGAGCGCGATCGAGAGCAAGGGCTTCGATTTCACGCGCACCATGCTCGACAATTCCAACGAACTAGCGCGTCTGATCAACGACGCGGGCGAATCCGCCACGGGGCGTGTCAACCACACCATGCGCAACATGCAGGAGGCGACGCGCGACGCGATCGAGCAATCGCAGCGAACCGCCACGGATTCGGTGCGCAGCATGCACGAAACCACGCGCGAGGCGATCGAACAATCCCAGCGGATCGCGGCCGACTCCGTCGCACAGGTCGTGGAAACGCATGCGCGCCTGCGCGGCGAATCCACGACATTGTTCGAGCGCATGCGCGAAGCCAATGTGCTCCTGCACGAAGTCCTGACCGGCGCGCACGAGAACATGGCGTCGATCGAAACCTCGCTGACGACCAGGGTCGCGGAATTCGCCAACATGATGAACGACGTGACCGCCCGCAGCGGGGCGGTGGGCGATCAGATCAACGCCCATGTCGACGCCTTCCGCACCGACACGGTCGCCGTCCTGGAAAATCTTTCGCAGCTTGCGGTGCAGTTCGGCCAGCATGGCCGCACGCTTGTGCAGGCGGTTGACGCGGTCGATCAGAGCAATCAGCGTGCCGAGGCGACGGTCGCCGAGCGCCGCGCCACGCTGGAAACCCTGGTTGCCACCCTCGACCTGAAGTCGGAGGATCTGGAGCAGCGGCTGCAACGCTTCACCGCCCTGCTCGACCAGTCGCTTGGCGGCGCCGAGGAGCGGGCGCGCGACATCGCCCGCATTGTCGCGGACACCGCGACAACCGGAACCCGCACGATTGCCGAGCAATTCGAACTCGTACGCGAGACCACCGAAGAGGAACGCAAGCGCACGAGCGACGTCATGCGTGCGATCTACGAGCAATCGATCGGGGAGACCGACACGATCTTCCGGCAATCGTCGGAGCGCTTCGCCGAGACACTCGCGAGCATGAAGGAAATGGCTGCGGAAATGCAGGCGCAGCTCGAACATACCCGTGCCGAACTGAAGCGCGGCATTCTCGAATTGCCGCAGGAGACCGCCGAGAACGCCGCGCAGATGCGCCGCGTCATCGTCGACCAGATCGAGGCATTGGCCGAGCTCAACCGGATCGTCAGCCGGCACGGACGCTCGATCGAAGCGGCGGAGCCGCGCCGAACCGCCGAGCCGATGCTGACGGTGGTCGGCGGCGGGCGCACCGAGCCGGCACGTCCGCAGGCGCGCCATCCCGAGCATCTTCCGCAGATGCCGGTCGGCCGTCCGGCCGCGCCGCCATCCCCGCCACAACCGCCACGCGGCGAAGCCTACCCGCCGCAGGGCGCGCCGGCCCCGCGCGGGGTCCAGAGCGGATGGCTTTCCGATCTGCTGCAACGCGCGGATGACGGCCAGGTCCCGCAGCCGCCGCAGCACGGGCGCCAGGCGCCCCCACCCCCGCCGCAGCGGCCGCTCGACTCGCTCGACGCCTTGTCCGCCGACATCGCGCGCCTCGTGGAGCATGATGCCGCGGTCGAGATGTGGGACCGCTACAATCGCGGCGAGCGCAGCGCCTTCACGCGCCAGCTCTACACCATGAACGGCCAGCGCGCCTATGACGACATCCGCAACCGCTACCGCGCCGACCGGAATTTTAGGGCGACAGTCGACCGCTATATCGCCGAATTCGAACGGCTGCTCGAGGACGTCTCGCGAGACGAGCGCGGCGGCCAGGCGATGGTGCGCACCTATCTGATTTCCGAAACCGGCAAGGTCTATACCATGCTTGCCCATGCGGCCGGCCGCTTCGACTGAAGCCGCGCACCGGGTCTGCCCCCGGAGAGACCACCGAGCGGGCGCGTCTTCCGACGCGCCCGTTTCTGTTGCACGATTGGGAGATGCTCAGGACGACATCCGCCGAAAAATGCGAGGCGTGTCCGCAATCGCAAGCTGGTCGATTTGGTTTGCAGTGAAGGGGACGTCTCGATCCGGCGGGCCTGCCGGCGGCCCTCGAAACAGCGGATCAAGGATATCTGCCAGACGCGCTCTCTGTACGCTCGGTACTTACAGGACAAGACCGCTCAAAGAGGACAGCACATCCAGTTCTCATTAGTGCTATACCGGCGAAACACGTCCTTAATCTCGTATTTCTCCTGGGTCAGGAACGCCGAGACCTGGTCTCTCAACAAGTCGCTGACCTCAACAAACAATAGCGGCCTCCACTTCTCCAGACACCCCTTGAACCCCGTCAGGACGTCCAACTCCATTCCCTCAACATCCACTTTGATGAAATCGCATTTGCGGTTGAGAAAAAAATTGTCGCCCGTCGCCACAGGCACCATCTCGCCCTCCTGGGCGCCGGCAATCAGCCTTGTCGAGCCGGAATTGTTTGGATTTCCCGTCCAGGGAACTGCAACTCCAAAGGTTGAACTCAAACCAAAAGAAAGGAATGAAAGGTCCACAACCGAATTCAGGCCATTCAGGGATACATTGATGCGCAATTGCTCGGCGACAGGCGGATTAGGCTCGAAACAATAAACCCTGGATGGACCCAGGAATTTTGAAACAAATAACGTGTGATTGCCGACATTGGCGCCCGCATCAACAAAGACGCTGCCCTTGACGAAATAAGAAGCGATTATTGCCAACTCCTCCATCTCGTAAAAATTTCCATTGGAGTGCTGGCTCTGGATGACGTCATTCCTGTTTGTGACAAAGAAGCGGATATCCTCTCCTTTGTGAAAGGCATATACAATTTCCCCGAGGACCTTTTTTTTCAGCACTTTCTCAATCCTACACGCTGATTTCGATGCGCACTTATCACGCCGAATCGGAAAGCTCCCAAGACCGGGAAATCTCTAGAAGTTACCATACATGAAAGATCAACGTGAACGCTCTATACATGATCGGATCCAAAGGCTCCCCCAAACACTCCGTGCACCGAAACCCCGAACGCTCTCACGCGATCAACAAGAAAGCGATCGACGTCGTAGATGATCGGAGCTTTCTTGAGTTCGTCAAGCGCCCTCAGCAAGGCACCTTCGCCTCGATAGACGCAGAAATGCGCGCCAGTGATCAAGTGGGTTGAGCGTATTCGCATCAGGTCGTTTGGACCGGACCCGTCCGGGGGCGGCACGAATACCAGCTTTCCGCTGCTGATCGTATCCTTGGGACGATATCGCGGCGAAACAAGTATCATGTCCCAGTCGAAATCCAGCGTCTCCAGATAGTTCAGGAAATCGTTCCAGAAATCAGACTTGGTCTGTCCCGCGTCCAGAGGGATATCAACATGCTCCTCCAGTATGTTAAGGTCATCTTCCAGTACAATGCGATATTTGGTGTCACACGCCAACAGCGACTCCATCGCGCGCCGATGCGAGTCCCATATCGACGAAACCGCAATATTTTTTGGAACCTTCTTTTGAAGTTCCTTCTCAAGCTCGACATCGGTACACTTGAAACGAGTCGCATTGAGGCGGGACCAGGGAAACGGGCAATTCCTGAGCGTCGATTCCATATGCTCCCGGCGGTCGATACGATGTTCCAGGTTGATGTAGGTTATCGTTGCGGACATCTCGGAATCCTTGCACACCACCCCGGGGTCGGCATGCGGGCTTGAATCCTGGCAATTGGAACGGTCCATCGCTTCTCCCAACAGGCTGCTGCCACCACAATCGCGGCTGCTCACTGCCCTTGCTCTCCTATCACAGGCCGCGAATTCGCAGCCATCGTGTTCGCGATTCGGGCCGTAATGAGTTCGCCATAGGCGCCGGGCCCGATCATGGCGAACAGATCCAGTGTTGCCTGCTGGCGCTGCCTCACTTCCGCGTCAGGCATGGCTCGCGCGCGTGCTAGCGCCTGCCGGTACCCCGTGACACTATCCTCCTCGATCAGGCAGGTCCCCTCCCACAGCGCCAGGTCTCCGGGCAAGGCCAGATCGCGCGTCAGGATGATCGGGATCGAGCCGAGCGCCAGCGCCTCGCCGATCCGGATGGAATTGGGCCCCGACCCCGACGGGCAAAGCGTGAAGGTTGAATCCCGCATCGCCTGCAGATATTCCTCCTTGTGCTGCGCTTCCAGCGCAAGCCGTGCGGCGTCCGGCGCGATGCCCTTCATTTGTTCGGCATAGACCGCGCGTTCGAAATGCCACGCCTCGCGTCTGATGATCAGCAGATCGGGCGCCGTGCCCGCGTCGCGGAAGACGTGCTCGCGCACGTCTGTCAGATAGACCTTCGGATTGTAGGCTCCGATGAAGTTCGCCAGATAACGGCGGGGTCGATGCAGATCGCCTTTTTCCGGACCGTCCGGCGTCTGGGCAGGAAAAAGCGGGAATGGGTGGACGGCAATACCGCCGATTTCCGGGCGGTCTGCCCGCGCGTGCGTCCAGAACAGATCGGTCACCCCGCAGGCCCTGAAAAGTTCTATGAACTTGTCCGCGTGAATGTGTTGCGCGACCGTGACCCGCCTGCGAGCCTGGATGGCTCCGAGGCTCCCGTGAATGCCGTCCAGCGCCCGCAGGAGTTCACGGGTGGGCGCCGCATCGTTGCGCAGACCATCTATTACCGTGGCCCAAGGAAAGCCCAGATACACAAAATCCGGCAGTCCCGGGCGGCGAGCGAGCGCCTCATAGGCCGATTTCTCCGTGGCGGCCGGAACCTGCCAGTGACGCGGATATCCGATCACGCTTCCCGCGACATGGGCGCGGCTCCCCATTCGCGCAACGTGGTCCGTCAGAAGCAGCGGTGCTGTATCCGAATCCACGTCGACACCCTCAAGAGCCGTAATGCGCCAATATCGTCTTCCGCGCGTCCATCAACCGAAGCTTCAGCGCGGCAACATCACGGTCCGCACCAACAGCACGAACGGAATTTCTGAGAGCCTCCCCACCACGTCGGAGAAGCGGGTTCTTGAAGGGAATCACTGGCAGATAGCTATTCGCCAGCATGAGGTCAAAAATATCAGCGGCACTGCGCTCCTGGAAGATGCTCTCCGAAAACGTCGCCTTCACGATGTAAAAATACTGCCGACGGAAATCGCCTACGGCATTCGCGGAAGCCTCGCCGTCACCGCTCTCCTCCAGAGAGACCGGCGCGTTCCGTCCCATCGCCAGAAAGAGATTTCTGGCAAAGAAATCAGCGACCGACCGATGGTCACGCCCAATCGTGTAAATATGAGCATAAGGCAGCACAATGCGCGACGCACAAAACAGAAGGGGCAGCATCAGCTTCATGCCCACCTCGTGCGAAGGTCCCGCGTGAAAATCGGGCGCGCACCAACGCCCCCCAAGGCGCAGCGCAGCAGACGCATTCGCACCGGACTGGAGGTCCAGGGTGACGGTCTCCGCGCCGATCTCGGCCGAAATGGCCGTTCCTCCGGCGAGACAGCCGCGGAGAATATCTCGGAAGGCCGCCGGCTTTTCGTCCGCGCGGTAGAATGCGCGGAAGGGGATCACGAGGCGGGACGTCATGCGACCTCCTCCTCCAGGAGCAGGTCGGCACGCCAATTCGGTCTGGCGCGCGCCAGCCAGTCAAGGCAACGCACAAGCTGGAAATCGTTGAGTCCGCGGTCGATATTGATCCCCATGAGCGTTCCTGCCCGCATGGTCGGCGTATAGCGGTGATACCAGTCCGACTTGTGGCTGAGCGGAGTCGCCACGGTGGGCACCGATCGGGCCAATGCGCACACCTTCAACCAGATATCGTCGGCGTACGGAGCGTAAGCCAGGATATCCTCAATGTTGGTCACCATCGGATCCGTGAGGAAGCCTGGCGGATAAAGCACCCCTCCTGCCCCGGTCGGCAGCAGCAAGAAACTGGGCGTAGGCAAATGGACCTCGCGCTCCCATGCACGGTAGGGCGCGATCACCCCGTCCTTGCCGATCGCGATCTTGTGGCAGCGGTTGGCAACAACGGCCCCCGGGTGCCGGATGTGGGCGTCGAGCAGATGTTCGAGCGCTCGCGGCGGGTAGATAACGTCGTCGTCGACGATGATGAAAGCGGATTCTGCGTTCAGTTCGGCGTTGTGGAGGAACTTGTCGTACTGGTGAAAGGTGCGATCCGCGAAATGAATTTGCAGGCCTCTCTCCTCCAGCACGCGCAGACGCCGCGGCAGCCAGTTCTTGTTTGGAACTTCGTCTCGACCAAGCCAGAGATGGATTTCCCTTGGTGGGCAAGACTGTTCAAAAAGCGAGCGGATGGCAAAGCTCACGGACTTCAGCCGGGCGGGGAAAGAGGTCAGAGAGACAATAAAATTCGAGCTGCGCGTCTCGGATTTGACCATGGCAGCGGCTTGCACCTTCTCGATCCGCTTTTCCTCCTCGGCCTCGAACTTCGTGATGGCGCGGTCGAGATCGCGCCGGGCGACATTGCGGTCCTCAAGCAGTTCGGCCCTTCGCGCCTGAGCGAAGATCAGGTGCTCGGCGTCGCGCACACCACCCTCTTCCGCACTCAGAATGGCAAGCGAACGGTCAACAAGACGCTCGCACATTCCCGCGTCAAGCGCAGTTGACTGGCGCTGGAACAGCGTATCGAGGACCATACGGGCCAGATGTCTGACGAGACGCGGCTCCGGTAGGTCCATCAAGGCCAGGATGGTCTCGGGATCCGCGCACTTGCGGCGGAAGGCGAGTATCCGCTCCGCAACCTCGGCACTCAAGCCGGAATATTCCTCGGTCAGAGTATTGATGATGGACCGAGCGCTCCGTTGCAGGTCGGATGATATTCCGGGCTCGCCTCCGCGCACGGCAAGGACCTCGGGCAGGATCGCGATACGGGCGCCCCTGGCGTAAAGCCGTCCGAGTTGCAGCGTGTCGCTGTCAGTCTTGAAAGGGCGTTCGTCAAAGGGCTCCTTGAGAACGAGCGAGCGCCGGATATAGAAAGCCTGATGACAGAAGCCGAGGCTGGCCATCTTGAACGCCTCACCCTCCGCCCAGGAGGCCCAGATCTGTTCGTTTAGCTCTCCCCAGCCGAGCAGCCCGTCGAGAGGCCGGCTCGTCAGGGCTGCATGAGCCCTAGCCAGAACGTCCCCGGACGCAAACACATCGCCAGCGTTGAGAAAGCAGACGAACTCGCCGCGGGCCATCCGAGCGCCCTTGTTCATGGCGTTATAGACGCCGGAATCTGGCTCGCTCACCCCTCGCGTTACCAGCCCCTGGCTCTGCCAGAACTCCAGGAGATGCGGCGAGCCGTCTTTTGAGGCACCGTCGATAACGATATATTCGAAATCACGGAAATTCTGCTCAAAAACTGAGCGCATGGTCTTCACAAGCGACCAGGCATCGTTTCGAGCGACGGTGACAATTGAGAAAAAGGCAGGCGGCTTCATGGGCAACCGAAAAGGCGATCCTTGAAAATTGTGGCACGCTGCAATCGACGCGTCGAGATCAAAGCCCTGCAACAACGGCCAGTGCACCCCACGCCGACACGATAGGCTCTAAGTCCGTCGCTGTCGTCTTGACAGCCCCCTGATTCGCAAGTCGTCGGTGCGACCATCCGACAGAAATCCTAAGTCGTCCGGGTGAAGATGTGGACCAGATCCGCTCGGCGACCCGACAGCCGTGATCATGACAAGGAAACGAATTCGCGCTCCAGAAACCCAGCATAGACTCCGCGCACCCCTGCTTCCAGCCCGATCTGCGCCGTCCATCCCAATGCAGCCAGCCGTGACACGTCCAACAACTTCCGTGGCGTACCATCCGGCTTGGAACTGTCGAACCTCAGATCGCCCTTGAAACCGACCACTTCGCAGATCAACTCGGCCAGTTCGCGAATCGTCAGATCGGTACCGGTTCCCACGTTGAGGTGCTCGGCACCCGAATAGCGTTGAAGCAAGAAAACGAGTGCGTCCGCAAGATCGTCGACATGCATGAATTCGCGGCGCGGCATGCCGCTTCCCCATATATCCACGCAATCCCGATGCGCCAGCTTCGCTTCATGTGCCTTGCGCAGCAGCGCCGGCAGAACATGACTCCCCTGCAGATCATAATTGTCGCCCGGACCGTAGAGATTTGTCGGCATGGCGGAGATGAAGTCCTTGCCATGCTGCTTGCGATAGGCCTGACACAACTTGATGCCTGCGATCTTTGCAATTGCGTACCACTCATTCGTTGGCTCAAGCGGACCCGTAAGGAGCGCGTCTTCGGTCATCGGCTGTGGTGCAAGTTTCGGATAGATGCAGGACGAGCCGAGGAACAAGAGTTTCTCCACTCCGGTCTCCAGGGCGGCGTGAACGATATTCGCCTCGATCATCAGATTGTCATAGAGAAACGATGCCGGCTGCGTGTCGTTGGCAAGAATTCCGCCCACTTTGGCGGCGGCCACCACGACCGCGTGAGGTTTCTCGCGCGCCATCCACGCCTCGACCTCCGCCTGCCGACGCAGATCGGTGTCGGCGCGCGATACGGTGAGTATCTCGCAACCCTCCGACGCCAGCCGCCGCACCACGGCAGAGCCCACCATGCCGCGGTGGCCTGAAACCCATATCCGTTTGCCCGAAAGTGGGTAAATTATCGGCGCAACGGCCCTGTCCTTGACAGCCTCATCCATGGCGATCGCGTCGCTCACGTTCGCGCAGCACGTTTTCACGGTCCCTCTGCACCATCTCCACAATCATCTCGCGAAAACCGATGGTATGCTTCCAACCGAGCTTTTGACGTGCCTTCGAGGGGTCACCGAGCAGGAGGTCGACCTCGGTCGGTCGGAAGTAGCGCGGATCGACCCGAACCAAAGCGGCTCCGTTCTCAGCACAAAGCCCAACCTCGTTGACACCTTCGCCCTTCCAAACGATGCGGCGCCCGACGCATTCGAACGCCACCTCGACCAGTTCGCGCACGGTATGCGTTTCACCGGTTGCCAGAACATAATCGTCGGGCTCCGATTGCTGCAGAATTCGCCACATGCCCTCAACATAGTCGCGCGCGTGACCCCAATCGCGCTTGGCGTCCAGATTGCCGAGATACAGAACGGATTGCAACCCGCGGTCGATGGCGGCAGCCGCGCGCGTTACCTTGCGGGTTACGAAGGTCTCGCCGCGCAGCGGACTCTCGTGGTTGAACAGGATTCCGTTTGCCGCATAGAAGCCATAGGCCTCACGATAGTTGACCGTGATCCAGTACGCGTAAAGCTTGGCGGCCGCGTAAGGACTGCGCGGATAGAACGGTGTGCTCTCGTTCTGCGGCACGGCCTGAACCTTGCCGTACAGTTCGGAGGTCGATGCCTGATAAAAGCGCGTGCGCTCCTTCAGCTTGAGGATGCGAATGGCCTCCAAAAGGCGCAGCGTTCCCAGCGCGTCTGAATTCGCCGTGTATTCGGGCGTGTCGAAACTGACCTGGACATGGCTCTGGGCTGCAAGATTGTAGACCTCGTCCGGCTGGACTTCCTGCAGCAACCGGATCAGGTTGGTCGCATCGGTCAGATCGCCATAGTGAAGGAAGAAGCGGCAGTCGCCTTCGTGCGGATCCTGATAAAGATGGTCAACGCGTTCGGTGTTGAACGACGACGCGCGCCGCTTCACGCCGTGAACAACATATCCTTTGGATAGCAGAAGCTCTGCAAGATAGGAGCCGTCCTGTCCGGTAACACCGGTGATGAGAGCAATCTTCTTCGTCATAATTCACCGCTCGACGTTGTGCGCTTCGAATGAACCCGTTGTTGTTCGATGTGTTCGCCTGACATCCCTAAGACATTTCCATCAATTCCACTCTTTCAAACAGAACGCGGGTTCGTCCGTCGGACCAGCAACGAATCTCAAACAGTTGATCGTCGGCTTTCGGATCAGCACGGACTTTCATGGCGATCGTTTCGGTCGCTCGGCTGGTCCGGACTTCGGATGTCGCCAGAATTGCCGACCCGAGCGCGGCCTCGACCCGAATCCGCGCACTCCTGGGTGGCCAGTTCTCGGATATTCCACGCAGAGAAATCTCGATCCGGTAATCACCTTTGGGCAATACAAGATACGGGCCAAAAAACACCGTGCCCTCGTGCCCTTCGCGGCCGGCGATCACTCCGTCGATGGCTTCGCCTGCGGGTCCGATCCGCAGCATCGGTAGCTGCTCTCCGAAATAAAGCTTCTTGACGGCCAGTTCCGCTGCATCCCAGTCCTCGGTGGGGTGTTCAACCCTGATCACCCAGACGCCGGGCCACAGCACGTCACCCGATTGAAGGGAGCCGAGACAAGGAGCCCCGGCCTCGATCTGATTCCGGTCACCAACCAGCCTGAGATCGGCGCCTGCCAACGAGTCATCAAAGGCGTCGCCCGACAGACGCATTCCCGTGTGCTCCCGGAGCACGCGCCCCAGTCCTTCATGGCCCGCCATCCGGAGTGTTGGCCTCATTTCGGCAAGCCGCCCCCTCAGCGCAACCTCGCCTGTGACAATGATCGTGGCATTGTCCTTCAGCCTCGTGGTGAGTCGTCTGAGAAAGGGTACGAGGCCCGGGACACGTTTGTCGAACGCAGCCGAATGCGGCACGATGGCCAGATCGTAACGTCCACTATCGGAACGGAATTGGGACGGCGAAATAACCGCCACGCGACCCGCATCGTATCGCGATCCCGAGACCCAGTGAGCGACGTTCCGTTCCGGAACCGCCCCGGCTTCGAAAAAGCCATGCGCGTCGGCGATATCAAGGGCGCCGACACGAAATGAGGCCGCCCCGACGATCGGGTCGGGAAGCTTGCACACAATAAGGGCCCGCAGTTCGCGGCCGACCAGCGCCTCACGGTCCATCGCATGCAGTATTTGCGCGCGTTCCCATACCCAGCCATTCCGGGCGGTTAGCGCAGCGGGATCATTGTGACCGACAATGTCACGCGCGCCCTTTAGCCAGACTTCGTCGTCCCAATCAGCCGAGCATGCCAGGCCACTAAGGGGCCGTTCGCTCGGTTTCGGCCGCGCCTCGACTATCGAGGCACCCGCGGCGATTGGAGTTTGCGCCGTCAGCAACGTCGAAAAATATGCCCGGGCAGCCTTGAGTTTGTCTTCGGAAAAAAGCGCCCTCGCCCGCGGCTGATCCAGATAGGCGAGAACCAGCGGCGCGGCAGCAACGAAACTCGCTCTCTCCTTCTCCGAAACTTGCCCGCCCTGAATCACGGCCAGAACCATCTCGTGGGCATTCGACAATTCCGGCACGGAAACCCGATCGACGCGATCGAGCTCAAGCCTCAACGCTTCGGATAGTACAGATGTTTCTGCGGTGCTTGCTCCTCCCGGCACGACGTAACCGTGCCGAAGGCGCGTCGTAAACGGCGCAGCACTGGTCGACAGCGCCTTTTCGATCAATGGCTGGTAGCAGTTGTGAACCGCGTTGATGGCAAGAAACTGACGCGCGGAAACATCCCGGGCGCCGATTCTTTCTCGCTCATGTTCGGTGGCAGAGACAAAGAGGCCATAGACGTTCTCAAGAGCGCTTTCTTCATCCCGGCTCAGCGCCACGGCTGCCTGACCGTCTCGCGCCTTTCCCAATTCGTCGCGGATGACGCCGAATTCAAAAACCAGCAGATCCGGCATCCGGCCAAAGCCATCGCGGTCGATGACTTGAACACCTGGTCCGTCAACGACCATCAGGCGTTCAGCCATCTCTTGCGGGACCAGAATGCGGCGGGAAAAACCAAGTCCGGTCAGCCCCCTGCGCAAATGATCAAACGTATCCCGCCGCACTCCCGCATAGCCGATCGTCGTTGTCCGCGCGTGAGTATTCAGAACGCTCAGCACGAATGGCACCACATGCGGGGACGCGTAGTAGAAATTTCCGTAGGAAGCGGAATTGAAGACGGCGGCGGGAACCGAATCCTGCTCTGGAAACATATCCGCGACAACGGTTCCGAATGTCGGCTTGTCATCCAGGCGCACGTCTTCGATGTCATCCGCCGGACAACCCCAGGTGTCGCGCTGTCGCGGCAGTTCCGCATGGGCCAGCCCGTGAACGAAGCGAACCGGATCGTTCTGCGTGCGGTCGCCGCGATGAGTGGCCGTCTGCTGCCGATTGTGCGAGCAATGATAAAGCTTGAAGTGGCCCGCGAGGCTGCGAGGATCGCCATACCGAAAACCCAGACGCCTGGCCAGATTGTGATCCACATGCCAGCCAAGTTGCATCCGCTCGTCAAAACCGTCAATTTCGAACAGGTCAGTCCTTAGCGCGAGCTGAAAGTCGCCAGGGTTGTCGAAACCAACTTCGCTTACCGCGTGAACTACCTCATCGAGGCGCGCGGCAGCGGCCCATCGTTCGAAATTCATCCTTGCAGATTCCGGGTTCGCTCGATCCGCAAGCTCCCAAAGCGCCTCCGGCATTTCGAATCTTGGCAGGCCGTAATGACCCGGCTCGAGCGACGAACAGATTGCCGACAGGCTGTGTTCCCCGCGCGAAATGAGGACGTTGTCCGCGTTCGTCGAGAGTATCCATCGGTTCGATGGATTTGATCGCCGCAGGCCGACATTGCGTGCTATCGGCTCAATCACATCCAGATGCGCGCCGACAGCACGCAAGCGATGCAGGTTCGCCCGAACCCTCAGAACGCGGAGCCTTGACCTGACTCTTGCCGTCAGCGTGTCAGCGATCGCCTCGGGCAAAGTCGGAAACTCGTCCGAGGTATTGTAGTCGACAAAAATCAGTTCGTCGTTGTCGTTGTCGAGGTGCTCTGCGAAAGCATTCAGGCTGAGGCTGACGCGCTTGTGGTAGTTATAGCCAAAATTGTCGTTGCGGCCATAGACGATGACACTTAGCATTCGCGTAGTCTCACCATCGCAAAGCAATGCAGACTAATGAAGCGCGCCGGTTCAAAACCATAAATGTCACCATCGGCCCTCGCTACCTGATATCAGAAACAGGCTCCGGCCACGAAATACTACTTGAGATCATGGCAAATGCGGCGCCTCTCGGCCGGACGCCCATGCCTATGGTGAGCCATTCCGGTTGCGGCCACCGTGGATGATCGGCCCAGAACGGGCGCACGGGCCCTCGCCTCAAATGGCCGAGCTTGCTTAGGGCTCCGCCGAATGGCCAGAACGCTCAAAGCATTTCCATCGCCGCACGCACTCGCTCAGCATCGGAATCGCACCGTCCCCGGGGTTCGTCCCGCGGCGGCGCCTGCGCGCCTCAGCCCTCATACCCCGCCGCTACCGCCGCTGCTGGGTGGCCGGACGCCCGCCGCCGAAGATGATGCGCGAGGGATTCGCATCGAAATTGCGCACCGCGCGGTCGATGGTGTTGAGCGTACGGCGCCCATCCACGATCAGGCCGTCCAGCTTCTTGTCGAGACCTTCGGCGAGCGTCTTGTAGGCGCGTATCGCTTCCGGCACGTCGCCCTTTTCCTCTCCCATCAGGGAGTCGACGCTCGCCAGGATGCGGTCGACCTTCTCGGAGTTTTTCGCGAGCGTATCGGTAAAGGCCTCGATGTTGCGCACCGATTTCGAAAGCGAATCCGAATTCTTCGCCAGCATTTCGGTGAAGGACTCGATATTCTTCAGCGAGTTCTTCAACGTCTTCTGGTTCTCCACCAGCACCGCGTCGATGCGCCGCGCCACGTCGCGGGCCGCTGCCATCATGTCCTGCGAAGCACTGGAGCCTGCGGTCAGGAGCGGGATGTCGCCACTCTTTTCGGTCAGCGGCCCGGCGCTCGACGAGCCGCCGCGCAGAGCCAGCACGGCAATTCCCGTCAGCCCCTGCGAGTCGAGGCTCACCTCGGTATCGGCGCGTACCGGTGTCGTGGCGTCGACCGAAATGGTGGCGATCGAGTGTCTTGGATCCTTCGGGTCAAGCGACAGTTCGGTGACTTCACCGACCCGGATGCCGTTGAAGTTCACCGACGCGCCGGCGCGCAATCCGCCGACCGGGCCCTGAAACAGGATGCGATAGGTCATGCGCTCGCCAGTGCCGCCGACATGGTGGAACCAGTACACGAATCCGAACGCGCCAAGAATCACCGCCAGCGTGAAGCAGCCGATCAGGATGTAATTTGCCCTGGTTTCCATACGCCAACCTCACATTGTTGCGCTCACATCGTTGCGCCGACGCGGCCGCGCTTGCCGCGGAAATATGCCTTGAGCCACGGATGTTCCGAAGCCAGCATCGTCGACATCGGGCCTGCGGCGATCACCTTGCCGTCGGCCAGAACAGCGATCCGGTCGCAGACGGAATGCAGGGAGTCGAGGTCATGCGTTACCATGAAAACGGTGAGCCCCAAAGTCCGCTGCAAGGTCCTGATGAGATTGTCGAATTCGCCGGCGCTGATGGGATCGAGGCCGGACGTGGGTTCGTCGAGAAATACGATCGCGGGATCGAGCGCCAGCGCCCGCGCCAGCGCCACGCGCTTGATCATGCCGCCCGACAGTTCCGAGGGCATCTTGTTCAGCGCCTCCGGCGGCAGCCCCACCATTTTCAGCTTGGCGGCGGCGACCTCGTCGAGCAGGCGCGGCGACAGATCGAGATATTCGCGCATCGGGAATTGCACGTTCTGCCGCACGGTGAGCGCCGAAAACAGCGCGCCATGCTGGAACAGAATCCCCCAGTGCCGCTCGATCAATTGCTCGCGCAACTCCTTGGCTCTGGAGAATTCCTGGCCGAAGACCTCGATCGTACCCGAACTCGGCTGAATGAGACCGATCATGGTCCGCAGCAGCACCGACTTGCCGGCACCCGACGCCCCCACAAAGCCCAGCACCTCGCCGCGCTTCACGTCGAAATTCACCCCCTTGAGCACATGCTGGCGCCGGAACTTGACCTGCAGGTTGCGCACCCGCAGCGCGATATCCTGTGAAATGTCGAGCTGCGGCTCGGGGCCGTCATCAAACAGCGACAGGATATCGAAGCCAGTATCGGTGTTCGACATGCGTGGCGCCTATTTGTCGATCGCTGCGAAGAACACGGCGAAGATGCCGTCCAGCACGATCACCAGAAAGATCGCCTGCACGACCGCGGCGGTGGTCTGGGCGCCGAGCGATTCCGCCGAACCCTTGGTCTCCAGCCCGCGGACGCAGGCGACGATGCCGATCACCATCGCCATGCAGGGCGCCTTGATCATGCCGACCATGAAATGATTGATGGAAATCACCTCGCGCAGCCGCTGCAGGAACACTTCCGGCTGAATCCCGCCATACAGCGAGGCGACGAGTCCGGCCCCGTATAGAGCCGACATCTCGCCAAGGAAGGTCAGCATCGGCACCGCGATCACCAGCGCCAGGATGCGCGGCAGCACCAGCACGCTGATCGGGTCGAAGCCCATGGTCTGCAGCGCGTCGATTTCCTCGCGCATCTTCATCGAACCGAGTTCGGCGGTGTAGGCAGAGCCCGACCGGCCGGCCACCATGATGCAGACGATCAGCACGCCGACTTCGCGCAGCACCAGAATACCGACCATGTCGACCACGAAAATATCGGCGCCGAACCGCCGGAAATGGAAGATGCCCTGCTGCGCCAGAATGGCGCCGATCAGGAACGTGATCAGAAGGATGATCGGCACCGCGCGCCAGCCGACCAGATCGATCTGGTTCACCAGCGAGGTGAACCGGAAGCTGCGCGGACGCCAGAAGATGCGCAGGAAGGCGAAGGTCACGGCGCCGAGCATCTGCACGAAAAGGGCGGCCGAGGTGCCGACTTCGGCGATATTCTCGCCAACGGTCGCAAGCCAGTCGGTCACGCTCTTGCGCCGCATTCGCTCCGGGTCGGGAAGCTCCGTGGTCTGGTGGACGGTGTCGACGATGGTGCGGAACTGGTCGGCCAGGTTGATCACGTCGGCCGCCGCGCCCTGCTCGCGCGAGCCGCGCAGCAGCCGCTCCAGCAACCAGGCACCATAGGTGTCGAGCTTGGCGACCCCCGCCATGTCGACCCGCACGACGCGGATCGGGCTCTGCGGCGGAAGCGCCACGGCCATCACCAGCCGCTCCAGATCATTGGCGCGATCGGCCGTCCAGTCGCCGGCCGCCAAAAGCTCGAGCCTCTCGCCGTCTACCGTCGCGGCAAGCAACGCTTCAGAACTCATGCCACTCCCCGTCCCGCATGCCCCGGACGGTTCCAGGCGCGCGCC
>NZ_JBFWPA010000010.1:0-105182 GCF_050250235.1 Pseudorhodoplanes sp.
CCACACTTTCACCCTCCCCCTTGTGGGGTGGGTCGACTGCTTGCGCGGAAGCGCAAGCTGTCGGGGTGGGGGTAGAAGTTTCACTCGTCGCTATCATCGCCACCCCGGCTCGCTTCGCTCGCCGACCCTCCCCACAAGGGGGAGGGTAAAGAGAAGTTGCAGGGGAGAGTGAAGAGGGCGCTCATGTCAGTCGCTACGGCCACGCAGCAAACTGCACCCGCCACGGAAAAAATCCTCTCCGTCAATAATATCGAGGTGCTGTACGACCACGTCATCCTGGTCCTGAAAGGTGTTTCGCTCGACGTCGACAGGGGCGGCATCGTGGCGCTGCTCGGCGCCAATGGTGCCGGCAAGACCACGACACTGAAGGCGATCTCCAATTTGCTGCATTCCGAGCGTGGCGAGGTCACCAAGGGCTCGATCATGTTCGACGGCGCCGAGGTGCAGAAGCTTTCGCCGAACGAACTGGTCCGCCGCGGCTGCATCCAGGTCATGGAAGGCCGCCATTGCTTCGGTCATCTCACCATCGAGGAAAATCTCCTGACCGGCGCCTTCACGCGCAAGGACGGGCGTGCCGCCATCGCACGCGACCTCGAACTGGTCTACGGCTATTTCAAGCGGCTGGGCGAGCGCCGCACCGCGATGGCGGGCTATACCTCGGGCGGCGAGCAGCAGATGTGTGCGATCGGCCGTGCGCTGATGTCGCGGCCCAAGATGATCCTGCTCGACGAGCCGTCGATGGGACTCGCGCCGCAGATCGTGGAGGAAATCTTCGAGATCGTGAGGGATCTGAATGCCAAGGAGAACGTGTCCTTCCTGCTGGCCGAGCAGAACACCAACATGGCGCTGAAATACGCGCGCTACGGCTACATTCTCGAAAACGGCCGCGTGGTGATGGACGGCGACGCCAAGTCGCTGGCCGAGAATGAGGACGTCAAGGAATTCTACCTCGGCATCGCCGAGGGCAAGCGCAAGTCGTTCCGCGAGGGCAAGCATTACAAGCGCCGCAAGCGATGGCTGGCGTAGCCTCTTCTCCCTCCCCCTTGCGGGGGAGGGTCGGGGAGGGGGGTAACTTCAATTTCAGGAGTGGTTTGTCGGGCTCACCCCCCTCCCGGCTCACTCCGTTCGCCGGCCTCCCCCGCAAGGGGGGAGGCGAACGGAGTATGCAGATGCAACCCGACCACTACGACTCACTCGAAACCCGCGATCCGGCCCAACGCGAGCGTGAGACATGCGCGCAACTCTCCGAACAGATCGCGCGCGCAAAGTCCGCCCCTGGCTGGGCGCGTCACCTCGACGGCATCGATCCGAAATTCGTGACCTCGCGTTCGGCGCTCGCCGAACTGCCGCTCCTTCGCAAATCCGATCTGCCGCGCCTGCAGGCCGAGACCCCGCCCTTCGGCGGCTTCAACGTCACGCCGCCCGGCAAGGCGAAGCGCCTCCTGATGTCGCCCGGTCCGATCTTCGAGCCGGAAGGTCATGAGAGCGATTTCGCCGGCGTCGGGCGCGCGATGTTCGCCGCCGGCTTTCGCCAGGGGCACATTGTCCTCAACTGCTTCTCGTATCACCTGACGCCTGGCGCCTGGATGTTCGAGTCCGCCGCGGAGGCGCTCGGCTGCGCCGTCATTCCTGGTGGCGTCGGGAATACCGAGCAGCAGGTCGAGGCGATCGCCCGGCTTCGCCCCGATGGCTACACCGGAACGCCCGACTTCCTGAAAATCCTGCTCGACACCGCGCAGGCTTCCGGGAAGGACGCCTCATCCATCAAGCGCGGGCTCGTTTCGGGCGCCGCGCTGCCGGCCTCGCTGCGGCAGGAACTCTCGGCGCGCGGGGTCGAGGTGCTGCAATGCTACGCCATCGCCGAGACCGGCGTGATCGCCTACGAGACGCCGGCCCGCGAAGTCCTGGTCGTGAACGAGAACATCATCCTGGAAATCGTGCGGCCCGGTACCGGCGACCCGGTGCCCGAAGGCGAGGTTGGCGAGATGGTCGTGACCTCGTTCAACCCGGATTACCCGATGATCCGGCTGGCCACCGGCGATCTCTCGGCCGTGCTGCCGGGCCGTTCGCCTTGCGGGCGCACCAATGTGCGGATCAAGGGCTGGATGGGGCGCGCCGACCAGACCACCAAGGTGAAGGGCATGTTCGTGCGGCCCGAGCAGATCGCCGAGCTCGCCAGGCGGCATCCGGAGCTTGCCCGCATGCGGCTCGTGGTCACGCGCGAGGCCGAGCAGGACGCCATGACCCTGCATGCCGAAAGCACGGGGGCTGCGGCCGGCCTTGCCGATGCGGTCGCAGCTAGCTTGCAAACGGTCACCAAGCTGAAGGGCGCGGTGAAGCTCGTGCCGCCGGGCAGCCTGCCGAATGATGGCAAGATCATTGCCGATGAGCGGCCGGTCTCCTAGATCGGAAAGGGCACTTGCAGATCAGCAAATGCGGTCTGTTCCCTTTCCCCTTCGGGGATAGGGTTAGGGTGAGGGGGCTCAGATGCTATTGAGTCGGTATAACCCCGCACCCGCGCGCCGGCGCGCGCGACGTCTCCCAAAGGGAGAGGTGAAGGAAGAGTGCTTTCGTGACTGACACCCTGAAACCGCGAGACGCAAAGGACGTCGAGGACGCCGTCGTCTGGGCGCTGGGCGAGGGCAAGACTCTGGAAGTTGCCGGTCAGGGGAGCAAGCGCGTCATCGGGCGCCCGAGCCAGTCGGACCTTACGCTCGATCTGTCGGTGCTTTCCGGCATCACGCTGTACGAGCCTGAAGAGCTGGTGCTGTCGGCCCGTGCAGGCACGCCGATTGCGGAGATCGAGCGGCTGGTCGCCGACAATGGTCAGGAGCTTGCTTTCGAGCCTGCGGATTACGGACCTCTGCTCGGTGGCGCCCTCGGCGGCGGCACGATCGGCGGGGTGCTCTCCACGAATCTGTCGGGGCCGCGCCGCATCAAGTCGGGCGCCGCGCGCGACCATTTTCTTGGTGTGAGCGCGGTGTCCGGGCGCGGCGAGACCTTCAGGTCCGGGGGGCGCGTGGTGAAGAACGTCACCGGATACGACCTCTGCAAGCTGATGGCGGGGTCCTGGGGCACGCTCGGCGCAATGACCGAGGTAACGATCAAGACGCTGCCGCGTGCCGAGACCGAGGCCACGATCCTGTTGACAGGTCTCGACGACCGGCGCGCCGCGCAGGCCATGGCCGATGCCATGGGGTCGTCCTGCGACGTGTCGGGGGCGGCGCATCTGCCGGCCATGGTCGCCGGATCAGTCGCGCCGTCAGGCGGCGGGAAGGCCGCGACGGTGTTCCGGCTGGAGGGCGTTGCACCGTCGGTGGCGCACCGCGCCACGGTTCTGGCCGGGCTTCTGAAGTCCAATGGGGTTCCGGAGCAATGCGAAGCCGAGACGTCGCGCGCGCTTTGGCGTGCGATCCGCAACGTGGCGCCGTTTGCGAACGACAACCGCCCGGTCTGGCGGGTTTCCACCGCGCCGATGCAGGGCCCCGTGATTGCCGGCGCGGCGGCCGCGGCAGGCGGAACCTGCTACTTCGACTGGGCGGGCGGCCTGCTGTGGATAGCGCTGCCGCCATCCGATGACGCCGGCAGTTCCGTGATCCGGCCGGCGGTCGCGGGTTGCGGCGGCCACGCGACGCTGATCCGAGCGCCGGCCGCCATCCGCGCGGCGGTCGCGGTTTTCGAGCCGCAGGATGCCGGCGTCGCCGCCTTGACGCGGCGGGTCAAGGACAGCTTCGATCCGAAAGGCATTTTTAATCCGGGCCGGATGTGGGCTGGAATCTAGGCCATGCAGACCCGCTTCTCGCTCGCCCAGCTCGCCGATCCCGCCACAGCGGAATCCAACAAGATCCTGCGCGCCTGCGTGCATTGCGGTTTCTGCACCGCGACCTGCCCGACCTATGTGCTGCTCGGCGACGAACTCGATTCCCCGCGCGGGCGCATCTACCTGATCAAGGACATGCTGGAGCAGGAGCGGCCGGCCACCGCCGATGTGGTCAAGCATGTCGACCGCTGCCTGTCCTGCCTTGCCTGCATGACCACCTGCCCGTCGGGAGTGCACTACATGCACCTCGTCGATCATGCCCGGGCCCATGTCGAGAAGACCTACCGGCGGCCGTGGCGCGACCGGCTCGTGCGATCATTGCTCGCGGCCGTACTACCTTATCCGTCGCGGCTGCGCGCGGCGCTGCGCGCCGCTCCGCTGGCGCGGCCCTTTGCCGGCCTGCTGTCGGCGATCGGATTCGAGCCGCTCGCTGCGATGCTGCGGCTCCCGCCCGGCTCGCTGTCGCCTCCGCTCCCGCAGCGCCGCATCCATCCAGCCGATGGTCCGCGCAAGGGGCGGGTTGCGCTGCTCCAGGGCTGCGCCAATCGTGTGCTCGGCGCCCACGTGAACGCGGCCACGATCCGGCTCCTGAACCGGCTCGGTATCGAGGTGGTCACGCCGGAAGGCGAGGCCTGTTGCGGGGCGCTGGTCCACCATATGGGGGGGGAGCATCAGGCGCTGGCGCAGGCGAGGACCAATATCGACGTCTGGACGCAGGAGGCAGACGGGGAGGGGCTCGACGCGATCGTGATCAATGTCTCCGGCTGCGGGACCAATGTGAAAGACTACGGTTTCATGCTGCGGACCGACCCGGCCTATGCTGGGAAGGCTGCGCGGGTCTCGGCGCTGACAAGGGACATCAGCGAATATCTTGCCACGTTGCCGTTTCCCGCCCCCACTCGAATGGCGGGGCTGACCGTGGCCTATCACGCGGCCTGCTCGCTGCAGCATGGTCAGAGAATCGTCCGTCAGCCGAAGGAGCTGCTGGCCCGGCACGGCTTCATCGTGATGGACATTCCCGAAGGTCATCTCTGCTGCGGATCGGCAGGAACCTACAATATCTTGCAGAGCGAGATTGCACAGACGCTGCGGGACCGTAAGATTGCAAACATCGCTCAACTGATTCCCGACGTGATCGCCGCAGGCAATATCGGATGCATCACGCAGATCGCATCGGGCACGGCGATACCGGTGGTTCACCCGGTCGAGTTGATCGATTGGGCCACGGGAGGCCCGAAGCCGGCGGAATTGTCCGGCGGCGCGCAAGCGATGCCGGTCAAGGGGGACCTGGTGGCGGCAGCGAAGATGTCAGCACCAGCCTAGCGGCAGCCTAGCGCAACCTTTTCGGAGAGAAGTCATGGCGAAGAAGGCGAAGAAGGGGAAAAAGGCCAAGAAGGCCAAGAAGGGCAAGAAAGCCAAGAAGATGAGCATGCCCAAGAAAAAGAAGGGCGCAAAGAAGAGCGCGCCGAAAAAGGCCAAGAAGGCAAAGAAAGCAAAGAAAGCGAAAGCGAAGAAGGCGGCACCGAAAAAGACGGCTGCGCCGAAGAAGGCCAGGGCAAAGAGGCCTGCGCGAAAGGCCATGACGCCGGCGCCGATGCCCGAACCGGAAGCCGCTCCTGCGCCTTCGAGCGACATGGGTGGCTATCGGCCTTTCAGCGACTCCAACGACAACAGCGGCACCTGAGTGCGAGCCCGTTCCTGAGATTGGAACGGCCCGGTTTGCGATTCAACCCGGGCCGTTCGCTCTTTTGGTTCCTTACGCCGGTTTCGCCAGCCGTCCATCAGATACGACAGGACGCCGAAACCGCACTGTCTAGAGAGTCGGTCCAGGCAAAATCGACCGAGCCATTCAGAGCGCTGCGGCGATCGGCATCGCTGCGCGAATGTGGCTCAGCTGCAAGCCGTGATGTCTCCTCTTGCCGGTCAAAGGAAGCGCGCGCCGCTCAGCATTGCGGTCCACTTCGCCATGTGAAATCCGTGTCTGTCGCAAATCGGGCCGCATTGCATCGCGGCCTCCGGCTGAATAGCATCGCCCATCGGCGCGGCGGCGATGCCCGCCCCAAAGCATTCACCAAAATCGGGAGGTTCGGGCGATGGCGTATAATATCCTCATTCTGGGCGCGGCCTATGGCTCGCTGCTCGCCTCCAAGATGCTGTTCGGCGGCAACCGGATCCATCACGTCTGCCTGCCCGCGGAAGCAGACCTGATCAATGCGGAAGGGTTCATCGTCCGGCTGCCGGTCAGGGGCCGCAAGGATCCGGTCATCCTCGATTCGAGGAAGCTGCCCGGCAAGGTGACCGCCGGCGGCGCGGCCGGCGTCAATCCGGCGGACTACGACCTCGTCGGACTTGCGATGCAGGAGCCGCAATACCGTTCGCCGGGCGTGCGCGAATTGCTCGATGCGGTGGCGAAGTCGCGCGTGCCCTGCATGTCAATCATGAACATGCCGCCGCTGCCTTACATGAAGCGCATCCCCGGGCTGAATGCCGACAGCCTGAAGCCGGCCTATACCGATCCGAGCGTGTGGGACAATTTCGATCCCGGCAAGCTCAGCTTGTGCAGCCCCGATCCGCAGGCGATCCGCCCGCCGGACGAGAAGGCGAATGTGCTGCAGGTGACGCTGCCGACCAATTTCAAGGTCGCGAAGTTCGACGACGACAAAGACACCGCGATCCTGCGCAAGCTGGAAAGCGAGATCGATTCGATCCGCTTCGATCCGGGCGACGGAACCAAGATCGAATTGCCGGTGAAGCTGCGGGTCTACGACTCGCTGTTCGTGCCGCTGGCCAAATGGGCGATGCTGCTTGCCGGCAATTACCGCTGCGTGACGACGGACGGCATGCGTACCGCGCAGGAGGCGGTGCACAGCGACATCGAAACCTCGCGCGCGGTCTATAATTTCGTGAACGACCTGGTGGTGAAGCTCGGAGCCAATCCGAACGACCTCGTGCCGTTCGAGAAATACGCCGCCGCGGCGCAAAGCCTGTCGCGTCCGGCCTCCGCAGCCCGCGCGCTGAACAACGGCGCCCAGTTCATCGAGCGCGCGGACAAGCTGGTGCAATTGATCGCCAAGCAGAAGGGGTTGAGCCTGCCCGCCATCGATGCGCAGGTGGCCCTCGTCGACCAGCGGCTGGAGGCGAATCGCAAAAAGGCTGCATGAGCCTGCACGCGATTGTCTGAAAAGCCTTCCATGAGCGCCGGGAAACCGCTGGTTTCCCGGCGTTTTTCGTGACTTTCGTGCAACAGCTTAATGGATTGTGACATTGGGTTGTGAATCGAGGGCTGTTTGGATCGAAAAAGCTCAAAAAGGCAGCAGATGCGCAAACTTTCGCATTGGCGGCAACCTTTGTTCCGTGCCGAATGATTGCAACTGCAAGGTCAGAAGCAGGGGGTGGCATTTCGGGGTCTGGCGTTCTGGTTGAGTAAGGTCGTCAAGCTTCAGTCACCGAAAGTGTCGAATTGAAGGGGCTAAAGATGAAGAAATCCGTTTTGCCGGCACTTGTTGCCGCCGCAGTCGTGATCGGCGCGCCGGCAATCGCCGCCGACCTCGCACCGGTCTACAAGGCGGCACCACCGCCGGTTGCCTATAATCCCTGGGATGTGGCCGTCGGTGGCGGCCTGATGACCGATTACAACTTCCGCGGTATCAGCCAGTCCGATCGGACCGCAGCGGTTACCGCCTACTTCGAAGGCCGGTTCAACCCGACCAAGGATATCCAGTGGTACGCGGGCGCCGTCGGTACGAGCGTCAAGCTTGCGACCGATCCAGCCGCTGAAATCGATCTCTATGGCGGCGTGCGCATGACCTGGGACAAGTGGACGCTCGATCTCGGCGCCATGTATTACCTGTATCCGGGTGAACGTCAGGTCGACGGCGTGTGGATCACTGCTCCCCCCGCCGGCAACACCACCCTGACCCAGACCGATTTCTGGGAAATCTACGGCAAGCTGACCTGGGCGCCGACCGACAACTGGACCTTTGGTGTCGCCGGTTATTATGCCGACAGCTGGTTGAACACGGGCGCGGACGGGACCTACGGTGCGTTGACCCTAAAGTATACCGGCACCGCGCTGCCGTCCGGCTGGAACTGGTACGTGTCCGGCGAACTGGGCCATTACTGGCTCGGCACCACCGATCTGCTCTTCACCACGACCAACGTGGTGGTCTACAGCGACCTGACCGGTACAACCGGCGCCGAGCTGCCGAGCTACACCACCTGGAACGCAGGTATCGGCTTCACCTACAAGGCGCTGACCCTCGATCTGCGCTACTACGACACCGACCTGAGCGAGGCGGAGTGCAACATCCTGACCGGCGACCCGAGCGCAGCCCTGACCGCTCCGGTCTTCGTCAACAACACGGCGACGGTTGGTGCATCGAACTGGTGCGGCCAAGCCTTCATCGGCAAGCTGACCTTCGACACAACGCTGTCCGCGATCAAGTAGGCACGCGTCAACTCTCCAGACTGCAGGAGCGGCGTCCCCCGGGGCGCCGCTCTTGATTTTTGCGGGTCCGCCCGGCAGACCATGCCGACTGGCATTGTCGTTGCAGTTTCAGACGCCATGCGGATTGACCGGCAATTCGGAATGATGGTGGCGGGCGCCGCCGGCGGCAGCCTCGCCATCGGCCTGATGTACGTGCTCTCCCTGCAAACCGAATTCCCGCTGGCGGCGATTCCGTTCGCTACCTCGATCGTGCTTGTGACCGGCAGCCCCGAAGCCCTGCCGGCGCGGCCACGCGCGCTGGTCGGAGGTCATGTCCTGTCGGCGGTTGTCGGCGTACTCGCGGTCAAGATTGCCGGTCCGCAGGCCTGGGTCGCGGCGCTCGCGGTCGGTCTTGCGATGCTGGCGATGCTGGCGACCGACAGCTTTCATCCACCTGCCGGCATCAATCCGCTGATCATCGTGATGAACAGCATGTCGTGGGGCTTTGTGCTGGTGCCGGTCGCGGCCGGTGCGCTGCTGTTGCTGGCCTATACGTTCCTGTGGACCAATATCGTGCGCCGCACCCGATGGCCGGAACGCTGGTGGTAGCGCCGCGTCATCTTCCGTGAGAATCGGACCGCAGTTTTCCGGAACGGCCTCATTCCGCGGCGGCGGTGCGTTTCACCTCGATCAGGCTGTGCGTGCCATCGGCGTCTGGCGCCAGGGTGACATGGCGGCCGTGCAGCCCGGTCAGCGTCGAACGATGGCCGATCGATACGATTGTCGTGCCTTTCAGCCGTTCATGCAGTAGCCCGTAAAGACTTGCCTCGGATGGCTCGTCCAGTGACGCGGTCGCCTCGTCCAGGAACAGATAGTCCGGGGCCTGCAGCAGCGCGCGGGCGACGCCAAGTCGTTGTTGCTCGCCGAGCGACAGAATGCGATTCCAGTGCGCTTGCTCATGCAGGCGTCCGATCAGTTCTGTCAGGCCGACCGCGCGCAGGGTCTCGGAAAGGGTGGCGTCGTCGAAGGCGTCGGCGGCCGGATAGGACATCGCGTTGGCGAGCGTGGTCTCGGGAAAATAAGGCCGCTGCGGCAGCACCATCACCCGTGCGCCGGAAGGGATCACGACGCGGCCCTTTCCGAACGGCCACAGTCCGGCCAGCGCCCGAAACAGCGTCGATTTTCCGGCGCCCGATGGGCCGCTCACCAGCACGTGCTCGCGCGGATGGAATTCCGCCGCTGCGGGAGTGACCAGCGGCTTGCCGTCCGGCCGGTCGACCGACAGCCCCTCAATGCGGATCGCGCGCGCATCCGGGTCCTGCCCAATGGCGATGCTCGATGCGGCCGCCAGCGCCTGCGCCTGGTCGAGCGCCCGATTGAAGCCCGTCAGGCGGTCGACCACGGCGGCCCATTCGGCGATGCTGCGGTAGAAGGTAACGAAGAAGGACAGCGATTCCTGCACGCTGCTGAAGGCGCTTGCGGTCTGGGTCAGGGTGCCGAGTGGCACCGCGCCGGAAAAATAGGCCGGGCTCACGATGATGTAGGGAAGAATGACGGCCGCCTGCGAATGGCTTTGCTGGACGAAAATGACCTTCTTTTGCCGCGACATCAATTCCATGAAGTTCTTCGCGACGCGGGTGAAGCGTTCGCCGAGTCCGCTCTTCTCGGCCTCCTCACCGCGCAGCAATGCGATCTGCTCGGCATGCTCGCGAACCCGGATCAGGTTGAACCGGAAGTCGGCCTCGTATCGCTGCTGGCGGAAGTTGATGGCCGCGAGCGGCCAGCCGATCCAATGCGCGAGCAGCGTACCAAGGACGGAATAGATCAGTGCGGCCCACACCAGGTAGCCGGGAATCGTGACCGGCGAGCCGAACACGGTGATCGGCGCCGATTCAGACAGGGCCCACAGTATCGCGAAGAATGACAAAAGCGTAACGATTGCGCCGAGCAGCCGGACCACGATGAACAGCGACTTTTCAATGAACTGGTTGATATCGTCGGCGATGCGCTGGTCCGGATTGTCTGCTGCATCGCCGAAGAGCTGCATGCGGTAATGCGCGGCATTCGAAAGCCAGCGGTCGACATAGACCCGCGTCATCCAGGTCCGCCACCGGATCTGGAGCCATTGGTTCAGGTAGAGTTGGTAGACCGCGAGCACCACAAAGATCGCGGCCAGGGCGCAGAAAATGGTGATTTCGGTGACGAATTGGTCCCAGTTCCGATCCTGCAAGGCATTGAAAAATCGGGCGTTCCACTGATTGATGAGGACGTTGACCGCGACGATCGACAATTCGATTCCGATCACGGCCGCCAGCAGGATCAGGCCGGCGCGCCGGTCCTCTGAGCGAAAATAAGGCAGCGACAGCCGGAACACCTCGCCGAACAGCCGGGCCAGTTCCTTCACACTTTCACCCCTCAAAAACCGTGCCCGACCAACACGGTCACGTTGCGACGAAAACAGGCGACGGAAAAGTCACGTTCCTAAGCGATGAGGTCCGGCCGCCAGCCGAATGAGGTGCGCGTATTCGGAAGGCTTGTGCAAACCGCGCAACCCGGCCAAACTAAGACAGACTCGCTGGAATATCATATACCCTCCAGTGGTTAGTCACGAAAACCGGCGTTCAAAGCCGGGCATAAACGGTCGCTAGGGAGGACCTCATGACCAAGAAAGTTGAAAAGACGTCGCGCCGCAAATTCCTGTTCGCCGCCGGCGCCGCGGGTACGGCACTGGTCGCGATGCCGCAAGTGTCGCGCGCCCAGACCTCGACGCTGAAGCTGCAGACATCATGGCCTGCCACCGACATCTTCACCGAGATGTGCCAGCAATATATCGATCGCGTGAATGCCATGGCGGGTGGCCGGCTGAAGATCGACCTTCTCCACGGCGGCGCCGTGGTGCATCCCTTCCAGGTGCTGGATGGCGTGCATGGCGGCCAGATCGATGCGGCCCATACGGTCACAGTGTACTGGTATGGCAAGCACAAGGCGGCCTCGCTGTTCGGCACCGGCCCGGTCTTCGGCTTCAACGCCAACGAAGGTCTCGGCTGGATCTACAACGGTGGCGGCAAGGAACTGTTCGAAGAACTGCAAACCAAGATCATGAAGCTCAACGTCAAGAGCTTCTTCGCGATGCCGATGCCGACCCAGCCGCTCGGCTGGTTCAAGAAGCCGGTCACCAATGCCAATGATCTGAAAGGTCTGAAATATCGTACCGTGGGCCTTGCCGCCGATCTGTTCCAGTCCATGGGCACATCGGTTGCACAGCTTCCCGGCGGCGAAATCGTTCCCGCCATGGAGCGCGGCGTGATCGACGCGTTCGAATTCAACAACCCGACCTCGGACCGGCGTTTCGGCTCGCAGAACGTGGCGAAGAACTACATGCTGGGCAGCCATCATCAGGCCACCGAGTATTTCGAGATCATGTTCAATCGGACCAAGTTCGACGCGCTTCCGAAGGAACAGCAAGCGATCCTGCAATATGCCGCCGAAGCGGCATCTTCCGCCAACGAGTGGAAGGCGATGGATCAGTATTCCCGCGACCTGCAGGAGCTCATTGACAAGGACAAGGTCAGCGTCATGCGTACGCCGCAGAGCGTATTCGACGCCCAGATCAAGGCCTGGGACGGGCTGATCGCAACGCTCGGCAACGATCCCTTCATGAAGAAGGTCATGGACTCCCAGAAGGCCTGGGTGCGCCGGGTCGTCTACTACAACATGCTCAACGCGACCGATTACAAGGGTGCCTTCAACCACCACTTCCCGGGCGTGTTGAAGTCCTGATCGGGCCAGTACCCGCGTTATGATTCCGGGCGGCACAAGTCTGTGCCGCCCGGATTATTCGGGCTTGCGAAAGCGCGACGGCAATCCCGATTTCATGCGGCAAGCGCGCACCGATCGACCATGAACCGATTTCTGTTCTTCATCGACTCTCTCAGCATGTGGGTTGGCAAGGCGTTCGGCTGGCTGATCCTGGTGCTGACGCTGGGAGTCAGCTACGAAGTTTTCGTGCGCTACGTGCTGCGCGCCCCGACCACCTGGGCCTTCGACATCAGCTATATCACGTATGGCGCCATGTTCCTGATGGCGGGTGCGTATACGCTGTCCCGCAACGGACATGTCCGCGCCGACGTGCTCTATCGCTTCTGGAAGCCGCGAACCCAGGCTTCGATGGATCTCCTGCTCTACATCATTTTCTTCCTTCCGGCCGTGGCGGCATGGATCTATGCGGGCTGGAACTATGCCGAGATGTCGATCCGCTTCCGTGAGGTCAGCATCTTCAGTCCGGCCGGCGTGCCGATTTTTCCCTTGAAGACCCTGGTGCCGGTCACCGGCGTGCTGCTGCTGCTGCAGGGCATTGCCGAAATCATTCGCTGCATCATCTGCATCCGGCTGGGCGCCTGGCCGCAGCGGCTGCATGACGTCGAAGAAACGGAAAGCCTGATACTGCAGGAGCAGCGCATCCACGCTTCCGAGCAGAATCCGGCCGCGGTGGATGCGAAGGGGAATTGATCATGACTGACCCTCAGGTCGGCATGTTGATGCTGGGGCTGTTCATCTTCATCATCATGTTGGGCTTCCCGATCGCTTTCACCCTGATCGCGATGGGAGTTGGCTTCGGATATTACGCCTATTTCACGCCCGGCCAGGATATCGTTCAGAACCGCGTCTTCACGCTGATGGTGCAGAAGACCTTTGAGGTCATGTCGAGCGATGTGCTGACGGCGGTCCCGTTATTTCTCTTCATGGGCTACGTCGTCGAGCGCGCCAACATCCTCGACCGGCTGTTCCACTCCCTGCAGATATCCATGAAGCACGTGCCGGGAGCGCTTGCCGTTGCGACGTTGCTGACATGCGCGATGTTTGCGACCGCGACCGGCATCGTCGGCGCGGTGGTCACTCTGATGGGCCTGCTGGCGTTTCCGGTGATGTTGCGTGCCGGTTATGACGTGAAGCTGTCGGCCGGTGTGGTATGCGCCGGCGGCTGTCTCGGCATCCTGATTCCGCCGAGCATTCTGCTCATCGTCTACGCCGCGACCGCGGGCGTATCCGCAGTCAAGCTGTATGCCGCAGCCTTTTTCCCAGGCTTCATGCTGGCGGGCCTCTATGTCTTCTACGTGATCGCGCGCGCGATGATCAATCCGGCATTGTGCCCGAAACTGCCGGCGGAAGAGACCGACGTGCCGCTGGGGAAGGTGCTCTGGGCGCTGGCGACATCGTTCCTGCCGCTGGCGCTGCTGATCGTATCGGTGCTTGGTGCGATTCTGCTCGGCCTGGCAACACCCTCGGAAGCGGCCGGCGCCGGGGCGCTGGCAAGCATCATTCTCGCCATGGCCTATGGCGCATTCAATTTCACGATGCTGCGGGACTCGGTCTATCTGACCGCACGGGCCACCGCGATGGTGTGCTATCTTTTCATTGGCTCATGGACGTTTTCCGCAGTGTTTGCCGTGCTGGGCGGACAGAAGGTCGTGGAGAATTTCTTCCTGGGGCTCGATCTGTCGTCGACCGGCTTCCTGCTGCTGACGCAGGCGATCATCTTCCTGCTCGGCTGGCCGCTGGAATGGACCGAAATCATCATCATCTTCGTTCCGATCTTCCTGCCGCTGCTGCCGCATTTCAACGTCGACCCGATTTTCTTCGGCATTCTGGTCGCGCTGAATACCCAAACGGCGTTCAATACGCCGCCGGTTGCGATGGCCGCCTTCTATCTGAAGGGCGTGGCGCCTCCCTGGGTCAAGCTGACCGATATCTTCAGCGGCTCGCTGCCGTTCGTCGCAATGGTGTTCATGACGATGGTCCTCGTCTATGTGTTCCCAGGGATCGCGCTGTGGCTCCCGGACTACCTCTACACCCCGCGATGACCCGCAAGCTCCGTTTCGAGGATCGCGTCGCATGAGCTTGTACGCACTCGGGCTGTGCGAGGCGGCTGATGACATCCGCCAGGGCCGCATCAGTTCAGCCGAACTGGTAGGTGCGTGCATCGACCGCGTGGCTGAGATCGATACCGAGGTGCAGGCCTGGGCGTTTCTCGACCGGGATCACGCGCTGGCGCAGGCGCGGGCGCTCGACGACCATCGCGCCCATGGCAGGCCGCTTGGTCCGCTGCATGGCGTCCCGATCGGCATCAAGGACATTTTCGACACCGGCGACATGCCGACTGAACTTGGTTCTCCGATATGGGCCGGACGAACGCCCCGCCGCGATGCTGCCGCCGTTGCAAGGCTCAGGGAGGCGGGCGCGGTGATCATGGGCAAGACCGTCACCACGGAATATGCGTATTTTCACGCCGGCAAGACCAGAAATCCACACGATCCGCAACGTACGCCCGGCGGCTCGTCCAGCGGATCGGCGGCGGCGGTCGCCGCGCTGATGGTGCCCGGCGCGATCGGATCGCAGACCAACGGGTCGGTCATCCGTCCGGCGGCGTTTTGCGGCGTGGTCGGGTTCAAGCCGACGCACGGACTGGTTTCGCGCAGCGGTGCGCTGGAATTGTCGCGCAGCTTCGATCATGTCGGTGTATTTGCGCGCAGTGTCGAGGATGCCGCTTTGCTCGCGGAAGTCATGGTGGGTTTCGATATCGAGGATCCCGACACGCGCCCCGTTGCCCGGCCACCCTTCGCAACGGTTGCGGCGAGCGAGCCACCGTTGCCGCCGCGATTCGCTTTTGTCCGGTCCCCGGTCTGGGATCAGGCGGAGCCGGTCATGCGTGACGCTTTCGCCGAACTGGTCGATGCGCTGGGCGAGAGCGTGGTCGAGGTCGAGCTCGGCGAGTCATTTGGCAAGGTCATCGACTTGCATCGCCTGGTCATGGAGGTGGAGATGGCGCACAATCTGCGCCGCGACTATGAATCGGGCGGCGAGCAGCTCAGCCCGCAATTGCGCCAGTTGATCGAGCGTGGCCGCGCCCATTCGGGCGTTGACTATTGCGCGGGACTTGCCGGAATGCGGACATTCAACGATGCACTGGATTTCGTGTTCGACGAATACGATGCGATTCTGACACCGTCCGCGCCGGGCGAGGCGCCGGCGATCGCGACCACCGGAAACCCGGCCTTTTGCACCACATGGACGTATCTCGGTACGCCGTCGATCTCGCTTCCACTCATGCGGTCGGAAGCGGGCCTGCCGCTCGGCGTTCAACTGGTCGCGCGGCGCGGCAATGATGCCCGCCTCTTGCGTACCGCGCGCTGGCTTGTCAGAACACTGGCTGGCGGAAAACCCCGCGCCAAGGCAGGGACCAGCTCGAAACGGAAGGGGCGCCAGCGATGACGAACATTGTCACAGGCCTGATCGGCATCGGTCTCTGGGTGGCTTTCATCGGCTTCATCCTGGTGTGGCTTAAGGCCTTGCCGCTGATCATCATCTGCTGCGTGGTCTTCGCGCTGCTGGTGCACGATTTCGTCCGGACCGTTCGCCACGGCTATTCCGGCTGATCATTCAGCCGCCACGGCAGTCAGGCCGGCGGCGGCGCGCCGAGCTTCTCCTTGAAGAACGCGATGGTGCGCTGCCAGGCCAGATCGGCGGCCGCCTTGTTGTAGCGCGCGGCGCCGGTGTCGTTGTTGAAGGCGTGCTGCGTGCCCGGATAGGTATGGATCACGTAGCTCTTGTTGTTGGCTTTGAGCGCCGCCTCGTAGTCGGCGATGCCGGCATTCACGCCGCCGTCGTTCTCGGCATAATGCAGCAGCAGCGCGGCCCTGATATTCGGCACCTGCGTCGCGGGCACCTGGCGGCCGTAATAGGCGACGCCGGCATCGAGTTCGGGACTTGCTGCTGCGAGACGGTTGACCATCAGTCCGCCGAAACAGAACCCGACCGCGCCGACCTTGCCGGTCGATAGCGGATATTTCTTCAGGAACTCCACCGCCGCGACCAGCGCGACCACGGCGTCGTCCTGGTTCAGCTTCGGGTGCAGGTTGCGCGCATCGTCCTCGTTCGGCGGCGTTCCGCCGACCAGCGAGAGCAGGTCGATCGCATAGGCAAGGAAGCCGTCCAGCGCGAGCCGGCGCGCGACATCCTCCAGATGCGGGTTGAGCCCGCGGTTTTCGTGAATGACCAGCACCGCAGGCCGCCTGGCGTTGCCCTTCAGGCGGGTGAGATAGCCACTGATCTTTCCTTTGGGCGACTCGAAGACGACACGTTCGGACACAAGGCGCGGGTCGTCCGAGGGCACAATGGCGGCCCTGGCGTAATCGTTCTGCAGCAGCGGCAGGACCGCTGCGGCTGCTGCGGTGGAACCCGCGAGCTGTGTCAGCTTGTCGAGAAAGCTGCGGCGATTCATTTCACCATGTGTAAAGCGGTCGTAGAGATCGATGATGCGCTGATCCATCGGCTTTTTTCCCCGGGCTACGGTGTTTCAACCCCGCAAACACCCTTGGCATCCGCGGAAATCCGATTGCGCGACGGTCAGTCGCACGCCTAATATTTGCTCAATTGACGGCCGTGAAATGCGGGTTGGCGGAAATGCTGCGTAATCGGGCTGGCCTGCTATTTGCTTAAAAATGACGCTTCAAAACGGATAGCGGGAGAGTGTCATGCGACGTCGGGATTTCACGAAAATTGCTCTGGCGGGGGCCGCTGCGACGGTGGCGGCGCCCGCGGTCGTACGCGCGCAGACCACCTTCAACTGGAAGATGACCAGCTTCTACGGGCCCAATGCGGCCTTCTACTCGACCGGGCCGGGCGGCGCGAAGGACCTCGCCAAGCGGATCGAGGACATGTCCAACGGGCGCATCAAGATCCAGTTCTACGGCGCCGGCGAACTTATTCCGGCGGCGGAAGGCTTCGATGCCGTCTCATCCGGCACCGTCGAGATGAACTATGCCAATTCCTATTTCTGGACCGGCAAGAGCTTCGCAGCGCAATATTTCACCGCGGTTCCCTTCGGGCTCAACTTCCAGGGCTATAATGGCTGGATGTTCGACGGCGGCGGCCTCCAGCTCTGGCGCGAGGTCTATGACCGCTTCAATCTCGTCCCGTTCGTGTGCGGCAATACCGGCGTGCAGATGACCGGCTGGTTCCGCAAGCCGATCGAGAAGCCCGAAGACCTGCAGGGTCTCAAGATGCGCATCCCCGGTCTCGCCGGGCGCGTCTACAAGGAACTCGGTGTCGACTCGCGCCTGATCGCGCCGGGCGAAATCTTCCCTTCGCTTGAACGCGGCGTGATCGACGCGGCGGAATTCGTCGGCCCCTATCTCGATCGCCAGCTCGGTCTGCAGAAGGTCGCGAAATATTACTACACCACCGGTTGGCACGAGATGGCGACCGCAAGTGAACTCACCATCAACAAGGCCAAATGGAATTCGCTGCCGCCGGACCTCAAGGCGATCGTCGAGAATGCCTGTCTGGCCTGCAACACCATCAGCGAGGCCTGGTGCCAGAAGAACAACGCCGAGGCGATGGAGGATCTGGTCAAGAACCAGGGCGTCATCGCGCAGCCGCTGCCGGATTCGGTCGTAAAGGCGCTCAAGGGTGCAACTGACAAGGTGCTGGCCGAGGCGGTCGCAAAAGATCCCGTCACCAAAAAGGTCCATGATTCCTATATGGCCTACAAGGTGAAGTACGACGCCTGGGCCGACCTCAGCGAGACCGTCTACCACACCAAGATACGGAAGGCCTGATTGCTCGCTGCCGAAAAGCTGGCCGGCGGGATCGACGTTTTCACCGATCTCGTCGGCCGCGCCACGTCGTGGCTTGCGCTCGCTATCGCGCTCGTAATGGGCGCGAATGTTCTGCTGCGCTATGCGTTCTCCATCGGATTCATCTGGGCGCAGGAGCTGGAATGGCACATCTTCGTGCCGATCTGCCTGTTCGGCATGTCCTATGCGCTGCTGCACAAGGAGCATGTGCGGGTTGACGTGCTGTTTCAGTATTTTTCTCCGCGCAACAAGCACGCCGTCGAGATTGTCTCGGCCTTCATTGCGATGGCATTTTGCCTGATCGTGATCTGGCTTTCGGTTCCGTATGTGTATCAGTCCTGGTCGATCGGCGAGGGCACCGCCAATCCCGGCGGTATCGACCATCGATACATCGTGAAATCGCTGATCCCGATCGGCTTTGCCATCATGTTCCTGCAATCGCTCTCGGAGGCGATCAAGAGCTACGCCGCGATGCGGAAGGCCTGATGCCGTACGTCGAAATCCTTGCCATCTGCATGCTGGCGTCGTTCTTCGTGCTGCTGATGGCCGGCATTCCGGTTGCGCTGACGCTTGCGACCACTGGACTTTTCTTCGGATATCTCGGCTTCGGCAGTCTGCTCTTCAATCTGCTGCCCGGACGCATTTTCGGGGTTGTGACCAATCAGACGCTGCTCGCCATCCCGCTTTTCGTCTTCATGGGGATGATGCTGGAGCGATCGAAGCTCGCCGAAGACCTGATGGACGTGATCGGCCATCTCGCAGGCTCGCTGCGCGGCGGGCTTGGCATCGGCATCGTGCTGGTCGGCGTGCTGCTCGGCGCCACCACCGGGATCGTCGGCGCGACCGTGGTGACGCTCGGCCTGCTCACGCTGCCCGGCATGATCCGGCGCGGTTACGATCCGGGGCTTGCCAGCGGCGTGATCTGCGCGTCCGGCACGCTCGGCCAGATCATTCCGCCGAGCCTGATCCTCATCCTGCTGGCGGACATCCTGAACCTTTCGGTCGGCACGCTGTTCGCGGCGGCGATGGTCCCCGGACTGATGCTCGCGGCCATCTACGTCATCTACATTCTCGTGCTGGGCATCGTGCGCCCCGACAGCGTGCCGGCGTTCTCCGAGGAAGAACGTGCATCGATCTCTCGCACCGAGTTGATGCAGAAGCTGTTCAAGGTGGTGGCACCGCCGGTCGGCCTCGTGGCCGCGGTATTGGGCTCGATCATTGCCGGGATCGCGGCGCCGTCGGAAGCCGCCTCCATGGGCGCGCTCGGCTCGATCGTGGTGGCGGCAATCGGCGGGCGGCTTTCCTGGAAAGTACTGCGGGAGACCGCGCAGGCTACCACCAAGATCACAGCGATGATGATGTTCATCCTGATCTGCGCGCAGGCGTTTGCGCTCTCCTTCCGCGGATTGCAGGGCGAGAAGATCGTTCACGACCTGTTTGCGTTCCTGCCGGGCGGCATCAATTCCGACATCTGGTTCCTGATGCTGATCATCTTCGTGCTCGGCTTCTTCATCGAATGGATCGAGATTTCCTACATCGCGGTGCCGCTGTTCCTGCCGGTCTTCCTGCAGGCCAATGTCGACATGGTGTGGCTCGCGATCCTGATCTGCGTGAACCTGCAGACCTCGTTCCTGACGCCGCCCTTCGGATGGGCGCTGTTCTTCCTGCGCGGGGTTGCGCCTCCCGAGGTGAGCACCGGCGACATCTACCGCGGTGTGCTTCCCTTTATCGCGATGCAGGCCGTCGCGTTGGTGCTGGTGTTCATGTACCCCGGTGTTGCGACCTGGCTACCCCGGGCAATCGGCTGGTGAACCTTCACAGAGGTGCTGTAGTCTCCGCGCGGCGATGAACGGAGTCCACGAGCGATGACGGAGATCACCCGTCGCGATTTTCTCGACGGATGTGCGCTTGCGGTCGCGGCCGGACTGACGCCGCTGGCGCAGCTTGCCAGCGCACAGCGCGCAGGAGACCCGCCCGAGCGGGCCGGGATGCGCGGGCATCATGCCGGCGCATTCGAGGCGGCGCATGCCATGCGCGATGGCGAGGTGCCGGATTTCACGGCCCGGCCGATCGAGGAGGACTACGATCTCGTCGTGGTCGGCGCGGGCATCAGCGGACTTGCTGCTGCGCATTTCTATCGCAAGGCGCAACCGGACGCACGTATCCTGATCCTCGACAATCACGACGATTTCGGCGGTCATGCCAAGCGCAACGCGTTCAACGTCGACGGCCGGCTGATCCTCGGCTATGGCGGCAGCGAATCGCTGCAATCGCCGAAAGCGCTGTGGAGTCCGGTCGCGACCGGTTTGCTGAAGGATATGGACGTTGATATTGCGAGTTTCGACAAGGCGTTCGAGCGCAATCTTTATCCCTCGCTTGGGCTGTCGCGCGGCGTATTCTTTCCCCGCGAATCCTTCGGCCGTGACGTTCTGGTCGGCGGCGATCCGACCCACACCGCTGCCGACGATCTTGGGCCGGGCCTGCTGAATGCCAGGCCGGTCGCGGACTTCATCGCAGGCTTTCCGCTCAGCGCCGCGGACAGAGCGAAGGTGCTTGCGCTCTACGACGCGAAGCGCGATCCGCTTGCCGGCAAGAGCCGCGTCGAAAAGGAAAATATCCTCCAGAAGACCAGCTACCGCGATTACCTGATCAAGCTTTGCGGCCTGAGCGAACAGGCCGCCAACTGCTTTCATGGCCGCTCGCTCGATTTCATGGCGCTCGCAAGCGACATGATTTCCGCCGGAAGCGCGCATGAGATGGGGTTGCCCGGCTTCGACGGGCTGGGCCTTCCGGACGACGACAATCCCGAGCGCGAGGAGCCCTATATCCACCATTTCCCGGACGGCAACGCGTCGCTCGCGCGGCTGCTTGTGCGGACGCTCATCCCGGGTATCGCGCCCGGCAAGACCATGGACGACGTCGTGCTCGCGCCGTTCCGCTACGATCGCCTTGACCTCGCCGAAAACCGGGTCCGGATCCGGCTGGAAGCGACCTGCGTCAACGTGAATGACCGCAAGGGCGGCGTCGATCTTGCCTATATGCGGTACGGCAATGTGCACCGCGTGAGCGCTCGTCGAGCGATTCTGGCCTGCTTCAACTCGGCGATTCCCTACATGATGCCCGGTCTGCCCGAAGAGCAACGCAATGCGCTGCTGCACAACGTCAAGGCGCCGCTGGTCTATACCAAGGTCCTGGTGCGAAACTGGCAGCCCTGGGTGAATCTCGGCGTGCACGAAATCTCCGGACCGATGTCGTTTCATTGCCGGCTCAAACTCGATTATCCGGTGAGCATCGGCGGCTATCACCATCCGCGTCGGCCCGCGGAACCGATCGGACTGCACCTCGTGCACGTCCCGAACGAGAGCAATTCCGGCATGGAGGCGCGCGACATGTTCCGCATCGGGCGCATGAAGCTTCTGGAGATGACCTTCGCCGATTTCGAGACGCCAATCCGCGACGAACTCGATCGCATGCTGGGCCCCGGAGGCTTTTCGAGCGCGCGCGACATCGCCGCGATCACCGTCAACCGCTGGGCGCATGGCTATGCCTATGGCGGCAATTCCCTGTTCGACCCCGTCGACATCGCCGATATCAAGGAGCGCGCGCGCAAGCCTCACGGCCGGGTCGCCATCGCCAATTCCGATGCCGGCTGGAGCGCCTATGCCCATACCGCCATCGACGAGGCAAGGCGCGCGGTGGATGAGGTTCTGCAGTAGGCCGCATCGCGCCCACCCCGCTGGCGCCGGGGTGATTGCGCTACTTTTCCTCGTAGGCCGATACCAGCGCGTTCACATTAGCGTCGAACAGCGAGATATAGTCGTCGGTGTTGGGCAACATGCCGATGCTGCCGGCGAGTTGCACCACCTTTGCACCGCTTCGCTGCGCCAGCATGTTGGAATGCCGCTCGGGCTGGTTGGCCTCGGCGAGGATGAAGCGTATTTTCTTGTCCTTGATCAGCTTCGTGAGTTGCCCAATGCGGCCAAGCTTCGGCGGCGCGCCGTCGCGCTCGGTGATGAAGTCGACGATGTTCAGGTTGAATCTTCGCGCGAAATAATCCCAGTCATCATGGAAGGCGATGAGCGGCTCGCCCTTGAGCGGTTCAAGCCGCGACGTCCATTCACCGAGCTTCTGATCGAGTCGCGACAGGAACGCCGTGCGATTCTGCTCGTAATAGCGCTTGTTGTCCGGATCGACCTCGGAGAATGTCTTGACGATCGCCGCGGTGATGGCGTCGGCGGTCTTCGGATCGAGCCAGAAATGCAGCGTAGCGGCGCCGCGCTGCGAGCGGCGGTTGCGGGCAGCGAAGCCCGCGCTCACGAGCGTTGGATCGGTGGCCGCGACCGCCGCGGAGGCGTCGACATGACCATTCTCGCCGCGCTCAATGCCGGTTCGGCCGTTTTTCTGCGCCGATCGCATCAGCAGCTTGTCGAACCAGCCGTCGATTGCGGGTCCCGCACGGACCACGACGCGGGCGCCTTTCAACACGGAGGTCTGCTGAAGCCGCGGCGCATAGCGTTCGGGCCGCTCGCCGGGAGGCACCAGGCTTGTCACGATCACGCGCTCGGCCCCCACCACCTTTGCGAGCACGCGCAGATCCCCCGTCGTCGTCACGACGCGCAAGCGGTCCTGCGCGGAGGCTGTGGATACGAATGCGATTATGGCCGCGAGGGCGAGAATCAGTCGTGTCATTTCATTGTCCGTCTGGGTGCGGCATTATAGGTTGTCTGCGCCCGCCAATCCACGCCTTGCCAAAATTTCATCTGAAGGCCGTCTGGCCGTTCTGTCGCCGGAGGTAAGCATGTCCGTCGCGCGCTTTCGTAGCCTCGCAGTAGCATTGACGTTGGCCGGCATGGCGAACCTCCCTCTGTGCGACGCCGCCACAGCCCGGCAGGCGTTTCCCTACGGGTCTGAATTGCGGCTCGAGGCGAAGCCGATGAGGGGCTCCAAACGCGTCCCCTGGCTGCAATTCGCCGAGAACGGCAAGGTGGAGATCGATTTGTGGTGCGCGACCGGGCAGGGCCACGCGGTCGTAGTGGATCGCACCATTACGATCGTTCCGACCGCGCTGCGCAACAACCAGTGCGCGCCGGAACAGCTTGAGGCAGACAAGGCGTTCCTGAGCAAGCTGATGCAGGTCACGGCGTGGCGGTGGGACGGCCACCTGCTGTTGCTCGAGGGCCCGGAAATGCTGCGCTGGCGCCCGGCATCCAATTGAGGCGCATTGCCACTCCTGGATCGCCCGGCGGGCGGCTTGCGGGATCGCCCTGCGGGCGGCTTGCGGCGTTTCTGAACCGTGGAAACTATTTCGTCCAGATTTCCTTGTCCGCGTCCCAGAAATCACCCTTCATTTCCCTGGCGAGCGCGGCCTGGAGATTCTCGCTCCCGGCCGGTTCGGACGCGTCCTCGCCACTATTGTTGGACGCAATCGACAGGCGCGGACCCGTCCCGTCGTCCTGAATTTCGCTCTCGCTCTGGCCAATCCGGATGACCAGCGTGTCCCTCGCGCCGGGCTTCTCGGCGCTGACCACGAACGGAATGCCGATCACTTCGGTCAGGCCAAGGCCCGGGATGGTGACGTCCGGCCGCTTCACGGTGACGGCAAGCTCGCCGGTTACGTCATCCCATTCGATGTCGCCGGGTTTGGCGGACAGCACCTTGGCCGCGGCCGTGGCGATCGCCTTGCCGAGTTTGTCGCGGTCGAGCTTTCCGGAGGCATCACGGAATCCCCCGGACGGAATGCGGATCGCGCGTCCGAGGTCGATGCCGCCGCTTGTCCATCCGGCACGAGCGACCCCGGCAGCGCCTTCGCCTTGGCGATCGTTTCGGCCGCGCGCTCCGGATCGACGTCGACCTGGACGTCGACCGTACCCCGCCGCAATGCCTCGCAGCTCGGCGCGATGCTGTATCCCTGGACCTTTACGTTTTCGGCACGCAATGCTTTCAAAAAGTCGATCAGTCCGGTACGCGCCACCCGAATCCCGAGGGTACCGGGTGTGACCTCGCGGAAATCCGCGGGCGTCTCGACGATGGCTTCTTCCACTGCCGTCTGTTCCTCAAATTCCTTGGCGCTCATGTCGGCAAGGTCATCCGAGGATGACTTCAGGATGCGGTCACCCAGCTTCACGGTGCCTTCGAAGCTGTAGCTGTTGCCGGTCGCCGAACGGACGAGGTCGACGGCCACCGGCAGCCTGCCTTCCTGGGTCTGGCCCGAGCCGATCAGCCGATTGCCCTGCGGCTTCAGCGTCACCACGAAACGGTCGCGCAGCGGCGAGCCGGGAGAGGGGGCGTGGCAAAGGTCGAGTTCGGCAGACACGACCTTGCCCCCCTGCCGCGTCTCCTTCAGGAAGGCATCGGTTTCGATATCGCCCAGCAATCCGTAGACACCGTTGAAATATCGGACGGTCGTCTGCGCGGCGGCGGAAGAGCCGCTGCAGGCCAACGCCAGAACCGCAACCGACAGCAAGCGCATCAATATCTCCCGCGAGCGCAAATCACTGAATGTTATCATGACGCGCAAGTGGGCGCAGAAAAAAGGCGCGGCTCGCGCCGCGCCTTGGTTTCGTGCGGAATCCGGTTCCGCAATCGGTCAGTCGCTGAGCGGGTTCAGAAGCCCATACCGCCGCCGCCGCCCGGCATCGGGGGCGCCGGCTCCTTCGGCAATTCGGCGACCATCGCCTCGGTGGTGATCAGCAGGCCCGCGACCGACGCCGCATCCTGCAGCGCCGTGCGCACCACCTTGACCGGATCGATGATGCCCTTCTCGACGAGGTCGACATAGTCCTCGTTCTGCGCATCGAAGCCGAAGGTCTCGGACTTGTTTTCCATGATCTTGCCGACCACGATGGAGCCTTCGACGCCGGCATTCTCGGCGATTTGACGGATCGGAGCTTCCAGCGCCTTCAGCACGATATTGATGCCGGCCTGGATATCCGAATTCTCGTTGTGAAGCTTGCCGATCGCCTTCTTGGCGCGAAGCAGCGCGGTGCCGCCGCCGGGCACAATGCCTTCCTCGACTGCCGCGCGCGTGGCGTTGAGCGCGTCTTCGACGCGATCCTTCTTCTCCTTCACCTCGATCTCGGTCGCACCGCCGACGCGGATGATCGCAACGCCGCCGGCGAGCTTGGCCAGCCGCTCCTGCAGCTTCTCCTTGTCGTAGTCGGAAGTGGTTTCCTCGATCTGCGCCTTGATCTGGGCGACGCGCGCCTCGATGTCGGCTTTCTTGCCGGCGCCTTTGACGATCGTGGTTTTCTCCTTCTCCATGATCACCTTCTTGGCGCGGCCCAGCATGTTGAGGGTCACGCTTTCCAGCTTCATGCCGAGATCGTCGGAGATCAGCTGGCCGCCGGTGAGGATCGCGATGTCTTCCAGCATCGCCTTGCGACGGTCGCCGAAGCCCGGAGCCTTCACCGCTGCAACCTTCAGGCCGCCACGAAGGCGGTTCACGACGAGGGTCGCGAGCGCTTCACCCTCGACATCCTCTGCGATGATGACCAGCGGACGGCCCGACTGCACCACCGATTCCAGCAGGGGCAGCATCGCCTGCAGGCCGGACAGCTTCTTCTCGTGGAGGAGAATATAGGCGTCCTCCAGTTCTGCGATCATCTTGTCGGCATTGGTGACGAAATAGGGCGACAGGTAACCGCGGTCGAACTGCATGCCCTCGACGATCTCGACCTCGGTGTCGAGCGCCTTGGCTTCCTCGACCGTGATCACGCCCTCGTTGCCGACCTTCTGCATGGCCTGCGCGATCATCTTGCCGATCGCCATATCACCATTGGACGATATGGTTCCGACCTGGGCGACCTCGGCGGAGGAGGCCACCGGCTTGGCGCGTTTCTCGATGTCCTTCACCACGGCGGCAACCGCGAGGTCGACACCACGCTTGAGGTCCATCGGGTTCATGCCGGCCGCGACCGATTTCGCGCCTTCGCGAATGATGGATTGGGCCAGCACGGTAGCCGTCGTGGTGCCGTCGCCCGCCCGGTCGTTGGTCTTGCTGGCAACTTCGCGCACCATCTGCGCGCCCATATTCTCGAACTTGTCCTCAAGCTCGATTTCCTTGGCCACCGTCACGCCGTCCTTGGTGATGCGCGGGGCGCCGAACGACTTGTCGAGTACGACGTTGCGGCCCTTCGGGCCGAGCGTCACCTTCACCGCGTTGGCGAGAATATCGACGCCGCGCAGCATGCGGTCGCGAGCGTCTGTGGAAAATTTTACGTCCTTGGCAGACATGTTGCTTGCTCCAGTCTGTGGATATCCGGAACCTCATCCTGAGGAGCGCCGGAGGCGCGTCTCGAAGGATAAAGGCCATGAATGGGCCTCGCCCTGCGGACGGCCGCTTCGCGGCCTCCTCAGGACGAGGGCCAAAATCAGCCGACCACACCCATGATGTCGGACTCCTTCATGATCAGGAGTTCCTCGCCTTCGAGCTTCACCTCGGTGCCCGACCACTTGCCGAACAGCACGCGGTCGCCGGCCTTCACGTCGATCGGGATGAGCTTGCCGCTCTCGTCACGTCCGCCGGGGCCGACGGCGATCACTTCGCCTTCCTGCGGCTTTTCCTTGGCGGTGTCAGGAATGATGATGCCGCCCTTGGTCTTTTCATCGGCCTGGATGCGGCGCACGACCACACGGTCATGCAGAGGGCGGAATTTGGTCTTTGCCATGTTTTCCTCGCGGGCGGTTGCGCTGCGGCGCTGAAAATTGCTGACTTTGCAGCTACTTGGCACTCGCCTGAAAAGAGTGCCAACGGCCAGCGTGATAGGAGGCGAAAGCCCCCGCTGTCAAGCGCCAAGGCAGCGGCAGTCTGGTCGCGGACACGCATGTCCAAAAACATGCGCTGCGGAGGTCGGTTAAGTCCGGGTTTACGCAAAGCGATCATCTTCGTATCAAGTCTGATAAGATGTTGCGGGGTCGTACGGCGAACCAAACGCTTGCGCCGGAGCGATCTTGACAGCACAGTGACAAAGCGAGGGGGGCCTGGTACCCCGCAAAAATCGAGGTCGAGCCATGTTGTCCGTACGGCTTCGCATGCCGATCCGGTCCGTTTCGGGGCTTGCTGCCGTGCTGGCAGTGGCAGCCTGCGCGGGTCAGGGAACATCACCGACAGCCACGACGCCGCTGGCGGCGGAGATTCCCCCGGCCATCAAGCCGCAGGAAATTACCGGCCGTTGGGGCCTCGCCGCCTTCCACAATCCGCAGGACCTCAAGCGCACCGAAGCCGCGGCCCGCAATGGTTGCCGGCAGCCCTACAATATCGGCATGGGGCCAAGCGGCGGCGTGATCATGCACATGCCCGACAAGGCACAGCCGGAGGAATTGCGGCTGAAGGGCGCGCCCGGCAACAAGACCTATATCGGCCCGGCCGGAGAGCCGGCCGGTGGCATGCAGGATCGGGAAATCACGTCGTTCGACGGCCGCACGATGACGGTGCGCTTCCTCGACCCGGAAGTCTCCGGCCGCTATGGTACGCAAGTCTACGTGCGGTGCGCGCCGCGGGCGTGAGCGTGAATCCGGGGGCCGCAGCTTCCGAACCATGTGACACTCCGTAAGCTCATTCTCGGTCCTTGGCGCGCCGTACTGGTCCTCGGCGTTACGCAGATTCTTGCCTGGGGCATCCTGTTCTATCCGCCGGTCCTGATGATGCCGTTGATCGCCGCCGAACGCGGCTGGTCGCTGTCCTTCGCGATGGCCGGGTTCTCGCTTGCGCTTTTGGTCGCCGGATTCGTCGCCCCGACAATCGGCGGTCTCATCGATCGCCATGGCGGCCACGTCGTGATGGCGGTCGGATCGCTGATCGGAGCCTGCGGCATCGCATTGCTGCCCTTTGCCGCGCATCCCGCTGCCTATCTTGCGGTATGGACTATTCTCGGGATCGCGATCGCCGGCAATCTCTACGACCCGGCCTTCGCTACACTCGGGCGCATTTTCGGCACGGCCGCGCGAAAGCCGATCACTTACCTTACGCTCGCCGGCGGTTTTGCGTCGACGGTCAGCTGGCCGGCGACCCAGGTCTCGCTCACCTTCACCGACTGGCGGGGAACTTACCTCTTCTTCGCAGCAATTCTGCTTCTCGTCGCGGCGCCCCTGCATGCCTTCGCGCTGCCGCGGACCAGAGCCGATCCGCCTCCTGCGGTCGAAGGCACTGTGACGATCGTGCCGGCCGTCGTGCCTGCGCGCGGGATGATCTTCTTTCTGGTCGCCGCAGCGTTTGCGACCTATGCCTTCATCCCGTCGGGGCTCGCCGCGCATCTGATCGCGATGTTCGGCCGCGCCGGGATTGATCCGGCCGTTGCTGTCACCATCGGCGCCCTGTTCGGCCCGTCGCAAGTGGCGGCCCGGGTCTGCGAACTGGCATTCGGCGGGCGCGCCCATCCGCTCAATCTCGCCCGGTTTTCGGTCGCGCTGATGCTTTCGGGTTTTGCGCTGCTCGCGCTGTTCGGCTTCACGCTGCCGGCGGCGATTGCGTTTGCGATCCTGTTCGGGGCGGCGAACGGTCTGCTCACCATCGCGCGGGGCGCGGTGCCGCTCGCGCTGTTCGGGGCCGATGGATATGGTCGCGTTCTGGGCCGGATCGCAAAGCCGTATCAGGTCACGCAGGCAATCGCGCCGCTTGCCCTCGCTTTCGTGGTCGAGCGTGGCGGCGACGCGCCAGCTTTGGCGGTGACTGCCGCATTCGGTGTGGTGTCATTGATCTGTCTCGCCGCGATCCGGCGGCCGAAATCCTGATCGCACCGGCGACAGCCGTTCACGCCTGCAATTTATCCAGTGTGATCGGCAATTCGCGCACGCGCCTGCCGGTCGCGTGATGGACCGCGTTGGCCACCGCTGCCGCAACGCCGACGATGCCGATCTCGCCCAGTCCCTTGAGGCCAAGCGGATTGCTGTCGTCTGGTTCGTCCACGAAGATGACCTTGATGTCGTGAATGTCGGCATGCACCGGCACGGCGTATTCGGCGAGGTTGGCGTTCATGATGCGGCCGATCCGGTGATCGACGTGGGTTTCCTCATGCAACGCCATGCCGATTCCCCAGACCACGCTGCCGAGGATCTGATTGCCTCCGGTCTTGGGGTTCAGGATGCGCCCCGCCGCAACCGCGCAGACGGCGCGGGTGACGCGTATGACGCCCAGTTGCTCGTCGATCTTGACCTCGACGAAATGCGCCGCGTGGGTGTTGTTCGCGCGGGAATGGTCGCCGCTCGGCTCGGTGGTTTTCTCCCGCTCGATGCGGTCCACCGCGCCCCGCCGCATCGCATCGGCGATCGACACGCTGCGCGCTGCGTCGCGCCTGCTGACCAGCTTGCCGTCGGCGAGCGTCACGTCGTCAGCCGCGGCATCTGCGAGCGGCGAGTTCGGCATCTGCTTGGCCATGCGCAGCAATTCATCGCGGATCGCGGAGGCGGTGGTCACGATGCCGTTCGACACCGAGGTCGCGATCCATGATCCGCCTTCGACCGGCGATTGCGGCAGGATGGAATCGCCGAGCTTGATGCTGATGTTCTCGATGGGCAGCCCGAGCATGTCGGCCGCGACCTGCGCCATGATGGTGTAGGTGCCGGTGCCGATGTCGGAGGTCGCGCACGCGACCTCGGCATGGCCGTTGGCGGTGAGCGCAATGCGCACCGTGATCGGAACCTGCAGCGCCTCCCAGATGCCGGTCGCCATGCCCCAGCCGACCAGATCGCTTCCGTCGCGCATCGCGCGCGGCTGCGGATTGCGCTTGCTCCAGCCGAACGCCTCGGCGCCCTGGCGGTAGCATTCACGCAGCGCCTTGCTGCCGAACGGCTTGTCCTCGTTCTGGTCGCGGTCCGAATAGCATCGCAGGCGAAGCTCCATCGGGTCGAGCTTGAGCTGGATCGCCAGCTCGTCCATCGCGGATTCGAGCGCGAAAAGCGCGGTGGTGGCGCTGGGCGCGCGCATGTCCGAGGAGGTCGGAAGATCAAGCCTGGCGAGACGGTGTGCGTACTTGGCATTGGGCGACTTGTAGAGCAGCCCGGACCAGCCGGTCTCCTGCCGGTGGAACTCCTCGTATTGCGAGGTGATGGTCACAGCGTCATGTGCAATCGCGTCCAGCGTTCCACCGGCAGTGGCGCCGATCGCGATCCTCTGGACCATCGCCGGCCGGTGGCCGAGTGCGTATGTCTGCGGACGCGTCAGGACGAGGCGCACCGAGCGCTGCAGTGCCTTCGCCGCCAGCACTGCGAGCACCACCTGGAATTGCGGACGCAGCCCCGAACCGAAGCCGCCGCCCATGAACGGCGACATCACGCGCACGTCCTCGGGCTTCATGTTGAAGACGCCGCACAGATATTTCTGGACGTTCTGCACCCCTTGCGTCTTGTCATACACCGTGAGCCTGCCGCCCGGCTCGAACAGGACCGTCGAGGCATAGAGCTCCATCGGGTTGTGATGCTCGATCGGCGTGTAATATTCCGCCTCATGGCGGATAGCGGCCGCGGCCAGCGCTTCGTCCGGCTTGCCCCGGGTTTTCGGCGGAGCCATGGGGCCTTCCTTCGTCTTGACCGGCTCTGCGCTGTCGCGCTCCCGAAAGATGTCCGTGACGAACTTTTCGGTGGCGTATTCGACTTTCACCAGTGACGCCGCATGGCGCGCGATCTCCGATGTTTCGGCCACGACCAGCGCGACCGGCTGGCCGTTGAACATAATCTTGCTGTCGTAGAGCGGCCGGTAGGGCGATCCGTCTTCCGGTGCCACGTCGTCCTTGTAGGCCGCATCCTGGTCCGCCATGGCCGGGCGATTTTCGTGCGTCAGCACGGCGAGTACGCCTTCGATCGCTTTTGCGGCGCTGTCATCGATGCGGGTGATGCGGCCCTTGGTGACCGTCGATGTGACCAGGCTCGCATGCGCCAGGCCGGGCGTATTGAACTCTGCGGCATATTTCGCAGCGCCGGTGACCTTGGCGATGCCGTCGACGCGGGATGTTGCTGTGCCGATATAGGGTGCCATGGCCATGCTCACGCGATCTTCTTGCTGGACTGTGACTGTGGGGTTCCGCGCGCCGCCTGCGACAGCGCGCGGATGATGGTGCGGCGCGCCAGCTCGATCTTGAAGGTGTTGCCGCCGAAGCCTTTCGCCTCGCGCAGCACGATATCGGCCGCTTGCGCGAACGTGGCCTCGTTTGCCGGCTTGCCGCGCAGCGCGGCTTCCGCCTCCGGCTTCCGCCACGGCTTGTGAGCGACGCCGCCGAGCGCGAACCGCGCCTCCCGAATGCTGCCGCCCTCCAGTTCGAGGCCGGCCGCGACGGAGACGAGCGCGAAAGCGTAGGACAACCGGTCGCGGATCTTCAGATAGGTATAGTTGGACGCGAATCCGCGCGCCGGGAGTTCGATCGCGGTTATCAGCTCATCGGCGGCGAGGTTGGTTTCACGCTGCGGCGTGTCGCCCGGCAGGCGGTGAAAGTCCAAGAGCGCAATTTTGCGTTCGCCACGCGGGCCGGCCACGTGGATGTCCGCCTCCAGCACAGCGAGCGCCACGCACATGTCCGACGGATGCACCGCGATACAGGCGTCGCTGGTTCCGAGGATCGCGTTCATGCGGTTGAGCCCGCCGATGGCCGAGCAGCCTGCGCCCGGGTCGCGTTTGTTGCAGGGCGTCGCGATGTCATAAAAATAGGCGCACCGTGTGCGCTGAAGCGGATTGCCGCCCACCGTGGCCATGTTGCGCAGCTGCTGCGATGCGCCGGCGAGCAGCGCGCTCGACAGCATCGGATAGCGCCGCTCCACCACCGGGTGATAGGAGAGGTCGGAGTTGCGCACCAGCGCGCCGATGCGCAAGCCGCCCTCTGCTGTTTCCTCGACCTTGTCGAGTGGAAGCCTCGTCACGTCGATCAGCTTTGTCGGCTTTTCAACGTCCATCTTCATCAGGTCGACAAGGTTGGTTCCGCCGGCAACGAATTTGGCGCCGGGGGCTGCGGCGATCTGCGCCACCGCATCGGCGACGTTTTTCGCGCGCGCATATTCGAAGCCGATCATGACTGCCCCATCGCCTGCTGGATGGCCGCAACAATGTTGGGATAGGCGCCGCAGCGGCAGATGTTGCCGCTCATCAATTCGCGAATCTGCTCGGGTGTCCTGGCCTTGCCTTCGGCGATCAGCCCGGCCGCCGAACAGATCTGGCCGGGTGTGCAATAACCGCACTGAAATGCATCGTGATCGATGAAGGCCTGCTGCAGGGGATGCAACGTGCCATCCTTGGCCAGACCCTCCACCGTGGTGATGCTGGTGCCGTCCTGCATGACCGCAAGCGTCAGGCACGAGACCACGCGGCGACCATCGATCAGGACGGTGCAGGCCCCGCATTGGCCCTGATCGCATCCCTTCTTCGATCCGGTCAGATCGAGTTGCTCGCGCAGGACATCAAGCAGCGTCGATCGCGGATCGAGGCTGAGCGCGTGGGAGGTCCCGTTGACGGTGAACTTCACGGGAACGCCGGATGAGGAGGCTTTTTCCGCCGCGGTCCGAGCCGGGGCCGCGCCGGGCGGCAGTGTGAGGGCGATCGGGACAGCTGCCCCGGATGCGACGACCTCGCGGCGGGTCGGATGATGGGCACGAGCCGTCGCCCGTGACGTGTCCTGTGGCATCGAGAACTCCAAGCGAGACAAGTGCTGCGGTCGATCAGACCCGGGATTCGCGGGCTGCCGCGCGTACAGTCAAAACGATGGAACTAGAATAGTTTCAGAGAAAAAAGACGAAACGCTTTTATTCGCGCAAATGTTTCTACGTTGCTGCAAATGTCTTCCCGTTGCTGCAAATACTCCGGGAATTCTCGCAAGAATATTGGGCAGCGGGTCCTCGGCAGGCCCTGACGCCCCGCCCGTCATTTGCGCAGTTCCGGCACCTCATTCAGCGCGTAGAACGCAACCGGCTCGAGCCGTCCTTTCACCGGCGCATGGTGCAGCGTTTCGCCTGGGAGCGCGATGCCTGCGGCCTGCGCCGCGGCCTGCGACAGGATCAGCGCGCAATTGTGGTCCTTGGTCAGTCCCTCGAGCCGCGCGGTCGTGTTTACCGTGTCACCGATGGCGGTAACGATCTGCGAACGCGGGGGACCCATCGCGCCAACGATGGCCTCGCCGAAATGGATGCCGATGCCGATCCGTAACGGCTCTTTCAGATCGGCCTTGAGCCGCGCATTCACCTTGTCGAGACGCAAAAGCATCTGCTGTGCGCCGCGCAGCGCCTGCATCGCGCTCGCCTTCGGATCGGCACTGTCGAGGCCGTAGATCGCCATCAATCCATCGCCGGTGAAGTTCGAATAGTGACCGCCGGTGCCTGCCAGCGCCTTGCTCATTTCGTCGAAGAACTGATTGAGGATGAACAGCACATCATACGGCATGCGAGCTTCGCCGAGGGTGGTGGAGCCGCGCAGGTCGATGAACACGACCGTGACCTGGCGCTCGCTGCCTTCCATGCCGGCACGCATGAGCCCATGCGCGGCGCTGGCATCGGCGGTCAGCAGCGGCACCACGGAAATGTCGGCCATCGGGCGGAGCTGGCAGGCGAGCCGCACGCCTTCCGAGGCGCCGATGCGCGACAATGCCGCGGCTTCCAGCCCGACCGGCTCCGGCAAGGTGGCAAGTCCGTTGACGACGCGGATGCGGCAGGTCGTGCATCGGGCGCGGCCGCCGCAGACCGAAGCGTGCGGCACGCCATTGGCACGCAGCGTTTCGAGCACGGTCGCGCCCGGGAGGATTCGCAAGCTGCGCCCGCTCACGTGATTGAGCCGGGGACGCCGATGGATACGGTGAAAAAAGCCGCGAATGAATCGCGCTGCGAATGGCAGGACAACGAGTCCCGCATAGCAGGCCAGCGAGATTTCGACGACACGCCAGCCCCGCGCGCCAACCTGGGCCGAGAAATTGGCTTCGCGGATCACGGTCTGGATGAAGTCGGGGTCCTGGGCCTCCCGCAGGATCTGGTTGCCGCCGGCGACGTAACCGGCAAGCGCAAGGGCTGGAATCAGGATGGCCATCGTACCGAATGCCGGCAGCCATTGCGCATACCATTGCCTGGTGCGCAGCCAGAAATGCAGGCCGATGCAGCCATGAATCCACACGGTCAGGACCGCGGCGAATTGCAGCGTCACCAGCCATGGCGCACCGAGCCATGGCGCGCTGAGCCAGTGCGCGGCAAGCACCGAAAGGTAGCTGTTTTCGGTCCCGAAGAACTGGTCGGACACCCTGGTCCCGACCACGTGAATGATAATCAGCGGCGGTATCGCGAGCCCGAGCACGAGCTGCGCGACTTCCCACATGGGCATGCGCAGATAGCGGCGGATATAGATCGACCACAACGCGTTGAGGACGTGAAACGCAAAGGCTGCGATGAGCAGCATCGTCCCCGCACCGGTCAACCAGAAGCCCATCAGCAGGTGAAACGCCTCCTCCGCCAGCGGCACGGAAACGATCAGGAAAATATGGCTGGTGAAATGGCAGAGCACGAATGTCATCAGCACAAGCCCGCTGATGAGGCGCGCATAGGAGCGAAACAGACGCCCCAGCCCGGCAAGGCGCGGGACGAGGGCGCCGTCTTGCGCCACGACGGGATCGGATAATGACGGAGCGGACATGCGTAAGGACGCCGGATCGGAAACAGGGGTCGTCTATACCACCCGCCGCGTCACTTGTGTTGACTTGTGGCAGGGACGCGCCGGATCGGGAGATTGCGTTGCGTGGCCGGCCATCGGCGGCAAGGTCGGCCGCTCGCAAAGGAAGGCGGGGCCGGTGGCTAATGGAACAGCTTGTCGATTTCTTCCTGGGTCGAATGCCCGCAATCGCCGTCGAGCTTCGGCCCGTTGAGCAGGCCATCAAGATTGCCGGCCGCAGATTGCGCGGCTTCCACATTGAAGCGTTCGATCACGCTCCAGATTTCCATCATGCGCGCGAGATGCTCCTCGACCAGCTTGAGCATGTCCGCGACCTTGGTGATGCGCTGCCCGGTAAGGTCGTGGAAGTTGCAGGCTTCGAAAATCGAGGTGACCTGGTCCTGGATGTCCTGCGCCAGCCCCTGCTCATGGCCGCCCTTCAGCAGGCCCGCGAGTGCATGCGCATTCTGGTCGATCTCCTCGGCAGCTTTCAGGATGCGATCGGTGGCGCCCGAGGTGTCGTCGAACACCGCCTCCAGCTCCTTGGTCACGCGGGCGACGCGCGCGGAATCGAAGCCCTGATCCTGAAGCGACACGATCTCGGAACGGGTCTGCTTGATGGCGCCGCCGATCACGTCGAGTTCGATCTTGAGCCGGCGCACTTCCTGCGAGGGGCCGTCGCCGCTCGCACGCGGCTCGCGGCCGCCCGGCATGCGCTGCTCCATGAGCGCGCGCAGGGCGCGCAGTTCGGCGATCACGTCGGATGGGAATATCGGTCCGTCGGGCGCGAGCGCGTCGTGCGGCTCGGGCTCGGCATGCATCGATTCCTCGATCCGGAAAATCTTGCGCTGCGCGGGCATGCTTGTCCCCCGCCGATATCGATAACAGGGCAGGGCTTAATGGGCGGTTTCATGTGCGGTCAGCAAAGCGTTAACCACGACGCTTCACTCAAAATAAACGCTAACTGCAGGTAAAGGCCGATCCATCGTGGTTAGCGCGGCGTTGTCGCGCGGCTGTTTACCATTCGCATCGATTTTTCCCGTGTAGTCGCTCGCATCTGCGGCGTCGCGTATTGGCGCCGATGTCGAAGTCCGATGTCGAACAAGTGCGAGTAGCGTCGATGAAGCGTTCTGGTCTTTTCCTTGCCGCAGCCTTGTCCGCTCTGGCCGGTGCTGCGCTCATTCCAACGCCGGTCCATGCGCAAGGTCAGCCGAATATGGGCGGCGGGTTCATCGAGTTTCTGTTCAGCGGCGGCCAGGCCGGCGCGCAGCCCCATTCCCGCCGGCAGCCGGCCTATCCCGGTGCCGCGGTGCAGGGCGATCGGGTGCCCGGATATTTTCAGCCCGGAATGTATCAGGATCCGAACGGCACACCGCCCCTGGTCTATCGCGGGCCGGATCAGGGCATGCAGCGCGCCTTCGATCCACGTTTCGCCAAGCAGGTCGTGCAATATTCCGGCAAGGAAAAGCCGGGCACAATCGTCGTCGATACGCCGCAGCGCTTCCTCTATCTGGTTCAGGATAACGGCACCGCGCTGCGTTATGGCATTGGCGTCGGACGTCCGGGCTTCACCTGGGCCGGCGTGAAGTCGGTCACGCGCAAGGCGGAATGGCCGGACTGGGTGCCCCCGAAGGAAATGCTCGCCCGCCGTCCGGAACTGCCGCGTCACATGGCTGGCGGCCCAGACAACCCCCTCGGCGCGCGCGCCCTCTATCTCGGTTCCTCGCTCTATCGCATCCACGGCTCCAATGAGCCCTGGACCATCGGCCAGGCGGTGTCTTCGGGCTGCATCCGCATGCGCAATGAGGATGTGACCGATCTCTATGAGCGCGTGAAAGTCGGCACCAGGGTTGTTGTGATCTGATCGCGAATGCGGCGATCAGCGGGCCGTGCCTTCGCCTGTCGTGAGGGCCCCCAGCCTGCGGACAGGCGTTGGCCGGCCCGGCCATCGGAAGGCCCGCCTGAAAGAGCGGGCCTTCTGCTTCGTGGGATGCGGCTTGCGTTTCAGAGGAAATCGGTATCGTAGTCCAGGTCGAAACCGTCTTCTTCCGGCAGCATGGCGCCTTCGTCGATCGGCTCGTGCGCGGGCTGATACGCATTCGCCCGTTCGCTCTCGCCGGACCGCCCGACGCTGTCGATGCCGGCCTGCTGCGCGAGATTGCCGTCGCCAGAGGCTGCATCGCCCCAGGGATTGGATGAAGCGCCGGAGGCCTCCTTGCCCGAAACGTCGCCGAGTCCTTGCGTTCCAAGTCCTTGCGCTTCGAGTCCCTGTGCTTTGGCCTGATCGCCGCCGAACGCGCCCTTCAACGAGTTCATCAGCATGGAGCCACCAATCACACCGACGGCTGCCGCTGCCGCTGTCCCGAGGAACGAGCCGCCGCCGCTGCGCGCGGGCTCGGCCGCTTGCGGGGAAGCGCCGCCCTGCGGCTGATAGGGATCACGCCCGCGCTGGAAACCCGGCGGCACGCCCATCGGCCGCTCGCCGCCGACAGGCGGGACCGAACTGCGCGTGTTGTTGCCGCCGAACAGCGTGTCGCGCATGGACTCGAGAAAGCCTCCGCTCTCCTGCTGCGGCGCGTCGACGGATTGCAGTTCGGTGATGCGTTCGTTGGCCTGACGCAACGCCTCTTCCTGCAAGAGCACGGTCTGCACCAGCGCGTAGGTCGCGTTCGGCGCCCTGCGCAGGCCGGCCTGTATGACCTGCTCGGCGTCCGGTTCGCGCGGGTTGCGTTCGAGAGTCGCAAGCCGTTCGAACAGATTTTCGACCAGTCTGCGTTCCTGCGGTGTCATGAAGTCCTCCTCCGGTCCCGCATCGGCGGGCGCGCAAGATGTAGGAAGCCGGCGGGCCGCCGGGGAGATGTCACGACAACGTGACGCGCTGCGCCTTTAGCAGGTCCGGGAACTCGTCGGACGCGAAGAAGGCGTATTCCCGCTCGCGCAAATTCGTGAGCGGGTCCAGCGCCTTGAGCGTGTCGTCGACGAATCCGGGATGGCACATGACGACACTCCCCGCCGGAAGTTCGTTCAGGAAGCCCGGGAAGAGTGCGGCAAAATCCGGATCGGAGCCGAAATCGTAGGCGCCGGCAAAAGCAGGGTTGACCGCGATGCCGGCTGCGGCCGCGCGCTTGCGAAAGCCCTTGCTCATCATGTCGAGCAGCATGCCCTTGCGATCGGAGACGCGCGCTGCCAGCGGTGTGACCCGCCCGCACTGCCGCATCCACGCGCCAGGCAGCATTTCGCGCATCACCGACAGCGCTGCGTCGCGGATCTGTGGAAAGATCTGCACGTGCTGATGGCCGTCCACATAGTCCGGCAGACATCCGAACAGCGTGGAGAATGCGGCGACCTGCGTCCGCAATTCATGAGCGACGCGGTCGCGGTCGAGACGCGCGACCAGCGCGCTGCCGAGCGTGGCCGGTAGCGTCAGGAAGGCATCGTTCCTCAGCGGGGAATACGCCTCGCTCAGCGGACGGAACGGCGCGGTGAGCGTGAAGTGCAGTCCGATCTGCAGATGCGGCGCGGCGCGTTTCAGTCCGGCAAGCGCCGCGGCTTCGGATGCCGTTAGGGACGGCGCCACCACCATTGCCGAGGTGGCATTCAGGCGTTTGCGGGCGACGAGATCGCGGATCGCTTCGCTTACGGCGGGCGAGATGCCGTAATCGTCCGCGCACAGGACGATGCGCCGCAGCGGTTGAGTCGACATTCGCTCAGGCGGCCGCGCCGGGCCGGCGATCCTGATCGGTTCGCTGGCTCGTTTCCTGGCTGGTTTCCTGGCTGGTTTCCTGGCTGGTTTCTTCGCCGGCTTCGCTGCGGGTCTGATGTTCGGCGACGAAATAGACCGGGCGCGCCTTCTGCTCCGACAGGATCTTGCCGACATATTCCCCGAGCACGCCGATCATGATGAGTTGCACGCCGCCCAGAACCATCAGTCCGACCACGACCGACGGATAGCCCGGCACCGATTTGCCGTAGACCAGTGTCTCGTACAGGATCGTCATTCCGAAGATCAGGGCGCCCGTCGCCATCACCACGCCGAGCAAGCTTGCTACCCGAAGCGGCGCGACCGAAAATGATGTCAATCCCTCGATCGACAGCCCGATCAGCGAACCGAAATTCCAGCTGGTGCGGCCATGAGCGCGCTCGGCCGGTTCGTAGTCGACGCGCAATTGCCGGAACCCGATCCAGCTCGCGAGTCCCTTGAAGAAACGGTTCCGCTCGGGCAATTGTCGCAGCGCGTTGGCCGCGCGTGGCGAGAGCAAGCGGAAGTCCCCGGCATCTTCCGGAATCTTGTAGCGCGAGCGGAAGTTGATCAGCGCGTAGAAGGTCTTCACGCCGGCCCGCCGCAGCATCGATTCCTGATCGCGATGCGCCTTGGCGGTATAGATCACGTCATAGCCGTCATCGAGCCAGTGCCCGACCAGCCGCTCGATCAGAGTGGGGGGATGCTGTCCGTCGCCGTCCATGAACAAGAGTGCGCCGTTGCGTGCGTGCTGCAGCCCCGCCATCAGTGCTGCTTCCTTGCCAAAATTGCGTGACAGCGACAGCGCCTGCACATCGAGACCGATGGCGGGCAGGGCGCTTGCGACGGCATAGGTATTGTCTCGCGAACCGTCGTCGACATAGACGACCTCGATCTTCAGGCCGCGCTTCTCGCGCAGGGATTGGGCGGTTTCGCACAGCCGCGCATGAAAGGCCGGCAGGTTGTCGGCCTCATTGAAGCAGGGCACCACGATCGACAGGCTTGGCGATTCCCCGCGCTTGCGCGAAGTGGCGGCTGCTGTATTCCGGTCTGGTCTGTCTCTTGTCGGCATGTCGCGCCTGTTCAGGCCTGCATGGCGGGTCCCGGCTTTATACCGCAAGCGGCCGGCCTTGCATGAGCTTTTGTTCAGAAAACGCCGTTCTTTCAGAAAGTTAACGCCGACAATGCCGGATTTTCAGAATGCCCGGAGCCTGCCGCGGCGCTTCATGGCGGCTTTGAGACGCCAGGCTCTGATGGTGAAGGCCATGAGCTTCGCCTCGATCGGTTTGGTGAATACGCTGGTCGACCTCGGCTTGTTCCTGCTGGCGCTCAAATACCTGACCACTTCGCTCGTGGTTGCCAACATTCTGGCCTGGTCCATCGCCGTGACCGGCTCCTACGTGATGAATTCCTTTATTACCTTCGCCGCCGAGTCCGGACGGCGTCTCACCGCGATGGCGTATCTGGCGTTCATCGCCTCTCAGGGAGTGGGGTTGATCGCGGCGACCACCACTCTGGTGCTGGCTGCGCTTGTGGTTCCGGTTCTCTATGCGAAACTGCTGGCGATCGGTGTGAGCTTCCTCGTCAATTTTTCGATTTCCCATTTGTTGGTGTTCCGCAAGCCAAAGGTCTGAGGCATGTCCATTGCAGGAACCGAACCCGGCGAGCGTCAGCTCAACGGCCCGCAAACCACCGGCCGCACCTATCGCAACCTCTCCGCGCCAGAGCATGCGATGGCCCGCGACAACAATATTGCGGTTCCGATGCGCGACGGCGTCACGCTGCTCGCCGACGTGCATCGGCCTGCCGAGCCCGGCCGCTACCCGGTGCTGATCGCGGCCTCGCCCTATCCGCGCCAGCTCCAGGATTTGGGTGCGCCGGCCGGTTTCATCGAGGCGGGCGCCAGCGATTTCTTCGTGCCGCGCGGCTACGTGCATCTGATCGTCAACCTGCGTGGCACCGGCGGCTCGGGTGGCACCTTTGGCCTGTTCGACGCGCAGGAACGGCGCGACATGCATGACCTCGTCGAATGGGCGGCGGCACAGCCCTGGTGCGATGGCAATGTCGGCATGATCGGCATCAGCTATTTCGCGATGACCCAGCTTGAAGCCGCTGTCGAACGGCCGCCGCATCTGAAGGCGATCTTCCCGGTCGCGGTCACGGCGGACCTGTATGAAGCGGTGAGCCACCACGGCCTGTTTTCGAGCTCGTTCATCACGCCGTTCGTGTCCGTGCTCGGGATGACATCGCAACTGTCCGACCGCTTCCTGCGCAGCGAACTGGTCGAGGCGGTGCGTACGGTCCTGCATGTGCCTGCGATCCACCGCAAGTTCGCCACCATGAATGGCGAAGCCTCGATCACCGCGCTCAGGCTTCTCATGAAGCTGCATCACGATCCGCATCCGTGGGACGATTACTGGCGCGCGGTCGCGGTGGAACGGCCGGTGCGCGATGCATGGTGGGAGGAGCGCAATCTGATGCCGCTGCTCCATCGGATCGAGATCCCGGTCTATCTCGGCTGCGACTGGCAGAATGTGCCCCTGCATCTGCCGTCGACCTTTCCGGCCTTCAACGCGCTGAAGAACAGCAATCATGTCCGCGTTGCGATGCTCGGGGATTTCGGCCTGACCTGGCCATGGGAAAGCCTGCATGTCGAGGCGCTGGCCTGGTACGACCATTGGCTGAAGGGCAAGGACACCGGAATTCTGGAAGGTCCCCGCATTCGCTATGTCCTGCCGGGGGCGACGGGATTTCACGCGGCCGATGCATGGCCTTTGCCCGGCGTGACCTATCGCGACTACGCGTTGCGCGCCGATGGCGGCCTCGCCGCCGACGAGGGCACAACCGGTACGCGGACGATGATGACGCTTGGTAGCGGTCTTAATCGTGCGCATCCGAGCGAGACCGATCCGCCGGCCATGCTGACATGGAACAGCGAACCGCTGGAACGAGATCTCGACATGACGGGTCCGGTCGAGCTTGCGCTGGACGCGACAGCGACCGCCATCGACACCGCCTTCATCGTGACGCTTCAGGATGTCGATCCGTCCGGGAATGCGACGGACATCACGGCCGGCTACCTGCGCGCCAGCCTGCGCGAAGTGGATGAGGCGGCGAGCAGGCCCGGCGCGCCGGTCTTGCCCTGCCGTAGCTTTGAAGCGGTGCCGGTCGGGCAGCTGGTTCGCTATCGCATTCCCATGGTAGACAATGCGCGACGCTTCAAGTCCGGACACTGCATCCGGCTTGTTCTCACCGGCGACGACCAGAACCCGGAAGCGCCGTCCATCATGGGTTTCCGCCATGCGTCGGCGGGAACAAGCTGTCTGTCCACGATCATGTCGTCGTCGCGCCTGCTGCTTCCGGTGCTCAACGGTTGAGGGGAACTTTGCTGGCCTCGCCTCCGTTGGTGCTCGACGTCTCACACGCGAGGACACCCATGGCAGACGCAGCGACCAAGGATCGCTTCGCGCTGGCCGCCGAAAAGACCGCGGCTGCCGAACGCGCAATCCAGGACAATATCGACCGCAAGGACAAATCGAAGCCGAAGCAGGACAACGAGCGCGGCGCCATGCAGGCCGGCGCGCGCCGCTATCCCGAACCACCGCTGCCGGCGCAGCATTTGAAAAAGCCGGGCAACGAGTCCGATCTCGAACTCGCGCCGATGTACGACGCGCCGCATTACAAGGGGTCGGACAAGCTGAAGGACAAGGTCGCGTTGATCACCGGCGGCGATTCCGGGATCGGCCGCGCCGTGGCCGTATTGTATGCGCGCGAAGGTGCCGACGTAGCGGTCGCCTATCTTTCCGAACACGCGGATGCACAAGAGACCAAACGGGCGGTAGAGAAGGAAGGCCGCCGCTGCATTGTCATTTCAGGCGATGTTGCCGATCCGGATTTCTGCAGGGAAGCGGTGAAGCGCACGGTGAAGGAACTCGGCGCGCTCGATATTCTGGTCAACAACGCGGCGTTCCAGGAACACGTGCAGGACTTCCTCGATCTCACGCCCGAGCATTTCGACCGCACCCTGAAGACCAATCTCTACGGCTATTTCCACATGGCGCAGGCGGCGGTGCCGCACATGAAGGAGGGCTCTTCGATCGTGATGACCGGCTCCGTCACCGGCCTTCTCGGCAACGACAAGCTGCTCGATTATTCGATGACCAAGGGCGGCATCCATGCCTTCGTGCGCTCGCTTGCAACGCATCTCGTCGGAAAAGGCATCCGCGTCAATGCGGTCGCGCCCGGTCCGGTCTGGACGCCGCTCAATCCGGCCGACCGCGACGCCAAGGGCGTATCGAAATTCGGTGCCGACACGCCCATGAAGCGGCCGGCGCAACCGGAAGAGATTGCGCCGGCCTTCGTGTTTCTCGCCGCCCCGAGCTGCTCGAGCTATATCACCGGCGAGATATTGCCGATCATCGGAGGCTATTCGGGGGGCTGAATTAAAGCCTCGCTTCGATCACCAGATTGAACGCCGTTTGCATCGCCGTCCGGACCTGGCCGAAGCCTGCCTGACGCAGCACGCCGTAAAGCTGCTTCGGTCCGGCCTGCGCGCCCAGCACATGCGTGCCGTTCTCGGAAATCGCATGCGCGCAGCACATGGTGGTTGAGGCGGCGTAATAGAGCCGGCCGACCGGATTGATGTTCTCCTCGACCTTGTCGCTGGCGAATGGCTCGATCAGCATCACAGTGCCGTCCGGCGCGAGTGAGGTCGCCGCGTGCCGCATCGCATCGTTCGGGTGGCCCATGTCATGGAGACTGTCGAAGAAGCAGATCAGGTCGTAGCCGTGCGCCGGATAGGTATCCGCCTTGGCGATCTTGAAGCTGACACGATCGGCGACACTGGCCTCCTGCGCGACCTGACGCGCCGCCGCGATCGAGCCCTCATGTGCGTCGAAGCCGAAAAACCGACTGTTCGGAAATGCCTTCGCCATCAGCGTGGTGGAGTGCCCATGCCCGCAACCGATATCGGCAACCGTGATGCCGGCCCTGAGCCTTTCGACCACGCCATCGAGCGCCGGCAGCCATTGCTGCACCAGGCTGCCGGCATAGGCATTGCGGAAGAACGCCGCGGACCCGCAAAACAGCCGGCCGTCATGCTCGCCCCAGCTTACGCCGCGGCCGGTCTTCATTGCGTCGAGCGACTTGTCCTCGTCCGCCCACATCGAGGCCACGCATTGCCAAGCATTCGGCAGATAGACCGGGCTCGTGTCGTCGGCGAGAATCGCAGCCTGTTCCGGCGTTAGCTCGTAGGTGCCGGATGCGACGTGATAATCCACATAGCCGCCCGCCACCTGCGCGTTCAGCCATTCGCGCACATAGCGCTCGGCGCAGCCGGACCGCTTCGCCACCTCGTGCGATGACAGCGGGCCCGCGCCGGCCATCGCTCTGTAAAGCCCGAGCTTGTCGCCGAGGCTGACCATCACCCCGCCATAGCCGGCCGACAGGTCGCCGAACAGGCGCCCGACGAGGGATTCGAGTTTCTGCTGATCGATATTCATGCCCGTTTTCCTTGAATTTGTCCGGCGCCCGCTGCGACGGAATTGCGCGGACTTCTGCCGCGCGGACAAACCGGTCGCGAGTGCGTAACCGGCCAGGACCGGTTCATTTGTGCCAGCGGGCGGTGTAAAGGGCCTGCATGCCGACAGAGCCCCGTCCGCTCCATGTCAGTCTTGTCGCCGTTCCTGAAGCGGCGATGTCGACGCTCGTCGGCATCTACGACGTGCTGAATGCGTTCGGGCTGCTGGCCAGGACCGATCCGGCAATTCCGGACACCCCGCCCTTCGCCGTCGATATCGTCGGCACCGCGCCGGGCGAGATATCGCTTGCCAGCGGTTTACCGTTGCGCGTCGGGCGAGCCGCCGCCGATATCGCGGCGACCGACATCGTGCTGGTGCCATCCGTCGTGCTCGGTCCGCAAGGCTGGAAGCAGGGCCGCTATCCCGATCTCGTCGACTTTGCCGCTCGCATGCACCGGCAGGGCGCAATCCTCTGCTCGGCCTGTTCCGGCATTTTCCTGCTTGCGGAGACCGGGCTGTTCGACGGCCATCGCGCCACCGTGCACTGGGGCTATGCGCGAGAGTTTGAGAAGACCTACCCGCTCATCCATTCGGAACCCGAGCGTGTACTGGTGGCGGCGGGCGAGCGCCAGAGCCTCATCAGCTCCGGCGCGTCCACAAGCTGGCACGACCTCGTACTATACCTGATCGTGCGCTTTGTCGGTGCGCCTGCGGCACAGGCCGCCGCGCGCTTCTTCGCGCTGCAATGGCATCAGGACGGACTTGCACCCTATATCGTGTTTGAAGGCCGCAAGGATCATGGCGACGCGGCTATTGCGGAAGCGCAGACCTGGCTTGCCTCGCACTTTTCCGTGGTGAGCCCGGTCGAGGAGATGGTCCGCCGCTCCGGCCTCGCGGAACGCACCTTCAAGCGGCGCTTCACCGATGTCACCGGGCTCTCCCCGATTGAATACGTGCAGCGCCTTCGGATCGAGGATGCCAAGCGCAGGCTGGAACGCACCGATGCGCCGGTCGACGAGATCGGCTGGCGCGCGGGTTACGAGGATGCGGCCTTCTTCCGCCGCCTGTTCAAGCGGTTGACCGGATTGTCGCCGGGCGCCTATCGCAAGCGTTTCCGGGTGCCGCAATTCGCCCGCGGCGGCGAGAACCAATAGTCTCGCGGCGCGCTACAGCTGCACCCCCGTCTTCAATCTCTCGAACAGCGGATTGTCCTGCGTGAAGACATAATCGATGTCCGAGACCGAAATCGCATCGGCGCCTTTTCCGCGCAGGAAATCGGCAAGCGCGAACACCTGATCCGGCGGGCAATGCAGCGTCAGCATGCCGGACGAGGTCGGGCCGCCGAACGGCGTGACGATGCCGAATGTCTCGCGGGCAACCGCAAGCAGCGCGTCGTCGCAGCCCTTGAAACGGGTGCGCATTTCGCGGAAGGCCTGGGCGCGGGCCTGGCTTGCGAGCCGGTCGAGAATCCGGCGGGCCGTGTCGAGCGTGCCATTCTTCCAGTCGGCGCCGCGGGCGGCGACCAGATTTGCCTGGGAGCGCAGCATCACGCCGTCTTCGATCACCTTCAGCGCGTTGGCCGTGAGCGTGTTGCCGGTGGTGGTGATGTCGACGATCAACTCGGCGGTGCCGGCGGCGGGCGCACCTTCGGTGGCGCCGAGGCTTTCGACGATCCGGTAGTCGCCGATGCCGTGCTGTCCGAAGAAGCCGCGGGTCAGGTTCACATACTTGGTTGCGACCCGCATCTTGCGGTTATGCTTGAGCCGGAACGCGGTCGCGACATCGTCGAGATCGGACATGCTGCGCACGTCGATCCACGCCTGCGGCACCGCCACCACCACATTGGCGTAGCCGAATCCGAGTCCCTCGAGCAGGATCACGCGCGCATCCGCATCCGGGATCATCTCGCGGACCAGATCCTCGCCGGTGACGCCAAGATGCGCCGCGCCCTGCGCGAGTTGCGCAGTGATCTCCGACGCCGACAGATAGGCGATCTCGACGCCATCCATTCCGGCGATGGTGCCGCGATAGTCGCGCGCTCCGCGCGGCTTGATGAGTTTCAGGCCTGCCCGCGCGAAATAGCCTTCCGCATTCTCCTGCAGCCGTCCCTTGGCCGGGACTGCGATGATCACGGGAGCCGTCATGATGCACCTCCCGCAATAGAATCGGAAAGCCGCTCGATCCAGACCGAGAATCCGACCGCGGGAATGGGCGAAGGCGATCCAAGCCGCGTCAGCAGATCGTCGTAGCGACCTCCCGCGACCAGCGGCTCGTCGCTGCCGCCGTCCCGCAATTCGAACACGAAACCGGTATAGTAATCCATGCCGCGTCCGAAGGCGCAGGAGAACGCCACGCGCCGCGCGTCGATATTGCGCTTGCGGAATTCCGCGCTGCGCGCTTCGAAATGATCGAGCGCGGCGTCGAGCGACAGCCCACCTTCCGCCGCGAGCCTTCGCATGGCGGTTGCGGCGTCGTCGAGCGTGCCGCTGATGTTGAGGAATCGAACTACGAGATCGTGGGTTTCGCGGGGCAGGGCGGCGGCGGCGCCAAGCGTCGATTGCTCCAGAAATCGATCGGCGATTTCGCCAACCGAACGGCCGCCGACCGCGCTGATGCCCGCAATCGACAGAAGGTCGGTGACCAGCGCACGGGCGGCCTTCGGGTCGGAGCCGGCGAGTGCTGCCAGCACGCCCTGATAATCCGCCTTGCCGTTGGGTGCGTGCAGCGTCAGGCGCTCCAGGTCCTGCGCTAGCGACGCCTTGCGGTTGAAGTCCTTGATCAGCCGCCGCTTCCAGGCCGGCGCCAGATCGAGCGCGGATACCAAAGCCGTGAACAGCGCGACATCCCCGGTCATGATCGAAGGCGCGTTGCGCCCGAAATGCGCGGTCGCCGCGAGCCCGAGCGCCAGCGTCTCGGCGTCAGCGGCGGCCTTGTCGGTGCGGCCGAACGATTCGATGCCTGCCTGCAAGAACTCGCCCGGGAGCGTGCCGCGATCGCGGAACACCGGCCCGAGATAGCAATAGCCCTGCGGCCGCCCGGCGGCCGGAGAGTGGAGATAGTCGCGCGACACGGGAATCGTGAAATCCGGGCGCAGGCACAGCTCCTCGCCGGCGCGGCCTGCGGTCAGGAACATGCGTGCGCGGATATCCTCGCCCGACAGGTCGAGAAAGGGCTCCGCCGGCTGAAGGATGGCCGGATGAGCCCGCGAATAGCCCGCAGCTTCATAGGTCGAAACCAGGTTTCGGGCCGAGACAAGGGTCTCCGCGTAGGGCTCGGGAACGGTCACGGTCGGCGGGTTGGTCATGGCCGCGGGCCTTTAGCACGGATGGTTTGAGGTTTCGACGACGGTCCGCCGCCGGGCTTAACGGCGGAATCGGCCCGACGGGGTTAAGGAATGGCAAGCGTCTCATACCGGAAAGTTCTGAGGCATCAGAAAAAATAAAGATGTGATGGCTATCCTGGCCGGCCAGGGACCAAAGCGCATGGCCGCAGTCGTCAGCCGCAGCATCGTGCAAGCCTTTTTCGAAGCCTACTCCGCGCGCGATGCCGCAGCGGTGGGCATGTTGCTGGCCGACGACGTGGAATGGACCATGGCCGGTCCGGTGGACGTGTTTCCCTTTTGCGGGGTTCGGCGTGGCCGGGACGCCGTGCTGGACTCTATCTTCCGGATCAAGCCCGGCATGCTCAGCGTCACGCGTACGGAGGTCGACCGGATTCTCATCGATGGCGAAAGCGCGGGTGCGTTCAGCCGGATCACCGCCGTGCACGCGAAATCCGGGCGCACCCTGTCCTATCACTGTGCCCATTTCCTTGTGTTCCGCGACAGCAGGCTCATCGCTTTCGAGGTGGTGACAGACACATTCGGCATCGCCGAGCAGGTGCTTGGGCATCGCATCGATGCATTCCGGACGCCGGAACAGCATGACAATGACGACACGCTGGTGATGCTGTGATCGCGGACACCGAAACGCTCGCGGTGGCGCGTCATGCCGCCGGCCGCGCTATTCCGGATTGGGTCGCAGATTTTTTCGAGGCCTATTTGGCACGCGATGCCGGGTGGCTGGAGCGCATCCTGCATGACGACATCGACTGGCTGCTCGCCGGGCCGGCCGATCAATTCGACCATTACGGCCGTCGCCGGGACAAGGAGAGCGTGATCGAACTGATCACGAAGATCATCCCCTGTTACTATTATCCGACCGGCTTCGTCTTCGAACACCTGATTGTGGAAGGCGATGCGGCCGCCGGGCAGGTCGCGGCGCATGGCCGTCTGCGCGCGCGCCAGCGTGACACCGGGCGCTCGCTCAATTTCCGCTTCGCGAACTTCCTGCGCTTCGAGAGCGGAAAGCTGGTATCGTTCCGCGGCATCCCGGACACCTTCGACGCAGTCGAGCAGATGGTCGGTCACGCCGTTGATGTGACGCGTGCAATCAAGACGTTGTCGGCATTCCCGGGCGACCTGGTGGCGGACGCCGAGGCGCTGCATCCGCGCGCGCCGGATTAACGAGGCGTTAACGGGTTGCCGAGGGGTGCGCCCGCTCCTCACCAAAAATAAGGAATTGCAATTCATTCTGCACGATCGTCCGGAGACGATCATGGGTGAAGCCGTAACCCCCGCCACCGTGCACGCCTTCTACCAGGCGCTGGCCTCGCGCGACCCGGTTCGGCTCGCGCCGTATCTCGCCGACGACGTGGAATGGCACATGGCCGGTCCGGTGGACCTGTTCGTGTTCTGTGGCTACCGGCGCGGCAAGGCGGCAGTCGTCGACTACATTGGACGGCTGGTGCCCTCGATGTTCTCGGTCAGGCGCTTCGAGCCGGCAGAAGTCGTGATCGACGGCGACACCGCGGCGCTCCTGAACAACGTCACTTCCGTGCAGAAGGGAACCGGGCGGATCCTGACCTATCAGACCGCAGTCTTCGTGGTGTTTCGCGACGGCAAGGTCGTATCGCTGAAGGGCGTGTCGGACACCTTCGACATGGCCGAGCAGGTGGTCGGTCATCGGATCGATCCGTATCGCGAGCCGCGTCTGGCCGCGCAACGGGACGTGATCGCGTTATGAGCGCCGTTGTCAGCGCCGCAGCATTCCCGGACCGGCTGCACGGCCGCGACGTGCCGCCATGGCTTGTCGCCTTCTATCGTGCCTATCTCAAGCGCGACGCCGGCCTGCTCGATGCGATCCTCGACGACAATGTCGAATGGCTGCTGGCGGGTCCGGCGGAGCAGTTCGATCTCTATGGCTGCCGGCAGGGCAAGGCGGCCGCGATCGAACTGGTCACCCGCATCATGCCGTGCTTCTTCCACATGACCGATTTCGAGATCGAGCATCTCGTGGTGCAGGGCGAGCGCGTCGCAGCCTACGGCCATGTGCGGGCGCGGCAGCGCGACACCGGCCGCTCACTGTGCTTCCGCGGCGCGCATTTCCTGCGCTTCCGCGATGGCAGGCTGGTGGCGTTCCGCAGCATCGCCGACACGTTCGACGTGGCCGAGCAGGTGGTCGGCCATCCGATCGACGTGAACCGGCGGATCGAGACGGCTTCGCTGGTGCCGGAAGAGGATGAATTGCTGAGCTTGTGACGCCGGTTGTTTCCGCTTACTCGGTGCGCTCCCTTTCCCCTGCGGGGAGGGTTCGGGAGGGGGGTAAGCTGCATAGTTATAAGTGCAGTTTACCCCCCTCCCGCCTGCCTTCGGCAGGCGACCTCCCCCGAGACAAGTCGGGCTTGCCCGACTTGTGTACGATTAGTTTAGAACGCAGCCGCGCGAGCGCGGCTGGGTGGGGGAGGTGATCCGAGCAAGTGGCGACGCTACGCCGTCCGCGTCCTGACCCCATGCCGCGCCAGGATCTCCTGCACGGTCTTGACGAGATCGTCGCGCGGCACCTTGCGCTGCGCGTCGGCCTGCTTCTGCAGATATTCGTCGCGGCCCTTTTCCAGTTTCGACAGTTGCGCGCCGGCAACGAGGTCCTTCACCACCACCCGTTCGCCCGCAGGATCGTTTTTTTCGTCCGAGCCCTGGATCACCACGCAGGGCGCGTTGCGCTTGTCGGAATATTTCATCTGCGGATTGAACTTTCCTGAACCGAGATACAACTCGGCGCGGATATTCGCTGCGCGAAGCTCCGCGACCATGCGCTGATAATCTGCGATTCGATCCTGGTCGAAAACCGTGACGACCACGGGGCCGAAACTTGGCTGTGCATCGCTCTTGTTCACAAGCGCGAGAGCGGCCGCGAGACGCGATACCCCGATCGAAAATCCGGTGGCCGGGACCGGCTCGCCGCGGAAGCGCGAGACCAGGCCGTCGTAACGCCCGCCGCCGCCGACCGAGCCGAAGCGCACCGGGCGACCCTTTTCGTCTTTCGTTTCGATGAGGAGTTCTACTTCGTAGACCGGGCCGGTGTAGTATTCGAGGCCACGGATTACCGAGGGTGCTATCGAAAGACGGCGAGTTCGATATCCAGCAGACGCAGCAATCGTTGAAATTTCTTCGAGTTCGTCCAAGCCTTGCTCGAATAGGCTTGAATTCGAAAACCATCCGCGGAATTTTTGGATGGTTGCTTCATTGGTTATTCCAAGTCCGCGGCCTGCGGTTGTTTCGACCGCAGTGCAATCGAGCCATGTCCACTCATCAAGAGACTTTTCGTTGGAGCTGACATCGGCTGTCGCAAGAAGGAAGGTCTCCAGCTCGTTGATTTGGTCGGTCGAGAGATTGGCACCTTTGGTGAAGTCACCTTTGCCCTCTTCGCCGCCGTCCCAACGACCTTTGCCGAGAAGCGCGCGGACGCCCACAATTCCAAGGCGATCAAGTTTGTCGATCGCACGCTGCACGATCAGACGTGTCCCTGTGTCCTGAACTCCGATAGCTTCGATGATGCCGTCAAGGACCTTTCTATTATTGACTCTCACCACATAGCTGCCGCGCGGGATGCCGAGCGCCTCCATTGTATCCGCCGCCATCATGCAAATTTCCGCATCGGCGGCCATCGATGCAGACCCCACCGTATCCGCATCGAACTGCATGAACTGGCGATACCGTCCCGGTCCCGGCTTCTCGTTGCGGAACACCCAGCCTTCGCGATAGCTGCGATAGGGCTTCGGCAGCGCGTCGAAATTCTCCGCAACATAGCGCGCGAGCGGCGCGGTCAGGTCGTAGCGCAGGCTCAGCCACTGCTCGTCGTCGTCCTGAAACGAGAACACGCCCTCGTTCGGGCGGTCCTGATCGGGCAGGAACTTGCCGAGCGCGTCGGTATATTCGATCGCGGGCGTCTCCACCGGGTCGAAGCCGTAGAGCTCGTAGACGGCGCGGATTTTCTCCAGCATCGCGCGGGTGGAGGCGATCTCGGACGGGGTCCGGTCCACGAGGCCGCGCGGCAGCCGCGCCTTCAGTTTGCTCGGTTTGTCGGTCATGAAGCGTCAACTTTGCAGATTACGGTCTGCGCGTATGCAGATTGCGATCTGAAACGATGCAGATGGTCCGCGGCTAGTAACAGCGGCAAGCCGATGCGGCAACCACGGTCGCTTTCCCTCCCCCCGCGAAGCGGTGGGGAGGGTCGGTTCGCGTCGCACAGCGAGGCGAACCGGGGTGGGGGGCTTCTCGTAGATTCGGCAAAAACGCCCCCCCACCCCCGACCCCTCCCCACCACTCGCTTCGCTCATGGGGGAGGGGAGAAGAGGCGCCGGCATGAAAAATGAGCTAAAGGAATCGCAATCCAAGAAAGGCCCCGCCATGAGCACCCAGTCCGCCCGCAAGCCCGCCGCCACCGCCGTCCCGAACGACCTCGAAGCGTTCTGGATGCCGTTCACCGCCAACCGCGCCTTCAAGAAGCGCCCGCGCATGGTGTCGCGCGCCAAGGACATGCATTACTTCACCCCGGAGGGGAAAGCCGTGCTCGACGGCGCCGCCGGGCTCTGGTGCACCAATGCCGGGCATAACCGCGAGCCGATCGTCGCCGCCATCCAGGCGCAGGCCGCGGAAATGGATTTCGCGCCGCCGTTCCAGTACGCGAATCCGAAATCGTTCGAACTGGCGAGCCGGATCGCGGCGATGGCGCCGGGCGACCTCGACCACGTGTTCTTCTGCAATTCGGGCTCGGAAGCGGTCGACACCGCGATGAAGATCGCGCTCGCCTACTGGAATGTGCGCGGTCAGGGCCAGCGCGCGCGCTTCATCGGGCGCGAGCGCGGCTATCACGGCGTCGGCTTCGGCGGCATGTCGGTCGGCGGCATCGGCAACAATCGCAAGGCGTTCGGCACGATGCTCGCGGGCGTCGATCATCTGCCGCACACCTATAACCGCGAACATCAGGCGTTCTCCAAGGGCGAGCCGGAATGGGGCGCGCATCTGGCGGATGAACTGGAGCGTCTGGTCGCTCTGAACGGCGACAACACCATCGCCGCGGTGTTCGTCGAGCCGATGGCGGGGTCGACCGCGGTGCTCCCGGCACCGAAGGGCTATCTGCAAAGACTGCGCGCGATCTGCGACAAGTATGGAATTCTGCTGGTGTTCGACGAGGTCATCACCGGCTTCGGCCGGCTCGGACACGCCTTCGCCGCCGAACGCTACGGCGTGGTGCCGGACATGATCACCTTCGCCAAGGGCGTGACCTCGGGTTCGGTGCCGATGGGCGGCGTGCTGGTGAGGAAGGGGATTCACGAGGCCTTCATGCACGGGCCCGAGCACGCGATCGAATTCTTCCACGGCTACACCTATTCCGCCCATCCGCTTGCGGTCGCGGCCGGTCTTGCCGCGCTCGATCTCTATCGCGACGAAGGCCTGTTCGAGCGCGCCAGGAAGATTGAGCCCACATGGTACGACGCCTGCATGTCGCTCAAGGGCCTGCCCAACGTGCTCGATATCCGCTGCGTCGGCATCACGGTCGGCATCGATCTGGCGTCGAAGCCGGACGGCGTGGGAAAACGCGGCTTCGAGGCAATGGACCGCGGCTTCCACGAGGAGGGGCTGATGCTGCGCGCTGTGGGGGATTCGCTCGCGATGTCGCCGCCGCTGATTGTGAGCGAAAGCCAGATTGGCGAAATTTTCGAGAAGGTAGCGCGCGCGATCAAGGCGGTGGCGTAACGTCATTGCCACGGTGACGCGGTCCGGGTTCCGGAGCCTGACGACAGGCTGGCGCTTGCACACACAAGGCAGGCGATCCGCATTGTTCCGCGGCGGAACCGGATACACCTGATCGATCCAGCAGATTTGTGCGCCCGGATTGCTTGCGCTTCGCGTGGCGCTCGTGGACATTATGGCCGGGGAGGGCGAATCGGCTCGGCGGCCGGATGCGCCCTGACAGGGCTTCCATGGCGCGGCTGACAGCCATCTTCATCGCAATCTGCGTGATCCTGATCGCAGCATCGATCGGCGCTATCGGCTATCTGGTATTTCGCCTGTCGGGCACCGAATCGGCGGTCATTGCGCTTGCCGTCATGACCGCGCTCGCGCTGTACAACACGGTCTCCGCAAGGCTGCGCGATCGGGACGATCTGGGTGAAAAGATCGCGGATCTGTCTCGCGGCACCGCCGATCTCGCTCGCCAGGTCGGCGAAATCGGGCGCAAGGTGAGTGCGCTCGAGACTCAGGAGGCGGCACGCCGTTCGCGGATGCCGAACGACGCGCTTGCAGCCGAGATCGGCGAGCTCGGCGCTCTGGTCAAGGAACTCGCCGAGGCCGTCGCCGCCCAGGACACCCGCTTTGAACAGTTCAGACAGACACCGGTAATTGCCGCGCCCGCGACCAGCCGCCCAGCGCCCCCGCCGCTTGCCGAGGCAAGGAGCGTCGCCCGCGCCGAACCGGCCAAGGCGAAGGAAGCGGAGCCGCAACCTTTAAGCGATTCCGCAAGCGACCTCGTTGCCACCGGCCCGCTGAAGGGCAAGACCGCTGAGGACATCACAGCTACGATCGCAGGCGCGATCGAAGGCGGACGCATCGATCTCTATCTGCAGCCGGTGGTGACCTTGCCGCAACGCAAGGTCCGCTATTACGAGGCGATGACCCGGCTGCGCACCGATGATGGCACGCTGATCCTGCCGAGCGATTTTCTGGTCCATGCCGAGAAGGCCGGGCTGATCGCCAAGATCGACAACATGCAGTTGTTCCGCTGCGTGCAGGTGCTGCGCAGATTGCTGCTCAAGAACCGCGAGATCGGATTGTTCTGCAATGTCTCGGTCGCGACACTGAACGACGCCGATATCTTCCGCCAGTTTTTCGACTTCTTGGAAGCCAACCGCGCGCTCAGTTCGTCCCTGATGCTGGAATTCACCCAGAGCGCACTGGTGAATATGGGTCCGATCGAGCAGGAGAGCCTGGCCGGCCTGATCGCACTCGGGTACCGGTTCTCCATGGATCACGTGACCGATCTGCGGATCGGCCCCCGCGATCTGTCCGAACTGGGTGTGCGGTTCGTCAAGGTGCCGGCACAGCTCCTGCTCAGCAAGGCCGGGTCCGCTGCCGACATCCATGCCGCCGACCTGTCCGACCTGCTCGGGCGGCATGGCATCAGCCTAATCGCCGAGCGCATCGAGACCGAGGCGGTGGTGGTGGACCTGCTGGATTACGACGTGCGCTTCGGTCAGGGCTTTCTGTTCTCGCCGCCACGCCCGGTGCGAGCCGACGCGCTGCATGGCGTGACGTCAGTGTCCGCCGTTGCCGATCGCCCGGCCGCCGAAGCGACACTTGGCGCCGCGGCGCGCGCCGCGATCTAGTCGCGAAAATCCGCTCCACGGGTGGGTGACGCGGCCGACACGGCGCGCTAAACCCTGCCGCTCTCCCAACCATCAGGCTGCTCCCTTGACCATCTTCACCGACCATTTCTCGGCGCTTGCGCCCGACTACGACGTGGTGCTCTCCGACGTCTGGGGCGTCGTGCATAACGGCGTCGCCGCCTTTCCCGAAGCCTGCGACGCGCTGACGCGCTTTCGCGAAGCCGGTGGCGTTGTGGTGCTGATCACCAACGCGCCGCGGCCGAATGGCGTGGTTGCGACGCAGGTTGCCCATTTCGGGGCGCCGCGCTCGATCTACGATGCGATCGTCAGTTCCGGCGACGTGACCCGTAACGAGATCGGCAACCGTCCCGGTCAATCGATCTTCCATATCGGCCCCAAGCGCGATCTGGCGATCTTCGAGGGGCTTGGTGTGACCTTCGCGCCGGTGGAGCGCGCGGATTACGTGGTCTGCTCCGGCTTGTTCAACGAGGAGACCGAAACACCGGACCATTATCGGGACCTGCTCGGACAGATGCTCTCGCGTGGTCTGTTCATGGTCTGCGGCAATCCCGATGTTGTGGTCGAGCGCGGCGAGCAGTTGCTCTATTGCGCCGGCGCGATCGCCGATCTTTACGCTCGCCTCGGCGGCGAGGTGCTGTATGCCGGCAAGCCCTATGCGCCGATCTATGATCTCGCGCTGAAGCTTGCGCAGGATGCGCGCGGCAGGCATGTCGCCCGCAAGCGTGTCCTCGCGATTGGCGATTCGGTGCGCACCGACTTCAAGGGCGCCGCTTCCTACGGGATCGACTGCCTGTTCGTCACCGCGGGAATTCACTCGGCGGAATTCGGCGGCCGCGATGATCCCGATCCGGATGCGGTCGAACGCGTGCTGATCGCGGCTGGCGGCAAGCCACGGGCGATCGCACGGAAGCTGAAATGGTGATGCGGGAACGACGCCGGACTACGCGGCGCAGGTCGGCTCATCGACAAAGATCGCGTCGATCTTGCTTTTCAGCGTTGCCGCGTTGAACGGCTTGACGATGTAATTGCTGACGCCGGCCATTTTCGCCGCAACCACATTCTCGGTTTTCGACTCGGCGGTGATCATGATGAATGGCACCTGGGCCAGCCGCGGGTCGGCGCGCATTTCCTTGAGCAGTTCGAAGCCGGTCATCGGCTCCATGTTCCAGTCGGAAATGACGAGCCCGTAGCTCCTTTCACTCAGCCGCTTCAATGCGGCGGTGCCGTCCGAGGCGTCATCGATATTGGAAAAGCCGACCTGCCGCAGCAGGTTGCGGATAATGCGGACCATCGTATTGTAGTCGTCGACGACCAGAACGGGCATCGATAGATCGACAGACATCGTCTCAAGCTCCGTCATCGCGGCCGACCAGCGCCAACCGCACCGGTGAGCATTCTGCCCAAGGTAGGCGGAGGGTACACCCGCCGCCTTGAACATCCGTTAAGCCCGCAATATTTGCGGGCGGCGCCACATTTGCCCAAACGCTTTGCTGAAGTGTCGAAAGGCTGATTGCATCCTTCGCACGCCTGCAGCAGTTTACGCTTGGTTAACCGAGCCGCCAAAGAGAGCGATGAACACAGCTCCCGCCAAAGCCGCCGTCGATCCGCGCATGGTTCGCACCCTGTGCTTCGAGGATCTGCATCTCGGCATGCGTGAGACGCTGATGAAATCGGTGATGGAAACCGACGTCGTCGGCTTTGCCAATGTGTCGGGCGACGAGAACCCGATTCACCTGTGCGACACCTATGCACAGGGCACCCGCTTCGGCCAGCGCATCGCGCACGGGCTCTATACCGCGAGCCTGATTTCGGCGGTGCTCGGCACGCGGCTCCCCGGAGCTGGCGCAGTGTACCGCTCGCAGACCCTCAACTTCCATGCGCCGGTCAAGATCGGCGATGTGGTCACCGTGATCGTCGAGGTGATCGAGCTGGTGCCGGAGGGACGCAAGGTACGGCTGCATTGCGAGGCGCTGGTCGATAACATGGTCGTGCTGGACGGTGAGGCGATCGTGTCGGTGCCGGCGCGGCCGAAATCGTAACGTCTTGACTTGATGCGGACTTGGGCCGACACGGGGCGGCCAGTCAGAACGCCGCCGATCCCCATGCTCAAATCCGAACCCAAGCCGTTTGTTGTCGCCCGCGACAGCGGGCCCGAAATCGCGAAGCTGCGCGGCGCCGTGGTCGCGATCGGCAATTTCGACGGCGTGCATCGCGGTCATCGTTCGGTGATCGACTTTGCCATGAAACGTGCGGCGGCGGCGGGCAAGCTGTCGGCCGTGCTGACGCTCGAGCCGCATCCGCGGAGCTATTTCAGGCCCGACGAGAAGCTGTTTCGCCTTACCGACGAGCGGCAGAAGCTGCGTCTCCTCGCCTCAACGGGGCTGGACGGTGCCGTGGTGCAGACCTTCAACGCAAGTCTGGCCGGCCTGCCGGCGGAGCAATTCGTCTCCGAAATCCTGGTCGGGCGGCTTGGTGTCAGCGGGGTGGCGATCGGCTTCGATTTCCATTTCGGGCAGGGCCGCGGTGGCTCGCCGGCGTTCCTGACCGAAGCGGGTGCGCGGTATGGCTTTCCGGTCGATGTTGCGCCGAAGCTGGAAGACGAGGGCCGTCCGGTGTCGTCGGGCACCATCCGCGCAGCGCTCGAAGCCGGCCGCGTGGTGGAGGCGGCGGAACTGCTCGGCTACCCCTGGTTCGCGACCGGCGAGGTGATCCATGGCGAAAAGCGCGGTCGCGGACTTGGTTTCCCCACGGCCAACCTGCGCCTCGATCCGTCCTGTGCGCTCAAGCACGGGATTTATGCCGTCAGGGTCGGCATCGGGGATGCCCGTTACGATGGAGTCGCGAGCTTCGGCCGGCGGCCGACCTTCGACAATGGAGCGCCGCTTCTGGAGGTGTTCCTGTTCGATTTTTCCGGCGATCTGTACGGCCAGACAATGGATGTCGCGCTGATCGGCTGGATCAGGCCGGAGGAGAAATTCGGCTCGATCGAGGCACTGATGGCGCAGATGAGCCTCGATTCGACGCGGGCGCGCGACGCGCTCGCCCGCAATCCGTTCGCCTTTCCACCGCTCGGCAAGATTTGACCACGCCCCCGGCGGATCGCTGCTTTTCGCGCTGCGATACGCCTGATACACAGCCCGGCACATGATTTGGCGCGCGATCGGACGCAAATCCGGTTTCCACTCTTGCTGATCGCGCGCTAGAGGCCAATCCTGACATGACGAATCCCGAACGCGACTATTCCGAGACCCTGTTCCTGCCGCGCACGGAATTTCCGATGCGCGCCGGCCTGCCCGAGCGCGAGCCCGTTCTGCTCAAGCGCTGGAAGGACGAACACCTGTACGGCAAGCTGCGTGAGGCAGCGAAGGGCAGGGCGAAATTCATCCTGCATGACGGGCCGCCCTACGCCAACGGCAACATCCATATCGGCACCGCGCTCAACAAGATCCTGAAGGACGTGGTGACCCGCAGCCAGCAGATGCTCGGCTTCGATTCGAACTACGTGCCTGGCTGGGACTGCCACGGCCTGCCGATCGAGTGGAAGGTTGAGGAAGAGAACTATCGCTCGCAGAACAGGCTGAAGCCCAATCTCTCCGATCCGGCGGCCATGATCGCGTTTCGGCAGGAATGCCGGGCCTATGCTGAGCACTGGCTGAATGTGCAGCGTCAGGAGTTCATGCGGCTCGGTGTCGAGGGCGACTGGGACCACCCCTACACCACGATGAGCTTCGCGGCGGAAGCACAGATCGCGCGCGAGATCATGAAGTTCGCGCAAAACGGCACGCTGTATCGGGGAAGCAAGCCGGTGATGTGGAGTGTGGTGGAAAAGACCGCGCTCGCCGAGGCCGAGGTCGAGTACGAGGATTACACGAGCGACACGGTGTGGGTGAAGTTTCCGGTGCGGTTCGCGCGCGGCAGGCGGCATGCGGCGCTCGAGAAAAAATACAAGGGCGCATCGGTGGTGATCTGGACCACCACGCCCTGGACGCTGCCGGGCAACCGCGCCATCAGCTATTCGCCGAAGGTCGCCTACGGTCTATACAAGGTCACCGACGCCGCACCCGACAATTGGGCCAGGTTCGGCGACCTGTTGATCCTTTCCGAAAATCTTGCAGGCGATGTGTTCAAGCAGGCGCGCGTCACCGCCTACGACAAGGTCGCCGACGTTCCGGCGCAAGACCTTGCCGATCTCGGCTGTGCGCATCCGCTGCGGTCGCTCGGCTACGACTTCACCGTGCCGCTCCTCTCCGGCGATCATGTCACCGACGATACCGGTACCGGCTTCGTGCACACGGCACCCGGACATGGCCGCGAGGATTTCGAGGTCTGGACCGCCAGCGCGCGCGAACTGGAGGCGGACAATATCAACACCGCGATCCCCTATACCGTCGACGAGAACGGCGCCTTCACTGCTCATGCGCCGGGTTTCACCGGCAAGCGTGTCATCAACGACAAGGGCGAGAAGGGCGACGCCAACGACGCCGTGATCAAGGCACTGGTCGAGGCCGGCACCCTCATCGCGCGCGGCCGGCTGAAGCATCAATATCCGCATTCGTGGCGCTCGAAGAGGCCGGTGATCTATCGCAATACGCCGCAATGGTTCATCGCGATGGACAAGGATATCGCGGACGCTCCGGGCCAGCCCGGAGCTATGAATATCGCGGGGAAGGGCGACACGCTCCGCGCCCGCGCGATGGAGGCCATCGCCGTCACGCAATGGATACCGGCCGCGGGCCAGAACCGCATCACCGGCATGATCGAGAGCAAGCCGGACTGGGTGATCTCGCGCCAGCGCGCCTGGGGCGTCCCGATCGCGGTGTTCGTCAAGGAGAAGGCCGACGGCTCGGTCGAGATCCTGAACGATCCCGCCGTGAACGAGCGCATCGCTGACGCCTTCGAGCAGGAAGGGGCGGACGCGTGGTATGCGGAAGGCGCTGCGGCGCGCTTCCTCGGCGATCGCGCCAAGGAGGGCTGGCAGAAGGTCGACGACATTCTCGACGTGTGGTTCGATTCCGGATCGACCCATGCCTTCGTGCTGGAAGACGAAAAGAATTTCCCGCAATTCGCCGGCATCCGCCGCAAGGTTCACGGCGGCGAGGATCAGGTGATGTATCTTGAAGGCTCGGACCAGCATCGCGGCTGGTTCCAGTCCTCGCTGCTGGAAAGCTGCGGCACCCGCGGAATTGCGCCGTTCGACATGGTGCTGACCCACGGCTTCACCATGGACGAGCACGGCCGCAAGATGTCGAAATCGCTCGGCAACACGATCGAGCCGCAAAAGGTGATCGCACAATCGGGTGCCGATATCCTTCGGCTGTGGGTCTGCGCCGCCGACTATGCCGACGATCAGCGCATCGGTCCGGAAATCCTGAAGACCAATGTCGAGACCTATCGCAAGCTGCGCAACACGATCCGCTGGATGCTGGGCTCGCTCGCGCATTTCAGCGACGAGGATCGCGTCGCGGTTGAAAAAATGCCGGAGCTGGAGCGGCTGATGCTGCACCGGCTGGCCGAACTCGACGGTGCGGTGAAGGAGGCCTACCGCGCCTTCGACTACAAGCGCATCTTCGCGATGCTGAATGCCTTCATGACGTCCGACCTGTCGGCATTCTATTTCGACATCCGCAAGGATGCGCTCTATTGCGATCCGATCTCGTCGCAAAAACGCAAGGCGGCGCTGACCGTGATCGACCACCTGTTCCGCTGCACGGTGACCTGGCTCGCGCCGATGCTGTGCTTCACCGCGGAGGAGGCGTGGCTGTCGCGCTACGGTGACGACGCGGCGTCGGTCCATCTGCAGCTTTTCCCGGACGTGCCGACGGAATGGCGCGACGACAGGCTTGCGGAGAAATGGCGCAAGATCCGTAGTGTGCGACGCGTGGTTACCGGCGCGCTCGAACTGGAACGCGCGGGCAAGCGCATCGGCTCGTCGCTCGAAGCGGCTCCCATTGTCTATGTGTCGGACCTCGATCTGTTCAACGCCATCGTCGATGCCGATCTCGCCGAAATCTGCATCACCTCGAACGCGACACTTGCCGAAGGCGAGGGGCCGACGGAGGCGTTCCGGCTCGATGACGTGCGTGGCGTCTCTGTTGTTCCCGCACGCGCACACGGCAAGAAATGCGCGCGGTCGTGGAAGATCACCGAAAGCGTCGGCGAGGACCCGCAATATCCCGACGTGACACCGCGCGACGCGCAGGCTTTGCGTGAATGGGATACGCTGCGCAAGGCCGCGGAGTAGCTCGTCGCGCGCTAGCAATTGGCGGTCGTCCCCGCGCAAGCGGGGACCCATACGCCGTGATCTCGCCGAATTGCGACCCTTTTGAATTTGAACGTGGCAAAAGCCACGCTACCCTCACACGTCGGTGGTTATGGGTCCCCGCCTGCGCGGGGACGACTGTGTTGTGTGCTTCGATGCCCTACCATGTCTATATTCTTGCGAGCCGCCGATACGGTACGCTTTATATCGGCATCACCAACAATTTGCAGAAACGTCTTGAACAGCATCGCCTCGGGGTCGGCTCGCAGTTCGTGCGCGAATACAAGGTGCATCGTCTGGTTCACGTCGAGACCTTCGACGATCCCGAATACGCAATCCAGCGCGAGAAGCGGCTGAAGAAGTGGAAGCGCGACTGGAAGATCAGATTGATCGAAGAGCACAATCCGGACTGGGCAGATCGCACCCATCTGCTGACTTAACTTTTTTGGTCGTCCTCGCGCAGGCGGGGACTCATACGCCGTGAACTCTCGATTCGATCGTCAAGTCACAAGCCCTAACTGAAAGATTGGTGGCTATCGGTCCCCGCCTGAGCGGGGACGACCGCTTGTTGAAGTTGCTTCCCAGAACCCAGATTGCGCAACCGGCCAAGTTGCAAACTTGCCACCCCGCGGCTATGCCTCCCGCCTTCGCGGGGACGACTGCCAGTGTTATCCGGACAAAGGATCTCCTCCTATCTCACCGGCCCGTTCACCCGCGATGGCGTGGCCGCTGCGCTTCTCACCGCGCTCGCCGATCAGGCGCTGAAGCTCTGGCTGCTCTACAGCTTCGAACTCGGCAAACTCGGCCGGGTGGTGATCCTGCCGTTTTTCGACCTGGTGCTGGTCTGGAACCGGGGCATCAGCTACGGCTGGTTGTCGCAGGACACCGCATTCGGGATGTGGATGCTGCTCGGTTTCAAGGCGATCGTCGTGATCGTGCTCTGGGCCTGGCTGTCTAAGGCCGAGAACCGCCTGACCGCGGTTTCGCTCGGCCTGATCATTGGCGGGGCCGTCGGAAACGCCATCGACCGGGTGGCCCACGGCGCCGTGGTGGATTTCGCCCTCCTGCACATCACCACCGAGACCTGGGCCTTTAACTGGTACGTCTTTAATCTGGCGGATGTGGCCATCGTTGCCGGGGTGGCCGGTTTGCTGTATGAAACCTTGCTGGGCGGCCGCGCCGCAAAAGCGCCCTGATTTTTCGAGAGTTTCGGCTCGGGGACGAAGAGGGTTCGGGGCTGACGGGGGTCCATCTTGCGGGGACACGTTTTGCGAACTGCGATCGAAGTCTTCGACATCGGCCTGGCCAGGTGGCGCCGGGGCCTTGTGGCCCTGCTTGCAGCCATCGCGCTGGCAGGGGCCGTATCCGTCTCCGTTCCGTCGGCTGCCATTGCCGACGATGAGGAGGACGAAGAGAGCATCGAGACGAAATTCTTCAAGGCGTTGTTCGGCATCAACGACAAGGACAACATCAATTATCGCGAGCGCCCGCCGCTGGTCGTGCCGCCGAATCTGGGGCGTCTGCCTGCACCCGAGGCCAACGCGGTGGTGAATACCCCGTCCTGGCCGAAGGATCCGGAGCTCGTTGAGCGCAAGAAGCGGGCGCAGGCCCGGAAGAACCAGCCGCGGCGCAGTTCCGAGGAGGACGACCGCCCGCTCAGCCCGGCCGAGCTTGAGGTCGGTCGCAAGGCAGGTGCCGGCAGGATTGCGATGCCGACCGGTCCGCAGGACGCCGAATCGGACGGTCAGCGCCCGCTGCGTTCGGATGAACTGGGCTACAAGGGCGGGCTGCTCAACAGCCTGTTCAAGGACAAGAGCAAGCCGGAAGTCGCGACTTTCTCCGGCGAGCCCACGCGCAGCGAGCTGACCCAGCCGCCGGCCGGTTACCGGACGCCATCGTCAAGCCATCCTTACGGCCTTACGCCGCGGAAGGAGCAGGCAAAGCCTTTCGACTACATTAACAAGCGCGGCACCGGCGACTAGCGATCCGCCGACAGGATCGGTGGCCCGATTGTGGCAGGCACCGTGATGCCGCAAGCATTCGGGCTCCCGGATGCCCGATTCAAGCGCTCTGTCTGTGCCGTACGCTTTGGAATGCCCGAGGCACGATGCCTTTCCGTTCGGAAGGACGGGGGCCAGCGTGTCCGAAAATTAATCGTTTGCGCACCTGGAGCCACTTTCCATTTTCCCTGGGTCAGCCCAGATTGATCCAAAGACTGGCCGTGCGCCGCGTCGGTGTGCGGGTCCTCGTGAGAATGTTCATGGTCAGCCGACATCGCAGGTCCGTTGTTTCGTTCGCGGCCGCCGCCGCAATGCTTGTCCTTCCGGCCATCTCGGCCCGAGCCTCATCCGGTCCCGAGATTTCCCATTTCAAGCTCGCCAATGGCATGGAAGTCGTGGTCATTCCCGATCGCCGTACTCCGGTGGTGACCCACATGGTCTGGTACCGGGTCGGTGCCGCGGACGAGCCGCCGGGCAAGTCCGGCATAGCCCACTTTCTCGAACATCTGATGTTCAAGGGTACCGAAAAGAATCCGGCGGGCCGATTTTCGAAAGTGCTTGCGACCATCGGCGGGCAGGAAAACGCATTCACCTCGAGCGACTATACCGGCTATTTCCAGCGCGTGACCCGCGACCGGCTGCGAATGTTGATGGAGTTCGAAGCCGACCGCATGACCGGGCTCAAGCTCACCGACGAGGCGGTGCTGCCCGAGCGCAATGTGGTGCTCGAAGAACAGAACAGCCGCGTCGCCAATTCTCCGTCCGCGAAGCTTGGCGAAGAAGTGCAGGCCGCGCTCTTCCTCAACCATCCCTATGGCCGGCCGGTGATCGGCTGGCGCCATGAGATCGAAAAGCTCGACCGCAAGGACGCGCTTGATTTCTACAACCGCTTTTACACCCCCAACAACGCAATCCTGGTCGTGGCCGGCGACGTCGCCGCCGATGAGGTGAAGGCGCTTGCGGAGGAGACCTACGGCAAGGTCGCTCCGCGCGCCGAGATCGGTCCGCGCAAACGGCCGCAAGAGCCGGAGCAGCGTTCGGTCCGCACCGTGACTTTCGCCGATCCGCGCGTGACATTGCCCAGCCTGCAACGCAGCTATCTCGTGCCGTCGGCTGCAACCGCCAAGACCGGCGAATCCGAAGCCCTCGAAGTGCTGTCGCAGATCCTCGGCAGCGGCACCAACAGCCGCCTTTATGCGAAGCTCGTGATCGAGAAGCCGATGGCGACCTCGATCGGCGCCTGGTACCAGAGTTCTGCCCTCGATCAGACCAGGTTCGGCGTCTACGGCACCCCGCGCACGGGCATCACGCTCAAGGATCTGGAAGACGGGATCGACTCCGTGATCGCCGAGATCGCCGAGAAGGGCGTAACCAACGACGAACTGGAGCGCGCCAAGATCAAGCTCGTGGCCGACGTGGTCTATGCGCAGGACAGCCAGGCGACCATGGCGCGCTGGTATGGCGGGGCGCTCACCACCGGTCTCACCGTCGAACATCTGAAAACCTGGCCGGACCGCGTGCAGAAGGTCACATCGGATCAGGTGCGTGACGCCGCCAAGACATGGCTTGACAAGCGCCGGTCGGTGACCGGCTATCTCGTCAAGGAGCACGCCAAGCCGCAGGAGCGCCGTTCATGATCCGCTACCATCGCATCTTTGGTCTTGCTTCGGCGGCTCTCGCCGCCGCGCTGCTGATGGCGCCTTCCGCTCAGGCGATGACCAAGATCGAACGGGTGGTCAGCCCGGGCGGCATCGAGGCCTGGCTCGTGCGCGAGCCGTCGGTTCCGCTGATCGCGCTGGAATTCTCCTTCAAGGGCGGCGCCAACCAGGACCCGGCCGGGAGGCCGGGTGTGGCCTATATGACGGCTGCCGCGCTTGACGAAGGCGCGGGCGATCTGGACTCCAAGGCGTTCCAGGCGCGCGCCGAACGCAACGCGGTCGAGATGTCGTTTCGTGCCAGTCGCGACGAGGTGCGCGGTTCGCTCAAGGTGCTGAGCAACCGGCGCGACGAAGGCTTCGAATTGCTGCGGCTGGCGCTGAACGCGCCGCGCTTCGACCCGGAACCGATCGAGCGCATCCGCGCGCAGATGTTGACTGCGCTGAAGCGTGAAACCACAAGCCCGAACGTCATCGGTTCGCGGCTGTGGTGGAGCGCGGCGTTCCCGAACCATCCCTACAGCCTGCCGACCAATGGCACGCTCGAGTCGGTACCGGCGATCACGCGCGACGATATCACCGGTTATGTCGGACGGGTGCTGGCGCGCGACAACCTGAAAGTCGGGGTGGTGGGCGATATCGACGCCGAAAGCCTCGGCAAGCTGCTCGACCAGGTATTCGGATCGCTGCCTGCAAAAGCGGATCTTCGCGACGTCCCGAAGATTCGGCCTGACGTGCTCGGCAAGCGGCTTGAAGTTCAGCTCGACGTGCCGCAGACCGTGGTCGCGTTCGGCGGGCTCGGCATTGCCCGCAAGGATCCGGATTTCATCCCTGCCTTCATCGTCAACCACATTCTGGGCGGCGGCTCGTTCTCGTCGCGGCTCTACAGCGAGGTTCGCGAGAAGCGCGGGCTCGCCTATTCGGTCTATTCCTATCTGCTGCCGCTCGACGCCGCCTCGCTGTTCATGGGCGGCACCCAGACCCGCGCCGACAAGGCCGACGAGGCCGTCGGACTGATCGAGAAGGAGATCAAGCGGCTGGCCGAGGATGGGCCGACCTTCGATGAGCTGGAGCGGTCGAAATCCTATATTCAGGGTTCCTATGCGCTGAACTTCGACACCTCGACGAAGATTGCGTCGCAGCTCGTGCAGCTTCAGGTCGATGACCTCGGCATCGATTATTGGGAACGGCGCAATGGCCTGATCGATGCCGTCACCCTCGCGGACGTGAAGCGTGTCGCCAACCGCCTGCTCAATGGCGGGGTGCTGTTCACCTTGGTCGGGCGCACACAGCCTGCCACAACCGCAAAGCAGGGCGGCTGATTTTGCTCCCCGCCCGCGACCGAAGGCGCTATGGCTGACGCCATGGCGCTCTCCCAGTCGATTGACCTCGTCCGTGCGGCGGCGATCGGTCCGCAAGGCCTTTCAGACTCTGCCCTGAACCGGGCGCTTTCCCGCAGCGAGACCGCGCTGGAAGCCCTGCGCGCCCTTCATGCCGATGGCGGGCTGCGGCTCCTGCATCTGCCGGCCGAGCGCGACGACATCGCCGCCGTGCAGGCCGCGGCGAGGGGCCTGACGGCGGGGGCAACCGACATCGTGTTCCTGGGCACCGGCGGATCGAGCCTCGGCGGCCAGACGCTGGCCCAGCTTGCAGGCTATTCCGTGCCGGGCATCGGCGCGCTGCGCCCGGGGCCGCGCATCCATTTCATGGACAATCTCGATCCGGTGAGCTTCGGCGCGCTCTTGAAAGCGCTTCCGCTTGCCACCTCGCGGTTCGTGTCGATTTCCAAGTCGGGTGGCACCGGCGAGACCCTGATGCAGACCGCCGCCGCGCTCGCGGCCTGCAAGGAGGCTGGACTGCAGGAGAGTATCGCAGGACTGTTCTTCGGTCTCAGCGAACCGGCCAAGCCCGGCAAGCGCAACGGCCTGCGCGATCTGCTGGAACCCGAGGGCGTCTCCTTCCTCGATCACGATACCGGTGTCGGTGGCCGGTTCTCCGCGCTGACCAATGTCGGCCTCCTGCCGGCGGCGATCCTCGGCCTTGATATCGTGGCGCTGCGCGAGGGGGCCGCCGCGGCGCTCGCGCCTGTGCTCGCCGGCAAGCCTGCCGCCGAGGTGCCGTCGGCGCTCGGTGCGGCGCTGTCGGTCGCGCTTGCCGAGGATCACGGCAAGACCATTTCTGCCGTCATGGCCTATGCCGACCGGCTGGAGAAATTCGTCAAGTGGTACGTCCAGCTCTGGGCCGAAAGCCTCGGCAAGGACGGCAAGGGCACGACCCCGGTCGGCGCGCTCGGCCCGGTCGATCAGCACAGCCAGTTGCAGTTGTTCATCGCAGGTCCCCGCGACAAGCTGTTCACGGTGATCACCACCGGCGTGGAGGGAAAGGGACCGGCGATCGATCCCGAACTGGCGACGCGCGCGGGCGAGCCGGATTTCGGCGGAAAAACCATCGGCGATCTGGTCGGTGCACAGGGCCGCGCCACCGCCGAGACTTTGGCCAAGAACGGACTGCCGGTGCGCACCATCCATCTCGAAACCATCGACGAGAGGTCCTTGGGCGAACTGATGATGCATTTCATGCTGGAGACCATCATTGCCGCGCATCTGCTCGGTGTCGACGCGTTCGATCAGCCGGCCGTGGAAGAGGGCAAGGTGCTGGCGAAGCAATATCTGACGGGGAAGACGTAAAGTCTTGACGTGCCCGCGAAGGCGGGAACCCATATTCCAGAGCGTTGATTATTGGCCCTGGCTTGCGCGGGGGCGACGCCGTAGTTGAGGCACGATGAAATGCCATGCCCTCCGACGCCGACGCCATCATCAAGCTCTACCGGCGCCATGCGCAGGCCTATGACCGGCTGCGCGGGCGCGAGCTGTTCGAGAAACCCTGGCTCGAAGCGTTTGCCGCGCTGCTGCCGGCCGGCGGCAGCATACTCGACATCGGCTGCGGCATGGGCGAACCGATCGCGCGCGATCTGATCGGACGCGGATTTCCCGTCACCGGCATCGATTCATCTCCCGCGTTGATCGCGATGGGCCGTGAGCGCTTTCCGCAACAGGAATGGATGGTCGCAGACATGCGCACGCTCTCGCTGACGCGCATCTTCGACGGCCTGATCGCCTGGGACAGCTTCTTTCATCTCACGCCGGACGATCAGCGGAAAATGTTCTCGGTGTTTCGCGAGCATGCCGCGCCACGCGCTTCGCTGATGTTCACCAGCGGGCCGGCGCACGGCGAAGCGATCGGCGAATGCGAAGGCGAGCCGCTGTATCATGCGAGCCTCGATCCGGAGGAATACCGCGCGCTGCTCCATGCGCACGGCTTTCGCGTCGTGCGGCATGTGGCGGACGATCCCGCCTGCAACGGCCACACCGTCTGGCTGGCGCAGCGGGAGTAACGCTATACTGCGACCATGATCCGCGTCACCGACACCATCAGCATTCACGAGGACGAGATCGAGGAAAGCTTCGTGCGCTCTTCCGGTCCCGGCGGGCAGAACGTCAACAAGCTGTCGACGGCCGTGCAACTGCGCTTCGACGTGCGCGGCTCGCCGTCGCTGCCGAATGATGTCGCGATCCGGCTGATGAAGCTTGCCGGCAAGCGCCTCACCAAGGACGGCGTGATCGTCATCATCGCGCAGACCGCGCGAACCCAGGAGCGCAACCGCGCCGAGGCGCGCGAGCGGCTGGTCGACCTGATCCGCGAGGCGTCGGTGAAGCCGGTGCCGCGGCGGGCTACCAAGCCGACCAAGGCGTCCAGGACGAAGCGGCTGGAAGGCAAGAAAATCCGAAGCGATATCAAGGGGATGCGCGGCAAGATACGAGACGATTGACCACCCCCTCCGACTCAGCCGGGCGAGCGAATCCTGCTATCACCTCAGCCATGCCCGTCCGCCAGCTTGCCGCGACCATTGTCAACCGCATCGCCGCCGGCGAAGTGGTGGAGCGGCCTGCCAGCGCGGTGAAGGAACTCATTGAGAATGCGCTCGATGCCGGTGCGCGGAAAATAGAGATCGTCACCGATGGCGGCGGCCGGCGCCTGATCCGCGTCACCGATGACGGCATCGGCATGTCCCGCGACGACCTCGAACTCGCGGTCGAGCGCCACGCCACTTCCAAGCTCACCGATGACGACGACCTGATGGCCATCGCGACGCTGGGCTTTCGCGGCGAGGCATTGCCGTCGATCGGCGCGGTGTCGAAACTCTCGGTGACCACGCGGCATTCAAGCGAGCCGCATGGCTGGACGCTCACGGTCGAGGCCGGTGCCAAGTCGCAGACCGCACCCGCGGCGCTGACGGCCGGCACCCGCGTCGAGGTGCGCGACCTGTTCTACGCCACCCCCGCACGGCTGAAATTCATGAAGAGCGAGCGCGCCGAGGGCGAAGCGGTGCGGGAGGTGGTGCGCAGGCTGGCGATGAGCCGGCCCGATGTTGCCTTCACGCTGGCGGGCGAGGGGCGGGCGCATGTGACATGGCCTGCGGCACTGCCTGGCCTGGCCGGGCGCTTGTTGCGGCTCGGCGATATCCTCGGTGCCGATTTTCGCGCCAACGCAGCCGAGGTGAAAGCCGGGCGCGAGGGGCTGCATGTCGAGGGCTTCGCGGCATTGCCGACCTACACCCGCGCCAATTCGCTGGGCCAATACCTGTTCGTCAATGACCGGCCGGTGCGCGACAAGCTTCTGGTCGGCGCGGTGCATGGTGCCTACGCCGATTACCTGCCGCGCGGCCGCTATCCGGCGGTGGCGCTGTTCGTCACCATCGATCCGCACGAGGTCGATGTGAATGTGCACCCGGCCAAGACCGAGGTGCGGTTCCGCGATCCGGGACTGGTGCGCAGCCTGATCTTCGGGAGCTTGCGCGATGCGCTGATGCGCGAGGGCGGACGTGCGGCCTCGACCGGAGGCGATGCCACCGTCGCGGCGTTTCGTGCTGCGTCCATGCCACCGCGAGCGGGGTGGGACTGGCAGCGCTCGCCGGCCGCCCCCTGGCCGGCACAATCTTCTCCGTCCGCAGGTGATGCTTCGCATGGTAGTGCCGCGGCCGGCTTTGCCGAAGCCGCGCAGGCGGTGTTCGATGTCGGCTCTGCCGGCGCCAGCGCGCGGGTCGAGACACTGGCGCCGTCGCCGGACGCGCTCGACAAGCCGCTCGGCGCCGCCCGCGCACAGGTGCACGACAACTACATCGTGTCGCAGACTCGCGACGGCCTCGTCATCGTCGATCAGCATGCCGCGCACGAGCGGCTGGTCTATGAGCGGCTGAAGGCCGCGGTCGAACGCGACGGCGTGGCGCGGCAGATCCTGCTGATCCCCGAGATCGTCGAGATGGACGAGACCGATGTCGAGCGGCTGGTGTCGCGCGCGGACGAACTCGCCACATATGGCCTGGTGCTCGAAAGCTTCGGTCCCGGCGCGGTGGCGGTGCGCGAAACGCCGTCGCTGCTCGGCGAAATCGATGCCGGCGCGCTGGTGCGCGATCTCGCCGAACACATGGCGGAATGGGATGACGGGCTGCCACTCGAACGCCGCCTGTTGCATGTCGCGGCCACCATGGCGTGCCATGGCTCGGTGCGGTCGGGACGCCGGCTGAAGGGCGAAGAGATGAACGCGCTGCTCCGCGAGATGGAGGTCACGCCCAATTCCGGGCAATGCAATCACGGCCGCCCGACCTATGTGGAGCTGAAACTGAGCGATATCGAGCGGTTGTTCGGGCGGAGGTGAACGAGAACTTTCAGCCGGTCGTCCCCGCGAAGGCGGGCACCCATACTCATGGTCTATCGATAGGGCGCGGCGTAGGGGTCCCGGGTCTCCCTCGCTTCGCTTGGTCGCCCGGGACGACAAACATTAGTCCAGCCGCAAAAACACAATCTCCGTATCGTCGTAATCGCGCCGCTCGATTTCCTCAAAACCCTCCGGCGCGACGAACGCCCCCTTCGTTTCCTCGACCACGATCAGCGCATCCTTCGCCAACCATCCGCCGGCGCGGGCCGAAACCAGCGCCTTCTCCGCCAGTCCCTTGCCGTAAGGGGGATCGAGAAACACCAGCGAGAACGGCTCGTTCGGATGAACGTCCCCAAGCTTCGTCGCATCGCGCCGGAAGATGCGGCTGATGCCGGCGGTGCCGAGCGTCTCCACATTCTCGCGGATCAGCGCGCGCGCTTCCGCCCCGTCATCCAAGAACAGCGCGGAAGCCGCGCCGCGCGACAGCGCTTCGAGGCCCAGCGCCCCGGTGCCGGCAAACAGATCGAGCACCCGCGCGCCGCTCACCGGATCGCCATAGGCATGCATGAGAATGTTGAAGATGGATTCGCGGGTGCGGTCCGAGGTCGGCCGGATGGCTTGCGACTTCGGGCCGGTCAGCGAGCGCCCGCGGAAAGTGCCGCCCACGATGCGCATCATCGCTTCCGTTTTGGCGCACGGTTGCCGCTGCGGTCGCGTTTGGTGCGGCCGGTGGCCGGGCGGTCCGACGGCTTGAAGCGCTCGCGCAGCTTTTGCGCCTTGGTCTTTTTCGCCTTGGAGGCCCCGGCCTCTGGCTTCTCGGATTTGCCGCGGTCTTTCCGCTCGACCGGTTCGTCTTCCGGTTCTTCGGCCATCGTGATCGGGCCGGTAAAGTCTGCTTCGGCTTGCGTCGCGATGCGCTCGCCGAGCTGTTCGCGCAGATGCCGCGTGCGCACCTCTTCCACCGCGCCTTCGGGCAGGTCGCCGAGCTGGAACGGTCCGAAGGAGACGCGGATCAGCCGGTTCACCTTAAGGCCGAGATGCTCCAGCACGTTGCGGACTTCGCGGTTCTTGCCTTCACGGATCGCAAAGGTGAGCCAGACATTGGCGCCCTGGACGCGATCGACCGTGGCCTCGATCGCGCCATATCGCACGCCGTCGACGGTGACGCCCTTGCGCAGCGCGTCGAGCTGCGGCTGCAGGATCGATCCGTGTGCGCGCACGCGGTAGCGCCGCAGCCAGGCGGTGGCCGGCAATTCGAGGACGCGCGCGAGTCCGCCATCGTTGGTGAGCAGCAGCAGCCCCTCGGTATTGAGATCGAGCCGGCCGACGCTGACCACGCGCGGCATGGTTTTCGGCAGCTTCTCGAAAATCGTCGGCCGCTTCTCGGGGTCGGCATGGGTGGTCACGAGGCCGCGCGGCTTGTGATAGAGAAACAGCCGTGTGCGCTCGCGCTTGGGCATGGGCTTGCCGTCGACCGCGATGGTGTCGCTTGTGGTGACGTTCAGCGCCGGCGAGGCAATGGTTGCCCCGTTCACCGACACACGCCCCTCGGCGATCCAGGCTTCGGCCTGGCGCCGCGAGCACAGCCCGGCGCGCGCCATCACCTTGGCGATCCTGTCGCCCGCGGGCGTCGATGCTGTGTTCTGGGCCATGGGCGGCTTTATGCCGGGCATTGGCGTGCGAATAAAGCGTCCATATAAGTCCGCGGATGCCGAAAAGCTTCATGGATCAGGCGCTCGATCTTGCCCGCTCGGCGGCTGCGGACGGCGAGGTGCCGGTCGGCTGCGTGGTGGTGCGGGACGGCGAGGTGATTGCCGGCGCGGGCAACCGCACGCTGACCGATCGCGATCCGACCGGCCATGCCGAGATGGTGGCGATCCGGCAGGCGGCGCGGGTGCTCGGCACCGAGCGGCTGACCGATTGCGACCTCTATGTCACGCTCGAGCCCTGCGCGATGTGCGCGGGCGCGATTTCCTTCGCGCGCATCCGGCGGCTCTATTATGGCGCGCCCGATCCGAAAGGCGGCGCCGTGGATAACGGTGTGCGGTTCTTTGCCTCGCCCAGCTGCCATCATCGTCCGGACGTCTATGCCGGGATCGGGGAAAGCGAGGCGAGCGCGATGCTGAAGCGTTTTTTCAGGGAACGGCGCTAGGCTCAGCGCGAAAGCAGCGGTTCGAGTTTTCGGCGCAATTCCACCTTGACCGGCTCGGAGGCGCGCAGGATCGCGCTGGCCCGCAGGAAATCCAGGGCGCGGAAGATGCCGACATTCGGTCGCAGCACGATGTCGGGCGCACCGTGCTTCAGCTTCTCGTCGATGATGGTCTGCGCCATGACAAGGACCGTGGCCAGGTAGCATTCAAGCGAATCCGGCATGTCGGTGCGGTCGGTGGCAGGCGGGCCCGCGATGTCGACTGCGATCACGATATCGGCCAGGCCGCGGACGCGATCGAAGGGCAGGGGATTGGTGGCGCCACCATCCACCATCACGCGGCCCTCGAACACGACCGGGCGGCTGACGCCGGGGATCGCCATCGATGCGGCGATCGCGGCCCGCAAAGGCCCCGATGAGATCGCCGCTTCGCGGCGCCCGTAGAGGTCGGACGCGATCACCGTGAGCGGGATTTGCAGAGCGCCGAAATCATCCGGCACGCGATCGGGGAGAAACTGTGCGCAGAATTTCTCCGCATCGATCAGCGCTGCGCTGCGCAGGCCGGACGCGATCAGCGAGCCGATGCTGCCGCCGGCGCGTGCGGCCAGGAGCTTGCCGAACAGGCTGCCGCGGTCGCGTGCCAGCGTGGTGACGTGGGTACGAATCTCCCTGCCGGTCATCCCCGCGGCATAGGGCGCACCGATCAGGGCGCCGATCGAGGTCCCCGCAATCGCAACCGGGCGAATGCCCATCTCGTCAAGCGTCTCCATTACCGAAATGTGCGCCAGCCCGCGTGCGCCGCCGCCACCGAGCGCCAGCGCCACTGTTTTCACCGGGCACCCGCCTGTTGCGCGAAGCGCCAGGCGGTCGCGGCGAGCGGACGGATCATCTCCGCCTTGGCGGGCGCATGGTCGCTGGTCGCGGTGCCGTCGCGCACCCGGCCGATGATGCCCTGAAGGATCGCGGCGATGCGGAAGAAGTTATAGGCGAGATAGGCCGGCAGATGCGGGCGCGGATCGAGCCCGGTGCGGGCAACGTAAAGATCCACATAGTCGGAGAGCGACGGCAAGCCGAGCGATTGCAGATCGAGGCCGAGGAGCGACCCGGTGCCGGCGCGGCTTTCCGAATGCGGCATGTGCCACTGCATCAGATGATAGCTGAAATCGGCGAGCGGATCGCCGAGCGTGGACAATTCCCAGTCCAGCACCGCGATGATCTCGGGTCGGTCATGCGCGACGACGGCGTTGTCGAGGCGATAGTCGCCATGGACGATCCGCACAGCCTGCTGCGGCGGGACGTTTTGCGGCAGCCATGCGATCAGGCGATCCATGTCCGCGATGCCTTCGGTCTCGGACGCGCGATATTGCTTCGACCAGCGGTCGATTTGCCGCGCAACATAACCTTCGCCGCGGCCGAAATCGGCGAGCCCGATCGCTGCGGGATCAAACGCATGCAGCCGGGCGAGTGCCGCATTCATGGAATCGTAGACCGCTGTGCGCTCGGGCGAGTTCGAGCCCGGCATGTCCGGGTCCCAGAACACGCGGCCATCAGAGAAGCCCATGACATAGAAAGCGGTGCCGGCCACGCTTTCGTCGGCGCAATAGACGAACGGCTCAGGCACCGGGAAGCCTTGCCGCCACAGCGCCGAGATGATGCGGAATTCCCGGTCCACGGCGTGCGCCGAGGGCAGCAGCTTGCCGGGCGGCTTGCGCCGCAGCACGTAGCGCCGCTGCGGTGTCTCGAGCAGATAGGTCGGGTTCGACTGGCCACCGCGGAACTGCCGGATCGTCAGCGGGCCGGAGAAGCCCGTGACCTGCTCCCGCAAACAGGCGGACAGCCTGTCGGCGTCGATTGCGAGCGCCGGCACCACCTCCTTGGTTCCCGAAAAAGCCTGTTGCCGGTCGATGACAGACATCGGCGCTGCTGGGGTCAGGGGCGGAAGAATTCGAGCAAGGCGCGGGCGGTCGCGTCCGGGTTTTCTTCGGCAAGGAAATGTCCCGAATCGATTGCCTTGCCGGTCGTATCCTTGGCCCAGTCCTTCCAGATCGCCAGCGGCGAATTCTGGCTCGGGATGCCGGCCGCGCCCCACAGCGCAAGCAGCGGCGCCGAAATCTTGTTGCGTGCGGCGTGATCGAATTCGTCGTGGCCGAGATCGGTGGTTTCTCCGGCGCGATAATCCTCGCAGGTGGCGTGGATGCGCAGCGGGTCGGAGAAGAAGGCGCGATAATGGGCGAGCGCGCGCGGGTCGAAGGCGGACAGGTCCTTCGCCTTGGTCCAGCTCGCCATCTTGTAGTCGAGATAGTCGACCGGCGCCTTCTCGATCAGCATTTCGGGCATCGGATATTTCTGTGCGAGAAATTGCCAGTGCCAGACCTTCATGGCGAGGCTGTGATCCATCCGGTTCCACATTTCGTAGGTCGGGATGATGTCGAGCACCGCAAGCTTGATCAGGCGGCCCGGATGGTCGAGGGCGAGCCGGTAGGATACGCGGCCGCCGCGGTCATGGCCGACGAGATAGAAGCGGGCGTAGCCGAGCTTCTCCATCAGCTCGACCATCACCTTCGCCATCGACCGCTTGTCGTAGGGCGCATGACCCTTGCCGGAGCGCGGCGCGACCGACCAGCCATAGCCTGGCAGGTCCGGCAGTATCAGGCAGAACTTTTCGGCCAGCGCCGGCGCCACCTTGTGCCACATCACGTTGGTCTGGGCGTAGCCGTGGAGGAGCAGAAGCGGCGGACCGTCGCCGTCGGAAGACCGCGCGAAGATGCGGCCGACCTGAGTGTCAATCCAGTGCGATTCGTATCCGGGGAACAGGTCGGCGAGGTCGGTCATGGCGTGTCGGTTCTCGCGGCTTTCGGTTCAGGACGCCATGCCGGGACGATGTCGGTATGGATGAAGTCGTCGCCCTTGAAAAGGAGAGGCAGGTTTCGACTTCGCGCGAGTGCATAGGAAAAGCAGTCGCCTAAATTCAACCGCGCGCGGTGTCGCCCTTTGCCGTAAAGGTCGAATGCCGATACGCTACCTTCAGCGAGCGAGGAATCGATAGCAACGATCTCGATACGAAATTCCTGAAACAAGGCTCCGACTTTGCTTGCTGCTGTAATCCTCGAACGGCCCGTCAATGCCATGACGGTCTCGACGTACGTGACAGCCGAACATTGCGTGCCTTCGGACTGGTCCAGCATATCGATAAATGTTTCGCGCTCGTTTTCTTCGGCAACGATCGCAAACAAGGCTGAGGTATCTACGACGATCACTTGGGGAGACCGTGCTCGTCGTAGCCGATGATTTCGTCCGCCGAGCGCGGGTCGTCGACCGGCAGGGAATCGAAATAGGCGAGCAGCTCGGCCAGCTTCTTGCGGTCGATCCGGCCCTTCCTTTTTTCCTTTGGTCCAAGGCGCTGCAGTCGCTCTTCGACAGCGCGCTCGATGGCATCCGTGATGCTCTCGCCGGTCCGCTCGGCGAGTTCCCGGATTTTCGCTTCCGCTTCGGGCTTCTTGATGAAAACGCCCATCTGGCCGGCCTCGGTATATACTCGATTGTGAAGAGTATATACCGCCCGCCGAGTTACGCCTAGTTCTGTTCGCGCTCGATGGCCCGCCGTCCTATATCCCGCCGGCAGAAGCCGTCCGGCCATCTGATCCGGTCGACCGCCGCGTAGGCCTGCCGCTGCGCCTCGGCGACGCTGCGGCCGATGGCGCAGACATTCAGCACCCGGCCGCCATTGGCGAGAATGCGCCCACCGTCCCCCTTGGTGCCAGCGTGGAATATCTGCACGCCCTCGACCGAGGCGGCATCGTCGAGGCCTTCGATTACCGAGCCTTTCTTGTAATCGCCCGGATAGCCCTCGGCGGCCATCACGACGGTCAGCGCTGCGTCGTCGTACCAGCGCAGATCGAACGATTTCAGCACGCCATCGCGCGCCGCCATCAACGCAGGGACGAGGTCCGACATCAGGCGCAGCATCAGCACCTGGGTTTCGGGATCGCCGAAGCGCACATTGTATTCGATCAGTTTGGGGCCGTCTCTCGTGATCATCAGTCCTGCGAACAGCACGCCCTTGTAGGACGTGCCCATCGAGGTCATGGCGCGCAAGGTTGGCTCGATGATCTCCGTCATCGTCCGCTTCGTCATGTCGGGCGTCATGACCGGTGCAGGCGAATACGCGCCCATGCCACCGGTGTTGGGTCCCTGATCGCCGTCGAAGGCGCGCTTGTGATCCTGCGCGGAGGCAAGCGGGATCGCAGTGATGCCGTCGCAGAGCGCGAAGAACGAGGCTTCCTCTCCCTGCAGAAACTCCTCGATCACGACTTCCGCGCCGGCGGCGCCGAGACCGCCCTCGAACATCATGTCGATTGCGGCTTCGGCCTGCGCGACCGTCTCTGCAACCACCACGCCCTTGCCGGCGGCGAGACCGTCCGCCTTCACCACGATCGGCGCGCCCATTTTTCGAATGTATTCCTTCGCTGGCGCCGCGGCGGCGAACCGTCCATAGGCCGCGGTCGGGATGTTGTTGGCGCGGCAGATGTCCTTGGTGAAGCCCTTCGAGCCTTCGAGTTGTGCGGCGGCTTTGGTCGGGCCGAACGCCTTGATCCCGGCGGCCTCGAGATCGTCGATGATGCCGGCGCAAAGCGGCGCTTCCGGCCCAACCACCACAAGCCCGATATCCTTGTCATTGCAGAAGGCGATCACCGCGTCATGGTCGGCCGGGTCCAGCGCCACGCATTCGGCCTCCTGCGCGATTCCGGCATTGCCCGGCGCGCAATACAGCCGCTCCACCAGCGGGCTCGCCGCCATCTTCCAGGCCAGCGCGTGTTCGCGTCCGCCGGAGCCGAGCAGAAGGATGTTCATTCGTCGCGAAACGCCCTTATTTTCGAGCCGTTTGTGTAGCATGACGGCGCCAACCGCAAGCGAATCGCCGGACATGACAGATACTGCCCGCATCAACGTTGTGGAATTGACCGTCTCCGAGGTGTCGCAGGCGCTCAAGCGCACGGTCGAGGACAATTTCAGCCATGTGCGGGTGCGCGGCGAGATTTCCGGCTATCGCGGCCCGCATTCCTCCGGCCATGTCTATTTCGCGATCAAGGACGAGGGTGCCCGGCTCGATGCGGTGATCTGGAAGATGACGTTCAACCGCCTGCGGTTCAAGCCGGAGGAGGGGCTGGAGGTCGTGGTCACCGGGCGCATCACCACCTATCCGGGCCGCTCGAATTATCAGATCGTGATCGAGACGCTGGAGCCCGCGGGCGCCGGCGCACTGATGATGCTGCTCGAGGAGCGCAAGAAGAAGCTCGCGGCAGAAGGCCTGTTCGACGAGGCGCGCAAGCAATTGCTGCCGTTCCTGCCGACCGTTGTCGGCGTGGTAACCTCGCCGACCGGCGCCGTGATCCGCGACATCCTGCACCGGCTGTCCGACCGGTTCCCGCGGCAGGTGCTGGTCTGGCCGGTGCGGGTGCAGGGCGATGGCGCCGCTGAGGAGATCGCGGCGGCAATCGAGGGCTTCAACGCGCTGCCGGAAGATGGCGACATTCCCCGACCCGATATTCTCATCGTGGCGCGCGGCGGTGGATCGCTGGAGGACCTCTGGTGCTTCAACGAGGAAATCGTGGTGCGCACCGCGGCGGCGAGCATGATCCCGCTGATCTCCGCGGTCGGTCACGAGACCGACATCACGCTGATCGATTTCGCCTCCGACCGGCGCGCGCCGACCCCGACGGCGGCGGCCGAAATGGCCGTGCCGGTGCGTTCCGAATTGCTAATGCGGATTGCGACCCAGGGGCGCCGCGTCACCGCCTGCTGGCTGCGCGGACAGGAGGCGAGGCGTGCCGAATTGCGAGCAGCCACCCGCGCGCTGCCGTCGCTCGACAACCTGCTCGCGGTCCCGCGCCAGCGTCTCGATACCGCGGGGGAGCGCCTGCCGCGCGCGCTGCGGGCCAATGCGCATGTCCACCATCGGCAATTCGAACGGATCGCCGGCCGGCTGTCGCCTCAGCTCCTGAGCGTGCGTCTGGTCCGTTGCAGGGAATGGATCGCGTCACTCGGCCAGCGTGGGGTGCTGTCGCGCAAAGTCTATCTCGAGCGCAGGCGCAGCCGCATCGAATCCGCCGAGAAGCTGCTCAACGCCTTTTCCTATCGCGCCGTGCTGAGCCGCGGTTTTGCGCTGATCCGCGATGGCAAGGGCTTTCCCCTCCACGCGGCCTCCTCGGTCACACCCGGCATGTCCCTCGACATCGAATTCGCGGATGGTCGGGTCGGAGCGGTGGCGGACAAGGAATCGCGCGGCAGATCGAAGACTCGCGGCGGACCCTCCGGGCAGGGCAGTCTGTTCTGAGCTTCAGACCGCGACGGGTCAGCGTGAAAGCCATTGCGGGACGCGCTTCAGCGCATCCGCGCGCGCCTCTGCATTGGTGCCAACGGTGACGCGACCGGGAGCGTCCGGCGCAAACGCAACCTTGCGCCGGTACTTGACCGGTACATTGTCATGGTCGAACGCGTGATGCGCGCCCCTGTACTTGACAATGACAACTTGGGCCGACCGCCCGCGTGCGTTGCGGACCATGTCCTCGCAATGCTTTGCCGGTGTCCAGTTGTCGAGCGCGCCGATCAGAATCAGTGTTGGAACACGGCTGCTCCAGGCGGTATCGCCAAGCCGCCGGCAACCCGGATAAAGCGCGACCGCGGACCGGAAGTCGGGGCGATCATCGTCGGGCTCCAGACTCGGGCGCGCCGCCGACAGCGCCGCGATTCCACCATTGCCCCAGCCCAGCAGACTGATGCGGTCCTTGCGGACGAAATCCTGCCGCTGCAGCCAGTCGCGCGCGGCTCGTGCATCGGCGACCCGCTCCCGGTCAGGCCGGATTTTCTTGGCTTTGATGCTGCATTGTTGCGCGATCCCGCGGGACGCATGGCTGTCCGGAAACAGCACCACGAAACCCGCTCCGGAAAGGCGTTGCCCCCAATCCTCGTTGGCGATGCGCACCCGCCCTGTGCGCCCGCGCAAGCCGTCGCAATCATGAAGGGCGATGATCGCGGGAAACGGTCCGACCCCCTCGGGCCGGTAGACCACCGCCTGCAGCGGTTTGTCGTCGGTCGGGATGTCGACCGCCGCCGGTGTACCGGCCTGCGCGGAACCGGCGAGGCTCAGCAGGATCGCGAGGAGGACGAGTTTTTGCATACCGGGGCCTCCGGTGGTGCCGGATATCATTCGACAAGCGCATCATGGCGCGAAACCGGCAGGGAGTCCCTTTGACCTTCGTCTCCTTGCCATTATGTTGAAACCGCTGCGAGGGCTTCGGCATTCCCGGCGGACTGGAATAAGGGAGAATTTCACGTGCTGAACCGCTTCGACCGCCCCCCGCCCATGGCCGGCGAGGCCGAGGTTCGGTTTCTGGATGGCGATTTCCGCATCGTTCGCCCCGGCGCGTTCGTTCGATGTGCGGTCACCAATGTTCCGATCCCGCTTGAAGAACTGAAGTATTGGAGTGTGGACCTGCAGGAAGCCTATGCCTCGCCGCAGGCGGTCCTGCAGCGGCTGTCGGCCCGCTAGCGGCCCGCGATCGGCTTGCTCACCAATTTGCGGAGCAGGTCGGGCTCCTCAAGGATCAGCGTCACCGGGATAACTTTCGCGACCGCAGCGAGCCTGCCCCGTGCACCGTCCTGCCCAAACAGCCGGACGGCATCCTTCTCGGTGGTCACCGGAACCAGCTTCTGGGATTCGCAGCGCGCGAGAATGCGGGCTGCCTCATCCTCCGAATAGGGATGGTGATCGGAAAAGCTCTCCTCGATCGTCGCTTCGATCCCGGCCGACGCAAGCGTCATGAAGAACTTCTCCGGGTCGCCGATGCCGGCAAAGGCCAGCGCCTTTCGCCGACCGATCGCCTTCGCGGCATCACGCGCCGGTTCGAGCTGCGCGCGCAACAGCGGCCGCCGGTAGGTGCGCGCCAGTTCGGAGACCGGGCCGGCGGCGGCGCCCTTGCCGATCAGGAGGATCGCATGCGCCTGTGCGAACTGCATCGCGAGCGGCGCACGCAGGGGACCGGCCGGGAATACGCGAGCATTGCCGAAGCCACGGCGTGCATCCACGACCGCGATGGACAGATCCTTGTGCAGCGACGGATTTTGCAATCCGTCGTCCATCACGATCACGGTCGCGCCGGCCGCCCGCGCCATCTCCGCTCCGGCAGGGCGATCACGCGAGACGATGGTCGGGTGGTGACGCGCGAGCAGCAGCGGCTCGTCGCCGACATCCGCCGCGCGGTGCGACGCCGGATCGACGCGAATGGGGCCCGCAAGCCGGCCGCCATACCCGCGCGTCAGGAAGAACGGCCTGTCTCCGCCAGCGGCAAGAATTGCGCCGATTGCAATCGCCGATGGCGTCTTGCCGGTGCCACCGAGCGTGAAGTTGCCGACGCAGATTACCGGAACATCGGACCTCCACCCGGCATGGCGCATGCGCCAGCCCGAGATGGCCCCATAGATCCATGCGAGCGGGGACAGCAGCCATGCGGCAATTCCGGGCTTCCTCCACCAGAAATCCGGCTCACGCATCGGAGGCCTGGTGAGAGAGCCGCAACTGCATAAGATAGGGTTCGAGTTCGGCGAAGGTGCGTTCGAGTGCGCCGCCCAGCCGCTCGACGGTCCGGAAAGCCGCGTCGCCGGCCGCCTTGCGCGCCGCCGGGTCCTTCATCAGATCGGATACCCGCATCGCGAGATGCCCGATATTTTCGACTTCCTCCGCGCCCCGCGCGGCGTCGAGTGCGGCGTAGATGTCGTGGAAATTCCAGACATTCGGGCCATGCAGGATCGGCTTGCCGAGTTTGGCGGCCTCGATCGGGTTCTGGCCGCCATGTTCCACGATCGAGCCGCCCATGAACACGACATGGGCCAGCCGGTAGAACAATCCAAGCTCTCCCATCGTATCGGCAATGTAGATGTCGGTTCGCACATCGGGGGTGACGCCGCGCGAACGCAGCATCGCGCGCGAACCGGACGCGACGGCGCGATTGAGGATGTCCGGACCGCGCTCGGGATGGCGCGGCGCAATGATCGTCAGCAGACGCGGTCTTCCCTTGCGAGCGCGGCGATGGGCTTCGATGACCGCATCATCCTCGCCCGGATGGGTGGAGGCCGCGACCAGGACCTGCCGGTCAGCGGCGGCTCGCTGCATTTCAGCGAGCTTGATCTCGTCGGCCGGCGGCGCGGGTACGTCAAGCTTGAGGTTGCCGGTGATCTGCACCGACGGCATCCCGAGCTGAGCGAACCTTTCCGCATCGAGCGCGGATTGCGCGAGGCACAGATCGAACTTCCCGAGCAGCGCCTTTGCGGTGCGCCGGAGCGAATGCCAGCCCTTGAAGGATTGCTCCGACATGCGGCCGTTGATCAGTACCAGCGGGATACGGCGTCGCGCCGCCGCGAGGATCAGGTTCGGCCACAAATCCTGTTCGATAAACAGCCCGAGATCAGGTCGCCAGTGATGCAGAAAACGGGTGACGAAGCGCGGCGCGTCGAGCGGGATGAACTGATGGATCACGTCTTCCGGCAGCCGGTCCTTCACCACCTTGGCCGAGGTGACCGTGCCGGAGGTGACCAGCAGATTCACGTCCTGCATCCGCAATTGTTCGATTAGCGGAAACACCGAGGTGATCTCGCCGACGCTGGCGCCGTGCAGCCAGACCAGCGGTCCGGCCGGCCGATCGAGGCCCGGCTCGCCATGCCGCTCCGCGAGTCGCTCCTTGATTTCCTTGCCACGGCGCAACCGCCGCTTCAGCCACAGATTGGCAAGGGGCTCGGCGGCCGACATTGCGCGTCGGTAGGCGCGCAATGTCATCGGCAGCCGCTCAGCCACGCGCTCCACTCGCAATCTTGCCATCCGCGATGGCATAGGCCCGCTCCGTGGCGGCATTGAGCGCGGTCTCGAGCGACTGCCGCGCGGCTTCAAGCTCGGCATCGCTCGCGTCCGCATCAACGCGAACGGGATCGCCGACCACCCCAGCGATCAGGCTGAAGGGCAGGTTGACCGCGGAACGGTCCCAGTTGTCGAGCACCTTGCGGCGGCTCGAGGCGAGCGCAACCGGATAGATCGGGCGCCCGGAATCGCGCGCCAAACGGATGATTCCGGGGCCTGCGACCCGCGATACTTTCGGCACGTCCGCCGTCAATGCCACGTTATATCCCTCGGCAAGCGCTTCCAGCATCTGGAAATAGGCGCTGACGCCGCCCTTGCGGTGGAACCCGCTGCCATGATCGCCCGAGCCGCGGATTGTCTCAATACCCAACCATTCCGCGGCCACCGCATTCATCTCGCCGTCACGATGACGCGAAATCAGCGTCTTTCCCTTATAGCCCTCCCGCTTGATGAAGGGAGCCATGAAATGCTGGCCGTGCCACATCGCGACGATGACCGGAAGGTCAGCTCCGGCGCGCTCGTAGATGTCGCCCGGCACCGTTACCGTCCGGCTCGTCAAATTCACGAAGCGCAGATATTCGGCGGCGAGAATGCCGATGGTCTTCTGAACCCAGCGCGCGCGCGCGAGACGCCGTGACGACAGCATGCCGGGTTCTGCCGAGCTTCAGCGCGCGGCCTGGGCGGGCATCTCGGGGTCGAGCAGCCGGTGCAGATGCACGATGAAATAGCGCATCTGTGCATTGTCCACGGTCTGCTGCGCCTTGGCCCGCCACGCCGCATAGGCGGTCGCATAATTCGGATAGATGCCGACGATATCGACCTTGCTGAGATCCTTGAATTCCGTGTCATCAAGGCGCGCGAGTTCGCCGCCAAGCACGAGATGAAGAAGCTGCTTTTGGGAGGCCTGATCGGACATGATGGTCTTCCTGAGGGTCAGGCGAATTCCTTGCGGCGCTTGCGCATGAGGTCAAGCATTGCTGCATGCCTGTCGCGTCCGGCCGCGAGAATCGCGCCGTGGACCGGGTCATGCAAGTTGTAGACCAGCGCCTCTCCCGCGAAATTCGTGATCGCGCCGCCCGCTTCGTGCACCAAAAGATCGGCGGCCGCAAGGTCCCAGTCGGACGCGTTTACGGCCGCGAGTGCGGCGTCGATGCGTCCTTCCGCGACGCGCGTCATGCGCAATGCGAGCGAATGAATTTTCGGCTCGTGGATCGTTGCGGGGTCGATCGCGGTGAGGCGTTCCAGCATGTTCTTGGGCCCGGCAATGCGTGCGCCGGCAAGCGCGGTGCCCGATGAGACCTCGATCGGCACTCCGTTGCGGGCTGCACCTTCGCCTGATGCGGCGAGATAGAGATCGTCGTCCACCGGAACATAGATGGCGGCTGCCACCGGGCGGCCTTTCTCCACGACCGCCGCGACGATCGACCAGTCCGGCCGTCCCGCGAGGTACGAGCGCGTGCCGTCGATCGGATCGACGATGAACAGACGCTCCGAGGACAGGCGCGCGCGATCGTCCTTTGTCTCCTCCGACAGCCAGCCATAGCCCGCGCGTGACAGGCGTTCCCGCAGAAAGTCATCGACAGCGATATCGGCTTCGGAAACCGGTGAATCGTGACCCTTGGTCCAGCTTTTGATCGTGCCGCGGAAATATTTCAGTGCGATCTGGCCGCCCAGCCGCAAGGCGTCGCCGAGTTCCTCGGCGAGCATCGCGTTCTCGCTGCGCGGCTTACTGGCCGGCAAGTGTGAGGCCCTCCACCCGCAAGGTTGGCGCATTGGTGCCGTACTTGAACGCAAGGTCGTTGGCGGGCGTGAGAGTGCGGAACATGTCGAGCAGGTGTCCCGCGATTGTCACCTCGCTCACCGGGTAGGTCAGTTCCCCGTTCTCGATCCAGAAACCGGCTGCGCCGCGGCTGTAATCGCCGGTCACGAGATTGGTGCCCATTCCGATCAGGTCGGTGACGTAGAAGCCGTTGCCGGTTTCGGCGATGAGTTGCTGCGGGGTCAATGTGCCGGCCTCGAGATAGAGGTTGGTCGGCGTCGGCGAGGGCGGCGACGACACGCCACGCGAAGCATGTCCGGTGGTCGCCATTCCGAGCTCGCGCGCGGTCGCGCTGTCGAGCAGCCAGGAGATCAACACGCCGTCATCGACGAGGTTCATGCGGCCAACCGCGACGCCCTCGCCGTCAAAGGGTTGCGAGCGCAATCCGCGCCGCCGCAGGGGGTCGTCGACGATGCGGATGCCCGGCGCGAACAGCCGTTCGCCGAGCCGGTCCTTCAGGAAACTCGCCTTGCGCGCGACCGATGCTCCATTGGCCGCGCTCGCGAGATGACCGATCAGCGGGCCCGACAGGCGCGTGTCGAAAATCACGGGCAATGCCTGCGTCTTCACCTTGCGCGGATTGAGCCGGCGCACCGCGCGTTCACCCGCTCTGCGGCCGATCGCTTCCGGTGCCTCCAGATCGACGCCGTGCAATGCCGAGGAATGATCGTAGTCGCGTTCCATGCCGGTGCCTTCGCCGGCGATCGCCATCATCGAAAGACCCTGGCGCGACGTCAGGTAAGCACCGTGAAATCCGCCGCTGGTGACGAGCACCATGCCGCTGATGCCAACTCCGGACGAGGCCCCGCCCGACTTGGTAACTCCCGCAACGGCAAGCGCGGCCTCCTCGGCCACGCGCGCGCGGCGCTCCAGCTCCGAGACGTCCGGCATGTCCGGATCAAGCAGGTCGAGATCGGCGTGGCCCTTCGACAGTCTCTCTGGGTCGGCAAGCCCGGCAAAGTGATCCTCTGGCGCGGCGCGCGCCATGGCGACCGCGCGCTCCACGAGCGCGGACGTATCCGTGCGCGCGATGTCGTTGGTCGACACCACAGCCTGCCTGCGACCGACGAAAACCCGAAGTCCGACATCATCGCTTTCCGACCGCTCGGATTCTTCCACCGCGCCCTCGCGGACGTCCACATTCGCCGAGATTGAACGGACGGCGATCGCGTCGGCGGCATCCGCTCCGGCTTTACGCGCGGCGTGGACCAGCCCTTCGGCCAGATTAGTGAGGGCGGATTGATCGAGGAGGGACTGCATGAGCGGGTTGGATTTAGGGCGCGCGCCCGGCTCTGACAAGGACAAGGTTAGCGGAACGGGCGCAAACCCCGAGGCGAAGGCAAGGACTCGTCAATCATGCGAATCGAGGAGACCGCCGAAACGCCTGATTAACCGAGCTTTTTAAGCGCTTTCCGACAGCATTGTGGCAAGGTCTGCGCATAACGGACGAAAAAGTCCGGGGGAGCAATTCGAGGCGTCAAATGGAAGCCGGCGGGGCCTTGCCTGCCGGGTCGGGCCGCACATTGCGGCTCGACCCTTTCGCTTTGCCAGTCCGATTTCCGGCACGCGATGCCGGGGCGGACGGCCAGATGCGGCAGGTCGAACTCGACCGCGATCGCGTGGTGCTGCGGCGCGCGGTGCACGGGATGCGGATGAAAATCCGGCTGGCGGTCGATGCCTTTGTTGGCATCACGCTGGTACCGGCCGGGGATGGCCCCGCCGCTTCCATCACTCTCGACCATGCCGATCCGGGCCTGTCGGTTCCGTTGCTCGATCATGCGCCGCTGGACGAAGCCATCGTGATGTGGCGTGCCTGGGGCCGCGTCCTCGGACTGTCGCTGTGGCAGCGCGACGAGGCCGGCGACGTCCGGCAGGTCAGTGCGGGCCGCCGCGCGTTGCAGGGCGGGAAAGAGACCGGCCGCCGCCGCCGCCGTTCGGTCATCCGCAAACGGCGGCCCTCGATCCTGATGCGGCGCAAGCCCGGCCGGCATATCGGGCTTGCCGCGGTTCATCGCGGCGAGCGCGAGATCATCGCGCGCAATTGACGGTTATCTGAAAAAGGCGTCGAGGATCATCCCGCCAAACAGGATCAGGCCGGCATCGCGGTTGGACTTGAACAAGCGCAGGCAAAGGGCCGGGTCGGCCATATCGAGCCGCCAAGTCTGCCATGCGAGTTGCATGGCAAAGGCGGCAAGGCCGAGCGCAAAGATCCAGCCGCCGCCGGCGAGCCAGCCGGCCATCGCGATCAGCACGACGGCCGCTGCAAAGAACGTCGCCAGCATCGGCCTGGTGCGTTCACCGAACAGGATGGCGGTCGACTTGATGCCGATAAGCGCGTCGTCTTCGCGATCCTGATGCGCATAGATCGTGTCATAGGCGATGACCCAGGCGATCGAGCCGGCATAGAGCACGAAGGCTGCGGGATCGAGCCGGCCGAACACCGCAGGCCAGCCCATCAGCGCACCCCACGAGAAGGCAAGGCCCAGGCCAATCTGCGGCCAGTGCGTCACGCGCTTCAGAAACGGATAGATCGCAACGGTGGCAAGCGACAGGATGCCGACGAGAATCGTGAAGGGGTTGAACTGCAGGAGTACCAGCAGTCCGATCAGCGCCTGCGCGACCAGGAATGCGAAGGCCTGCTTCACCGTCACCTGCCCTGCGGGGATTGGCCGCGAACGCGTACGCTCGACTTTCGCGTCGAGGTCGCGATCGGCGATGTCGTTCCAGGTGCAGCCGGCGCCGCGCATGGCGAATGCGCCGATGAAAAACAGCAGGCAATGCCATGGATCAGGATAAGGCCGTCCGGCGGCAATCGCCGCAAGGCCGGCCGACCACCAGCACGGGATCAGCAGCAGCCACGAACCGATCGGCCGGTCGAGCCGTGCGAGTCGCAGATAGGGCTTGAGCCAGGACGGTGCCGCCGTATCGACCCAGTTTCCGGTCGAGTCGGCGACGCGCCCGGCGGTCCCGCTCATCGCGTGAGAGGATTGCCGGTGAGGGTGTCGAAGGTACTGCCCCGCCTGGCGGCAGGCGCATCGGACGACAGCGACGGAATGCGGGAGGTGCCCAGCGCATCGCTCAGGCTCGGGGCGCGCTTGGCGGGTGCGGCGGCCGTGTCGCAAACCTTGGTCCGAATCTCGATGATCTTTGCGTAATTGCCCCGGCGCGCCTTCATGGCGTCCGGCGGAATGCGGCATTCGGTGCCGTGGTCTTCAAAATACTTGATCAGTTTGGCTTCCGACGCCGCCAGATTGCGGAACGCCTGGCACACCACCGGCTGTTGCTTGGTCTTGGCGGCGGCCTGGATCGCCTTGCCCTTTGCCTCGGTGTCGGCGAGCAGCGGCGTGATCTCGCCCATGCAATTTCGGCCGGGTGCCGCACCACCGGAAAAGGAACCGATACCAGCCGGCGCTGCGCCCGGAGGGGCCAGTCCGGGAGAGGCCGGCGAGGCCCATCCGCCGGACGGCGCGGGAGCGGCCTGCGGCGAGGGCGCGCCCCAGCCGGATGCCGGGGGGCCAGCCGGAGCGCTTGCGGGTGCGCCAGGCGCGGCCCAGCCCGACGTCGGCGGTGCGGACTGGGCGAGCCGCGTCCGGGTCTCGTCCGCGAGCGACGGCGCTGCTGCCACGGCGGTGAATGTCAGCGCGGCGGACAGGCTTGCAAACAGCCTCATTTCCGTTTCTCCCGGCCTCACGGCCTGCAGGGCCGCCCTTTCGATCAAGCAAACTAGGCGACACCGCGGCAAAATGCGATTCAGTCCATAATAGAGCGCTTGCCGGTTCCGAGAAAGCGGCGGCTCCCAAATCCGGCCTGAAACCATGCCCCGCTATGATTTCCGAACACCGCGCCTGTTTGTCGCGCCAGCCCTCGATCCGGATACGACAATCCCGCTCGACCGCGCCCAGGGCAATTATTTGACCAACGTTCTGCGGCTCGATTCCGGCGACGCGGTCCTCGTATTCAACGGGCGCGACGGCGAATGGCTGGCTCGTTTGCAGCGCGAAGGGCGCAAGTCCGTTGCACTTGCCGTGGTCGAGGCGACGCGGCAACAGCATGAACCTTGCGATCTGCATTATCTGTTCGCTCCGCTCAAACATGCGCGGCTCGATTACATGGTGCAGAAGGCGGTGGAGTTGGGCGTCTCGCGACTGCAACCTGTGACCACACGTCACACCCAGGCTGCGCGGGTGAATGTCGAGCGCATGCGCGCCAATGCGATCGAGGCGGCGGAGCAATGCGGCATCCTCACCATCGCCGAGACTGGCGATCCGCTGCCGCTGGAAAAGGCGCTCGACCGGCTTTCAGAGGAGCGCGTCCTGATCTTTTGTGACGAGGAGGCCGACCTGCGCGATCCGGTGAGGGGGCTGTCAGATATTGCGCGCGGTGCGCCGCTCGCGGTCCTGATCGGACCGGAGGGCGGCTTCGCCGACGATGAAAGATCGTTGCTGCTGAAGCATCCTGGCGTGGTCCGGCTGGCGCTCGGGCCGCGGATCCTGCGTGCCGACACAGCGGCGGTCGCGGCCCTGACGCTGGTTCAGGCGGTGGTGGGCGACTGGAGCTGAGCGAAGGAATGGCGCAACGCGAAGGCGAGCGGCAGCGTCAGGAGCACCATTGCGGCGACAACCAGGACGCTTCCGTTCAGACCGATGCGGTCGCCGATGAAGCCATACAGGATCGGCGCAATCGCCCCGGCGCCGATGGTGCCGGTATAGAACCGCCCGAAGGCGCGAGCGCGCGTGTCCGGGGCGACCAAGGCAGGCACCGAACCGTAGAGTACCGAAGAGGTGCCATTCAGCGCGATGCCAAGCACCGGCAGCACCACGAGCGTCGCCTCCAGCGGCAGCGGCAGGATCGCGACGATCAGCAGCAGGGTGAGGATTTCGGTCAGGAATACCGTGTTGATGATGCCGATGCGCGCTCCGATGAAGGCGCAGATGAGCTTGCCGGCCGCGCCGCCCGCGAACACGAGGGTCAGGGCTATTCCGATCGTCGGCAGGTTCGCGCCCTTGGCTGTGAGGATGAAGGGCAGGAACGTCAGGAACCCCATGCGCGTGGCCGAGTCGATCACGCCAATCGAAAGCAGGGTCGGGAACGCGTAGCGCGGCACCGCGGGTGGCAATGGTGTTCGCCGATCCTCGTCCTGCCTTGCCGGTGCGATCGCCGGGGCGAAGCGCGGCGTCAGCATCAGGATCAGGATCGCCGCGGCAAAGCCTGCGGCGCCAAGCATGATCACGGTCGGCCGCCAGGGCATGATCGTCATCATCAGTGCCGCGAGCGCGGGCACCGTCATCTTGCCGATGTCGCCGGCGAAATTGTAGCCGCCAAGTGCTTTCAGGGAGCGTGGTCCGCAAAATGCGCGTGCGACCAGCGCCGATGCGATCGGGTGCTGGGTGCTGGCGCCGAGGCCGCCCACCAGCAGCGCCAGCAGCAGCATGCCGAACCCGCCGCTCAACCCGGCGAGACAATAACCAAACCCGGTGAGCGCGGTCCCTGCTGCAAGGATGCGGGCGGCGCCGTAGCGCTCGGACAAGCGCCCGGCAGGGATTTGCAGACCGGCCATGGTGCCGGCGAACAGACCGCGCAGGACTCCGACGGCAGCGTAGGTCAGGCCGAATTCCGCCTGCCAGACCGGCAGCATCACGTAGATCAGGTCGGTATAGCCGTCATGAAGGGCATGGGCACCGGAGGCAACCGACATCGCGCGGCGCTCGTCGCGCGGCGCGGTGCCTCGATCGGCAACCGCGCTCATGGCGGCGAGGAATCGCGCCGCTCGACGAAGGTTGCGGTCTCGAACGACATCACGCGCACGCCATCCTGATTGTGGCCGAGGGCCAGCATGTTGACGATGCCGCGATCCGGTCTCGACTGAGAAATCCGAATGTCGATGATTTCGACCGCATAGGAGACGGTGTCGCCGACAAAGACCGGCCTGAACCAGCGCAGTTCGCGGAAGCCGGGCGATGGCCCGACCTGCGGAATTCGCTCGCCCCGCGCGCGCATCGCCTCGGCCTCGCGTTTGCGATAATCCACGAGCTTGCGCATCCACATCGAAGCGGTATGCCAGCCGGACGCGATCAGCCCGCCGTAAAGCGAGCGCAGCCCTTCCTCCTCATCGACGTGAAAGGCCTGGGGATCGAATTGCCGGGCGAAAATCTTGATGTCTGCCGCGGTGAAGAGGTGCGCGCCGAGTTCGACACGGTCGCCGACGCGGATTTCCTCGTAGAAGCGCATCATTCTTGCGCTCCGGGATCGCGGCGCCCGAACATCGCCGGGGTCACCATGGTCATGACGCCTTCGCCATGGGCGTTGAACATTTCGTACCGAAAACGGACGATCCCCATGTCCGGCCGGCTTTTCGAGGCGCGCGCCTCGAGAATGGTCACGCGCAAGGTCAGGCGATCCCCCGGCCGGATCGGGCGCTGCCACTGAACTTCCTCCACGCCGCCCGCGCCCATCGAAGTCGAGTCCAGCAAGAAACCGTCGCAGATCATGCGCATCATGATCCCGCAGCCATGCCAGCCCGATGCCCCAAGACCGCCCAGCAGGGATTTTTGTGCCGCCGCTTCGTCGAGATGCATGGGCTGCGGATCATATTGCACGGAGAACGCGATGATCTCCTCGCGCGTCACCAGGCGCGGCCCGTACTCGGCCGTGTGGCCAGGTTTGAAGTCTTCAAAATAGAGCTTGGCCACGGGCAACCATACCAGCGCTGGGGACACAATGGGGTAGCGGCCAGGACGCGGATCGTCAACGATTGCCCGCTCCGGTCGATTGACCGCAGTGCATGGCTGGGTGCAGCCTCGCGCACGGCGCCGGATTTCAACTTTGAGAGCGTGCCATGATCGATTTTGCGGAATTGCTGCAATGGGACCGCTTCATCACGCCGTCCATCATTCGCGTATTCTATTGGCTTTGCCTTGCGCTGACCGCGCTGTCGGGGCTGTCACTGATCCTGACGGCGCTCGGCATGATGGCGATCAATGTCGTCGCGGGGCTGCTGCTGCTGATCGCGGCGATGCTGTTCATCCTCGCCGGGATCATCTTCGTACGAATTCTCTGCGAGCTCGTGATGGTCGTGTTTCGCATCAATGAGCATCTCGCCGCGCTTCGCGAGCGCGAACGGATATGACCGTCAGGTCGCGAACCGAAAATGCATCACGTCGCCATCGGTGACGACATAATCCTTGCCTTCAAGCCTGAGCTTGCCGGCGTCACGCGCGCCGGCTTCGCCCGACAGCGCGATATAATCGTCATAGGCGATGGTCTCGGAGCGGATGAAACCGCGCTCGAAATCGGTGTGGATCACGCCCGCCGCCTGCGGCGCCCTGGTGCCGCGCGGAATGGTCCAGGCCCGCGCCTCTTTCGGGCCGACGGTGAAATAGGTCACAAGATCGAGCAGCGCATAGCCGGCGCGGATCAGCCGGTCGAGACCGGCCTCCTTCAAGCCGACGGCATCGAGATATTCGACGCGCTCTTCCTTCGACAGCACGGCGATCTCGGATTCGATCTTTGCCGAAATCACCACCGCGACCGCGCCTTCCGCCTTAGCGCGGGCTTCGACCCTCGCAGAATATTCATTGCCTGTCGCGGCGGCGCCCTCCTCGACATTGCAGACATAGAGAACCGGCTTTGCGGTGAGCAACCCGAGCATGGCGAACGTCTTTTCCTCTTCCGGCTTGCGCTGGATCAGCCGCGCAGGCTTGCCTTCCCGCAGCAGGACGAGCGCGCGCCGGACCAGGTCGAGGGTTTCCTTGGCTTCGCGGTCATTGCCGCGCGCCTTCTTTTCCAGCGCATCGACCCGCCGTTCGAGCGAGTCGAGATCGGCGAGCATCAACTCGGTCTCGATGGTCTCGATGTCGGCGACCGGATCGATCTTGCCCTCGACATGGGTGATGTCTGAGTCCTCGAAGCAGCGCACCACATGCGCGATCGCGTCGACTTCGCGGATATTGGCGAGAAACTGGTTGCCGAGGCCTTCTCCCTTCGACGCGCCGCGAACCAGGCCGGCAATATCGACGAAGGTCAGCCGCGTCGGCACGATTTTTTCGGACTTGCCCAGCACGGCGAGCCGCTCGAGTCGAGGGTCCGGCACCGCAACCTCGCCGACATTCGGCTCGATCGTGCAGAACGGATAATTCGCCGCCTGGGCGGCCGCGGTTTCGGTCAGCGCGTTGAAGAGCGTCGACTTGCCGACATTCGGCAATCCGACGATGCCGCATTTGAAGCCCATGGCAATATCCAGTCTGTCCAGTTTGTGCCGTTCGAATTGCTGTTCGAGGGCTATGTGTCATCGAAGCCTTTCGCGTCGAGCGCCAGATGCACCTTGTTCTGCAAACTCGCGTCCTCGCCGCGCGCCAGCAGCGGTGCGTGCTCCGCCATCGCCTCGATCAGCGTCTCAACCCAGCCTGAGCGCTCCGCCCTTGAGAAAGCCGACAGCACGTAGGAATGCACGATATTCTTGTCGCCGGGATGCCCGATGCCGATGCGTACCCGCTTGTAGTCATTGCCGACATGCGCGGTGATCGAGCGCAGCCCGTTGTGACCGGCAACGCCGCCGCCGCGCTTGATCCGGACCTTGCCGGGCGCGAGGTCGAGTTCGTCGTGCACGACGGCGATGTCGTCGAGACCGATCTTGTAGAAGTTCGCGGCTTCGCCGACTGCGCGGCCCGACTCGTTCATGAAGGTGCCGGGCAGCAGCAGCAGAGTCTTGATGCCGCCGAGCGTTCCCTCGGTCGAGACGCCCTGGAAGCGACGACGCCACGGCGCAAAGCCGTGGCGCCTGGCAATCGCGTCCACCACCATGAAGCCGATATTGTGCCGGTCACCCGCGTGGCGGGCGCCAGGATTGCCGAGCCCGACCAGAAGAAACATGGCGGTGATGGCGGGGCCGGGTGCCCCGCCGCCTCGTTGATGCCGACCTTACTTCTTGTCAGCCGGTTTCTTTTCGGCCGCCTTCTTGTCGCCACCCGCGGCGGCGGCAGCGGCACCGGCGGCCGGAGCCGCGCCGGCTGCAGGCGTTGCTGCGGCGGTCGCGGCCGCGTCGGCGGCGGCCTTCAACTCGTCGGCATAGCCTGAGGGCGGCACGATGGTCACGAGCGTGATGTCCTCGCGCCCGATCGGCTTCACGCCCTCGGGCAGGTTCACGTCGCTCAGATGCTTCGAGTTGTTGATCTCAAGGCCGGCCACATCGACCTCGATCGATTGCGGGATGCGATCGGGCGGGCAGCGCAGCGGAATGGAGTGGGTCACGATGTTCACCGCGCCACCACGCTTCACGCCGGGCGATTGCTCGGTGTTGACGACATGCACCGGTACGTTGACGCGGATCAGCGCGCCCTCCGCGAGCCGCATGAAATCGACATGGATCGGGAAATCCTTCACCGGATCGAGCTGGTAGTCGCGCGGGATCACGCGATGCTTCTTGCCGTCGATCTCGACGTCATACAGCGTGGTCAGAAAGTGGCCCGCATAGATTTTCGTGCGGATATCGGCGTGGTCGACGGCGATCGCGAGCGGGGGCTCGTTGGCTCCGTAGATCACGGCCGGGGTACGGCCCTCGCGACGAACGGCCCGGGCGGCCCCCTTGCCGGCCTGCGGGCGCAACGTCGCCTTGATTTCCTTGACGGCGGTCATGCGCTTAAGTCCTTGTCATGATGTGATGAAAACGGCCACGGCAAGCCTCCAGGGGTGCGGGGGCCGCGGTCGCGCGGGCTTATAGCGGCGGATCGCCGGAATAGCAAGATTTGGGCCCAGAGCGCCCCTGCCTCAGCCGTCGAGGCGCATGTCGCCGATGTCGGGCTGGTCGTCCCTGGCAGCGGGGGGCGCGATGCCGGCCTTTGTCTCAAGGACGGCGATACGGGCCTTCAATGCTTCGTTTTCCTCACGGGCCAACCGCGCCATATCCTTGACCGCCTCGAATTCCTCGCGCTTGACGAGGTCGAGGTCGCGCAGCCAGCGCTCCGCCTGGGTCTTGAACAGCGTGTCGAATTCCCGCCGGACGCCCTGCGCCACCCCGGCCGCGTCGTTCATCAGCCGTGCGATTTCGTCAAAGAACCGGCCCGATGTCTGGGTCATGCTGTGCTCCTTCCGAACCCGCCTTGATGTGATATGGCGTAGCGGCCCCGGCCCCGCAAGCGCGCCGGTCAGACGACGGGAACATCATGCCGCTATCGGCCCTGCCTTTTCCGAACTTTGATCCGGTTCTGATCAGCATCGGGCCGCTTGCGATCCGCTGGTATGCGCTGGCCTATATCTTCGGGATATTGCTCGGATGGCTCTATGCGCGCATGCTCATCCGCAATGATGCGTTGTGGGGCGGCCGGGCGCCGCTGACCGTCACCGACTTCGATGATTTCATCGTCTGGATCACGCTGGGCATCATCCTGGGTGGCCGCCTTGGTTATGTGCTGTTCTACAATCCGGCTCATTTTGCCGCCCATCCGCTGGAGATTTTCCAGGTCTGGGGTGGCGGCATGTCGTTTCACGGCGGCTTTGCGGGGTGCGTTGCCGCGGTATTTCTGTTTGCGCGCAGCCGCAACCTGTCGATCCTCTCGCTCGGTGATCTGACCTGTGCCGCCGGACCGATCGGCCTGTTTCTTGGCCGCATAGCGAATTTCATCAACGGCGAATTGTGGGGACGGCCGACCGATGTGCCCTGGGCATTCGTGTTCCCCGAAGCCGGACCTTTGCCGCGCCATCCGAGCCAGCTCTACGAAGCGGCTTTGGAAGGGCTCGCTCTCTTCGTCATATTGTTCATTGCGGTGCGCATGGGCGCCCTGAAGCGTCCCGGACTGGTCGTCGGCCTGTTCGCGATCTTCTACGCGCTCGGACGCTCGTTCTGCGAATTTTTCCGGGAGCCCGACCCGCAACTCGGCTTCCTCTGGGGTGGTCTGACCATGGGCATGCTGCTGTCGATTCCGCTGTTTCTTGCGGGCGCCGGTTTCGTATGGAACGCGATGCGGCGTCCGGTTCTCGGGAGCCAGGCCGCATGAGCGAGCCGTCTCCGCTCGAAAAGGAGATCCGGCGGCTGATCGCGGTCGGCGGGCCGATGCCGATCGCGCGCTACATGACGCTGTGTCTCACCCATCCGCAATATGGCTATTACGTCACCCGCGATCCGTTCGGAGCCGGCGGCGACTTCACCACCGCGCCCGAGGTCAGTCAGATTTTCGGCGAGCTCCTCGGCCTGTGGGCGTTGTCGGTGTGGCGCATGCTGGAAGAGCCGCCGTCGGTCAGACTGATCGAACTCGGCCCCGGCCGCGGCACGATGATGCGCGATGCGCTGCGCGCTTCGAAAGTGCTGCCGAAATTCCGTTCGGCCCTGTCGGTGCATCTGGTCGAGATCAGCCCGACGCTGGAGCAGTTGCAGCGCAGCAGTCTGAGCGACGCGGACCTGCCCCTGTCCTGGCACCGCAGCCTGATGGATGTACCCGAGGACGGGCCGGCGATTATTCTCGCCAACGAGTATGTGGATGCGCTGCCCGTGCATCAGGTCGTCAAGCAGAGCGACGGCTGGCACGAGCGGGTGATCGGGCTCAACGCAAACGGCGATTTTGCGCTCGGACTGGCGCCGGATCCGCTCCCCCAATTCGATCGCTTCATGCCGAAGAAGATCAAGGATGCACCGAATGGTGCGATATTCGAGTGGCGTAACGATCTCCACGCTTTCGATATTGCGCGCCGGGTACGTACGGATGGCGCGGCTTTGATCATCGATTACGGGCACGCGGAAAGCGATCTGGGGGAGACGCTTCAGTCGGTCAACGAGCACGCCTTTGCCGACCCCTTGTCGGCGCCCGGGTTGGCGGACATCACCGCGCATGTCGACTTCTCCATCTTCGGCGAGGCGGCGCAGGCCATCGGCGCCGCGGTGCAAGGGCCGGTGACCCAGGGCAACTTTCTCCGCGAGCTTGGCATCGAGGCGCGGGCCGAGGCGCTGCGGCGGGGCGCGACTCCCGAACAGGCCGCCAATATCACCGCCGCCGTGGTCCGGCTGACCGAAAGCGGCCGCACCGGCATGGGTGATCTGTTCAAGGTTCTCGCTATCTGCGACCCCAAGCTCGGTCCCCTGCCAGGGCTTGTGCCGGCATGAAGGTTCACGCTGCGACCTTGTCCGAACTGGACGGCATTCGCCACGCGTTCTTTACCCGCGATGGCGGAGTGTCCGGAGGCATCTATGCGAGCCTCAATAGCGGGGTTGGCTCCGGCGACGATGCGGCGCATGTGGCGGAGAATCGTGCCCGCATGGCGCGGGATCTCAACGTCGATCCGGCGCGGCTCATCACTGCGTTTCAGATTCACTCTCCGAACGTGGTCGTCGCGGAGCGGCCCTGGACAGTCGCGACGCGTCCGCGGGCCGACGCGATCGTGACCAGAACGCCGGGGCTTGCCATCGGGGTCAGCACCGCCGATTGTGGCCCGCTGCTGTTCGCGGATGCTGCGGCGCGCGTGATCGGGGCCGCGCATGCGGGCTGGCGCGGCGCCTTTTCGGGCGTGATCGAGGGCACGATCGCCGCCATGGAGAAACTTGGCGCCGACCGAAGCCGCATGACCGTTGCGCTTGGACCGCTGATCCGGAAGCAGAATTACGAGGTGAGCCAGAACTTCGTCGACGAGTTCTTGCGCGCCGAGCGGGATCACGCGCGCTTCTTCTCGCCGGCCGCACGCGACGGGCACGCCATGTTCGATCTGCCTGGCTTCATCGCGTGGCGTCTCCAACGCAGTGGCATCGGCCGCTTCGAGGACATCGGGCTGTGCACCTATGCCGACCCGGACCGCTTCTACAGCTACCGGCGCTCGGTGCATCGCAAGGAGCCGGATTATGGGCGGCATGTGAATGCGATCGTGCTGACCGACGAGGTTCCGGCATCGTCGGCTGGACCCAGTGGATGATTCCGGCTACGGAATCTCGACCGGGTGAGCGGGGCCGCAAGAGCCCCGATAGCCGACGGGGGTGTCATGAGTTCTCTGACGGCGCGGATCGCTGGCGTCCTTGCGCTCGCATTGTGGGCGGCCGGCTGCACCACGACCGGCGGATTGCCCGCCGGGCAGCGAACCACCGTTGCGTTCGACCGGATTGACGGCCTGCCGCCCGACAAGTTCGAGCGCTATGTGCGCAAGCTGAACGACGAGGCCGAGGCTCGGCAGGTTCCGGTGGTGACGCGGGAGGGATTCGCGCCGTATCGCATCAAGGGCTATGTCTCGATCTGGACGCAGAAGCGGCAGGCTACCCTGTCGTGGGTCTGGGAGGTCTTCGATTCCAGCGGGGAGCGTGTGCTTCGGATCGGCGGCGATGAACCGGCGGGCAAAGCCGGCCGTGATGCCTGGCAGGCTGTGAACGACACGGTGCTGGCGCGCGCCGCGCAGAGCGGAATGGAGCAGTTGTCGGTCTATTTCCGCGGCCCGGACCGGCCGGCCCCCGCTGTGGCGTCCGTTCCGCCCCCGGCAACGCCCGCGGCCGCTCCTGACCTGGCCCCCCTGCCACCCGACGGCCGGGTGGCGTCCGCCGCGGCTTTGCGCTGACCTTCGGAAATCCCTTTGGGAGAACAATTTCCGCCAACTTGCAGAACCGGAGCACGGCTTGTATCAGTCCGGCGCGCCAAGGCCACCACGCGTCAGAGGCCGCGCTCAAAGGATCAGCGAGGAGAGGGATGGCGAAAAACGGAGCGATCAAGCTCGTCGCCGGCAATTCCAATCCTGCGCTTGCGGCCGAGATCTGCAATTACCTGAAATTGCCCATGACCAAGGCGGTGGTGCGCCGCTTTGCCGACATGGAAATCTTCGTGGAAATCCAGGAGAACGTGCGCGGAGCGGACGTCTTCGTGGTCCAGAGCACGTCCTTCCCGGCCAACGATCACCTGATGGAGCTTTTGATCATCATCGACGCGCTGCGCCGCTCCTCGGCGCGCCGGATCACGGCGGTGGTGCCCTATTTCGGCTATGCTCGTCAGGATCGCAAACCCGGTCCCCGCACCCCGATCTCGGCGAAGCTCGTCGCCAACCTGATCACGCATGCCGGCGCCGACCGAGTCATGACGCTCGACCTGCATGCCGGGCAGATCCAGGGATTCTTCGATATTCCGACCGACAACCTGTTCGCCTCGCCGGTAATGGTGCGCGACATCAAGGAACGTTTCGATCTCGCCAACCTGATGGTGGTGTCGCCCGACGTCGGCGGTGTGGTGCGTGCGCGCGGTCTTGCCAAGCGCATCAACGCGCCGCTGGCCATCATCGACAAGCGGCGCGAGCGGGCCGGCGAATCCGAGGTGATGAATGTGATCGGCGAGGTCGCCGGCCACACCTGCATTCTGGTCGACGACATCGTGGATTCGGGCGGCACGCTGGTGAATGCCGCGGACGCCTTGCTCGGGCAGGGCGCGACCGAGGTCTATGCCTATATCACCCACGGTGTTCTCTCGGGCGGCGCCGTGGCGCGGGTCACATCCTCGCGGCTGAAGGAACTGGTCATCACCGACTCGATCCAGCCGGCCAAGGCCGTGAAGGATGCCACGAATATCCGCGTGCTTCCGATCGCGCAGCTGATCGGTGAAGCTATCGGCCGCACCGCCCACGAGGAATCGGTGTCGAGTCTTTTCGACTGATCCGTCTCGCGGATCCGCATCTTGCCTGTGCATTGAGTCAAACTGACGCATCGCGGATTGTGGACATTCGTGCCGCGCGCGTTGCCCCGATTCAAAAAATCAACGACGAGACTCTCGCGGTCAATTCCGGGCTTGGTCGCGCGGAATCGGTGCGGCTATAGTCGAAGTGCCAGGTGATTCGGCAATCGGAAGTCAATCGCGCGGTTCGGAATCGAGCTGGGCGGAAACATGGTGTGCCGGGGCAAATCGTCCCGTGCCGGGTCTTCGTTGCTGCGCGTGCGTGGATGAAGCAAAGGGCCTCGCAGGCGAATGAAAATTGCATTGAGCGGCATCGAACAGACCACCCACGGCAATCCTCTCGATGTCGTGGAGCGCGTCGCTTCTGTGAACGACTGGACCTTCGAGCGCGCCGGCGACGACGAGGTCAACATTCTGATCAAGGGCCGCTGCAGCGACTATCAGGTTTCCTTCACCTGGATGGGCGAGCTTGAAGCGCTGCACCTGGCCTGCGCATTCGACATGAAGGTTGCCGAGCGGCGGCGCATGGAAGTTCAGCAACTGATCGCGCATATGAACGAGCAGATGTGGATCGGACATTTCGATCTGTGGCCCGAGGACGGGCTCGTGATGTTCCGGCATGCACTGGTACTTACCGGCGGGATCGAGGCGACGGACGATCAATGCAAGGCCGTGCTCGGTACCGCGATCGATACCTGCGAGCGCTATTTCCCCGCCTTCCAGTTCGTGCTGTGGGCCGGCAAATCCGCCCGCGAGGCGCTCGATGCCGCGATGTTCGAGACCTCGGGCGAGGCCTGATTGCGTCGGCGCTTTTCTGCTCGGCTCATTCCCGCACCCGGGTCTGCGCTTCGCGCAGCCCGAGTGTAAACTCCCGCGGGATTCCAGCGTAAGATTGCACTGGGTCCCCGTCTTCGCGGGGACGAGCGGACTGAAAAAGCCATGACACAATCCGACAAACTCCGGCTCGACGATATCGGCCTGCTTGCCCTGGTCGGCGCGGGCAAGATGGGCGGCGCGATGCTGGAAGGCTGGCTCGCGCTCGGGCTCGATCCGCATAATGTCATGGTAATCGAGCCGCAGCCCTCGGAGCAGATCGTCGCGCTGTCGATGAAGGGCGTTGCGCTCAATCCTCCCGCCGGCGCGATTTCGAATATCGGTACGATCGTCCTTGCGGTAAAGCCGCAGGTTGCCGCCGAACTGCTGCCGCAGGTCGCCGCCCTGGCCGGGACGAACACCCTGGTGCTCTCGATCATGGCAGGCAAGACGCTCACCTTCCTGCAGAACGGGCTGCCGAACCTGGCCATCGTGCGCGCCATGCCCAATACACCGGCAGCGATCGGGCGCGGAATCACCGTGGCGGTGCCAAATTCCGCCGTCACCGCCGAACAGAAGCAGCGCGCCCATGCTCTGCTTGCGGCATCGGGGGCCATCGAGTGGGTCGCCGACGAACGGCTGATGGATGCCGTGACCGCAGTGTCGGGTTCCGGTCCGGCCTATGTGTTCCTGCTCGCCGAGACGCTGGCGCGCGCTGGCGTGGCGGCTGGGCTGCCGGAAGATCTGGCCGTCCGGCTGGCACGCGAGACCGTTGCGGGCGCCGGCGAATTGCTGCATCGCTCGCCGCTCGACCCCGCAATCCTGCGCCAGAACGTGACCTCCCCGGCCGGGACGACAGCGGCCGCTCTCGATGTGCTGATGGGTGCGGACGGCCTCGACCCGCTCATGCGCCAGGCGGTTGCGGCCGCAACGCGGCGGTCAAAGGAACTCGCCGGCTGAAGGCCATGGAAGTGCCGCGATCCGGCACCTACATTCGAGGTGTGTCAACGGGAGCCCCCGCCATGCCTAACGGCGCGAATCGCCAGACCGTCATCGACGCCCTCCTGACCCTGCTCGCCAACCAGCCCCTCGAGCGCATTGATCTGGCCGACATCGCGAAGGCAGCAGGCGTGTCACTTGCCGATCTGCGCGGCGAGTTCTCGTCTGTGGTCGCGATCCTCGCCGCGCATATGAAGGACATCGACCGCAAGGTGCTCGCCGCCGATATTTCCGACATGGGCGAAGAACCTCCGCGCGAGAAGCTGTTCGACATCCTCATGCGCCGCCTCGACGCCCACGCCGCGCACAAGGCCGCGATCCGTTCGCTGATGCGGTCCACTCTGCGAAACCCGCCGCTGGCACTCGTGATGAACGGGCTCGCCGCGCGCTCCATGGCCTGGATGATGAGCGCGGCGGGCATCTCCGCCGCCGGTCCGAGGGGCGTGCTGCGCGCACAGGCGCTGACCCTGATGTATGTTCGCGTGCTCTCGGTATGGGCGCATGACGACGATCCGGGCCTGGCGCGAACCATGGCCGCACTCGATCGCGAGCTTGCGCGGGGCGAACGCTGGTCCGGCATGCTCGACACCATGCTGGCGATCCCCGAACGCCTGCAGGCGGGCCGATGGCGCGCCAGGCGGCGGCGCGATCCGGATTCAAAGTCCGACGACGAGATCGTGGCGGCATAGCGGTCGACGCGATGCTCGGCGCTGTGGGCGGCGTGCATTTGCGCGCCTCCTGTCTCGCGTTGCTGCTTCGCAGTTTCGGATCGCCACATTTTCTTAAGCCTCCTCCCGCTACTTGCAGCAATCGTACATCCCGCATCCCCGGCGGTGGGCGTGCAAATCAAGGAGCAGAAATGTCGGTTTTTTCCAAAATTGTTCCAGCGCTGTTCGTAGCGGCGCTGCTGGTCGCTCCGGCGGCTGCGGCGCCGGTCGGACCAAACACCATGGCATTGCCGGACGATGCGCAGCTGATTCAGGTTCGCGGTGGCGGCCATGGTCACGGCGGACACGGCGGTGGCGGTCGTCACGGCGGTAATCGTCATCATGGCAAAAATCACGGTCATCATGGAGGAGGGCGCAACGGCCATCACGGCGGGCGTCACCATGGCGGGCGTCATCACGGTCACGGTGGCTGGAATCATGGCGGTCATTGGCATGGCCGCGCGGGCTGGGTCGCCGGCCGCACTTACTACGTAGCCCCTCCCGGCTGGCGCCAGTATGGCGCGCGTCCGGCGAACTGGCTGGCGCTCGGCTGCGTCGTGGTCAACGGCTTCTGGTTCTGCCCGTAACGCTGCAACGGCGACACGAAATGGCAAGCCCCGGCCGCCCGCGCGCCGGGGCCTTTCCATGCCTACACCGGCACGCGCACGGTGGCGCGCAGTCCGCCGAGCGGTGAATCGCCCAGCATGACGTCGCCGCCATGGGAGCGGGCGATGTCGCGCGCAATCGCGAGACCCAAGCCGGTGCCGCCCTGGTCCTGGTTGCGCGCATCGTCGAGCCGCAGGAACGGTTTGAAAACTTCCTCGCGCTGCGCGGCCGGAATCCCCGGACCGTCGTCGTCGATGGTGATGGTGAGCCAGCGATGATCGCGATGTCCGGTGATGGCGATCGTATGGGCATAGCGCGCGGCGTTGGTCACGAGATTGCCGAGACAGCGCTTGAAGGCCGCGGTCTTGACCGTGACGATCGGCTGACCGCTAAACTCGACGCTCGCCTTGTGGCCGGTACGCACGGCGTCGTCCTTGAGTTCCTGAAGAAACGACGCCATGTCGGTCGGGGATGCCTGCTCCCCCATGTCGCCGCGCGCGAAAGCGAGGTACGCCTCCAGCATGCGCTGCATCTCGTCGACGTCCTTCTTCAGGGCGTCGATTTCCGGCCCCTTGCCGAGCATCGCCAGTTCCAGCTTGAAGCGGGTGAGAATGGTGCGCAGGTCGTGCGAGACGCCCGCGAGCATGGTGGTGCGCTGCTCGATCGCGCGTTCGACGCGCAGCTTCATCTCGATGAAGGCGACCGCTGCACGCCGCACCTCGCGCGCGCCGCGCGGGCGGAAATTCGGAATGTCGCGGCCCTTGCCGAAGGCCTCCGCCGCGTCGGCCAGCCGCAGGATCGGCCGTATCTGATTGCGCAGGAAGATGATGGCGACGGTGAGCAAGACCAGCGAGGTGCCGACCATCCACAACAGGAAGATTTCGGAATTCGAGGCATAGGCGGCGCTGCGCGGCGCCAGGATGCGCATCACCGCATTGTCGAGCTGGATGCGAATCTCGACGAGCGCGGATTTCCCGACGGTGTCGATCCAGAACGGGCGCTTGATCTTGCGCAACTCCACCGACAGCGCCTGGTCGAGCAGCGAGAAGAACGGCTTCGGTCCGGGCGGCGGCATTTCGGTCGCCGGCAGGAAATCCACGACCAGCCCGAGCCGCTCCTGCGCGATCCGCCGGATCTGCACATTCTGCGCGTCCTGCGGATAGCCGCGATAGACGTCGATCAGGGCGGCAATGTCGGAAACCACCGCCGATGACAGCTTCTGCGTCACCGAATTCCAGTGCCGCTCCATGAACACGAAGGCGACGACCGATTGCAGGATTACCATCGGCGCGATGATGATGAGCAGTGCACGGGCATAGAGCCCGGTTGGCATGAAGCGCTTGAAGGTCTTGCCCAGCCGGTCCCATGCCAAATTCACCCGATAGGCGGCGGATCGGATGGTCTGCAGGCCGACATCGAGACTGGTCATGGCAGTCTCTCCGGTACCCGCTCATTCCCGCGAAAGCGGGAATCCAGTCTTCTTGACTCTGGGTCCCCGCTTTCGCGGGGACGAGCGGATGTGGTTGCGACATGCCCGGTGCGTTGCATGCCAGCGTTCTCTACGGCGAAACCACGAGCCGATACCCGATACCGCGTACGGTCTGCACGAATAGCGGATTGGCGGGGTCGCGCTCGATCTTGCGGCGCAACCGGTTCACCTGCACGTCGACGGCGCGTTCGTTCGCGGCCGGATCGCTGCCGGCAAGCGAAAGCCGCGGCACCGTCTCTCCCGGCGTTGCCGCCAGCACCCTTAGCATGTCGCGTTCGCGGTCGGTGAGACGGACGATGTCCTCGCCACGCCTCAATTCGCCGCGTGCGATGTGAAACATGAACTCGCCGAAGCGCACGGATTCAACCGGCGCGAGCGCGGCGGGCTGCGCGCGCTTCAGGATGTTGCCGATGCGCAGCGAGAGTTCTCTCGGTTCGAAAGGTTTCGCGACATAGTCGTCGGCGCCGATCTGCAGCCCCTCGATCCGCATCGCGCTCTCGTCGCGGGCGGTGAGCATGAGGATCGGAACGCTGGAGGTCGATCGCAGCGACTTGGCGAGGTCGAATCCGCTCTCGCCGGGCATCATCACGTCGAGGATGAGCAGGTCGAAATGAAGGCCGTTGAGCTTGGCGCGCGCCTCGGCTGCGTTGTCGGCGGTGGTGACGCGATAGCCCTCGGCGGCCAGAAATCGCGACAGCAGGTCGCGGATGCGCCGGTCGTCGTCGACGATCAGCAGATGCGGAGCGTCATCGGCCGGACCAAGGGGAGCCGTGCTCAAGACCTGCATCGATCCGACCTCAAGTTTTGCCCTGCCGCAGGCGATCGGCGCGCGTGATGAGTTGCAGAACATGATCGCGCTCGCGATTGTCGATCATCGCGATCAGGAAGCTGCGCGCCTCTTCATGGGCGCCCGGGCCGATATCCGCGAGTGCGCGCGCGATCCGTTCGGTCTGCAGGCCGGCGAGTTTCATCGCCAGCGCTTCGCCTTTCGGAGTGGCATAAAGAAGGCGCTGCCTCCGGTCGCTTTCTCCTTCCTTTTGCAGCACATAGCCCTGATCCACGAGTTGCTTCAGCACGCGGCCGAGCGACTGTTTGGTGATGTTGAGAATATCGAGCAGGTCCGCGACCTTGATGCCCGGATGCCGGGTGACGAAATGCAGGACACGGTGATGGGCGCGACCGAAGCCGAATTTGGCAAGCGCGTCGTCGGCATCGCCCACGAAATCGCGATAGGCGAAGAACAGAAGCTCGATCAGGTCCCAGACCGGCTCGCCATCGGACCTTGCCGTGTCGGGGTCGGGCGTGCCGAGGCGGTCGCGAAGTGAGGTCACGGGCATGAGCGGGATCGATGTTATTAGGTCAGCACTATTGACATATTTACGGAAGATTGTTACCGAAAGAGCGACTGTTACGAAATATCCTGCCCGATCGGCCGCGCACGGTTCCAACGCGCTGTGCGCGCCGGATGGGTCGGACAATAATGGGAATGGACGTGTCAGGCAAAAAAGCCCGATGCAAGCAGGTCCGATGATTCCCCGCGCCGCGCTTCGCCAAGGAGGAAGCCGATGTCCGTGCCCTTCGATCAATTGCCCGGGATGATCTGGTTCGACGGCAATCTCGTCCCCGGCCCCGAGGCGAAGATCCACGTCCTTACGCACGGCCTGCATTATGCAAGCTGCGTGTTCGAGGGCGAGCGCGCTTACGGCGGCCAGATATTCAAGACGACCGAGCATTCGGAGCGGCTGAAGAAGTCGGCCAATATTCTGGATTTCGAGATTCCGTACACGGTCGCCGAGATCGACGCGGCCAAGCAACTCGTGATCGACAGGAACGGCATGCCGGATTCCTATGTGCGTCCGCTCGCCTGGCGCGGCTCCGAGCAGCTTGGCGTGTCGGCCCAGAGCAACGCCATTCATCTCGCGAGCGCGGCCTGGCAATGGCCGAGCTATTTCGATCCCGAGCAGCGGCTGATGGGCATCAAGCTC
>NZ_JBFWPA010000011.1:0-99317 GCF_050250235.1 Pseudorhodoplanes sp.
GCTCATGGTGCCTCCAGGTTGGGTAGGTCAGGAATGAGATCCGCCGCCCAGAGCAGTCCGTGCTCCGCGAGCCAGGCAGGCAAGAAGCCTTCTTCGCCATGTTCTGAGAGAACACGATCGATGATGGCATGATCAGCCTTCGATGAAGCCGCACAGAGGGAGAGTGCGATCGGACCGAGTCCCAGCTCAAACAACCGGTTGCCGCGGCGAGACTGGCAGTAATAGTCGCGCTTGGGCGTTGCGCGGGCGACGATCTCGATCTGCCTGTCATTTAACCCAAACCGCCGGTAGATCGCGTTGATCTGCGGCTCGATCGCGCGTTCGTTCGGAAGAAAGATGCGCGTCGGGCAGCTTTCGACGATCGCAGGCGCGATCGTGCTGCCGTCGATATCGGACAGCGACTGCGTGGCAAACACGACGGAGGCATTCTTTTTGCGCAAGGTTTTGAGCCATTCGCGCAATTGCGCCGCGAAGCCGCCGTCGGCGAGCGCGAGCCAGCCTTCGTCGATGATGAGGAGTGTCGGGCGACCGTCGAGACGGCCTTCGATGCGATGGAACAGATAGGCGAGCACGGCGCCGGCGGCTCCAGTGCCGATAAGTCCTTCAGTCTCGAACGCTTGCACCGAGGACTCGCCCAGCCTCTCCTGCTCGGCATCGAGTAGGCGGCCGTAGGCACCCCCGATGCAGTACGGCCGCAATGCCTGCTTGAGCTTTGCGGACTGCAACAACACCGCAAGGCCCGTCAGCGTCCGCTCGCCGACCGGGGCGCTGGCGAGCGAGGTGAGCGCGGCCCAGAGATGCTCTTTCAGCTCCGGCGTCAGCGCGACCTGCTCGCGCGTCAGGATGTCGACGACCCAGTCCGCGGCCCATGCCCGTTCGGGCATGTGCTGGATACCGGCCAGCGGCTGCAGCGAAACGGACGTTTCGGCGCCGTCCGATAGCCCGCCGCCGAGATCATGCCAGTCGCCGCGCATGGCGAGCGCCGCGGCGCGGATCGATCCGCCGAAGTCGAAGGCGAAGACTTGCGAGCGCTGATAGCGCCGGAATTGCAACGCCATGATCGCGAGCAACACGGACTTGCCAGCGCCGGTCGGGCCCACCACCAGCGTATGCCCGACATCGCCGACGTGAAGCGAGAAGCGGAACGGTGTTGAGCCCTCGGTCCGGCCGAAGAAGAGCGGGGGCCCGGCGAAGTGCTCATCCAGTTCGGGCCCGGCCCAGACGGCCGAGAGTGGGATCATGTGCGCGAGGTTCAGCGTCGAGACCGGCGGCTGGCGCACATTGGCGTAGACGTGGCCGGGCAAGGAGCCGAGCCAGGCCTCGATCGCGTTGAGCCCTTCGGCGATGCAGGTGAAGTCGCGTCCCTGGATGATCTTCTCGACCAGCCGCAGCTTCTCTGTTGCGATGTTCGGATCTTCATCCCACACCGTCACGGCCGCGGTGACATAGGCCTGGCCGACGTCGTCGGCACCGAGCTCCTGCAACGCCATGTCGGCATCGGCGGCCTTGTTCGCGGCGTCGCTATCAACCAGAACGGACGCCTCGTTGGTCATGACCTCCTTGAGGATCGCGGCGATGCTCTTGCGCTTGGCGAACCACTGCCGCCGGATTTTGGTCAGCAGCCGGACGGCTTGCGTCTTGTCGAGCAGGATCGCCCGCGTCGACCAGCGATATCCGAAAGCGAGCCGGTTTAGCTCGTCGAGGATGCCGGGATGTGTCGTCGTCGGGAATCCGATGACTGTGAGGATGCGAAGGTGCGCTTTGCCCAGGCGCGGCTCAAGACCCCCGACAAGTGGCTGATCCGTTAACAAAGCATCGAGGTGCATCGGCGTCTCGGGGACGCGGACGCGCTGATGCTTCGTCGAGACGGTGGAATGGAGATAGGTCAGAGTCTCGATATCGTCGAGCCATTCAACCTCGGGCACGAAGCCCTCGAATAGCTGCAGCACGCGATCGGTGCGGTCCATGAAACCGCGGAGCAACTCATGGGCATCGACGCCCCTCTGCTCGCGGCCCTCATAGAGCCAGCTCTCCGCGCGCGAGGCGTCCTCGGCGGGCGGCATCCAGAGGAACGTGAGGCAGTAACGGCTTTCGAAATGGACGCCGGCGGCTTCGAATTGCTCGCGCCGTTCGAGATCGACCAGGGCGGACGCTGCTTCCGGAAAGATGCTATCCGGATAGGCGGTCGCAGGGCTGCGCTGCGCCTCGACGAACATCGCCCATCCGGATCCGAGCCTGCGCAAAACGCTGTTCAGGCGCGCGGTCGTGCCGATCAATTCAGCCGGCGTTGCGCTGTCGAGGTCGGGGCCGCGGAAGCGTGCTGTCCGCTGGAACGATCCGTCCTTGTTCAGAACAACGCCCGGCGCGACCAGCGCGGCCCATGGCAGATAGTCGGCAAGGCTTGCAGTGCGGTTGCGATATTCGGCGAGGTTCATCATCGGCTGAACCTCACGCCCGGAGATATGTGGGGTAGCGCAGATGCCGGCGCACCACGTCGACGAACTGGGTGTCGCGCCGCGTTGCCCAGACTGCCCCGAAATGGCCTACCGCCCAAAGAAGGATTCCGACGAGCCAGAGTCGCAGGCCGAGGCTAACGGCGGCCGCGAGCGTACCGTTGGCGATAGCGACCGCGCGCGGCACCCCGCCGAGCAGGATCGGGTCGGTCAGCGCGCGATGGACCGGCGCGTGGAAGCCCGCGAAAGAGTCGCCCGTCTGCATCAGAGTAGCGCCCCGCCGCCGAACGAGAAGAAGCTGAGGAAGAACGAGCTAGCGGCGAACGCGATCGACAATCCAAACACGATCTGGACCAGGCGCCGGAAGCCGCCTGCGGTATCGCCGAAAGCCAGCGTCAGACCGGTAACGATGATGATGATCACGGCGATGATTTTGGCGACCGGTCCTTCGATCGATTCCAGGATTCGCTGTAGCGGTGCTTCCCACGGCATCGAAGATCCGGCGGCATGCGCGGCCGATACCGAAAGCAAAGCGACCGCGATGGCGGCGATGAGAGTGGCGGCCCGCATGCGCAGGCACAGTGCAAGCGCGGTCATTGATGCTCTCCAATGATTGTGGAATCATCGCGCGGTTCGGCCGGAAGGACGAGATAGTCTCCTGTCGCGCGATCGAGGCCGGCGACGCACGAAAGTTCGGTGAGGCGGCGCTGCACTCCTCTTCCGCCTAGGACGGCGATGATGCCGATCGTCTCCGCGATCAGGGCGCGCGGCACGGTGATGACGGCTTCCTGGATGAGCTGCTCGAGACGACGCAACGCGCCGAGCGCAGTGCCGGCATGAATGGTGCCGATGCCGCCGGGATGGCCTGTCCCCCAGGCCTTCAGGAGATCGAGCGCTTCAGCACCGCGGACCTCGCCAATCGGGATGCGGTCAGGACGCAACCGGAGCGACGAGCGCACGAGATCAGAGAGCGTCGCAACGCCGTCTTTCGTGCGCAACGCCACGAGATTGCGGGCTTGGCATTGCAGTTCTCGCGTATCCTCGATCAGCACCACCCGATCGTCTGATTTGGCGACTTCCGCGAGCAGCGCATTGGTGAGCGTGGTCTTTCCGGTCGAGGTGCCGCCGGCGACCAGGATGTTGCGACGCTCGGCGACGGCCGTGCGCAGCACTTTTGCCTGCGCCCCGGTCATGATTCCGTTAGCCGCATAGTCGTCAAGCGTGAAGACGGCCACGGCGGGCTTGCGGATCGAGAACGCCGCCGCGGACACGACGGGCGGCAGAAGCCCTTCAAACCGCTCACCCGTTCCGGGCAATTCGGCAGAGACGCGGGGTGCGCCAGAATGAACTTCGGCGCCCACGTGATGTGCCACCAGCCGGATGATGCGTTCTCCATCCGCGGGCATGAGCGTCGCGCCGGTCTCGGAAAGGCCTTCGAATAGCCTGTCGATCCAAAGTCGCCCGTCGGGATTCAGCATCACCTCGACAACGGCCGGGTCTTCCAGAAATGCGGAGATGTCCGGCCCGAGCGCAGTGCGCAGCATGCGAGCGCCGCGCGAGACCGCTTCTGCCTTCGGAGTTGCGTTCCCCATGTTGGCCCCCGGTGATGCGCCGGCCTGCCGAGTCCGGCCGGACATTGGGGACGAATAGAAGAAGCAGGAATGCGAGCCGTGCAACAAGAGTCAGGCTGTCATCGTAGCGATGCGAAAAAATACAGAAGAAGTGCGATTTTCTTCCGGACGGCTTTTAACTTCAAGGGCAACAGTCAGAGCGAGCGGGGGGCTCACAGCAAGAACGAACTGCTTCAATGTGAGATCGTGGTTGCGCCGCCGGCGGATGGGTAGGCCGATCGTCCCTCGCGATTGGACGGGGTGCAGACTTTACGAGCGCCATTCCGTGCATATCTGGACACCTCGGCGCGCCCGCATGATCCGTTCCCATTTACGCGAGCACAATGTTCCAGATTGAGGTTCAAACCGGCGCGACGGCAAACAGCCTGCAACGATGGCGACGTGATGAAGCCACCACGCAAACAGGTTCGTCAGTATGCTTGTTGTCAATCCGCAGACGGATTTAAGTGACGCTCAGGGCTTCTATCCAGCGCAGCACGAGAGCCTGGATATGTCTTTCTCGAACGCCAGCGCCGCAAGCTTTAGCCCTTCGACGGTCGTCAGGTAAGGAAAGATAGTCTCAGAGAGATCGTCGATCGTAAGCCCCTGGCGGATCGCGAACGTGGCGGTTTGGATGCTGTCGCTGCCTTCCGGCGCAAGAATGTGCGCGCCGAGCAACTTCCGCGTCCTCTGATCGGCGACCAGCTTAATGAGACCCCGCGTATCCCGCGCCGCCAGCGCACGCGGCACGGCGTGGAGCGGCAGCACCGACACCCGCACGTCATGTCCCGCCGAATGTGCCGCGGCCTCGGTCAAACCAACGCTCGCCACCTGTGGATCGGTGAACACGACCGTAGGCATGGCGGCGTTGTCATAGCGCAGGCCATTGCCGTTAAGGGCATTCTTCGCGGCGAGTTTCGCGCCATAAGCCGCCATGTAAACGAACTGGTCGCGGCCGATCACGTCGCCTGCGGCATAGGTGCCGGCGCGCGTGGTCAGCATCCTGTCATCAACCTTGATGCCGCCGTTCGGAGCCTGCGCAATGCCGGTTTCCCAAAGGCCCAGCTCCTCGACATTGGGCGTGCGGCCCGTCGCGACCAAAAGCCGCTCGGCGGCCAGCGCCTGCTCGCGACCGTCCTTTTTCACGATGAGGCAGATCCCGGTATTCGTCCGTTCGACGCGCTGGTAGGCAACGCCGCATGCCAGCCGGATGCCTTCGTCGCGGAAATACCCAGACAGAGCTTCGGCAATTTCAGGCTCGGCGGCGGGCAAGAGCGTGCTACGGTAGACGATGGTGACGCTCACGCCCATGCGGGCGAACATCTGCGCGAGTTCCGCGCCTATATAGCCGCCGCCGATGACGAGCAGTGATTTCGGTAGCGCTTCTAGCGCAAGCGCGGAAGTGCTGGTCAGATGGTCCACATCCTCAATGCCGGGGATCGAGGGCGCGGACGGACGCGCGCCCGTCGTGATGATGAGACGTTCCGCTCTGATGAGATCGCCGTTGACGGCGACACCCCCATCGGCAATGCGCGCCTGTCCTTCGACGTAGGAGATGGTGTTATAGGCGGGCAACAGGTCCGCGTATTTCGACTGGCGCAGGCCTGCCACAAGCTCGTCCTTTTGGCGAATGGTCGCGGCCCAGTCTTCCGCGTTCGCCTTGGCGCGAATGCCTGCGAAACGGTGCGCCACCCCAGCCTGGTGCAAGGTTTCGGCGGCGCGAATCAGCGTCTTAGATGGCACACAGCCGATGTTGACGCAGGTGCCGCCGATGGTGCCGTGGCCGATCAGCGCGACCTGCGCGCCTTGCTCCGCCGCCGTGATCGCGGCCGAGAATCCCGCCGATCCAGCCCCGATGACGGCAAGATCAAAGCTTTTGTTTCCGGATTTCGGAACGCAATAGTCACTCATGTCGTTTGTCCTGCCGAGGATCGCGATAGGGCTGAATCGTCATCCAGCGACGATAGAATCCGGCGCCGAGGAGGCCAAGACAGACCAGCAGTGCCGGAAGCACAACGTAATCAGCCTTCGGAATCCACACGCCGCGAGTCCAAGCGCGCCGAGCGTGTTCGCGAGCAGCGGAGTTGCGCGGAAGACGGTGGCAAGAACCGCTCCTGCGGTGCCTGTCGCAATAAGGGCGCGATTGACTTCCATCAAACGCCTAGCTCTTCGGTGCGGACGGATATCCCGCGTTGGTGGTAGCGGTGGTCAGCGCTCCTATGCCGGTCTTTCCGTCGTCATAGGTCACGGTGGCCGTCTTGTCCTTGTAGGACACGGCGACCACGGCGACACCCGGCACCGCTTCGAGGCTGGCCTTCACCGTGTGAGGACAGGCTGCGCAATACATGTTCTTGACCGCGAGTGTGACTGTTCTCTCGGCGGCGAAGCCCGGGGATGACGCGAGCAGGCAGAAAGCAGCTAGAAGGAGTTTCTTCATGGCGGGGCTCCATTCACGAGGTGAGAAACAGCGGGGCGAAGACGTTGAAGCCGAGCGCCAAGACGACGAGCACGGTCGCCAAGACGAGCGAGGCTTTGGTCAAGGTATGCGGCAAAGGGCGGGCACACGCCGTGCCCTCGGCACAGGCACGCTTGGATGCGCGATGCACGAACCAGTAGCCCGTGCCCAACAGTGCCAGCGTTGCCGCGATAAAATACGGTTGATAGGGCGCGAGCTGCGTCAGGTTGCCGATCCATGCGCCGCTGACGCCGAGGCTGAACAGGACCAGCGGTAGAATGCAGCACGATGACGCCGCAAGCGCCCCAAGAACGCCGCCCACCGCCAACAGCGCCGGGCTGCGATCTGAATCCACTGGGACATTTTTTTCCTTGATCATCATGGGAGGAGGCTACATCCTGTAGTTACTACAGGTTCAAGGATATTTTCATGACTTCGATCACGGCTGCGCGAGCGGAGGTATTGACAATCGGTAGGCTGTCGGAACTGACCGGCGTCAATATTGAGACCATCCGATACTATGAAAAGATTGGGGTGCTGCCCGTGCCGGCGCGAGCCGACAACGGCCGGCGCGTCTACGGGCCGACGGAAACTCGCATCCTTGCGTTCGTGAGGCGGTCGCGCCAACTGGGATTTTCGCTCAATGAGGTGCGCGCGCTGCTGAGGCTCGGCGGCCCCGAAAAGGCATCATGCCGGGAAGTACGCGAGATTGCTGCCCTTCATCTCGACGATATCCGCGCTAAGATCAGCGATCTCCGCAAGCTGGAACGCTTGCTGGCGAAAACGGTGGTCCGATGTACCGGCACGACGGCACCTGACTGCCCCGTACTGGATATTCTGGATATTCAGCGCGTCAAATAACCGGGAATGCGCGGCGCTGCCGCTTGACGCGAAGGATCGTATTGCATCAGCGATCGATGCCGGAGGGCCGAGCCCCAGTCAGTTGGCTCGGCGGCCGAGAGCCGGTTTGGAAGACGCGCCTCAGGGGATCGCGAGCACGGATTGCTCTATAATCGGGACCGAATGAACGAGATTGTATGCGTGCCTGACATCGAACGCATCTTCGCGGACTTTCGTTAGCTATATGTGCGAGATTGGGTTTCGGTACCGACAGCTCGGTCTCGCGGCGCGAGCACGTGGACAACGCGCTGCGGAATAGGGCAGATGCGTGGCGCATAAGGTAACTTCGATCGCGCGGTGACGTCAGTTTGCCGGTCCGATGCCGGCTTCCTTGGCGAGCCTGACGGTGGCGGTCATATCTTCGCGGAAGAACTCTCCAAATTGCTCCACGCTCATTGTCAAGGGCTCCACGCCCATCTGAGACAACCGGGAGTTCACCGCCGGAAGAGTCAGTGCGCGCATAGTCGCGGCGTGGAGTTTGTCGATAATGGCGCGCGAGGTCTTGGCCGGTGCAAACAGCCCGGCCCAGAACTGGTAGGCGGCGCCCGGATAGCCGATTTCCACAACGGTCGGGATGTCCGGCAAAGTCGGAGCTCGCTTCGTAGAACTCACTGCCAGCGCAACGATCTTTCCCTCTTTTACCAGACCAATTGCCGGAGCAAGCGGCAGAAAGAAGAAATCGATGCGTCCAGCCATCACCTCGGTAAATGCCTCGCTTGGCCCGCGGAACGGAATATGCTGCACGTCAATTTTTGCAGCGCGGATGAAGCGCAGTCCCGCCAGATGAGATGTCGCTCCTACCCCGGCAGAAGCGAAATTCAGCGAGCCGGGTGCGGCTTTGGCGGCGGCGATAAGGTCGCCAGCTGTTCTGAATCCTTTCGATGTACCGACAACAAGAACAAGCGGCTGGATGCCGAACGGGACGATCGGCGTGAAGTCGTTGAGGGAATCGTACGACAAATTCTTATGCATGACGACTTGTGAGCTGAAGGTCGAAGCATGTAGAAGCATTGTGTAGCCATCGGGTTCGGCTTTTGCTACCGCTGCTACCCCAACCGTACCTCCGCCGCCCGGACGGTTTTCAATGACAAATGGCTGACCGATGTCTTTGGACACTTGATCGAGTACAATGCGTGCGACGGTGTCCGTCGCGTTGCCCGCGCTGAACACGCTGACGACAGAAATCGGTCGAGATGGCCATGACTGCGATAGCGAGGCCGCGGTGCTTGCAAGTAAGACTATAATGGCGGCGCACGACGCGCGGGTCATATGCATGTTTTACTCCCTTCGGCTTCTTTAGCCATCAGTCAGCTATGGATAGCCATCAGCGGAAGCGGCCACGCAGGGAGCGATGGCAGCAGGTTTTCTGCAGCAGGTCGAAATCAACTTGCGCAAGTCCAGCAAATGTCGCGCTTTGGGAAGCGATCTCAGGAGGGGCGCCATGATGTCCCTTTCGACGGCTGCGCCGAACTCATCCGCGAGTAACATTCCAAATTTCTTCGATCTGGGTTCCTGAGTTACGTATGACCTTCGCGACCGGACAAAAGCGATGCAGATCCGTCTTCACCTTCTCGATGCTATCTTCGCCCGCGTTCGTGGTCACATTGATGACCAGGCGGATTTTGGGGAAGGGAACTTCAATCTCCTCCAGCAACTGGGTTCCACGACGGTCAAAAATGGTTTCTGCGTCGATGAACATCTTTTCGAACTCGACACCATGCTTGTGAGCGCATTTGTGGCCGATCACATTCGTGCACGCTACAAGGGCAGCAACCAGCGTTTCGGTTGGCGTTGGCCCCATGTTAGTCCCGTCGCGTTCCTTTGGCTCATCGATGACGGTCCTGACATCGCGGACGATCACCTCGGTCCGCGAATGTGTGGGGCAGTCCGCATGAAGGCGTTGAGTCACAGTGGTCTTTTCCTTTACGGTAGCCATGTGGTTTCATTCCTTGCAGTTAAGAAAATCAGTGATTTTCTACGGGCGCTGGTTGTCGTGCCTCTTAAAAACCGAGCTGGATGTCCGGAAGTCGATTCACCATTCCGCTCTCGCACACCAACTGCCCAAGCGGAATTCGGCAGGGCGCGCCGAATCACAGAAGCTCGAATGTCTTGCCAGCGTACGAAAGCTTGATGGTGATTGCGCCTTCGTTGATCAGCCACGGACGCACGATAAATTTGCGCGCCCCATTGGCATGCATAGGATCGGCGGCAGCGATGGTGCGAGCCTCTGCAAGCGATCCCGCCCGGATAACGACCATGCCATCACCGTCCCACGACGTCTCGTCCTCGCTCCAGTGCGGTCCAGCGGCGAACATGATCCCGCGCTGCTGCAGCGACTCCTGGAACGCGAGATGTGCCTCAATGTTCTGCATGACCGGCCCCATGCCCGCCACGGGAGTCGTAAACACCACGTAGAGCTGCTTCGCGAGGAAGCCCTTGTTTTTGGAGAGCGCGATTATGTTGGCGGCAGGCACGCTTTGGTTACTCATGCAAATTGCTCCGATGAGGACTCATTCCGCGTTTCGTCACGGCTGCGGGAGAGGAAATTGCAGGGTTCCCGATTTGAATTCGGCCGGATAAAGGATGACTTGAGTGCCGGCCTTTTCGAATTGCGGCAGGTCGTTTCCGGTGATGTTTTGGTATTGCGCCTGCATGACTCGTGAGTGGAGCCATTCGCCATCGGAGCCAAAACGAACTTCGCCGACGATTGTTTGGTGAGGGGTTTTTCGAATGTATTCGCCGATTTTTCGCTGATCGAGCCCCCCGGTTGCAGTGATTGCGCTGGTCAGGATTTGCATGCCTGCGTAAGAAAACGGCGGCAAATAGTACCCGAGCGCGTCGACCCCGGCAGCGATGGCTTTCGGTTTGTACCGGGCAAGAAAGTCCTTTACGCCAGGAAACTCAGTGGTTGGCTCGGGCACGAAAGTCTCAAAATTGACAAAGCCGTTGAGAAGCGGGCCGAGCTGCTGCTTCACTGATGCGTATTGAGGGCCCACCATGCCGCCACCGATAAGCATCGGCTTGAAGCCGATTTCACGGACTCCACGTACGATGCCGACCGTGTTTGGTGGGAAACATGAGACGTAAACGATGTCCGGCTTCGTGGCCTGGATGGCGCGCAAGATGGGAGAGAAGTCAACCTGATTGGGAGGGAAGCTCTGATCGTAAACGTTCTTCAGACCGAATTTCTTGGCCCAGTGTCTCGCGCCGTGCGCAGCTGTTTGCGTAAACTCCGAATCCGCAGCCGAAATAGCGACTGAGCGCGGCTTTGGATCCATGCCTGCTGCGACTTCGAAGAACCCTTGCGCAAAGGTCACGCTGGCGTTGGGACCAAAGGGAAATATCTGGAAATAGTTATTGTAGTTGAAAGTCTTGTTCACCTCGATTCCTGCCAACGACATAAAGACCATGTTGCGCCCCATGATCAGCGGCATCGCTGGGCCGATGATGTTGGTGCCGTAGCCGGAGATGACGAGATCGACCTTGTCGATGTCGAAGAGTTTCGTGTAGATGCCGGGAACAAGCGATGGTGTGCTCTGATCGTCGTAGAAGATCAATTGGATTGGGCGACCAAGCAAGCCGCCCTTCGCGTTTTGGTCCTCCGCCCACATCTGGGTTGCCAGCAGCGCCGCCTTGCCGTTGCCTGCATAGGCCCCTGTCAGCCCCATGCTGAATCCGATCTTGATCGGCTCGGCGGCGCCTGCCTTCCGTAGCAGACCGCTTGCGATCGGCGCGGCAAGCGCGAAGGTCATCAACGAACGGCGGCTCCAGCGAACGTCCCTCATGTTTCCTCCCTCGGCACTATCGGCCTGCGTTATTGTGTTTTGATTTGGCCACGCTCGCCTGCAGGCGCGGCCTTGCTATTCGGGCGGCACATCCGAAACATGATTGATGTAATTGCTGAGCGTCTTCATCGAGACGCCGACAATCACATCCAGCAGCTGCGATCGCGAGTAGCCCTTGTTGAAAAAACTCTGAATTTCGTCGTCCGAAGCCCAGCCCCGCCGGTCAACGATCTGAGCGGTAAGCCGGCGTAGCGCATCGAGCTTGTCGTCCTTGAGCGGCGTTCCGTCCTGGAGTGCTTGGATCATCTCATCCGGCACGCCGGCCATCTTCGCGCCTCGGCTATGGGCGGTGACGCAGTAGTCGCACTTGTTTTGCACGCTTGCGGTTAGAATTACGATCTGTTGCTCAACGGGGCTCAAGCCGCTTTCGCCAAAAATCTTGCCTAGCGACAGGTAAGCCAGGATTGCGGCAGGGGACTCGGCTGCAACAGCGAAGAAGTTCGGTACGCGGCCGTAGCGCTGCTTGACCTGCGTTAGAGAGTCCCGCGCCGCATCGGGGGCTGTATCGGGAGTATGAAGCTTGAAGTCATGCTTGGTCACGGCGCTGCCTCCTGCCGCTACCCCATGTCGTTTGGGGGGCAATTGCGGCATTTCAAAAAGTCCCTATCTACTACTCTGACGCATCTTGGTATGGATAGTCAAAGATTAATTTGAGGGGCTATTCCCCGCGGTCCTTCGGGCATCTTTCAAAATTCGCCACTTTGATCGAGCTGACGACCGTTGCAGGTGCTCGGGCCGACCGCGGCTAGTTAGGCTGGATTAGATGTGGCGATGGCAGCACTAGGCCGACGCGGAGCTCGCCGTTGCCATAGAACGCGCTAGGTTCCACGAACCGGCCGGCTGCTTCGCTCGTAAACCTCGTGTCCACCAGCACCGTCAGATGCCGTCGGGCGAGCGGCTGATTGGAGGAAGCATCACGAAACGCTCGTTCGAATTTCGATATAGGTCGAATCGGCATGCGAAAACTGATTCGACGGTCGCGCGACGACCTGCTGATCGGATGACATGCGCCGATGAACTCTGAGTCCTGGAAGAAAAGTGTGCTTGTCGAATCGAATACCGATATATTGGTAGATATAGTCAAAAATGATAATAATAATAGGATTGATTGTACGGGCAATCCGGCCTAACATAATTACATAATCGTGTGATCGGGGAAGTTTAGGCTTTAAGGCTTTTCAAACCAGGACGATTTCTTGGATGGTTGGCATCAAGCAGTTCAACGAGGAATTGATTGTGGAGCGCGCCATGGTCGTGTTCTGGCGCATCGGGTTCGGGGCCACCTCAATCGACGACCTCGAGAAAGCAACGAAACTGAGGCGCGGCAGCCTGTACAACGCCTTCGGTGACAAGGAAGGATTGTTTGTCGCAGCGCTCAAGCGCTATCAGGAAACGGTGGGGCAGGATCGCATCAAGTGCCTAGCGAATGAGGACCCTTATCAGGCAATTGGCGGGTTTCTCAACGTGCTGGTCGATCAAATGAGTGACCCAAAGCGGCCGCGAGGTTGTCTTTACACCAACACGTCGCTGGAATGTCCAAGCGTCCCCGATGCCGTAGAGCGAATTGTTGCAGAGAGTACCAGCGCCATCGAACGCGCGCTGTATGCAGTTCTTGAGCGGGCGAAGGGGCAAAGAATTCTTGACCCGAAAGCGGACACGCGGGCGCTGGCGCGATTTTATCTCAGTGTGGCGAAGGGCATGGGCGTCGTGCACAAAGTATTTGGCGACACTGCGATGCTGCGCGAGACGGTAAAATTCGCAATGGATGCGTGGCCCGCGCCTCGAAAGGGGTTGCCGCATGCTCGCCGCGGTTGAGCCGCTGCCTGGCGGTCCTGATGGTGCGCTTTCGTTTTAATCGAATAGGAGAATGGGATGGCACGCATTGCGCCGATCGACAGCGCTGTTACGCCCGAGCTTCAAGCTGCATTCGAGGGCTATAAAAAAATCCTCGGCTTTGTGCCAAATAGCGTGCTGATAATGCAGCGGCGGCCACAGATGGTTTTTGCACTTGGCCAACTGATCGGTGCCGCGTGGGCGCCGGACAGCACCGTCGATGCCGGCTTCAAGCGGCTGGTCGCCTATATGGCAAGTCACGCGGCGGGCTGCCAGTATTGCGTTGCGCATCAGGTGAGCGGCGCCCTGCATCTCAATGTCAGCGAAGCCAAGCTTGCCGCGATCTGGGAGTATGAGAATAGCCCGCTCTATTCCGAAAAGGAGAGGGTGGCGCTCGAATACGCGCGCGCCGCCGGAACCGTGCCGAACGCGGTGTCGGACGAGTTGTTTGATCGCCTGAAGTCACATTGGAGCGAAGAACAGATCGTGGAATTGACTGGCGTCATCGCCGTATTCGGATTTCTGAACCGGTTCAACGACTCCTTGGCGACACCGCTTGAACCCGAGGCGATCGGAGATGCGAATCGAGTTCTCGGAAGGGCGCATTGGAGTCCGGGTAAGCACGCTACTTGAAGTTAGCTGTTCGCGGAGACGCTTCTTGCGGCAATGCGCTACCAGTGGTCGCCTAACCGAGCGGGCTGCTGCGCCGAGCCAGTTCGGCCTCGAGTTCGGCGATCCGCGAAGTGAGCGGCGCAGTCACTGTGCTCACCTCATCATGCGTGAGGCGCTGCGCGATATGCTGCGGACAATTCCAATCGAAAGCTTCAATTTCGATCAGGAAGCCACGTTCAATGCGGGCTCGATAATCTGGCATTTCCAGCTGGGAGAGGGTCGCGTGACTATCGAGACCAACGACCTTTGCACGGCCAAAGAGCTTCAGCCGCTTCTTTGTTGCGTAGTCCATGAAGAATAGCGACACCCGGTCGTCGGTCATGAGATTCCCGACGCTGACATATTGCCGGTTACCACTGAAGTCTGCGAATCCGATCGTTGTCTCGCTGAGAATGCGGACGAAGCCGGTCGGGCCGCCGCGGTGCTGGACGTAGGGCCAGCCAGTTTCGCTGACTGTTGCGATGTAAAATGAGTCACGGGCTCCGATAAATCCGCTTTCCGTATCGCTCAGCTGGCGGTTCCTGGTCTCCGGACCAACCTCAAAACGAGCATAGGATGCCCGGCTGCCCATTTGTTCCTGAACACTCTTTACTGTCGGTGTGAAGGCGATGTCTGCAAAACCATATATCATGACACTTTCCTGCGTAGACATGCGGACCGCTGGCCCGCAGGACAGGTCCGCACTTGGTTATGAGTGGAGTGGAACCGCGTCGAAACCGATGCCCGTTTGTTCATGGACCGGCGCGCCGGCGTCGCGCCAGTCCATGATTGTCCGATCCGAAGACCGGTCGACAACCGCTCATCGCGGAGCACTGAGTGAACCGCAAGCTCCGACTCAAATTGGGGGGGCGGGTCAGGCAGCCTTGTTAAATTCAATCTTCGGGAAATCGATCTCGACCTGGGTCGCCTTTCCGATCAAGTTGGTGAGAATGTTCATCGCGACATGGGTGATGATCTCGATGATCTCACCGTCCGAGTGACCGGCCGCGCGTACGGCATCGAACTCGGCCTTGCTCACTTGACCGGTATGCTCGACGAGCGCGCGCGCGAAGGTGAGCGCGGCCTCCGCCTTCGCATCCGACGAATGGCCCATGCGGTTCGCCAGCATTTCCTGATTATCGAGACCGACCTTGCGGCCGATGGCCGTATGCGCCGAGACGCAGTACTGGCAGGCATTCTGTTCCGCAACGGACAGCGCGATACGCTCCCGTGTTTTCAAGTCCAGATATCCAGTGCTTGCGATCTCATGAATCCCGAGGAACGCTTTCAGCGCCGCCGGGGAATTGGCGAGCGCGCGGATAAAGTTGGGAACCATGCCGAGGCCAGACTGGACTGCATCCAGCATTTGCTTTGCCTCGCCGGTGGCGGTTTGGGGATCGATAACGGCAACACGAGCCATGGGGGTCTCCTTGTCCGGTTGATGGCGCTACTACGCGCCGCACCGCCGGAACATGCCCGCTTCCGGTCATTGAAAGAATACGCGATATGTGAAATTCATTATTCCGCTTGAGGGAATAGCGATGGATCGCTTTCACGAACTCGAAGTTTTGGTCGCGGTGGCCGATGCAGGCAGCTTCGCTAAAGCAGGAACACGCCTGCGTCTGTCGCCTCCCGCGGTCACGAGGGCAATTTCCGCCTTGGAAGATCGTCTGGGTGCCCGCGTTTTCAACCGCTCCACCAGAAGCCTCACCATCACGGATGTAGGCCAACACTTCCTGGAGAACGCACGGCGAATCTTGACTGATCTGGAAACGGCCGAGCGGGAGGCGATTGGCGAAATTGCAGCGCCGCAAGGGCATCTCACGATCACCGCATCAGTCACATTTGGGCGGACAGCTTTGGCTCCAGTTGTTTGCAGCTTTCTCGATCAGCATCCGCGTGTTACGGCGTCTGTGTTGCTCGTCGACCGGGTCGTAAGCCTGGTTGAGGAAGGCGTCGACGTCGCTGTGCGGATCGGGTCTTTGCCGGATTCGAATCTCATCGCGAAACGGATCGGCTCGGTGCGTCGCGTCCTCGTTGCGAGCCCTGACTATCTCGCCCGGCGAGGAACGCCCGCGGCACCCGCGGATCTGAGATCTCACCAAATCATTGCGTTTACGGGCCTCATGCCCAGCCGCGAATGGCGTTTCAGTAAGGACCATGGCTCGAAGGGGATTGTGGTAAGTCCCACATTCGAAATCAACGACGCGTTTGCCGCAATCGGGGCTGCGGAGATGGGTCATGGAATTACAATGGCTCTTTCTTACATGGTCCACGACAAGGTCCGAGAAAACAAATTGGTCCCGATTCTCAACGAAAGCGCGCCGCCGTCATGGCCGGTTCATCTCGTCTATCCGCAGACCCGGATCGTCGCGCCAAAGGTCCGAGCGTTCATGGACTTTGCGGCGCCGAGACTCAAGGCGGCGCTCGATCAGCTTCTCTTGACGAGCACCGGAGAGCCGACGGCCTAAGCTGGACCTAGAATCGCGTGGTGATGGAGGTGAGCCAGGCTGGCGAAGCGTCCACCAAAATCGTCTCGAGGCGCTTGTCGAGGCCGGCAAGGATTAGCACCCCGGTCGCGACCAGAATCGCGCCCATGATCACCTTGCCGCTATTGCCGGCTGCCAGCATCCGGCCGCGACAGCGTGCCAGCGCCTCGCGCGACATCATCCCGATCAGGAGCAGCGGAAGCGCCGCGCCGATCCCGAACGCGAACATTGTGAGCGCGACGAGACCGAGATTCTCCGCGCGGGCGGCGAGGAGCGACGCGGCCCCCAGCGTCGGGCCGACGCAAGGGCTCCATACGGCGCCGAGCAGCAATCCCACCGTGAATTGCTTGCCGAGGCCGCGGCCGGGAATTTCGCCTGCCTGTGTCTGCATCCAGCTGCCAACCGGCCCGGCCGCCGCTGCCAGCTGCATCTGCAGACGCGGGATCAGCAGCGCGCCGCCGACCGCGATCAGCAGCAATGCGGCCACCATCCGGAACAGATCCAGGTCGAGGCCGATCGAAAAGCCGATGGTCGCGACGAACAGGCCGATTGTCACAAATGACACTGCCAACCCTGCCGCCAGCGCCGCCGGCCCGAACCGGTGTTCGCCGGTTGCCGCTCCGATCACGATCGGGATCAGCGGCAACACGCAGGGCGAGAGGACCGACAGCAATCCCGCCAGCAATGCGAGGCCGATGCCGGTCATCCGCGCTAGATTCCCTTCGCCAGCAGAGCCTCGATCGAGGCCGGGTTGGTATCACCGGTCGAGCGGCCGGCTTCCTGCTTGCCCTTGAACACGACCAAGGTGCTCTGGCGCTGCACGTTGAAGCGCTTCAGCACGTCCTTCTGCGAGTCGTAATCGACGTTGAACGCGACCACGCCCTTGAAGCGCGGATCACCCATCAGCTTGGACAGGATCGGCGCCTGCGCCTTGCAGGTTGGGCACCATGAGGCCGATACGTCGATCAGGATCGGCTTGCCACCGGCCTGCGCGGCCTCGAATGCGGCAGCGGTAAACGGCTTCTTGTCGGCCGCGTAAGCGAAGGAGGCGAGTGACAGGGTCAGGCAGAGACCCAGGGCAGCCAGAAGATGACGTTTGCTCAGCATGATATTGTCCCACTGATGAAAGATGCCGTCCCATGACGGGTGCGATGCCGGATGTTCATGCCGGGTGCACGCCGCCTGTGAGGACTTCGTTCAAAACCGGCGACACGTTACAGCCGGCAGCGACGGGGGCGATGGAAATGCCGGTCCCGTACCGGACGATAAGTCATTGATCGAATTGACGAAGCATGTCCGTTCTGGGCGCATCGCGATCCGGCCTCGATCACGAACATGTCAGGTCACGGCTCATCGTGGACCAGAACGACCTGTCCATTGTCCAGTCCGGCCAGCACGGCGGGGCGGCCCTGCAGCCGGACCATCGCCAGATCGGTCACGACGCGGGCCGGCAGAGCCACACGGGCGATGTCACGGACCGACGGCGCAAAGGCGATCAGCCGCAGCGAGCGGCGGTCAAAGCTCGGGATCGCCAGATCGGGCCTGCCATCGCCGTCGAAATCGGCGGTGGCGCTGAGCGCCAGCGCACGCGAGCCAATGACGTGATTGCAGACATCGGACACCTCGGCGGTTTTCTTGAGCCCGCCGTCGACGAACGACCAGAGTTCGAGGCGCCCCACCACATGCGGCTGACGCACCGCCGCGATATCGGTCGTGCCGTCGCCGTCAAAATCGGCGATCCCGGCAGGGTTGCGCCACGCATTCGCGCGCCCGATCGGCGTGCTTTCCGCAATGATCGAAGCCGACACCGGATCGATAACAGCAATGGCCGCGCCGCGGTCGAGATAGGCCTTGACCAGTACGATACGCTCTCGGCCGCCAATCTGGGCAACGCGTGGCGCAATGTCCTCGAACACGGCGTCCGCGCCGAGCCGCAGCACCGCATTCGAACCGTCCCGCCGCAGGATGCTGAGGCTTCCCGCCTCGATCGCATCGCCCAGCACGCCATGTCCGTAACGTGTTGTCGGTTCGCTCAACCAGGTCTCGCGGATGACGTCGCGGCCGCTCGCGACGCGGGCGTCCGGCAGCGCGCCCGCGGGAGCTGCGCGTGGCGCAGGTGGAGTGCCCGGCACCAGACGGCGTGCGCCTGGGTCGAACCGAGACCATGTTTTCCCCGTGGCGACGAATGCATCGTCGCCAATCTGCTGGACTGCGCTAACGCCAGTTGCGGGGATAATGGTGGCGCGCCAGCTTGCATGCACGGGTCCCGCCGCCGCGAGCCAGACGCCGCAGAGCGTCGCTACCAGAACTCGATGGTACAAAGTGGCACGCATGTCAGCGCAGGTGCTTGCCGGCGTCCCAGCCCTGTGCGGTGAGATGGGTCTCGCCGAAATGCAGTGGCGCGTCTTCGAGCGGCGTTGCGAACGTGTCGTTCCAGCGATTGAGAAACCCGAACATCGCGATCACGGCGACGATTTCCACCACCTGCTCGTCGCTCCAGTGTTTGCGCAATTCCAGGAACATCTCGTCAGTGACGGCATTCGGCACGCAGCCTGCGGCAACGGCGACATCGAGCGCCGCGCGTTCGGCCGGCGTGAAGAGCGGGCTGGTCTGATAACTCCAGACCTGGTCGAGCTTGTCCTGCTCGACGCCGAGCTTGGCGGCACCCTCCGCCGTATGCGCCATACAATACCGGCAGCCGGCCGAGCGGCTCGCGACATGCGAAATCAGCCGCTTCAGCTTCAGGTCGACCTTGCTGTCCGGGGTCCAGATTGCCGCGGACATCTGGGTGAAGGCGCGCGTCAGATATGGATCGCGCTGCATGATCAGCATGGAATTCGGCACGAAGCCCATGCGCTTTTGGGTAGCGTCGAACTGGGCTTTCAGTTCCGGCGTGGTTTCGGGCGGCAGCGGTGCCAGGCGCGGCGGCGGCAATGTTCTCTGGTCCATGGTGTCATCCTTTCCAGGCAATACATTTCGAAGCGGACCGAATTCATCCGCGGTTCGCACCAATTTCGCGGTCTGACATTAATACTCGACCCGATCGGGATCGGTCGAGCGGGGATGCTTCCTGCGCTGCTCGTGCGCCGCGCCGCCATGCTTGCCCAATTCCCACCCGATTGTCTTGAGGTTTGACTCTGCCCAATCGACCGATTCCTGGTCGGTCACGGTCGCAATGGAGTTGTTCCAGCGATTATACCAGCCGGCAAGGCTGATGGCCGCGAGCATCTCGACAATCTGGCGGTCGGAATAATGTTTGCGCAAGTCCGCAAAATGCAGAGGCCCGACCGCGTTCGGCACCAGGGATGCGTCTCGCGCCAACCGCAATGCCGCCTTTTCCGCTGCACTGAATTCCGTCGACTGTTCGAAGGCCCAGATGTCGCGGATGCGATCCTCGTCGACGCCCATCATATGAAGCGTGTAAGCGCCATGCGCCTGGCAATGCTGACAACCGCCGGCGATGCTCGCCATCGTGAAAAGTTCGCTGCGGATCTGTCTGTCCAGATTGTTCTTGGAGACCATCACCCGTTCGACCAGACTCTGGAAGGTCTCCATCAATTCGGGCCAGCAGAAAATCTCCAGATTCTGTCTGTTCTGGTACGTCTCATCTGACATGTCGATATTCTCCGTCCGCATCATGGTTGCGAATTCGCAGTCCGCCCCGTTTAAAGGTCGACTTCGATCTCGCTGCCGGGCTGCGCGCCCCGCGAGCAGCACAGGATCATCTTCTGTTCACGTTCCTTCTTGCTCAGGACGTGATCGCGATGCTCGATTTCACCGGACAGCACCTTTACGGCGCAAACGCCGCAGATCCCATCGGAGCATTTTGTGTCCACGACAATGCCGATCTCGGCGAGTACGTCGGTCGCCCGTTTGTCAGCGGGGATTTCGATCCGCTTGCCGCTGCGCGCCAGTTTCAGCGTGAACGGCTCGTTCACATAATCCGGCGGTTCGGGAACGGTAAAATATTCGCGATGCAGCGCATCTTCCGGCCATCCCTTGGCAGCCGCGATCGCGAATAGTCCGTCCATGTAGCGCGGCGATCCGCATGTATAGAGATGAAATCCGTCCTGATAGCGCGGCAGCAAGGTATCGAAATCGGCGCGCGCCCCTTCGTCCTTCATGTGCAGCCGCACGCGATTGTGCCACGGCACCTGCGACAGGTCCGACATGAACGCGGCCGACGGACGGCTGCGGGCGCTGTAATGCAGTTCGAAATCACGGCCCAGCTCATGCAGCCGGTGCGCCATGGTGAGCATCGGCGTGATGCCGATGCCGCCTGCAAACAGAAACGACTTCGTCGCGCCTTCTTCCAGAGGGAAGTGGTTGCGCGGCGCGGAGATGAAAACGCGGCGCCCCTCGCGGAACGCGCGCAGCATCAGCATCGAGCCGCCGCGGCCTTGCGGCTCGCGCTGAACGCCGAGCACATATTTGGAATTGTCGGCGGGATTGCCGGCCAGGCTGTATTGCCGCAAATATTCCGGCGCGATCACAACGTCCACATGCGCGCCGGCGTTGAATTTCGGCAATTCGCCGCCATTGGCTGAAACGAATTCGAAGCGCGCGATATCCTCGGCCATGTCCTCGCGGCGCTTCAGGATCACCGGGAAGACCGGCGGCGGTCCGTCAGGCATCTTGAATTGCGGCACGAGGCCTGCGGTTTCACCGCGCGCGAGCCGGGCCTTGTGCTCGTCTGGTGACAACATCGCACGATAGCGCTCGATGCCCGCCTCGCGATTGACCGGGAACGGTACTGGGAACGGCGGCGGCATCACGTCGGCGGGGTAGACCGCGAGTGTCTGATCCTCGTATTTGAGATCGAGTTCGCGGTTGAGGCCGCGCGCATGTGTCGCCTTCGCGCGCTTGTGCTGCCCGGTGGCGCGATCGAGATCGATATCCCACCACCATTTCTTGACCGGATTGATGCCGCCGCGACCCAGGCGATCGTCAAGCCATGCAATCCAGCGTGCCGCGCCCGGAAAGCGCATCGCCACCCAGCGAAACGCCGCTTCGGAAAACAACCCTTCCAGATTCCACGGGCAGGTTTTCATGCAGCGGCCGCACATCGCGCCGCCCTGGTTTGTGATCCGGTAGCGCGCGCATTTTTCCGCATCCGATTTCCAGATCTCATAGCCATTATACATCAGCTTCGGCCCGGCGGTGATCGCACCCGACGGGCATTCGCGCGCACATTTGTTGCAGTTGTTGCAGAAGGTCTGAAGCCCGAAATCGAGCGGCTTGTCGTAGCTGAACGGCATGTCGGTGGTGACGATGCCCGATTTGAGCCGCGGTCCGAGATAGGGATTGAGGATCACCTCGCCGATGCGCGAGACCTCGCCCAGTCCGGACAGCAGCAGCAGCGGCGGCTGCAGCACGTCGCCATCCAGCACGGTATGCACGCGCGCCGAATAGCCGAGCCTGCGAATCTGCTCGGCGATCACGCCACCCAGAAGCGAGAAGCGCAGATAGGCGCGCATGCTTTGGGCAACGGAAATCCAGTCGTCGCCGCTAGCGCCCTCGAAGGTCTCATGCCCCTGGTCGTAGAGCATCGACACCGCATTCTTGTGATAGGGCTTCATCACGTTGCCGGCAGCGTCGTGGCTGTAATACGCCCATTCTGGACAGCGCGAGAGCCCAACCGCGTCCGTTGCCATGTAATAGGAGGCCGCCTTCACATTCGCGGCGTTGCGCCGAGGATCGGCGACCGAAGCTGACACCGGCCCGCGCGCCTCACCGAATTGCAGCAGCAGCAGCGCGCCGAGCGCACGCCGCGCGCAGGCGCCGATGGCGGATTTCTGCACATAGAAGCCGCCCTTGGCGTTGTTCTGCATCTCCTTGCCCATGTCGCCGAATACGGCACGGGCAAAGAAATCGGCGCGCTTGGGGAAGCGCGGCACGCGCGGTTCGTCGATGAAGGTCGTGGTCTTGTCGCGCCGCTTCAGCTTTTCGAACGGATAGGCGCCGAGATGGAACGGGCGCCGGCTATAGGGCACGTTGTTGAAGGCGTTCTTGGTGGTCCCCTTGCCGAGCCACCAGGCGGGTCCGTGGCTGCGAAGCCGGTCAAGGACACGCGGCGCGGCGAGCGGCAGGTCCGGTGCGAGGGCGAGCGTCGTGGTCACGGCGGCGAGGCCGAAGCGGCGCCCGACATAGGGATTTTCGATTGCGCGACCATCTGAGGTGACATGCGCAAGCCCCGCCGCGACCGCGAGCTTGTTCAGATCGACATCGCTGCTGGTTACCGTATGCGCACGCGCCTCATAGCCGAGCAGGCGGATATAGCTCGACAGGAGGATCGCTGTATTGGCCGCGAGCAGGCCGGCGCGCTGGGCCTGGCTGTCCATGAACCAGTCGCTGCCGGGCTCGGAAGGCGTCGGATCGCGAGTATATTCGACCAGGAAGACCAGCGCGTGGGTATGATGCGGGACCGGCCCAAGCGTCTTGCGCGCGGCGTCCAGCACGTCCGCATAGATCACATCGATGCCCGCTGCGAAGCTTTTGGGCTGACCTTTCTCTAGCTCGGCCACCAGGATCGGCAGGCTCGGATTGCGGATCGGCGTATCGAGTAGGGCTGTGGCCGGCAAAGCGGCGACGCCGACCATGGTGGCGTCGTAGTAATAGCCGGCCGCCTTCAGATGATCGGAGCGCTCCTGCGGGTCGTCCGGAATTTCCGCAGGTAGCGGCGTGACCGCGCCGTCCCGCACCACGTCGAACATGCCGACATAGCGTGTCATCGCGTTGACGAGCGATTCCGGATTGTGCGGGTCGTCGAACGAGACGGGCGCCATCTTCGGAACCGCGGCAAGGTCGGGCGGCGCAGGCGTCCGGCGCAGCCGTTCCAACGGATAGTGACCGAGATGAACCGGGCGGTTCTTGTACGAGAACAGCTTCATTGTTGCGGTTTGAATCCTGATGCTTTGACCGCCGGCGCCCAGCGGGCGCTGTCCGCATCGCGGAAGGCGGCGAGGTCTTCGGGGCTCGACGTTCTCGGGACCATATTCAAACCCAGGACCTTCGCCTTGGTTGCTGGGTCCGCAAGGCCATCGACAATGATCTTATTGAGCCGCTTGACGGTCTCGGCCGGCGTCTTGGCTGGTGCATAGACCGCATACCACCCCTGGCCTTCGGCGTTGATGCCGGCCTCCTTCATGGTCGGAACGTCAGGCAGGAGCGGCGACCGCTCGTTGCCCGATGTCGCGATCACGCGCGCCTTGCCGCCGCGATGCAGTTCAAGCGCATCGCCGAGGGGAACCACGGCGATCGGAATCTGCCCGCCGAGCAGGTCGGTCATGACCGCTCCCGATCCGCGATAGCTGACATGCTTGAGGTCCAGCCCGGTGCCGGTTGCGACCATGACCGCGAAGAAATGGCCAAGGCCTCCAGCACCTGGCGAACCGTAATTGGCCTGCGAAGGATTGGCCTTCGCCCAGGCGATCAGTTCCTTGACCGTCTTGATGTCGTTCTTCGACGAAACCGCGAGCGCGACGTCGAAGGTGGCGATCAAGGATACCGGCGTGAGATCGCGGACTGGATCGTATTCGAGGGTTGGGTAGGAGTGTGGATAGATCGACACCGGCGGGTTTGGCACAAAAAGCAGTGTCGTGCCGTCCGGCTCGGCCGTCACGACCGACTTGACGCCGATTTTCCCGGCCGCACCTGTGCGGTTTTCGACGATCACCGGCGCTGACAAACCGGCATTCAGCTTCTCGGCCACGATCCGGGCCATGGTGTCGCCGCCGCTTCCGGCGGCGAACGGATAAATCAGGCGAACCGCGTTTTGGTTCTGCGCGCGTGCGCCGGGTACGGCTGTCGCTCCCAGCAACACCGCCGCGCCCTTTAAAATCGATCGACGGTTCCAACGTCCGACCTGCATGGCATCCTCCCAGATATGTCGCTCCGCCTTTACGGCGGTTGGCAAGATAGTGACTTCACAAAGCGAACGAGGGGAAGCAGAATAGACCATCGGTCCGCACAGTGGACCAAAAAGCGGAACCGTTCTCATCTTCCGGAGCCGCCCATGGCTGGCAATCAACCGCAGACCGTGCATGCGCTGGAACGCGGACTTTCCGTGCTGTCGGCGGTCAATGAATTTTCGCCGGCCAGCCTTTCAATCCTGGTTGACGCCACGGGCTTGCCGAAGGCGACGATCGTGCGGCTGCTGCACACGCTCAGAGCGGCGGGTTATGTCGAGCGGGCGGAGAACAAGGGCTACCGGCTTTTGCCGAGGGTCCGCGATCTGTTCAGTTCACTCGACCGCGAGAGCGCGCCCACGCAAATTATCCGCCGTATGCTCAACGATTTTGCGACTATTGTGAAATGGCCGGCGGAGTTCATGGTCCGGGAGGGGGCGACCATGGTCATCGAGGTGTCCAACCGCGACAGCGCGCCGATCAATTTGCGGCGGTTCGAGCATGTGCGGTTTCCGCTATTGCACTCCGCTTCAGGCATCGCGCTGCTTGCCTGGTCGAAGCCGCGGCAGCGCGAGGACATCATCCGCTCCGCCCTGTTGCAGGAGAAGTCCTCGGAGCGAGCCGATGTTGCGAAGACGACGCGGCGCAAGATTTCCGAAGCGCTCGCGCGCGGTTATGGCATGCAAGATTACAACACGCCGATCGAGGGCACCCGTGCGATTTCCGTTCCGGTCTTTGCCGGCGACATGGCGGTTGCTGCCATGGCGCTGATATTCCTGCGCGATGCGCTTCCCCAAAGCCAGGTCGACACGGTCCTGGTTCCGAAACTGAAGGAGATCGCCAATAGTATCGGCCTGCAATATACCGCGCTCTTGCGCGGCCGATAGGGTAAGTGCGGATCAACAAGTAACGCGGCGGCCGTTCGGCAATGTCCAAGCCCAAAGAAGTCGCGCTGATTGGTGCCGGTTATGCCCATGTCATCGCCCTGCGCCGCTTTGGCTATCAGCTCATCCCGGCGGAAGTCAGATGCAACTCGTAGCAGCGCGCTATCCGTAGCCCGCCTCGCTTCCGCGGCTCCGAATTCGCAAACGTCAGCGATCGAGCGAAACACGAGCCGGCTCATCGTTGCGAAAGTCGCGTTTACAACGCTACCACAACTCACAACTTGTCTATATTGCCCTGCTCCATTTACTGAGCTAGCTTATAAGGCAACATCTCTCATCTCAGGAGAAGAAGGTCCATGATTATTAACGCTCCGAACAGTCCCGTCACTCTCGAAGAGTACGGCGCCATGAATATGGAACAGAGGCGCAAAGTTTGGCTCGATATCTCCGATATTACCGAGGCAGAGTTCGAAGCTCACATGGCCCATGAGAAGGCGCGAGAGGCGATCGTGCCGAAGGTTGGCAGCGAAGCGCCGGACTTCGTCGCCGATGTGCTGGATCGCGACCGCAAGCGAACGGGCGAGCAAGTGCGGTTATCGGACCTCCAGGGTGCGCCCGTTGGCATCATTTTTGGATCCTATACCTGACCGCCATTTCGTAAAAAGGCCGTGCGCCTTAACGAACTGTATGCGAAGTATAAAGATCAGGTCCGGTTCTATCTTGTGTATATTCGGGAAGCGCATCCGCATGACGGCTGGCGCGTACCAAATAACCTGATCGAAAACATCAATTATTACGAACCGACCACCGACGAAGAACGCACCGAGGTTGCCTCGGCTTGCCAAATCGGCCTCGACATTAAAATGCCGATGCTGATCGACCGCATCGATAACGATGTGGACAATAAGTATGTCGGGCTGCCAATGCGAATGTTCCTTGTCGATGCCAATGGCAAGATTGCATTCGCTGGCAAAAAGGGCCCATTCGGTTGGGACGATGAAGCCTTTGAGCAGGCACTTATAAAATTGATCTCCTGAAATACCGAGTGGGTAGAGGAGCCGTCATGTGGCGGCTCCTTTTTCTGTGCGGCCGCGTCCTTTGTTCTTTGGTTCAAGCATCAATAGCGGCGCTTTTCAGATCAAGCGAAACATGTTCCACTGAGGCGCCGGGGCTGCTGATAAAGCCGATCACAGCAGCATGAGCGTATCCGGCGCTACGAAGGGCGGCGACGCAAGCTCTGGCATCGGCGGCAGGCACTGACGCCAGCAATCCTCCGGCGGTTTGCGGATCGAAAAGCAGCGGATAAAGCGCATGGCCGCGTGCCCCATCGGGGTCGCGGATTGCGGAGCTCGATAGGGCATTCTGCGCGTGCACCGACGACAGAATGCCGCCCGCGCTCGTCTCGCGAGCGCCCTCCAGAACCGGGATGCTGTTGAGCGCGAGCGTGGCGTCGACATCCGAGGCGCGCACCATCTCGACAAGATGTCCCAGGAGGCCAAAGCCAGTGACGTCGGTTGCAGCGTGGACATCATGGCGGCGCAGAATCTCGGCCGCAGTTCGGTTTGACTCGATCATGTGGGATATCGTCGCCATGACCCAGCGCGCCTTGGCCCTGCCGCGCATGCCGGCGGCCAGAAGCGTGCCGGTTCCGAGGGGCTTGGTTAGGATCAGGGCGTCGCCGGGCCGCATGCCGCTCTTCCGTAGTATGCCGTCGCGCGCGACAAGTCCGTTGATCGCAAAGCCAAGCGCGAGTTCGACGCCTTCGCTGGTGTGGCCACCCACCAGCGCACAGCCGGCAGCGCGCAATGTCTCGTTCGCACCGATCATCATCGCGGCAAGGTCGGCTTCGACCTTCGCCTCGCGTCCGAACGGAATGGTCGCGATCGCCATCGCCGATTGCGCCTCGCCGCCCATCGCATAGATGTCACCGAGCGCGTGATTGGCGGCGATCCTTCCAAGCGTGTACGGATCGTCGATGAAAGCGCGGAAATAGTCGACGGTCTGTACCGAAAGCTTGTCGCCGCCGGTATCGACAATCGCGGCGTCGTCCGCCGTATCCAGTCCGACCATCACATCCGGCCGCGGCTCCGGCACGATGCCGCGGAGTGCACGTGATAATACCGCGGCACCGACTTTCGCGCCGCAACCACCGCAGCGTATCAGATCCAAGGAGTTAGATTGCTGGCCGGGCAGGGGCGAGTCCGCTACCTCAGGCAATTTCATTTCAGGCAGTTCGTTGAATTTGCGGATGAACCGGCGGTCGATCCAATCCTTCCAGCGCCACACCCATTTGCCCTGAAATGAGAAGCCGTTGCGGGTGCCGATGGCGTAGGCATCACCGGTCGAGACCAGATAGAGCGCGTTGCCCTGCGGCTGGTAGTCATGCAGCTTCTGGCCCAACAGCGTGCGGCGGATATTGTCGGCGAGCACCGGGCCGGCACGCACCGCGTAGACCCCTGACTTCGGCAAGGTACGTGGTGCGAAAGCGATCATATCTCCGGCGGCGAACACAGTATCGTGTCCGCGGGCGCGCAACGATGCGTCGACCACCAGGAAGCCGCGCTCGTCGAGCGGCAGTCCGGTCTGCTGCAGCCAGCGCGGCGCGGCCGCCTGTGTCGTCCACAGAATCTCATCGGCCTCGATCGGGGGAAGATCAGCAAGGAGCAGACGGCCCGCTTCGACGGCTGTGACCGGCGCGTCGACGATCGCAATGTCACGTTCCGAAAAAACCGCCCGAAAGCGGGCGCGAAAACCCGCAGGAAAAGTCGTCAGGATTCCGTCGGCGCCCGCGATCAACGTAAATGATAGCCCATCGGTCGAGTATCCGGCACGCATCGTCTCCTGCCGCAGCCGGCGCTCGAGCGAAAGGATCAACTCGACGCCGCCGGCCCCGGCGCCGACGACGGCAACGCGCGTGTGGCCCTTGCGATCGAGCATGCGTGCCAGCAAGCCCTCGAACCGGTCAAGAAAGCCATCGATCGGCTTGACCGGGATTGCATACTCGGCCGCGCCGGGGATCGCCTGTGTATTCGGGGTCGAGCCGACATCGAGCGAGAGCAGGTCGTATGCGACCGGCGGGCGATGCCTGCAGATCACATGGCGTGCGGCAGGATCGAGTCCGACGACCTCGTCCTGATAGAGGCGCGCCGCGGCGAACTGCGTCAACGGCGCGGTGTCGATGTGGGCTTCGTCGAAGTCGTAGTCGCCGGCGATCAGGCCCGGCAGCATTCCTGAATAGGGTGTGTGCACCTCGCGGGTGATCAGCGTCAGCCGCACGCCTGGGATTGGGCGCATGCCGAAGGCGCGAAGCACTGTTACATGAGCGTGGCCAGCGCCTACCAGCACGATATCTTTGACAACAGGCGTTATGCCGTGCATGCCCGCAGCATCTCTTGGTTATTGCTCGTCACTTCCTGTCGGCGGAACCGCGATCGTTCAACGTCCAATTGTAATCGTGAAATCGAGTCGCAAAGTTGGTCGGTAGCTTATTCGTCCGATAGCGGTTGACAAACGCGACAAGGCTCGAGTCGTGCGCGAGAAAATCTTCCGTGTAAAACTTGAAGATCGCGGAGAGCCATACTTCCTGCTTTTCAGGCTCGGCGCGGACATTCCGGCTCTCGTTGACGAATGTCCGCGTTGCCGCGTCGAGCTGCCTCTCGAGCTTGTCAGCGGTGAAGGCCATCCGCGGCAGGCGCGGACAGTCGACCACCATGCAATTAAGCGCAAAGTGAATGCGGGGATCGCCGATCGGCCTGATGACGTCGTTCTCGAACTTGTAAAGCGAGAGCGACTTTCCGCCAATCTTGAAGGTTCGTAACCAGAAAAATGTAATTTTGTTTAACCCTCCAAGACTTGTTGGAATCCCCGCGTCCACCACGCCGTACATCGCCAATGCGTTATACGCATTGATATAGTAGGCCAGCTTCGCCTGTCGACTTCGAAACTTGGCCGGCTGGCTGGTCGGATCGTTCGCAGCTATGAAGGCGACGACCTGATCGAGTTCGGCACGGTTGCGGGCAAGAGCGGCGAAATGGATTCGGCCTGCGTCGTCAACGTACTCGTTCAGCACCCTGGTCCAGAGTTCCTCCCATTCGCTCACATCGGCAGGCTGTATCTCGACAGCGGGAGCAACAGTCATGGAAAGGATCAGCGACAGCAGGCCAAAGGCCATTGCTTCGAAGCGTTGTACGAGTGACATCATGTTCCTCAAGCCGCTTCACAGAGAGTCCCAACACCTTTCAGTGGCGATTATGTCTGCGGATAGATCGTCACTTGGCAGGAGTGGCGGAGACCGGCGACGTGTCGCCATTGTGGGAGACGGTGCCTGTTAGGGGATTCCATAATGGACCATCTAGTCCACGGCCTATGCGAAGTGGTGCTAGGATAAATTCATCGCGCTTTGCGTTGTGAAGGCACATCGAGATCGGACCAGTCTGCGTTGCGGCCATGAAGCAACAGGCGTCGATACGTTGTTTTTCCAACGAACAGGCGTTCATAAAATTGTGCATGAAGAAGGACAGCTTATGCACACGCCCCCGCCCGGCAATGAGATCAACTTTTGCGCGCCACAGCTTCCGGCCAGTCCATGCGACACAAGCTGGCCATAGGCGTGGGCGCTTCAAGAGCCCAATCAAGAAGCTGAGCACCGAATTGACCTTGCTTCGGCGATCAAAACTGCGAAGCGCCGTTCCTTCAAGCACTGCCTGAAACAGCCGGACGTCATCCAGCGCATCGTAAGCGCGGCCATTGCTGACAAACGCCATTGCGTATCGATTGCACCTGGCGTGCCCTATATGGGCTGTATCGAACGAGAGCGGGGTTTGAGCACCCTGTTCAATCCGCTTCTGGACCGATTTCAACGTGATTGCTTCATGGCGGAGGCCGAGAGTCCCGCGTCCGGTGTCGGCTTGAAGCTGAAATGATGCCAGGCGGACCGCGTCGCTGTTTTTTACGAAAAAGGCGACTACGTCCGGGATTTGCTCGAAATTGTCGTCGGTCACCGTGGTGTTGAACATTACTGCGATCGGCAAGCCGCGCGCTCGCTCGATATAATCCTGCCGGATCGCATTGAGCGCCGCTTCGCTATCGAAACCTCGTCGCTGTTGCGTCATGTCGACGTGGAATGCCACATCTACCAAACCGGCAGCGGCAAGTTGTATTAGCAATTCGCGTTTGGCGCGAATGCCGTTGGTGAAGAGCGCAGGGTGCATGCCTTTGGCGGCGATACGCCGGACGACTTCAATCAACTCGTCTTTCTTACGGAGGGTAGGGTCACCTCCGGTGACCTGTACCCCGGTGCCGGGTCCATAGTAATCGAAAATCATGTCGATCCGGCGGAATAACTCCGCGAGCGGGATGTCCTTGACCGCCTCGGAGTGTTCCGACAAGTAGCAAGCGGTGCAGTCGAGATTGCAGCGCTGGGTGATTTCCAGCGCAACACAACCGATCGGCCAGCGGCGTCCCATGAACTGGCTGGCGTCCCATTGACCGGTCGCGTGCATCACACCGCGCGCTGAGACGATCGCGTCACGCGCCGACACTGCCGTCGGCTGCGCGAGGCGTAGCTCATCGCGCGTCAACAACTCGTTGTCATCGCCGGACGCGACACGGGAAGAGGACAGTTCAAATGAAGTGTTCAGGCCAATGTACCTCGTATCGGATATTGCTGAAGGTTTTTCGGCAGTTACTGGCTCTTTGCTTGAAGTTCGTTCGCCGCTTCAGGCCGCTGCGCTCCGTAGATGCCGCCGAGCACGGCACCGAAGATGATATGCAGCACGAATGTCATGACGGGCGCCATTATCCCGAGTGCCATCCCGAACAAACCCATTCCGGCCATTGGCATCACAGCGATCATCATCAGGAGCCATGCACCGACTCCAAATACAATCCCTTTGAGCCAATGACTGCTGCCCGGAAGATTCGGATCGAGCAGACCGAACAGGCCACCCCAGAATCCGGTGCCGATCACGAAATGGGCGATCCAGCCTGCGAGAGGTGAAGATGCCCCCATCATCTTTGTCAGCATGGCAATGACATCAAGTTCAGGCATCACTCCTATCAAGGCCTTCATGACCATTATGACCGACAGAACCGCTGTGGCGAGAAATCCGGCAATCTTGCCTTTCAAGATGTTCGAGTCAGTCATTTCAGCCTCCGTTCGCGCCGCCTTTGGGTTCAGAAAGAAAGCGCTTCGGCCGACATCGTCCAAGCAATTGAAATATTTGATCATTTTCAAAAAAACGGCAAGCAATCACGACCGCTTGACGTGCCTCCGGCAAACGGATCAGGAGTATTTCACCCGAATTCGCTTCAGTTGCCGAAAAAGTTACGACGTCGAAAAGATAGCGCTGCTCCGGCTTCTATCGCTGCTCTAGATGTCTTGGTCGTCAAGTGGTTGGTTCACGCGCCGCTATCGCTATCGCCGAGGGTCGAGTTCCGTTGGGTGCTTTGCCGGCCCCCGCGACGAGGATGTCGTGCAGGACATCGAAGACACGAACGCCGACTTCTCTTCGCTTTTGCGCAAGCCATGGAGCGGCGCGCAATGTCGTGGCGGCATCCAGAAATCCCTGCTTCCAGCGGGCTTTCATCGTAGACCGACTGAATTCGTAGTCTTTTGATTGTCCTTGAGCATCGAGCGGACGATAAATCAGCTGTACGATATCCATTTCTGTGACACAGCCGAACGCGAACAGGCGCTTGGCTTGTTCCGTTCCCGCGATTTCATCTGGCAGTAACTTGTACAGTTCGTTGATTGCATGACGCACGTCGTGCTTCTGCTGAAACGCATCCGTGCTGACGCGTGTTCGGCTTGAATAGCGGATGTCCTTTTCGCGCTCGCTGACGTCTTCAAGATTGTTCGGAAGGTGGCCGTGGCTGTGAAATACGTCAACTTGAAAGCACAACCTGCTGCGGCGCGGATAATAGTCCAGCGCATATTGAAGCGGCGTATTCGAGACCAGGCCGCCGTCCCAGTAATGCTCGCCATCGATTTCGATCGACGGAAATCCGGGTGGGAGTGCCGCACTCGCCATCACATGCTCTGGCCGGATCTTGATTTTCTCGCTGTCGAAGTAGGCAAGTGTGCCAGTCCGGACATTGACCGCACCAACGCTGAAGCGAATGTCTTTGGCATGGTTGATGCGGTCAAAATCGATCTGCCGTTCCAACGTACCCCTGAGCGCATGGGTTGAGTAATAGCTGGTGGGTTTCTGCAAGGAAAGCCAATCCGGAAACGCTCGGGGAGCAAAGAAGCCGGGTTGGCCGAAGGTCAGGGCAGCGAGCGCTCCCGCCCTTTGTTGCCACATGGCGAGCGGTCCGCTCAATTCAGAGGGCCAGAATGCCGTGGGCGCGGTGATGTCCTCCCAGAAGCGGCGCAGACGCTCGACGCGCATTTCCGGCGCATTTCCGGCGATGATTGCTGCATTGATTGCACCGATTGAAATTCCAGCCACCCAATCAGGCATGTATTCTGAGGACGCCAGCGCCTCGTATACGCCGGCCTGGTAGCTTCCGAGCGCGCCACCACCCTGCAGAACAAGAGCCACCTGCTTGTCGTAAGAGGACGGCCGAGCCGGCGAATGAGTGTTGGCCATATGATCGTCTCCGAGTATGTCATGAAGCTTTGCAAGGCGTTCTGATCTCAGGTCGGTGTGCTCGTGTGGTTTCGCAGAGGTCGATAGCGATGCCGCCGACGTCCGCTTGTAGGGAGCGGAAGAAGTGGGTCCGCTCGGGCGGTCGAGTGCATGGCTTGCTCAGCTATTTGGATTGCAGTGCTGTGATGCCGTCCCAGGCCGACGGGGGCGGAGCCCTTTCGAATATTTCGCAACGTGCCGACAAGACCTCCGAAGGCCAGTCCTCCCCTCGTTCGCTTACGACGCGCCGGAACAGAGTGTGTGCGTAAGCCCACTCGCGCCTCCGATAGTGACACAAGGCGGTTTCATATATTTCGATCCAGGCAGGCTTGTTGCCTTGGCCGAGCGCAATCAGTTCGAAGATGGCAGTTGCCTGATCGCGACCGAAGACGACGATTCGGTCGAGTTCTCGCATGATCACTCGGTTCGCGACCCGACGGGCGGTCTCTTCGCCGACAATGATAGAGGTGCGATAAAGCTTGTTGGCTGCTTCGAGGCGGCTGGCCAGATTTACAGTGTCCCCCAATACCGTGTAATTCAGTCGCGACTGAGTTCCGATATTGCCGACAACAGCTACGCCAGTGTTGATACCTATACGCACTCCAATCGGTTGGCCGGGACCGCCGCTGCTCTGAAGACGGTTGAGCTTGTGCTCTATCTCTAACGCTGCCTTGCAGGCATGGAAGGCATGATCGTCTTCGTCGCGAGGCGCGCCCCAGAACGCCATCACCGAATCGCCGACAAACTTGTCAATTGTCCCCTTCTGATCCTCAACCGCCGTGGTGGCGGCATCCAGAAATGCTCCGATAACCGGAATTACGTCGTTCCCCAATTTCTCGGAGAGGTGCGTAAATCCCGGCATGTCCGCGAACATGACCGTAACAGGCCTCACCGCGCCCCCGGGCTTGGCTTCCACGCCAGCCGCAATTAGTTGCGCGACAAGATCCTTGGGAACGTATTTGGCGAATGCCGACAACCCGACCACCATGCGTCCCAGCCCTAACGTCAGCTGGTTCAGTTCATTGATCCTGGACAAAGCCCGCTCGGGTCTCTCAAATGCAAGGCGCTCGACCTTGCCAAAATCCGCTACCAGCGACTGAAGCGGTTGCGCCAGTCGGCGCGCGAGCATGACCGCGCCGGCGGCTACAATTAAAGTTACGATAGCGAGTAGAGCGATCAGGCGGGTTTCGGTTCTCTTTATGTCTGCAAGGAACTCTCCTTCTGGAATAACGACGGCAACCACCCATCCCTTAAATCCAAGCGGAATGAGTCGAGTATTGTAGAACTCACCGTTTAGCTCTTGTCGCACGCGATCGGCTTGTAGCGCGGACGCCGGAGTCTTGCCCATCTGTGCCGCCAGTCCAAGCACCAGCGCAACAAGCGGATGGGACTGGAACCCGGACTGTCGCGTTTCGTCGGCAGCCGGGTCTGGCCACGCAAGGAGGCGACCGTCCGAAGCGATTATGAAGGCCGCTCCGGCACGGCCAACCTCAAGACTTGCAAGAAATCGGGAGATCCGACTGAGTTCGATTGAAACGGCGAGAACGCCATGTCGCTTCTGATAGATTTCGATCGGGCCTGCAAATGAGATTGCGTCCTTGGTATAGTCAGCGACCTCGCTAACAATGAACCAAGCCGGCCCCTCTGACTCGAAGGAAGCGCGATACCAACGCTGCTCTGTGACGCGATAGTCTGTCGGAACACGCACGCGTCGTTCGAATTCGATATCGCCAGTAATAACACGATATGTATCAACGCGTCGTTTCGATACGTGGTTTTCGAGCTCAATTTCCATCATCTCAATTGAACCTGCTCCGAGTTTGTGGGAGGCAAAGAAAGTCCCGTCGGGCCAGCCAAAGGCGATCCATGAGAGCGTCGGTTGGGCTTGTAATTGAGATAAAAAGACAAACTCACGTTTGTCGGCCTCGTTCGGCTCGATAACATTCTGAAGAAATATTGTTCTGATCGCGCCATATGCGCTCTCTGCATTCAGGATCAGCGCTCCCAGCTCCCGCTTCACGGCGTCGGAGATCTGTTGCTCCACATTCTCCAAGAGCCTTTGGTTTCCGACATCCGCGGTCCGCTTCCAGAGCAGGTGGGTGACGACCACGCCAGGAACAATACAGGCAAAAGCAAATGCGATCAGGACATCGCGAATGCTGATCTGCATGGCTCGATCAAGTTAAAAGAGTGAAGGACCGGGCCAACAGCCTATCAATTATCCGGCGTGTGTCCCTCCGAACCAATAGAGAGCGCTGTTGGTTTACGTCTCTCACTTCATGAAGCCAATGAATTATGAGCATGTCTGGACCTCAACGAATCGTGACCGTTCGGCCAATCGCGGCGAGTCGAACATGGGTTCGTCTGAGGGACGGAATTTGTTACAGCGAATATGATGTGCTTATCGATCCGAAAGCGCAGCTGAGATTCAACCGCTTGCCGGGGCAGGTCGCCCTCCGCTAAGCATCCATGCGTATTGTGAATGTCGCTGGTGTCGATCGATTACCGCGCGGTCGGATCTCGGGTGCGACTGCCGCAGGTTCAAGCCGGGTTCGGTCGCTCAGAAAATTATACAGAAGCTCATGGCAGAGCGAGAGCGTGATGTCGTGTGGAGTATGGCTGAGAGCGCCCCTGACGGGCTTTATCGTCGGGAGAAAAGGGGCGAGCAACTAAGATCGACAAAGATAAACTCGGCGACGATAGAGGATCGTCGCCGAGCGATGCGTCATTTTGCCAATTCGAATTTGCCGTTCTTGATTTCCAGCATCACGACGCTCTGCGGTTCGAGGCCGTAGTGATCTTGGGGAGAGTAGGTGTAGATACCGGTGACGCCGATATGGCCTTTGGTTTTCTCGATCGCGGCCCGGATCGCCTTCGCGTCGGTGCCGGCGCTTTTGATGGCTGCAGCCAGTATCATCACTGAATCGTAGCCGTTGCCCGCGAATGAGGCCGGCGCATTGCCGAATTTCTTCTGGAACGCTTCGTTAAACTTGATCACGACCGGTTTCTGCGGATCGCTGTCGGGCAGGCTTTCGGCAACATAGGTTTTGGAAGACGGGAACTTGATGCCGTCGGCGGCGGGCCCGGCAAGTTTGACGATGTTCGGGTCGCTCAGTCCGTGCGACGCGTAGACCGGAACCTTAAGTCCGAGCTGCGCAATATTCTTGAACACGATGGCCTGTACCGGACCGGTGGCCCACATGACAAGCGCCTGGATGTCCTGATCGCGAATTTTCGTAACCTGAGGTGTCATATCCTGGTCGTTGTTCGCAAAGGTCTGCTGGGTCACGATCTTGATGCCGGCCTCAGGCGCCATGCGCTCCCACTGCTCACGAGCGCTCAGCCCGAAAGCGGTATCGGCGTTCATCAGCGCGATCTTGGTGATGCCCTTCTTCTTCAAGTCCTCAATGATGCGACCGATCACCAGGACGTCCGTCATCGGCACAAGGAACGCCCACTGCTTCTTCTCGACAGGCTGGACGATCTTTCGCGACGCTCCGTTCGAGACCAGCGGTACTTCGGCGCGTTGAACCGTGTCCAGAATCGAGAAGCTTGCGCCGCTGTTCATCGCGCCGATCAGCGCGAGCACCTTGTCACGCTCGATCAGACGCTTGGCCGCGATCAGCGCCTTTGTCTCGTCGCTTTCGGTGTTCACGTGCACCATCTCGAGCGTCCTGCCGTTGATGCCGCCCGCCTTGTTGATCTCCTCAAGAGCGAGCTGCGCTCCCAGAAGGCCCTGGTTGCCGAGGCCGGCCAGAAAGCCTGAGGTTTCGAACATGGCGCCGATCTTGATCGGATCGGCAGCCTGAGCATGCGGCGGCAGAAGGGCCAGGGCGGCGGCAAGCATTAAGGGCTTAAGTCTCATGTTCTCCTCCAAGGGTTGTGTAACAATCAATCCACGAGCGTCGAGACTGCAGCTTCCGGCGTTGCGGCGTTTAATCGTCCCCTTCCGGAATCCCCGAGATACGCGGAAACAATATCGGAGTTGGCGAGCAAATCGCGTGCCGGACCATTTGTGACGATGTTGCCGAGTTCGACAACATAACCGCGGTCCGCGATCTCGAGAGCCGCCCGGGCGTTCTGTTCGATGAGCAGAATCGAGAGGCCACGGGCACGCAACTCAAGTAGACGCTCGAAAATCTCGTCAATCACGCGCGGCGCGAGGCCGAGCGACGGCTCGTCCAGCATCAGAAGGCGGGGCGAACTCATCAATGCGCGGCCAATGGCTAGCATTTGTCCCTCGCCACCGCTCAAGGTCTCGGCGAGCTGATGGCGCCGTTCGCGCAATCGCGGGAAAAGGGCGAATACTTCGTCCATCACTCCAAGCAGCGCTTTGGACTTGTGGTAACTGAGACGCTCAATGCCTCGGCCGCGCGTGTATCGGCCGAGCGAGAGGTTATCCTCGACGCTCAGTGAGCCAAAGATTTCGCGGCCTTCAGGCGCGAGGCTGATTCCGGCCCGCACGATCGCGGTTGAAGACAGCCCGGACAATGACTGGTCTGCGAGCGTTATCGAGCCGCGCTGAATGCTGACGACCCCGGCGATCGCTTTGAGCAATGTGCTTTTCCCGGCGCCGTTGGGTCCGACGACTGCTACCATTTCACCCTGTCCGACGGTGAGCGACGCATCATTCAGTGCGCGCAGACCGCCATATGAAACCGAAACCTCGGCAACGCTCAGGAGCGGTTCGGATGACTGAGGGGCCCGAGGTCCTGCACCTGGTTCGGACCGGGAAGAGCGGTGCGCGCCGAGATAGGCCTCGATGACCGCCGGTTCCTCGCGTACCTCCTCAGGCGTCCCGTCTGCGATAAGCCGACCCTGATCGAGGACAATAACGCGCCTCGCCAAACGTCCGACGAGCGACATGTCATGCTCGACGAAAATGATTGTCTTGCCGCCGTCCGAAAGCTTGCGGATGACGTCGAGCAGCTTGTCCTTCTCGACCGCGTTAAGCCCGGCGCCGGGTTCGTCAAGCAAAAGCCAATCCTGACCGGTGGCCAGCGCGCGCGCGATCGAAACCAGACGCCGCTCGCCCGCGGGCAGCGCATTGGCGGGAACGTCAGCGCGATGCCGCAAGCCTACCGTATCGAGGCACTCGTCCGCGCGACGCTGCAGTTCCGACAGCCTGCGGCCGGCAGCGGGTAAACCGAGCAGCGCTTCCATCAAACCGGAGCCAGCGCTTCGTGCGCCACCGGCGATGACATTGTCGCGTACGCTCATCGAACCGAACAGATGGAGTTGCTGAAATGTTCGCGCAATTCCGCGATTGGTGACGGCGTGCGCGGGGGAAGCGGTGATTCTCTCGTCGTTGAAATGGACCTCGCCGGCGGTAGGTATTTGTTCTCCCGCCAGCATATCGAGCAAGGTGCTCTTACCGGCGCCGTTCGGTCCGATCAGCGCCACAAGCTCGCCAGACTGAACCGTGAATGTAACGTTGTTAACCGCAGTCAACGCGCCAAATCGTTTGGTGATGTCGAGAACCGCAAGCATCAGGCCGGCGCCTTGCTGCGTGTTGCGGAAACGCGGCGCCACGCGGCGCGCGCCATCTCGAACAGGCCGAACAAAAGGCCTTGCGGGAACTTGATGCTGATCACCACCAGCAGCAGCCCGTAAACAACTACGTCAAGATAGCCTAGGTCCTGCAACGGTTCTGTAATGACAGTAATGAAAACAACCGCAAACAGCACGCTCCAGACCCCGGAAAAGCCACCGATCGCAACCATGAGCAAAAGCTTCACGGAAAACGAGACGTTGAACGGCGCCGGTGAAATGAAGCCGATATAATGCGCGTACAAACTGCCGCCGACCGAAGACAGGACCGCGCTCAGCACAAGAATATTTCGTTTCACGCTGGCGACGTTGATTCCGACCGAGGAAGCGGCGCGCTCATGGTCGGCGACGCTGCGCATCATGTAACCGTAGGGCGCGCGCACGAGATTCGACGACATCGCGATGGCGGCGAGGCAGGCGGCGGCGGCGACGGGCAGAAACGCGATGTCCTTTGTCAACTCGTAGCCGAACAACGAAAGTGGTGGAATTCCGATAAAGCCAACCGAGCCGCCAGTGAACGTTCGCAGCTCCACGAATGCCACATAGGCGATGATGCCGAATCCGAGCGTGGCTATCGCGAGATGATGTCCCTTCAGCCGGAAGATGATCCATCCCAGCAACCAACCCACCAAACCCACCAGACATGCTGCGATGGACATCGTGATCCACGGCGACAGCACGAGATCGCGGCTCAGGATTCCAGACAGATAGGCGCCCAGCCCATAGAACGCCGCATGCCCAAGCGAGATCTGTCCCGTATAGCCGAGCAGAAGCGCGAGCCCGAGGGCGGGAAGCGCATGCAGGAGCACGATGATTGTGAGGTTCATCAGATAGACGCTGCCGGACGCTGCAATGCAGCCGATCGCGACGACGAAAACCAGATAACTGTAGGCTGGACGCATCGTCTAGCGCCCCGTCCGCTCGAGGTCGCCGAGCAGTCCCTGCGGGCGGAGCCGCAGAAACAGCAGCAGCAGCACAAAGGCGATCGCATTCTTGTAACCGGAGCTCAGATAGCCCGACGCGAATGCTTCCGAGGCGCCCAACACAAGGCCGCCGACCATGGCGCCGCCGGGCCTTCCGAGGCCGCCGACGATACAGGCGACAAATCCCTTGATACCAAGAGCGATGCCGGTGTCGTACTGGACGAGCGAGATCGGCGCGACCAGCAGTCCCGCTATTGCTCCAAGAGCGCCGCTGATTACGAACGCGATCACGCTCATCGATTGGGTCTCAATTCCAACCAAACGCGCTGCTGACGGATTGACGGCGCAGGCGCGGAACGCCTTTCCCAGATAGGTCGAGTTGAAGAAGTAGGTCAGCGCCATCATCAGCGCGCAAGCGCTGCCGAGAACCCACAGCGACTGCGACGGGATCGTCACGCCGCCGAGATCGAGCGCGGCGGCCGACGAGAAGGACGGAATTGTACGCGCGTCAGTGCCCCAGATTGCAACAACAACGCCCTGCAACACGATGCCGACACCGATCGTGATGATGATCGCGAACAGGACATTTCCGCCTGCGGGTCGGATTGCATAACGCTCGATCGCGGCCGCGATCAGGGCGACCGCGCAAATCGAGGCTACTGCGGCAAGCGGAAGCGGCATTCCGCCTTCAATCAGCAGACTGGCCAGAAAAGCGCCGAGCATCGCGAATTCGCCTTGAGCAAAATTGACGATGCCGGTGACGTTGTAGATCACCGTGTATCCGATACCGACGATACCGTAGATGCTGCCGATCACGAGCCCCGCGAGCAGGAATTGCAAAAACTCGGTCATGCTACCGTGCGCTCGTGTCGTAAGAGACGTTGCGGGTGACCTGGAATTCGCACCATGACGTCCTCTTGTTACTCGTCAAGTCAGCAACGTGCCTCGCTACGGATCATCTCCGATTAATTCTCGAACAATTTCAAGCAAGTTACGTGCCATAGCCCTCAGGCGGAGGTCTCTAAACGCAGATCCTTTGGGCGACGTTGTGCGCATTGCGGCGCAGTCAAATCGCATCGGCTCAGAGCCGTCGCGCAGGACCCAGAAGCTGCTGGCCAATTTTCTCCGGCATCTGTTCGACCAGCGAGATCTTGAAGTCTTCCACAACGACACCCGAACCGTCGGCTACCTTCACGACCGCATTGAACGAAGCGACGGCACCGGCCGTGTCAACCAGTGCTTCTTCGCCGAGTGTCGAGCCAATTGCATTACGCGCACGCGCGAGACGATCCGGATCGGCGCCTAGAACGGCTTCGACGAATTCGGAAAACAGGGCCGCGTGAGGCACACCGCTCTCGACTGAATTGTCGACGACGGATTCCAGGTCGATGTTGTGGCCTTCATGATTGCCGCTCGCACGGAGCAGCGAGGCATGACTGGCGGTTCAATAATAGCAGCCGTTTATGGCGGATGCCTTGGCGGCAATGAATTCCAGTTGCGTATGGGTGATTGCCCGGTATTCATGATCGAAATCACGGATCGCATCCTGCGGCAGATACAGCGCGATATCCAGGTCGAAGAAGCCGATCACCGTCTCCGGCACGAGACTTAGTGCGCGTTGAATGTGGACCGACCCGTAAGTCGTAAAGGGATCCACATCGTCGGGCGTCAAATCCTCCGGGGCGAGCGTCGGCACCCAGGCAATCTCTATCTTCGCATTCTTGGGCCGTCGGCGGGACGGCTCGCCTGGCCGAGCGGTTGGCAACGGCCGCAGCGGTTCGTCGATGGCATGGGTGAATGTGTCGAGACCCGCGACCGTCGCCACCAATCCAACGATCTCGACATATTCCGCATCTGTCAGACCCTGCTCATAACACTTATTCAGCCAGCTTTGAGTGAGCCGGCCCGCATCGGTCCGAACGCGATGGATAACGTCAACGACAACGTCAGGCAGCTCGCTGACCGTGTCGTGTGTCCCAGCAACCGTATAAGGCGACAACGCGGACTTTCGGCGCTGGCATAATCCGCAATGCATCGCGTTACGCGTCTCGGCGACCATCCGCAACCGCTGTTCTCCGGTCCACCACGTGCCCGGACTGGCCAGATGGACCCAGGCCCGTTCGATCGCGTCGGCCAGATCTTTCCGGATCGATAATGAGCGATAGTCGTAGGATCGCGCAGAGGTCATGATATTGTTTCCCGATTGGGAGAGGCCGAGCACAGAATGAGGATGGCGTTTTCGGACCTGCCTTGCAAGTCCGGAGCGTTTGAAATTTCATCGGATGACCAGTAGCTTAGGTTTGAAGCGTGGATCCATCGTGAGAGGCCAAGCGCGATGGTAGCGGATCTTTCGAATCCGTTGAGATGCCTGCCGTCGGTCGACGAGGTCCTGAAAGAGGGGATCCCGGCGGACGCGTTCGAGCGGCATGGTCGCACTGAAGTGTTGAGCGCCGTGCGCTTGGCTATCGCTCAATTGAGAGCGTCGCTGGAAAGCCATCCCCTGCCTCCAGACGACGCTGCGTTGCTTGCAGCAAAGCGCGCGCTTGGCCTGCTCGCAGACCGGAGCAATCCTTCGCCGCGGCCGGTTATCAATCTCACGGGAACGGTCATTCATACCAACCTCGGCCGGGCGGTGATGCCGCCGGAAGCGATCGAGGCCATGGCGGTAGCGGCTCGCGATGCGTCCAATCTCGAATTCGATCTGCAAAGCGGACAGCGTGCCGACCGCGACGATCACGTCGAACCGTTGCTGCGTTCGCTGACCGGGGCCGAAGCCGCTACCGTTGTGAACAACAACGCGGCCGCCGTCATGCTGGTTCTCAATACGCTGGCGGCGCGCAAGGAAGTTCCGGTGTCGCGCGGTCAGTTGATCGAAATCGGCGGATCATTCCGGCTGCCGGATATCATGGCGCGGGCCGGAGTGAAATTGCGCGAGGTCGGGACCACGAACAAGACCCGCATCGAGGATTATCGCGACGCGATCGGTCCGCGCACCGCGTTGCTGATGGAAGTGCATACCAGCAATTACGAAATCCAGGGTTTCACCGCATCGGTGGCGACCCGGCCACTGTCGTCGCTCGCCAAAGCATCGGGCATTCCTCTGCTTGTCGATCTCGGCAGCGGCAGTCTTGTCGACCTGACACGATTCGGATTACAGCGCGAACCGACTGTGCAGGACGTGCTGGCGAATGGCGCCGACCTCGCGGTTTTCAGCGGGGACAAACTGCTCGGCGGCCCGCAAGCGGGGATTATCGTCGGCCGCGCCGACCTTGTGGCGCGTATCAAACGCAATCCGATGAAGCGCGCGCTGCGAGTCGACAAGATCACGATCGCAGCCCTAGCCGCCGTTTTGAAACTTTACGGCGATCCGGACAGGCTTGCCATGCGGTTGCCGGTGCTTCGCCTGCTGTCCCGCCATGCTTCGGACATCGCGGCCCAAGCGTCGCGGTTGCTTCCACAGGTGCGCACATGTCTTGAAGGGATCGCTTCGGTCGAAATCGCGGATTGCGACAGTCAGGTCGGCAGTGGAGCCTCGCCGACCGCGACGATACCGAGTGCGGGTCTCATCCTGCGGCCGCTTCGGGGAGGCGATCGCGCCTTGCGTTTGTTTGCGCGAACGCTTCGCGAGTTGCCCGTACCCGTGATCGGACGGTTGCATCAGGGCGGCGTTCTCCTCGATCTGCGATGTCTCGACGAGGACCATGCACTGATCAGGCAGCTTGAACACCTGGGCCCCGGAGACACGCCGTCACTCCAATGATCGTGGCCACCGCCGGACATATCGATCACGGCAAGACCGGACTGGTGACCGCCTTGACCGGCGTCGATACCGACCGCCTGCCGGAAGAAAAGCGCCGCGGCATGACGATCGATCTCGGCTTCGCCTATTGGCGCGGCGATGACGATGTCCTGCTGGGCTTCGTGGACGTTCCGGGGCACGACCGGTTCGTTCATACGATGGTCGCCGGCGTCGGCGCCGTTGATTTCGCGCTGCTGATTGTAGCAGCCGACGACGGCCTCATGCCGCAAACCAGGGAACATCTCTCGATCCTGTCGCTGCTCGGGATCCGGCGCGGCGCGATCGTGGTGAGCAAGGCCGACAAGTCCGAATCCGGCCGCGCGACAGACGTCGCAAACGCGGTCCGGGCGATCGCCACCGACAATGTATGGAGATCGGCGCCGCATTTTGCGGTGTCGAGTTTGACCGGTGAGGGCATCGCGTCGCTTCTGAGGCACCTCGCGGATCAGGCGAAACAAATCCAGGACCGCCGGCCCACGCTGGGGTTCCGAATGACGGCGGATCGCGTCTTCAAGATCGACGGAGCAGGGCTGGTGGTGAGCGGCGCGGTCATTGCCGGACAGGTCGGTCGTGGTGACCATGTTGTTGTCAGCCCCGCGGGGATGTCGGCGCGCGTGCGCCAAATTCATGCGAACAACCGCGAATCCGATGTCGCAACCGCCGGGGATCGTTGTGCGCTCAATCTGGTACTTGAGAGGAGCGGGACGATCCGCCGCGGCGACTGGATTGCTGCGCCCGATACCACTGCGCCGACCTGCCGGTTTGATGCCCATCTCCATATCCTGGAAAGTGCTGCCAAGCAGTTCCGGAGCGGCGTAAGAATTCATCTTCATGTCGGAACCGCCGACGTGACGGCGCGGGTCGATGTGTTGAGCCGCACCAGTCTGGCTCCGGGTGAAAGCGGAATGGTTCAGATCATCACCGAAAAGCCGGTTGATGTTCTTTGCACGGATCGTTTCATCATCCGCGACCGGTCCGCGACAATGACGCTGGGTGGGGGCTCGGTGATCGACCCTTGGCCTGCGGTGCGCGGCCGCGCGCGGCCGCAACGGATCGCAATCCTGGACGCGATGGCTGATCCGTCGCCGCACCTGGCCTTTTCCAGACTCCTGACGGCTTCAGAGCAGGGCATCGATTGGGATGATTTCAGGCGCGCCTGGAACCTCACAGACGGCACGGCAAACGAGATTCTGGCTCACGAACGCGTTGTCGAACTCAAGACAGCGAAGGCGCGTATCATGCTCGCGCCTGACAAATGGGATGCGTTGTCACGCCGAATCGCCGAGGTGATGAGCCAATGGCACGCCGAGCGCCCGGACGAGATCGGACCTTCGCAGCGAGATCTGGCGGCGCGGCTGGCCACACATTCGCATCCTGCGCTGATGGATGCCGTGATCGAGACGCTCGTGCAAGACGGCGCGATCGTCCGTTCGAGAGCCCGGCTGCGTAATCCCGGCCATCAGCCGGTCCTGCTTCCGGCGGACCGCAAGATGTGGGAGCGTGTCAGCGCACTTTACAGCGACGCGCAGACGAGACCACCCACAATTCATGAGGTGGCGTCGCAGTTGCTGATCGCGAAGCCCGCGCTCGAAAAGTTTCTGGAGCGGATGGCGCAGCGCGGTTATCTCGTCCGCGTCAGCGATGCGCGCTACTTTGCGCCAGGCCAGTTGCAGAAGCTTGGAGAGCTTGCGAATGAACTCGTGCGCGAAGCGCCCGACGGCGCTTTCGCCGCCGGCCTCTATCGCGACCGCTGCAATCTGGGTCGCAATCTGACAATCGAAGTGCTGGAATATTTCGATCGTGTCGGCTTCACCCATTTGGCCGACGGCAAGCGCCGGGTCAGGCGGAAGCCAGCATTTATCGGCGCGTGAAGGTTGCGACCCCGGCCAGGTGAGCTATGGTCCGAGGTGGAAGAGTTTCGTCCCCGGTGGGGCGCCCGGACTTCAAATCCGGAGAAGGTGCGCCAAGCGCGCCTTTGGGTTCGACTCCTACCTCTTCCGCCAGTTCTCCGTTGCACGCACCGCGGTAACCAGGCCAACGACATGACGCTAACTGTTGAACGGCCAGGCGTCACACGTCGCATCATGCCGAGAGCCGATAGACGCGGACGAAGTCCTATGGGCGACGCAAGGGGCCGTTCCCGTGATTGTCCGAGACCTCCTGCTTCTCCGCAGAAGCAGGCACTATATCTGCTGTCGGTAGGCCGAAAGTATGCGATCGGAACGCGCAATGGCCTCACGGTGAGCGGCCGCTTGGTCTGGTGGTGGAAGGACTGGCTGGACCGGCGGTTTATGTCGCGGTTCAGAAAGTTGCCTGCGCGCCGGTCTCGTATGATGAGTAAGGGTGATGATTAGCGTCATCGTTCCGACCTTCAACGCGGCTCGCACGCTTGGCAGCACATTGGAAAGCCTGGCTCCCTGTCGTCCCGAGCTTCTCAAGGAGCTCATCGTTGCAGACGGCGGGTCCAGCGACGAAACGGTCGATATTGCAAACAAGGCGGGCTGCGTTGTCGTGCCGGCCAATAAGGGCCGGGGGTTACAGCTTCGGGCCGGAACGCGTGCTGCTACTCAGCAATGGTTGCTCTTCCTGCATGCCGACACGCGCCTGGGTGATCACTGGGCTCGTGCCGTGTCGTCTTTTCTGCAGGAGCCGAAATCTGAATCGATTGCTGGCGTTTTCTCGTTCCGGCTCGACGATGATGGGCCAAGAGCGCGCATTCTTGAGCAGTTGGTCGCAATTCGCGTGAGGGTGCTTGCGCTTCCCTACGGAGATCAGGGTCTGTTGATGTCACGCGCGCTCTACGATGAGATCGGAGGGTTCGCGGACATTCCGCTGATGGAAGATGTCGACATCGTGCGGCGGATCGGCCGACGCCGCCTGAGAGTGCTCCCGGCTTCAGTTGTCACCAGCGCCGAGAATTATCGTCGTGACGGATATATCCTGCGCAGCGTACGAAATCTGTTCTGTCTTGGACTTTACTTTGTGGGGGTGCCGCCTTCTCGGATTGTGAAGATCTATGGCTAGGCCGCGCCTGAAACCCCTTGTGATCGTGATGGTGCGGGCGCCGCTGCCCGGCAAGACCAAGATTCGGCTCACCAAGCAGATCGGGTCAACCGAGGCGTTGCGCTTCTACCGTGCGACGACCGCCACGGTTTTGCGAAGGCTCGCGAGAGATCCCAGATGGCAATTGGTCTTGGCGGTGACGCCGGACCATCATGTTCGCTCGCGGTTCTGGCCGGCGGATGTGGTGAGGCTCCCTCAGGGGGTTGGCGGGTTAGGCCGGCGGATGCGCCTGTTTCTGTCGGTGCCGCGAGGTCGTCCCACCGTGCTGATCGGGTCTGATATCCCGAATGTAAGGCCCGCGCATATTGCGGGCGCATTGCGAAAGACCACGGCATCGAATCTGGTGCTCGGCCCGGCAGGCGACGGCGGGTTCTGGCTGATCGCAACACAGGCGCGGCCGCTCCGGCGTGCTCTCTTCGACAATGTCCGCTGGTCGAGCGAGTTTGCACTGGCAGACACCATCCGGAACTGGGGCGGCGCGGTCGCCCTAGCGACCCGCCTGTCCGATGTCGACACGCTGGAGGACTACCTGCAATGGCGCAGGGATGTACGATAGCCGGAAAGCATTAGGCGTCGGCCTCCGCGAACCGGGACTTGTCACTCTCCAACGGTGCATTGTTGCCCGTGGCACTCGCTGCGGCCCCGGGACTGCAGGATGATTTGCCGAGAACACAGAACTTGGCGCAATGCTGATGGTTGAGCCAGACAGCTCTTGCGGCGTCTCGCAAGGTTTCGCCCAACTCGAATTGCGGATCATAGGCAATCAGCGTGCAGGCGAGGACCGCGGGCCGGTCTGCTCCCTTTCGCTTCACGACCATGCGCGACTGCGAGCACATGAGGTCTTGAGGCGATGAGCCCAGAATATCCCAGCACTTCTCTGTAATTTCGGGCACGTCGACGCGCGGTTCCATCTCGGGGAAGAGAACAAGCCGCTCGAGGCTGTTCGCGTCGATATCAATGCCATGCTCCGCGAAAAGCCGCGCATATCCTTCGCGCTGGCTTTCGAGCGGCTCGCACCACATCGTTCGACCGGCAACGGAGACGTTGAATCCGGACTCGGCAAGCCAAATCAGGCCACGGAGGGTCGGCGTGAAGCTGTCAGCGCCGCGTTCCTCCTCGTGACGCTCAGGCGTGAAGTGATCCAACGAAACGCGCAACCTGAGCCGTTTGCCATAGCGCGCCTTGACCTCGAGAAGCCGGGGCTTCGAGCGTTGCATCGGCCGCATCGCATTCGTCAGCACAAGAACGTCATGGCCGCGCGAGAGCACATCGTCGAGCATTGTGAAAAAGCCTGGATTCATAAAAGGCTCGCCGCCGGTGAATCCGATTTCCAGTCGTCCCATTCCGCTTCGATCGATCTCGTCAAGGAACGTCGAAACCTCGTCGGGCGAGAGGTACGACAACTGATCCTTGCGAGGCCCGGAATCGATGTAGCAGTTCCGGCAGGCAATGTTGCAGAGCGTTCCGGTATTGAACCAGAGGGTCTTCAATCCCGCGAACTCGACAAAAGCACGGGCTTCCCCTGCTGCGGTGACCTCCGGCAGGCGGAACTTTCGCGGATCGAGTGCCGGTACCGCTGAACTCTTCTGCTTCGGCCACAGTGTGTCAGCGATCGGCGCCTTTGACCGCCGGCGGCGGCTGTGCAGATCGGTGGGTGCCCTCCAAACCACAGTCGCCTCCTGCAGCGCTTGGCCGCGAGCGCGGATCTCCTGGACGGGTAGAACATCGCAGTTCGGCCACAAGCCGCTCGAAAGCGCGGAAGCATAGCCTTCGGGCAGTCCGGCGCGCCTCATTTTGTGGGCTGCGGTCGCGTGATCGTAGCTGATGGATCGATGCTCGATCGTCAGTCCGCCGGCGATGGGGCTGATGATGCTGTACCAGACCCGTGGCGTGCCGTCGTTGGCCGGCATGCCGATAGCGCCCGCATTGTGCCAGAGATGGCCGGAGATCGACTGTGTGAAGGGCAACCCGCAATGCCCGCCGACCACGCCGTCGACATCAGCCTCCTCGATCGCCTTCAGCTTAAGCGCGTCTCCGGTCGAAGCGAAGACGAAGCGATTGATTTTGCCACTACTGCCGTGAACCACGGCGAGGCGAATGCCGTCGAAATCAAGGATTAGGCGCTCCGGGAGGCTTGCCATCCACTGACCGTCGTCAGCATTCAACTGACCGGCTGCGTGCCGGAACCAGGCATCCGAAAGTCGCGAACATTCGCTTCCCTCAGGGAAACCGCATCCGCAATCCGCCGCGGCGGCTCCGAGACTTTCCTCGCAATTCCCTTTCACGACATGCCGGACCGCGCCTCTGATCAGTGCAACGGTGTCCGACGCGTCTGCCGCATAGGCAACGACATCTCCGGTGCAGACCATCCGGTCCGGGGTGAAGCCGAGGCGGCTCGCCTCGTCGATCAAGGCCGTCGTTGCCTCGAAATTGCTGTACGGGCCGCCGAACAGAAGGATCGGCTCTGAGACTCGGATGGCTTCTATATTCTGCAGCTGTGAATGTCCTATTTTGTACGGCCGACGAAAAGTGTAGCCGCTCATTTCGTGGCGGCAACAGCAATGCGCGCAAATATCGCGTCCAACTCGCTTGCAAGCGACTTCAGCGCGTCTTTCCCTTGATCCAGATAGGGGGCAAACACGGTGCTTGGCGTCTTGTAGGACAACGTTGCGGTCCCGTCCGGGTTCTCCGTCACGTAGAAGCGAATCGGCGCTTCAATCCCGGCGGGAACGCTGGCCGCCAGCATGCGCCTGGCGAAGTCATTGCGATAGACGCCGACAACGCGATTGCCGGGGATCGTAAAGCCTGCGGCCTTGGCGGCGTCGGAGGCGCTCGCGGCGGTGACGAGCCCCATCTTTTCGGCTTTGACGGCAGCATCAAGACGCTCGACCAGCGCCGAGAACGACAACTTGGTATCGATGACCGACCAGCCAGGGTGCGGAGCAACGGTTCCCGCGTTGCCGGTGGCCGACATGAATAGTAAAGCGATAGCAGCGAAAGCGAAGCGGTTCATGACCTGACTCCTGCGTTTGGACGGGGGACGGATGAGCATGAAATTCAACTGAACATAGTGCCGAGTGTCTTCGAGTGTGAGACCTCAAATGAGGCGCCGCGCCGGTCTAGTTCCCGATCGAGAGCTTCGATGTGCTCAAACAGGGAAATGTCGAGCTGAGATGTGACCTCCAGGCGCGTATCCTCGAACGCGTCTTCGTTTGGATGCGTCGATTGCCATTGCTTCACCCGCAGGTCGCGGTCGATCAGCAGCTTCTCGATTTGAGGTCTGAACAGTCTGATCATGGCGGTCAGCCACCGGTCTGCCGGAAAGTCATCGGGGCGCTGAACTGCGAAGCGATCAAGCTTGGCGATGATCTGGTCGGCTTTGCGCCACACCTCGCCTGTGACCCACCGATTGGTCGTAAACAGCCGCACAGGAAAGCCCGTCGGGGTCATCGAGATACCGACGAGATGCGTCAGACGAGGCTTTGAAGCGACCGAGTTGCGCCTGCGCTTCTCTCTGACGTCTATGAAGGTGTGGAAATGGCCGAAATCTTTCTCAGCACGTCCATCGGGAGCGTGCGCATGAAAATAATACTGACATCCCGAGTGCTCGTCGTACACATCCCCAGAGGGATAGTGATCCCACTCGACGAAGGCGTCGGAGCCACGCAAAACATCCAATACCAGGTTTTTCGACGGCTCACCAAGTTCGTCGATACAGCGGACGATTGTGATGCCTGCCTCGGCCATGTTCGCTAACCTCGTATCCGAAAGTCGCGACAGACAATCCTGAGAGATCATGCATTGGCCTCGCGGCTACGTGCCCTTGGGCCAGCGATCCGCGCGATCGCCAGCCCAAGGACGATGATAACAGATTAAGAGCGTTACTTCTTTTTCGGGGCGCACGGATTCGCCGCGCAAGGATTTTTCGCCTTCTTGGCGGCAGGTGCGCAGGGATTGCCGGCCTTCTGAGCCTTCGGGGCGCAGGGCTTGCAACCGCGTCGAGCGGCCGGTGCGCAAGGGTTCGCCTGTGCGAAGGCGGGAACCGGCGCGGTTGCCATAAGCCCGCCGATCGCAGTGATTGCGCCGAGTGTTTGCAGAGATTTCTTGAGTGCAGACATGTAAGTCCCTCCTTGGACCGATCAGTTCAACGGCTCTCGGAAGATCAGTCCCAACGCGGATTGCGGCCACTTGCCATCGGCCGATAAGCCCAAGGGCAACCATGTCATTGACGAACAAGCCCGAAAAAATCGGATCGCTCGCACTCCGCGGGGCTGTCACCAGCCGTCCTGACGTGTTCGGGAGGCGCATCAAAAAGGTTACGCGGCCGCATTGCGAGGCGCTCTCGCGTTTCCTGGATCTCACTTCAATTGCTGTCGAGGCAGGCCAATATTCGGAGGGCGGGGCCGCTCAGCCAGTCGATGCTTCCAGAGCCATACCCGACCACAAGACCCGAGCGGGAGACGAGGTATGTGATCGGCATGCCATAGAGAGCAAAAATGGCATTGTTCGGGTTCTCACGATTGGCGTACGCCACGAACTCGTGCGGATCGAGAAAGATCGGGAGCTCTCGCAAGTCGATGGACTTCTTGAAGCGCTCGACGGCCCTACGTCCGCCCTTGTCATGCGAGACTGCGACGACACGAAGGTCGGGAATGCTACGCGAACGGAGCAGGCGCTCCAGGACCGGCAGTTCGGTACGGCAAGGTGCGCACCAGGTCGCCCAGAAATTGACGAGGGCCGGCTTCCCACGCAACGTTCCGAGGTCGAGCACGCCGCCTTCAAGCCGAAACAGCCTGACAGCAGGAAGTGCCCGCGCAGGACGGATCATTACGATCGGCAGCCCGCTTTCAAGCGTAGCAGCCGACAGGCAGTCGGAAGAAGCGGATGCCTGCCGCCGGTCAGAAGGCATGAGCAGCGCTGCAGTCGCACAAAGCACGCTCCGCCGAGTCAGACGGACTTGATGCTTGCTCGAGCACGATTCGAATTGCCAAAGAGCCATTGTCGCGTATTGCCCGGACTTAGTGGTCAATCAAGCGTGGCGACCGATCAAACATCGCATTCGCTACGCTCAATCGGTCACGGTAGCCTGGATAGTTCGCAATCGGGTCTCGAAATATGACGTCGCTCTGCAGCGTCACCGACATCGGCTCTTGGAAGCGTCCGATGATCAAATCCGTTTGCCAATGTCGGCTTGACCACCTCGAAATAGGGCGAAATATCGAAGTCCCGCGGGGCGTACAGGGACGAGTGCCGGATGTGGGTGATGTCCCGTCTGGCGGACTCGCCCTCGACGCGATCGACATTCGGCAGGATCGGATAGCGCACGGCCTCAAACGCCTGGGCGATCAGAACCGAGCAGATGATGCGAGTCGGCTCACCGGAGCCCAGTGCGATCATGCGACGTCTCCAGCAAGACGGCATCGGTAGCGGGAACAGGTAGCGCGCGAGATCGATAATGTTTTGCAGATCATAGTCGAAACCGATCCTCTCCGACGCATAATTGCAGACCTTGCTCCGGTCTTCCGGCGATAGACCGATCGGCCGGCATATACGTGTATGGTAATGAAAATATTTGGATAGCGGCGCCGCTACGACCCCCTCGCCAAGATTCGCCTCGACGAGAGTTAGCGGTTCTCCGTCCTGCGTTTCGCGGTCCCCGATCCGTCCGACATACAACGCAGCATGAGACCAGGTCGACTGGGTCAGATACTTGATCACACCCGAGATCCTTGTATTTCCCTCTATCAGCAGTACATCACCCTGGCGTATGGCGGAACGCAGGGCATCTGGGGTGCTCGGAGTGAAAGGCTCAAATCCTTTGATCGGCGTGTCCAGATAGTCGGCTATCCGGCGGCCAACGTACTCGAGCACGGGCGACATTCCGAGTACTCCTCGAAAGCTCTGCGGCGAAAGGGAGAGAATTGTCTTGCCTTTCACCCGTGATTGATTTCGTTAGCGAGCCGCGTGAAGTTACAGTGAAGCTCCTCTGTCGAGGGCGGGCCGATCGCTCGAAAAGTACGAGATGGCGCAAGAACGACACGATAGCGAGAAACTTGCCGATCTTATGAGGGCCGGCCAGGACGGGGACAAGCGCGCGTATGCGCAGCTTCTCGCGGAAATTGCGCCCATCGTTCGGCGTTTTGTCCGCAGGCAGCGGTCCTTTCTCGATAGGGAGGACGTGGAGGACATTGTCCAGGATGTGCTGATTTCGGTCCACTCCGTCCGGCAGACTTACGATTCCGAGCGACCGTTTCTTCCCTGGCTCATCGCGATCGCCCGAAACCGCATGATCGATAGCGGCCGGCGCTATGTGCGCCGTGCGGCTCACGAAGTACGGGTGGAGGCGCCGCCTGTAACCTTTTCCGATCCAGACGCGAATCTCGGGCAGGCAGAGTACGGCGATCCGGAAGAGCTGAGACGCGCGATCGGTCGGCTCCCGGCCGGGCAGCGGGAGGCGCTTGAACTGCTGAAATTGAAGGAGATGTCGCTGAAGGAGGCGTCGGCGGTCAGCGGGTCCAGCGTCGCGGCACTGAAGGTCTCGGTGCATCGTGCGGTGCTGTCGTTGCGCAAAACGCTTAAGAAGGAATGAAATAATGGAGACCGATCGGCTTATTGAACGACTGGTAGAGGCGTCGGGTTCGATCCGCCCACTTGCTCGCCCCTGGCGACGCACGGCGATTTGGCTCGCGGTGGCCATTCCTTATGTGGCGCTGGTGGTCCTAGTGATGGCACCTCGAAGCGATCTTGTTGAGAAATTCGTCGATGCGCGCTTTATGATCGAGTTGCTTGCTGCGCTCGCGACCGGGATCAGCGCGGCATATGCCGCCTTCGCGACCACCATTCCCGGCTATGACCGGAGGCTGGTGCTGCTTCCGTTATTGCCGCTGTCGATTTGGGTTGCGAGCCTGGGGGAGGGGTGCCTGTCGAGCTTCGCGCAGACCGGCTCTTTTGGCCCCGGCTTCAGGATCGACCTCTTCTGTTTCCCCGCGATCGTTCTCGTCGGGATGATTCCGGCGGTCGCCATCGTGATCATGCTGCGGCGAGGAGCGCCTCTGGTCCCCTATCTGACCGCGGCTCTTGGCGGATTGGCGGCTGCGGGGATTGGCAGCTTCGGTCTGAGGCTATTTCATGCGCAGGACGCCAGTCTCATGATTTTGGTCTGGCAATTTGGGACCGTCATGGTGCTGACCTGCCTTGCGGGTGCAGTCGGCCGCCGCCTCTTCGATTGGCAAACCGTTCTTCGGGGGACACGACGGATTGCAGGTCGATCCTAAACTGCAGTCGGTGCGCCTTATGGGGCGAGCACGTTTTCAGTAACTCTAAAACCTGAGGCTTCCTTGATGCGGTCAATTGTCGCGCGACACGTGGGATCGCATTCTCGTGGACCGAGTATTCTGCTGCGGGCGCTTCTTTGCGCTGCGATTACCGTCACCTCGCACATGGCAGTCGCGGCCGAAAAGGTGAGATTTGCGGTAGGCCCGTTCCAGCCGACTCCAGGCGATACCCGAAGAGCCTATGAGCCCTTCTTCGCTCACTTGGCAAAGAGCGCCGGCGTCGAATACGAACTGGTCGTGACGACCGACTGGGCCGGGATCGCAACTGCGCTGGCAAACGGCCAAGCCGATGTCGCCTGGATGGGGCCATGGGGATATGTCCTCGCGCATCGCAATGGCGGCGCACAGGCGGTCGCCACCGTTAAGTATGACGAGAAACCATTCTACCATGCAATCATCGTTGGGCGGCCCGGCTTGAAAATGTCCGATTGGCCGGCAGCCGCCAAGGGCCTGAGCATTTCCTTTGCGGACCGCGGCTCGACATCCGGCTGGCTGATACCGACCTTCTGGTTCATGAGCAAAGGGATCGACCCAAAAAAGTTCTTCAAATACAGGGAAGGAGCATCACACCCTGCAAATGAAATTGCGGTGGCCAACGGCCAGGTCGACTTGGCGACCGATTATGACCGCAACCTCAACAGTATGATCGAGCGCGGTTTGATATCGAAAGATGCCGTCGATATCGTTTGGAAATCCGATCCACTACCGAACGATGCGCTGGTCGTCCGCAAAGGTTTCGACCCCGTTTTAATGGACAAGATCAGATCGTCAGCTCTCGCTTTGACGACGGATCAGGCAAAATCGATTATGCCGCCCCACTACACAGGCTGGATCTCCGCGACCCACGAATCGTACAAGATGATCGACGATGCGGGGATCGCGGTCGGGGTCATCAAGAGATAGCTCACTTAAAACCCGTTCGCATCGCGTGTACCATCAATCGTATTCCGAGCGTTGGCGTCCGATTCGCTTCGTGATCATCCTTGCGGGCGTGCTGGCATTCTATGCGTTCTGCTTCCATTTCGCCGACATCGACCTACATCGCCTTTGGCTGGGTTTGCCCCGTCTCGGAGCGTGGAGCGCGCGGGCGTGGCCGCCCGATTTTTCGGACTTTCAGGCCCTGCTGGCGCGCGCCGCGGAGACGATCGCGATGGCGACGCTTGGTACGACGCTCGGTGCGTTGATTGCGGTTCCGCTGTGCATCGCAGGAGCGCGTAATATAGCAACCTGGTCGATTGTATATCTGCCAACGCGATTTCTTCTGAATGCGTTGCGCGGCATCGACAGCTTCGTGTTCGCATTGCTGTTCGTCGCCGCGGTCGGACTGGGGCCTTTTGCCGGCGTTCTCGGCGTCGGCTTCCATACGGCTGGATCGATAGCAAAGTTGTGGGCCGAGACCATAGAGGCCGCTGAGAGTGGGCCTCTGGACGCTACGCGCATGACGGGTGCCAGCGAGTTGAAAGTCGTATCGTTCGCGCTCGTGCCCGATATTCTTCCGGCATCGGTGTCGATCGGGCTCTACATGTGGGAGTTCAATATCCGCGCATCGACTGTGCTCGGGATTGTCGGCGCGGGCGGACTTGGGCAGGAACTCAAAAGCAGCATCGATCTTCTGGACTTCCCGCGCGTATTCGCAATCCTCATCGTCATACTCGCCATGGTGACGTGTATCGATCAGGCCAGCGCAATCATTCGCAGGCGCATCACGTGACATTGCGGCGCGGCATTCATGTGAAAGATATTCACTTCGGATACGGTCAGACACACGTGCTCAGGGGCTTCACGTTGTCCGTAGAACCTGGCGAGTTTGTTGCCCTGGTCGGCCCGAGCGGCGCTGGAAAAACCAGTCTTCTTCGCTGCATTGCGCGTCTTGTCGAGGCCGATAAAGGCGAGATCTATGCGGCCGGCCACGCCATGCATGTACTGAGCGGCGCTTCGCTTCGTGCGGCTCGACGCGATATCGCTTTTGTTTTCCAGCAGTTCAATTTGGTGCGCCGCAGGACGGCGTTTGCGAACGCCGTCTCCGGCGCGCTTTTTGACATGCCGCTTTGGCGTGTAGTGTCGGGAGCCTATTCGCAGAGCGATCACAAAGTAGCCTTGTGGGCGCTGGAGCGGGTTGGACTACTGCGATTTGCTTCACAGAGGGCGGACCGCTTATCCGGCGGACAGCAGCAGCGGGTTGCGATTGCGCGGGCTCTTGTCCAAAGGTCTCAAGTCATACTCGCTGACGAGCCGGTTGCCAGCCTCGATCCCGTGGCCTCCAATGGGATTCTGCAGCTCCTTCGTGAGATCGCCCGCGAGCAGGGCGTTTCCGTGCTTTGCAGTTTGCATCAGCCCCAATTTGTGACCCGATTCGCAGACAAGTCGGTCGACTTGCCCCTGAAGCGCAATCGGTGAGTTTCACCTGCCACCGGTCAACGACGGACGCCGTCGGAGGCGGCCACCTTCACATCATCGTGAAAGCGTAACCGGATTGGCACCCGGAGCGAATGTTCCGGTGGCGCCACCATTGTGGCCTTCTTGTCGAGGAACGCGCATGTCGAAGAATCCTATATCGCTGCACCGCCGTACGCTGCTTCAATTGGCGCTGGGTGCGAGCGTCATCGTTTCATCCTTATCCGCCTTGCCGGCGGTTTCCCTCGCTTACGAAGAGGGCTCCAAGGCTGCGATCAACGTCGATGCCACAGGCGTTGCGCTGCGCGGCTACGATCCGGTCGCATATTTCACGGCAGGAAAACCGACGGCCGGCGACAAGCAATTTTCTGCCAAGCACGACGGGGCAACTTACTATTTTTCGAGTGCGGCCAACCGCAGCGAGTTCGAAAAGAACCCGGCGAAATATGCACCGGCCTTTGGCGGCTTCTGTGCGATGGGTGCGGCACTCGGGAAGAAGCTTGACGGCGATCCGGCATATTGGCGGGTTGTCGACGGCAAGCTCTACCTGAATGTCGGGGCGCCGGCCCAGAAGCGATGGCTGGAGGACATTCCTGGCAATCTCTCGAAGGCGAATGCCAACTGGCCGCAGATCCGGGACAAGGCTCCAAAGGAGCTTTAGTCGCCGCCGAGGGCTCTTCGGGCTCCGTGCGCGTTACGACCTCCAGCGCATGCGGAGCCCGAAAGAGCATCGGCAATTGCCCTTCGCTGCAGGACAAGGGATGTTTGACAACTTTGATGCGACCTTCCTGAAGCGATCGGGTTCTCTCGGATGACCACACTCAAAGGCGTTGGTGCCTGCGTTTTCGATGCCTATTAGCTCAAAGGTCAGGATGAGATTTACTTCGGTACACATGAGATCGGCGGGCTGTCTGTCAGCGAAGCCTCGACGAATGGGGGCCAATCCGAACCGTCGATCGAGGTCGGCGTCCACCGCGGACTTCGCCGCCAATGGTAACATTGCAAGGCAATGATCGATGAACACCGACGAACTCATTCGAACGCTGGCGGAGGACACCCGGCGTGTGACCGACGCGGGAGCGTGGCGCGTGGCCGGCGCGCTGATCGCCGGCGGGTTCGTCGCGCTGCTCGCGATCGACGCGCTGTTCGGACCGCCGCTGCGTGCGGTGGCGGCGACCGGGGTCATGGTGTTCGCGGTGAAGCTCGCCTACGCTGTTTCAATGACCGCGGTCGTGGCCAGTCTTTTGCTGGTCGCAGGGCGGCCCGGCCAGCGTTTCGGATTGCGCTACCTGTGGTTGCTCGCCCCGCCGCTGGAAGTGGCCGCCGCCGCGGCAATGGAGCTCGGGATTGCGTCACCCCATGCGCGTGCCGCCTTGGTGCTGGGCTCGACCTGGCAGACTAGCCTGATCAGCGTCGTCGCGATGAGCGTGCCGGTATTCGCGGCGCTGATCTGGTCGTTTCGACGACTTGCACCGACACGTCTGAGACTGGCTGGTTGTCTTGCCGGACTCTGCTCGGGCGCAATGGCTAGCCTGGTCTATGCGCTCTACTGCACCGAAACCGCGCTCTCGTTCCTGCTCGTCTGGTATTCGCTCGGCATGGTCGTGCCGGGGATTGCCGGCGCGCTGCTCGGCCCGCGCGTGCTGCGCTGGTGAGCGGGGTTCTCGATGAAGTTGGTCCGCATCCTGCACCAGCGCACCGGCGAGCTGATCGCCGAAGGGCCGCTCGGCCTGTTCGGCATCACGCCCTTTGAAGGCAACTACTATATCGCTCGGCGTTATCTGAAGACCGACAGGTTCGCGACGAACTGGATACCCGGCCTGTGCCCCTACAAAGGAACTGCATGTCTGGCTGCATTTCATCGCCATCGACGGAACGCGCGATACGATGCTCGGCTGGCGTTACTTCCTGCCTAATCCGCTGTTTTTCTTCATCGCCTTTCGTGTCGCGGTCTCGCAGACCTCGCCGGAAATTCGCGTCGAGACGCTGCCATTACAATAGGAGCGGGAATTCGTTGCTTGCCGCGATAGATGACGAGCAAATAGTCAAGCTTCAAAACCCTTTTTGGCAGCAGACGCCTGATGCCGGAACAGGATTGGGACAAACAAGGTCTCTATTCGGGCCTCAATCGTGCCGGGAGAATGCCCCGTCAGTGGCTGGCGGGACATTCTTTTTTTGAGGATCAGCGATAGCGCTGCGCGATCAAGTGGTCGAGCGACAGCTTGCCCGGGCCCTGCGCCATCAGGATCAGGAAGCAGGCGGCCCAGACGCCATGCGTCGGCCATGCGTCGGGATAGACGAAAATCTCGATCACCAGCGTCATGATCAGAAGCGCGAGTGCGGCGAACCGGGTCGCAAAACCCATCACCAACAGCACCGGAAAGAAGTGTTCCGCGAAGGTCGCGAGATAGGCGGCGAGCGTCGGGTCGATCAGCGGCAGCTTGTATTCGTCCTTGAACAGGAACAGCGTGGCGTCGGTGATGCGCCAGCCCTCGACTTTTGTCTGGCCGGAGCGCCAGAACACCGCGGCGATCGAAATGCGCGTGACCAAGGCGATCAGCCAATAGGGAATCGCGGCAATCAGCGCATTGGCGCGCAGGATGAGTCCGGCGAGACCGGGTTCCGAACGCATGGAAATTGGGGTGTCGGTCATGATGCGAAACCTTCTGGCAGCGAAGCGCCGGCGGGGGTGAACGCGGACACAGCTCCCGAATCAACGAGACCTGCGAGATTGGCAGTGAGGTCGAAGCGGGAATCATCGGACGCTGCGGTTGCGGCGGCTTCGGCAAGCGTGGCATCGTTGGACAACGCGAGCAGGAAAGCGGCGCCCCCCGGCGGCAGTCCGCGCACCGTGACGATGAGCGCCGGCCGCAATATCAATGCGTCTTCCGCAGCGTCGGGGTCGACCGGGCCAAGCTCGATCTCGCCTGCATTCATCGCCCAGATCGTCACCACGGGATGAGGCGACCGCAGCACCTGCAGCGACGGATGTAGCGTCAGGCGCAGTGTGCCGACGGATTGCGGGTCGATGTTGCAGAATGCCTCGGCTGCGAGCGGCTGGGCATCCGCGGCGTGATAGGCGCGGATGCGGGCGGCTTCGAGGCGCGCGACATCGGCGAGATAGGGCACGCCGGCTGCCGGTTCGAAGGCGGCGATGAAGTCGCCGAAATCGTCGCCATAGGTGTGCAGGATTTTCGAGCGCGGCGGATGCGCCGTCACGAAGATCCGCGCCATGGCGGCAAAGAATTCATCGCCGACGATGCGCTCGGTCGCCGGGAATTTCGCCCGCAACGCATTGACGAGGCTGACCACCACATTGTTGCGATAGACCGCGAACCGCTTCTGTGGCAACCGCGCGGTATGCGAGGTCAGGCCGGCCGGCACCGGCCGATCGGGGTCGAGCAGCGCCTGCGCGAAGTCGCTCTGGAGCGCGGCGAACATGTCAGGCTGCCCGGCGCGCTTCGGCACGGGACAGGATCGCACCGGCAGCCCGCGCCTCTGCGGCGAGCACCGGCCAGTCGGGCACGTCATTGTCCCATTCGATCAGGGTCGGCAGCGGCCCTGTGCGGGCGATGACGCTCTCGTAGAGCGCCCAAACCGGATCGGCGACAGGTGCGCCATGCGCGTCGATCAGCAGCGCAGCGCCGGTCTCGTCGGTTTGCGCGTCATGGCCACCGAGGTGGATTTCCTTCACCCGCGCCAGCGGAAAAACGGCGAGATAGTCCTCCGCCGAAGTGCCGTGATTTTGCGCCTGCACGAACACATTGTTGACATCGAGCAGGAGACCGCAGCCGGTCCGGCGTGCGATTTCGGACATGAATTCGGTTTCGTTTATCGTCGAGCCTGCGAATTGCAGATAGGTCGATGGATTTTCCAGCAGCATCTCGCGGCCTAGCGTGTGCTGCACCTGATCGATATGCGCGACGATGCGGTTGAGCGTATCGGGCGTGTATGGCAGGGGCAGCAGATCGTTGAGATAGACCTCACCATGCGACGACCAGGCGAGGTGTTCGGAAAAGCTCGCCGGCTCATAACGGTCGCACAAAGCTTTTAGGCGCGCCAGATGCTCGGTATCGAGCGCCGCCGCCGAGCCGATCGACAGGCCGACGCCATGGATCGACAGCGCATAATGTTCGCGCAATTGCCGCAGCATCGCGTGCGGCGGCCCGCCCGCGCCCATATAGTTTTCGGCATGCACCTCGACGAAGCCGATCGGCTGTTCGCCGGCGAGGATCGTCTCGAAATGCTGCGGCTTGAAGCCGACGCCGGGCGTGGCAGGAACCGATGCGCGGTGCATGACGGGCCCGTGACAGATGGGGCGAGTGCAAATCCCTCCCCCAAGAGCGGGGAAGGGATCAGATCGCGGTGGGACGGACGGTAAGCTTAGCTCTTGATCGGTGCGAGCGAGCCCTTACCCTTCGGCGTGGTCATGGAGGCGCAGGTGCCCTTGGGCACCAGCTTCCAGGCGTTACCCTGGTAGTCGACCTTGGACGTTCCGGCACAGGTGGTGCCGGGGCCGGCGGCGCAATCGTTCTTGCCGGCGAGCGAGACGCCGTAGCACTTTTCCTGATCGGCCTTCGTCTGCGCGGCGGCAGGCGTTGCGGTTAGAGCGAGCGCTGCGGCGAACGAGCCGGCGAGAGCGGCGGCTGCAAATTTGGTGTTCATCCCGTTATCCTCCAGAAGAAGCCTGTCGCCATGCTTGCGCAGGGCGCGGGCCGGAAGACCCGGCCTTAACGGACGTTTCGTACCAGTCGCCGCCCATGTTACGCGCTCACGGGTTCGTGTTTGCATTTTGGTCCGCGGTGCCGGCCGTCATAAAATTTGCGACGAGGACGTAACAATGCTCGCTATCTCCGCGAATTGGACAAGGACCAGCAGTTTGCGGAAAAATCTGGAAGTTAAGCCATTATTCTCTGTCTTATTGATGGTCGATTGTGTGGGAGCGCCGCGCTTCGGCGGCTTGGCGGCCCGCTGAGCTTCGCCTCCCACGCGTGGCGCTCGGCAGTGCCATTGCCGTGTGTGAACATGCCGACCACCGCCAGCCCACACACTCAGGTTCTGCTCCCGGAAGCGGGCTCAAGTGTCGCATTTTGCTCGCGGGGGCTCGCGCGGCGGCCGAAATACCAAAATCCACGCAATCGTAGATGCTAAGGGCCGTCGTCGGAGGCGGCCGCCTTCACATCATCGTGAAAGCGTAACCGGATTGCCACCCGGAGCGAATGGTCCGGTGGCGCCACCATGGTGGCCTTCTTGTCGAGGAACGCGCATGTCTAAGAATCCTATATCGCTGCACCGCCGCACGCTACTTCAATTGGCGCTGGGTGCGAGCGTCATCGTTTCATCCTTATCCGCCTTGCCGGCGGTGTCCCTCGCTTACGAAGAGGGCTCCAAGGCTGCGATCAACGTCGATGCCACAGGCGTTGCGCTGCGCGGCTACGATCCGGTCGCATATTTCACGGCAGGAAAGCCGACGGCCGGCGACAAGCAATTTTCAGCCAAGCACGACGGGGCAACTTACTATTTTGCGAGTGCGGCCAACCGCAGCGAGTTCGAAAAGAACCCGGCGAAATATGCACCGGCTTTTGGCGGCTTCTGTGCGATGGGTGCGGCACTCGGGAAGAAGCTTGACGGCGATCCGGCATATTGGCGGGTTGTCGACGGCAAGCTCTATCTGAATGTCGGGGCGCCGGCCCAGAAGCGATGGCTGGAGGACATTCCAGGCAATCTCTCGAAGGCGAATGCCAACTGGCCGCAGATCCGGGACAAGGCGCCAAAGGAGCTCTGACGCTCCCGAAGCCTCTTCGGGCTCCGCGGTGACGACGCCCCGCGCACGCGGAGCCCGAAAGAGCATCGGCAATTGCCCTTCGCTGCAGGACAAGGGATGTTTGGCAACTTTGATGCGACCTTCCTGAAACGATCGGGTTCTCTCGGATGACCACACTCAAAGGCGCTAAGGCCTGCGTTTTCGATGCCTACGGAACGCTGTTTGATTTTGCCTCCGCAGCGCGCAGCTGCCGGGACGAGATCGGTGACGACTTCGAAAAGCTGACCGTGCTGTGGCGGGACAAGCAATTGCAGTACACGTGGCTGCGGGCGGCGCAGGAGCGGCACGCGGACTTCTGGCAGGTCACCGGCGACGCGCTCGATTTTGCCTTGGAGACGCTCGCTCTTCAGAAGGCAGGCCTGCGCGACCGGCTGATGTCGCTCTATCTTGCGCTCGATGCCTTTCCTGAGGCTCCGGCTCTGTTGGGTCGCCTCAAGGCCGCAGGCCTTGGCCTTGCGATTCTGTCGAACGGTACGCCTCGGATGCTTCAAGCCGTCGTCGAGAATGCCAGGCTCGATGGTCTGTTCGATGCCGTTCTGTCTGTCGAAGACGTTGGCATCTACAAGCCCAGCCGCAAAGTGTATCAGCTTGCCGTGGACAGGCTTGGTGTCCCCAAAGAAAAGATCTGCTTCCTTTCGTCCAATGCGTGGGATGCATACGCCGCATCGGCTTTCGGCATGCAGGTGGTCTGGTGCAATCGCTATGGGCAGAGACCCGAACGGCTTCCGGGGAACCCCGATGATGAAATCAGGAGCCTCGACGCGCTGCCGGCTCTGCTGGGGATAGCATGAGTGCTTCGGCATCAGAGCGACAGGAGCCGATGTCGAAAATCGTAACCTGTTTTCGATGTGCCATTTCGGACGGGATCCCGCTTCGATCGTTCTATGTGGCTGTAGTTGTCGGAACAATTCTCAACCTGATCAATCAGGGCGATGCGCTCTTGGGCTATGCGGATGTGAGCTGGGTCAAACTCCTGATGACCTATTGCGTGCCGTATCTCGTCGCGACGTACGGCGCCGTTTCATACAAATTGCGCTCGTGGCCAGGTTCGGACGGGTCTGGCAAACCGGAGTAGGGGCGCTATGAATGACTGCGCCTCACGAAATGAAAGTCGCATCGTGTTCAGGTGCGCTTTCGAGCAGTCGTCGCCAGTATGGGGGCGGACATTACGCATGAACAATGCGCGCGCCAGAGTGCGATCCAGACCTAAATGCTGGCCGTGGCGATCTGGCAACTGGACCATGACGCGGCGGGTACGCGCAATCTTGCTGGCGCTTGGACTGGTCGCAGCTGGCGTCACGCCGGCCGGGGCCGACGTCGCGCGCTGGCAGCGTTCCTGGAAAACCGACTTCAGCCGCCTGACAGTTCCTTCGTCGGAGATTGTGGCAGGCGGTCCGCCCCGCGATGGGATTCCGCCGATCGACGCGCCACGCTTTGAAACGGCGTCTCGTACGATGCGTTTCGCGGACCGCGAGCCCGTTATTGCGCTGTCGGTCGGATCGGAGACGCGGGCCTATCCGCTGAGCGTCCTGACATGGCACGAAATCGTCAATGACGTGGTCGGCGGCCGATCCGTAGCCGTTACCTATTGTCCTTTGTGCAATGCCTCAATTGTATTCGACCGAACACATGAAGGAGAAGTGCTGAGCTTCGGCACAACCGGTCTGCTGCGAAATTCCGATCTGATCATGTATGACCGCCAGACCGAAAGCTGGTGGCAGCAATTCACAGGGGAAGCGATTGCAGGCAAATTCGCCGGGCAGTCGCTTGTCATGCTTCCATCCAGGGTCATCTCCTTCGCGGAATTCCGTGAGAAGAACCCGGGATCGGATGTGCTCGTTCCCGCAAATCCGGCGCTGCGGCCGTACGGCAAGAACCCCTACGTGGCCTACGATACACGTGCGGAGCCATACGCGCTCTTCCAGGGACGCCTACCCGACGCGATTGATCCTATGGCCCGCGTTGTCGTGGTGCCCCGAAAGGAGCGGGTCATTGCGGTGTCGCTTGCCCTTCTCCGTGAGCGCGGACAAATGAGCATTGAGGGTGTCGATCTGGCCTGGTCGGAGGGGGTCGCGTCTGCGCTTGACCGGGATCGGATCGCGGAAGGGCGCGAAGTGGGCGCCGTATCGATCGTCGAGTCCTCCACCCGGCAGCCGCTCGCGCATCACGTCACCTTTGCCTTCGTAGCCTTCGCTTTTCACCCGGAACTTCCGATTCTCACTGAGGCCGGGCTCCTGAAGTTGAAGCCCCGACCAGAGCCGAAGCGATGAAAACAGCCGCGTTGTCGCGATGAGTGAGCGCTTCGATCTCTGCGTTATTGGCGGAGGGTCAGGTGGATTGTCTGTCGCCGCGGGTGCCGCGCAGATGGGCGCGAAGGTCGCGCTCATCGAGCGCGGCCGGATGGGCGGCGATTGTCTGAACACCGGCTGCGTACCATCGAAGGCTCTGATTGCCGCCGCAATCCGCGCGCAGACGTTACGAGATAGTGACGGGTTCGGAATAGCGAGCGTTTCGCCGGATATAAACTTCGAGCGGGTGTACGCGCATATTCATTCCGTCATCGCCGCTATTGCGCCGCACGACAGCGTGGAGCGCTTTACCGGTCTCGGCGTAAGGGTCTTTCAGGCGGAAGCGCAGTTTATTCGACCGGATCTGCTGATTGCCGGCGACGTGCTGATCCGAGCCCGGCGATTTGTGATATCGACGGGGTCGCGGCCTTCCATTCCGCCGATCCCCGGGCTGGATCGCTCCGGGACGCTGACAAACGAGTCGATTTTCGAACTTCGGGAGCGGCCGGACCATCTGATCATCGTGGGAGGCGGCCCGATCGGGGTCGAGCTCGCCCAGGCCTTCCGCAGGCTCGGGTCCGCAGTCACCTTGGTGGAGCGCCTCAAGATCCTGCCCCGCGACGAGCCAGAGGCCGTAACAATCGTAAGAGAGGCGCTTCGGAAGGAGGGCGTCGAGCTGTTCGAGAACGCAGAGGTTTCGTCGGTCGCTCGCAGCGCCGGAAAGGTCGAGGTGGCTATCCGTACCGACAGCGGCGCTCCGCAGTTGTCCGGTACGCACATTCTGGTTGCGGCGGGCCGTGTGCCTGATCTCGAAAGCCTCAATCTGTCAGCAGCGGGCATCGAACACGGTTCCACAGGCATCAAAGTGGACGCGCGGCTGCGAACATCCAACAAGAAGGTGTTTGCGATAGGCGATGTTTGCGGCGGACCGCAATTTACTCATATCGCCGGATATCAGGCCGGCATTGTCATTCGCAACGCTTTGTTCTCGCTGCCGGCGAAAGTGAATTACGACGCGCTGCCGTGGGTCACGTACACCGATCCGGAACTGGCGCATGTCGGTCTCACCGAAGCGCAGGCGCGCGCGGAGGGGTATTCAGTATCGGTTCTGATGGAGCCGTTGCGCGCGAACGACAGAGCTCTGGCCGAGCGAGCGACGGACGGCCTCGCCAAGATAGTCGTCGTTCTGGGAAGCGGCCGAATTCTAGGCGCTACTCTGGTGGCGCCACATGCCGGGGAGCTGATCGGGCTATGGGGGCTCGCGATTTCCCAGCGTCTGAAGCTGTCGGCGATCGCCGGCATGATCGCGCCTTATCCGACATTTTCGGAGATATCGAAAAGGGTGGCGGGACAGCATTTTACGCCCACGCTCTACAGCGATCGGATGAGGTGCGTCGTAAGGACAATTCAGCGCCTGCTGCCTTGACCCAGTGAGCATGTGGCCAGCATGACGGATGAGTCGGAATATCGAAGATCGATCTGGATGCGCATCGTCCTCGACCGGCGCGTTTGGATTGCGGTGGTCATCCTCGCGGCGGTCGCAGGTTTGCACCTCTCCGGTATTGGAGAGGTGCTATCGGTCGACACGCTCAAAGCCTACCGGAAGTCGCTCGTCGATCTGGTGCAGCATCACACTTTCGCTGCTGCGGCGACGTATGTGGCGATCTACATTGTCGCGACCGCGCTCTCCATTCCGGGCGCGGTCGTTCTCACGCTGTCGGGCGGATTTCTCTTTGGTGCATTGTTAGGTGCAGCCTTGGCCGTCGTTGGGGCGACCATCGGCGCCACCGCGTTGTTTCTCATTGCGCGAAATCTGATGAGCGGACGGACCCTCGATAAGTTCGGTCCGAAGGCGGCTTCGCTCGGTGAGCGCATTCGCTACAATGCATGGTCGTACTTGCTTGTGTTACGTCTGGTTCCGTTATTTCCCTTTTTTCTGGTCAACATCGTGCCGGCCTTCGTGGGGGTGCGATTGAAGGTTTTTGTACTGACGACCCTCGTTGGCATCATCCCTGGAACGGTGGTCTATAGTTTGGCGGGGGCGGGCCTGGGAGCGGTTTTCGACACCGGTCAGGAATTCTCCGTCGGCTCTGTTCTGACCCCGCAGGTGCTTGCAGCGCTGGGCGGATTGGCCGTACTTGCGCTGGTTGCCATTCCTATCCGGTCAAGATTTGACGGCATCAATGATCCAAACTCACATACCGACGATCGCGACGCGGATGGTCCGGGAACGCCGGACCGCATATCCCGGGAGGGCGTCCCGATGCAGACAACCTCGACGATCACGTGTCCGAGCTGCGAATATCGTGAGGCAGTCGAAATGCCGGTAGACGCCTGCCAGTATTTTTATGACTGCAAGGCGTGCGGGAGCAGGCTTCGCCCGAAACCAGGCGACTGCTGCGTTTTCTGCTCATACGGAACCGTTCCGTGCCCTCCGGTGCAGACCGCCGGCCGGTGTAACCCCTAGGTACGTCAACATCAGCCCAGGCGTGACCGCCGCTTAACCTGTCCGTCCGCCAAGCACGCATCACGGTCCGTTGATCGCTGATCTGTAACCTCCGCGGCGCAAAACGCGAATCCTCGGCAGGAAACCTCGATAGCCAGGTTCGAGCTATTCATCCGTTGGGCGGCTCATGCCGCGTCGCTCTGCAGCGATTGCTGCTTGGATCGGCTTGATTAGCAGGCGCCTTCGAACAGCGAGCGCGAACCCGCTCAGGGAGATTGACGATGCACAAGACTGTTCTAGCCCTGGTCGCTGCCGCTGGCCTGCTGGCAGCGGCTTTGATTTTAAATGCAACGCCGAAGGCAGTTGCGGTGCCGAAATGCAACGTTAGCAACGGTTACTCCAATCCGTGGGGCGGAGCGGGTTATCCGACGAAAGTCTGTCCGGATGGACTTGTCGAATGTGGGCTGATCGTGTGGTAGCGTAGGCGAGGCGATGGAAAAGTCAGCCATGATCGTTAGAAGCTTGCGTGATGCCAGCGAATTTCCGGCACTCGTCGTCGCTGCCTTCTTCGTTCGAAATACGGGAATCCTGTTTGCGCTGATCACTATAGCACTGTTTGCCCTGGCAGCGGGCTGACCGGCGGCCACAAAGTTTGATGCGTTGTGGGGATGCGGTCGCGAGGCACAGAAAAGAGCGGCGGTCTTTTCAGAGACCGCCGCTCTTTCATTATTCACGCCGCGCTTTTGCTGCCAGCCATCTTGCGAAGATCGTCATCGGTGACGGGCGCTCCGCCTACGCCCCAGGCGCCGGGTTGCACGTCCTCGATGGTAACCCATGTGATGGCGCGCAGGCCTTCGCCTTCGACGGACAGGACGGCGTCCGTCACCTTCCGGATCATCTCCTGCTTTTGCTGGAGCGTCAGGAAGCCCCCGACACCTTTGATTTGAACCAGTGGCATGTCGTTCTCCGATCGATAACGCGGGTCAGGCCGCTTTGGACCAGGTAGCCGGATCAAACGCCTTGTCGAGCGGGGTTTCGGCCAAATGGTTGGCGTAATTAGAGAGAGTCTTTAGGCCGACGCCCAAAACCACCTCCAGGGCTTGCTGGCGATCGTAGCCGTTGTCGAGAAAAGCCGCGGAGGCAGCCTCCGGTGGCCAACCCCGGGAGCCGACGACGGCGGCGGTGAACTTTCGGAGAGCCTCGAGTTTTGGATCGGCGATCGGCCGGCCCGCGCGGATTGCATCCACAACGTCGCCGGGGACCTTCTGCATACCAGCAATGACACTGTGGGCGGCGACGCAATATTCGCAGTTGTTCTCGTAGCTCGTCGTCAGCAGCACAACCTGTCGCTCGGTGGCGCTGAGCGACGTCTCCTCAAAGATCTTTGAGATGAATGCATAGGCCTTGATCAAAGCCGGTGCCTCCGACATTACTGCGTAGAGGTTCGGAATGAATCCGAGGCTCTTCTGCGCGCCTGCCAGGACCTCTTTCGACCCCGCGGGCGCGCTGTCGATCGTATGCACTATGTAGCTCATCGGGTTCTCCATTGACCGGATGGGAAACAAGCTCTTGTTTTGACCAATCGTTCAAAACAAGGCCCACAAACATCGTCCCGAACTGATTGTTCTGAACGATCATTCAAAATTAGGCAAAAAATTACTCCAACTTCCTCATTGCGTCGTCAACGATCGCTTTGAGAAGAGGTTTCTGTGGCCGGCTTCGCGTGAGCACAACCAGACCGATCAGGGAGGCCAGTAGACCTCGGCTTACTCCCGTGGCGTTCACATGAGTAGGTATCTCGCCGCGCTCTTTCCCCGATTCGATCATGCGGGCGAAGAATTTTTCAATCTGCTCCTGCGAATGGGCAACGATCTTGCCCACTTGGGCATCGTGTGCGGCCAATTCCAACGCGGTGTTGGTCATGAAGCAACCGCGGTTCTTGCCTCGTTCCGACGCTTGGTCGGAAAATGAAAGGAACAACTCGCGGATCGCGTCGCGTGGCGCGAAACGCGCCTCCAGCTCCGCGAGAGTGTCGACGCGCCTGCTTTCGTCGTATCGCCGCAGCGCGGCTATGAAGAGCGCGTGCTTGTCACCGAAGGTTGCGTACAGGCTACCTCGGTTGATTCCCGTGTGATCCACGAGGTCCTGCATCGAGGTGGCTTCGTATCCTCGGTCCCAGAAAGCGCGCATGGCCTTTTCGAGAACCTCGTCGGTGTCGAACTGCTTTTCCCAAGGCATATTACGAGAATGCACGGTGTAGAATGATCGTTCAAAACACATTTGTGTGAAGTGCTAACCTCAAACTCATCTGTCAGATTACTAGGGTTGCAAGGATTGCACTGCAAAGGGTAAAGGTCAAAATGCTCCGGCGCATCTTATCCTTAGCTCTTGTATGCAGCATGGCGCTTTCCGCCTACCAGCCGTCAGTTGGTATGACTGACGCAGCGTCCCCGATTGTGAATATGACTGCCCACGCCGATTGTCCGGAGCAAAATAGTGATTGCTGCGACCACACCAAAAAAGGCCGGAGGCTCTGCGTCTGGAACGATGCCTGCGCGGCCAGCTGCCATGTCAATGTAGGTCTCGAAGCTGCTGCTTATGCCCCAGCAGTCTTTGATGGCGCTGCTGCTGCTCTGCCATCCCCCGAACCTTTGGCGGTAAAGTCTGCCCGCGCGGGTTCGCTGTTCCGGCCTCCTATCCTCTGATCGCTTGATCCAACGCCTCCAGTCGCGCGGATAACACGCGTACCGGAGACGAGCGCGTGGGCTCGTTGTGCCCTGAGACGCGCAGGAACATCCAGCTTCAAGAGGATTACATGATGAACTTCACCGCAGTGCTGCGGATCGTGCTTGTTTGCATGACCGCCATAGCCCCGATTCCCTTAAACCGCGCCGCCGCACAGGATGCGCCGGCCTTCGAAGCTGTCAAATCTGAGGTCTCAGTCGGCAAAGACATCCGCATCGAACTGAAGCTTGCCGGCGTCGAACCGGCGCCGGCCTCGCGGGATGTCACGGTCGAAAAGGCGCGGCTTGATATGGGCCCGGACGGCATGGAGGCGATGGCGGCTCCGCTAAAGCCGGTGCCCGGCGCTTCGCCAGGCGTCCTCGTATATCAGGCCGATCTCGCCATGGCTGGCCGGTGGGCGCTTTCGATCACGGCGCGCATCAAGGGCCGCAAAGAGCCTGTTACGTCGACCGTGATCTTCACCGTAGTCGAGCCGGAAACGCGTGCGGACGCCCCGAAAAAAGATCGGCCGAGCAAGATTCTCTATTACCGCAACCCGATGGGATTGCCCGACGTCTCGTCTGTTCCGAAGAAAGACTCGATGGGGATGGACTACATCCCGGTCTATGAGGACGAAACAGGCGGACCGCAGGGGACCGTGCGCATCTCGCCGGAGAAGGTGCAGCGCGCCGGAGTGCGGACGCAAAAAGCCGAGCGCCGCAATGTTTCCCGGACCGTGCGCGCTCCGGGCACGGTCGTGGCCGATGACACAAGGCTCGGCGTCGTCACCGCGAAATTCAATGGATTCGTTGAAGAGCTTTATGTTTCGTCTGTCGGTGAACTCGCCAAGCGCGGGCAGAAGCTGATGAAAGTATGGATAGAGTCGCCGGACATCCTGCAGAAGCAGGCGGATCTGACCAGCACAATGACCGGCGCCAGGCGCGGCGGAATTGTTCACGAGAGTGCCGAGCGAAATCTTCGCTTTTTCGGATTTTCCGACGAGGCAGTGGAGGAAATCAGAAAGGCCGGCCGTCCGCTACGGTCGCTCACTCTTAATGTGCCCCGTGACGGAACCGTCTTGGAGAAACCTGCGCTTGTCGGGATGCGGTTTTCGTCGGGCGACACGCTTTTCCGCACCGCCGACCTCTCCACCGTTTGGATCATCGCGCAGGTGGTGGAAAGCGATCTCGCCTTGATCCGCGAAGGCCAGGCCGCCAGCGTCCAGTTCAAAGCGTTTCCGAACGAAACGCGAGAGGGGAAGGTCGAGCGGATTTATCCCGAGCTAAACATGACCACGCGCACGGTGCCCGTCCGGATCGCCCTGCCCAATGCAGACGGCCGGTTACGTCCGGGCCTTTTTGCGGAAATCACATTCGGAACCAACAGCGGCGAGGCCGTGGTCGCGATCCCGGACTCGGCCGTGATCGACAGCGGCCGGCGCCGCGTTGCGTTCGTCGCCAAAGGCGAGGGACTGTTCGAGCCGCGCGAACTCGAAACCGGTGCGCGCGGCGACGGCTTTGTCGAAATCAGGAAGGGGGTGGACGACGGCGAAGACGTGGTGGTCCGCGGTACGTTCCTGGTCGACGCGGAAAGCAACCTGAAGGCCGCGCTTGCGGGCTTCGCACCGGCGGAAAACGGCAAATGATCGCGAGGCTGATCCGCTGGTCGGCTGACAATCTCGTCCTTGTGATGATCGCGGCCCTGTTTTGCGTGCTGGCGGGCCTCTACGCGATGACGCGCATCCCGCTCGACGCGATTCCTGATCTCTCCGATACGCAAGTCATCGTCTACACGGAATACCAAGGTCAGGCGCCGCAAGTTATCGAAGATCAGGTCACCTATCCTCTCGCGAGCGCCATGCTCAGTGTGCCGCGCTCGCGAGTGGTGCGTGGATTTTCGTTCTTTGGCGTCTCGTTCGTATACGTCATATTCGAGGACGGGACCGATATCTACTGGGCGCGTTCGCGCGTTCTGGAATATCTCAACGCTGCCGCGGGCCGGGTGCCTTCCGGCGTCACGCCCACGCTCGGTCCGGACGCGAGTGGGGTAGGCTGGGTTTATCAGTACGCGCTAAATTCGAAAAACCACGATCTTAGCGAGCTTCGGTCCCTACAGGACTGGCATTTACGCTTCGGGCTGGCCAAGGCGGAAGGTGTTGCCGAAGTCGCCGCCGTCGGTGGCTTCGTGCGTCAGTACGCGATCGTGATCGATCCGCAGCGCATGACGACGTTCGGCATCACGCTCGATGCAGTTCGCAATGCTGTCCGTGCCAGCAACACGGATGTCGGCGGGCGGACGGTCGAGCTGTCGGAAACCGAATTCATGATCCGGGGACGCGGTTATTTGCGAACTCCGGCGGATCTTGAGCGTGTTGTCTTGAAGGCGCAAGGTGGAACACCGGTCACGTTGAAGGACATCGCGCGCATCGAACTGGCGCCTGACGAGAGGCGTGGGATCGCGGAGCTGAACGGCGAAGGGGAGGTGGCAAGCGGCATAGTGCTGCAGCGCTACGGCGGCAATGCGCTTGACGTGATCACTTCGGTGAAGGAGCGATTGTCGGCCCTCCGTTCAAGCCTGCCCGAAGGGGTCGAAGTCACGGAGGTGTATGATCGTTCGGACCTGATTCATCGCGCGATCCGTACGCTCATCGTTACGCTGACAGAAGAAAGCGTGATTGTCGCGCTCGTGTGCTTTCTGTTCCTTCTCCACGCACGCAGCGCTCTCGTTGCAATCATTACATTGCCGATCGGCATATTGATGGCCATGGTGGCCATGCACGCGCTCGGGATTGGCTCCAACATCATGAGCCTGGGCGGCATCGCCATTGCGATCGGCGCCATGGTGGACGCCTCGATCGTCATGGTCGAGAACGCGCATAAGCGTCTGGAGCATGCGCCGCCTGGAAGCGACCGGCGCGAGGTCCTTATCGCTGCCGCTCAGGAAGTGGGCCCGGCGCTGTTTTTCAGCCTACTGGTCATCACCGTCTCGTTCCTGCCGATTTTTGCGCTTGAAGCGCAGGAAGGGCGGATGTTCAAGCCATTGGCGTATACTAAGACCTTTGCGATGGCGGCTGCAGCCATCCTCTCCGTGACGCTCGTGCCAGCGCTGATGCTGCTGTTCATAAGAGGTCGCATCATTCCCGAAGGCCGCAATCCGATAAACCGGGCCTTGATCTGGCTTTACCGGCCCGTCATCGGGACGGTCCTGAAAGCCCGGCTCCTGACTATCCTGCTGGCCGGCGTTATTCTCGGTGTCTCGATTATCCCCGCCACGCGGATCGGGTCTGAGTTCATGCCGAACCTGAACGAGGGCACGTTGTTTTACATGCCGACCACGTTGCCCGGGCTCTCGGTCACCAAGGCTGCAGAGCTGCTGCAGACGCAGAACCGCATCATCAAGACATTTCCCGAAGTAGCGAGCGTGTGGGGCAAGGCCGGGCGGGCTAACACGGCGACCGATCCCGCGCCGATCGAGATGTTCGAAACCATCATCAACCTGAAACCGCAAGGCGAGTGGCGCGCCGGCATGACCGTGGACAAGCTCATCGCCGAAATGGATGCCTCCTTGCAGTTTCCGGGTGTCAGCAACGCCTGGACGATGCCGATCAAGGCGCGCATCGACATGCTCTCGACCGGCATCCGCACACCTGTAGGCGTGAAAATCTTTGGGAAAGATCTGGTCACACTCGAAAGCCTCGCGAAGGACGTCGAAACGGCATTGCGGAAAGTCCCCGGCACGTCGAGCGCCTATGCCGAGCGTGTCAATAGCGGCTACTTTCTTGAGATAACACCTGATCGCGACGCTATCGCTCGTCTCGGTCTGTCCATCGAGGACGTACAGAAGACGATTTCATTGGCGGTCGGCGCCGAAGTCATCGCGACGACTGTCGAGGGCCGGGAACGTTATGGCGTGGTGCTGCGGTATCCCCGCGATATCCGCAGTGACCCCGAGGCCATGGCCTCTGAAGTGCTGGTATCGCTGCCAAATGGCAGCGCCATCCCTTTGGGAGAGGTCGCCTCGATCACGCGCACTCAGGGGCCGACGTCGATTCGCACTGAAGACGGCCAGCTCGTGGTGTATGTCTTTGTCGACATTCGCGATCGCGATCTCGGGGGATATGTCGCGGAAGCTCGGAAAGCGGTTGCGCAGGCCGTGCTCATGCCCGCTGGCTTCTACGTGGCGTGGAGCGGCCAATTCGAATATCTGGAGCGTGCCGCAAAACGTCTTCAGATCGTCGTTCCGGCCACGCTTTTGCTGATTTTCCTGCTGCTTTATCTGAATTTCAAACGTATCGGCGAGACGCTGATTGTAATGCTCTCGCTGCCGTTCTCGCTGGTCGGCGGCTTGTGGCTGATGCATTGGATGGGTTTCAATTACAGCGTCGCCTCGATCGTTGGGTTCATTGCGCTTGCGGGTGTCGCGGCCGAAACCGGCGTTATCATGCTGATCTATCTCAATCAGGCCTGGGAAGAAACCAAAGCGCGCGTTGCGGGCGAGGGACGGCCCCTGCAGTATCAGGATTTGAACCGCGCCATCATGGAAGGCGCTGTCGAGCGCGTGCGGCCAAAGATGATGACCGTAGCAGCCATCATGGCAGGCCTGCTGCCGATTCTCTGGAGCACCGGTGTGGGTTCGGAAGTGATGCAGCGCATTGCCGTTCCGATGATCGGCGGAATGGTCTCGTCGACCCTGCTGACGCTGATTGTGATACCGGCCGTCTATGCAGTGGTGAAGGGCGCCGCGCTTGGTAAGCCGCAAGGAGTCCCGTTTGTGTCATTCGAGGAGAAGCGGACATGAACTCAAGTACGATCAACCGGCGAGGCATACTCACCGGCGCCGCAAGCCTGCTGGCTGCCGGATCGTTGCCGTTGTCAACATATGGTACTGCAGGCGCAGCAAAGGAGTTCCGGCTTGTTTCAGCCCCCGCGCGCCTGTCGCTGGTCGGAGCGCAGCATCCGGCAACCGAGGTGTGGTGCTATGAGGGGCGTGTTCCTGGACCGGAGATCCGCGTCAGGCAGGGCGAACGTCTCCGTGTCGTTGTCGAGAACCGCCTGCCCGAAGACACGACGGTTCACTGGCATGGCATCCGGTTGCCGAACGCGATGGACGGGGTGCCTCATCTGACGCAAAAACCCATCGCGCCTGGGCAGCGTTTCACCTACGAATTTGAGTGTCCCGATGCGGGTACATACTGGTATCACCCGCACCAGAGCAGCGCCGAGCAAGTCGGCCGAGGTCTGTCGGGTGCGCTGATTGTCGAAGAACGGGATTCCGTTGAGGTCGACCGCGACATCACCTGGCTGCTGAGTGACTGGCGACTGCTGAAAGACGCTTCGATCAGCGGCGATTTCAAAAACATGCACGATGTCAGTCATGGGGGACGGATTGGCAACGTCGTCACCGTCAACGGCGCCGTTCGTGATACATTTGAGGTGCGCGCCGGAGAGCGGATACGGCTGCGCCTGATCAATGCCGCGAATGCACGGATATTTGCATTGGAGTTCGAGGGCCATGCGCTCAAGGTGATCGCTCTGGACGGGCAGCCGGTCGAGCCGCACGAGCCACCGAACGGACGCGTCGTACTTGGACCGGCCATGCGGGCGGATCTGATTGTCGACCTGACCGGCGCTCCCGGCCAGAGCTTCCGTGTCGTTGACAGGTTTTATAGCAGCCTCAACTACCGGCTGCTTAATCTTGTTTACAGCGAAGAGCCGCCGCTGCGCGCGTCTTCTGCCAGGGATCATATTCGTCTTCCTTCCAACCCAATTGCCGAGCCAGCCCTGGACACGGCAGAGCGGCATAAAATTGTGCTTGGGGGCGGGATGATGGGCCAGATGAGGGCTGCCATCCTGGACGGAAAGCGCGCGGATATTCGCACGCTCTTTCAAAACGGATTGGCCTGGGCAATCAATGGCGTAGCCGCGAGGGGCCACGTGCACGAGCCGTTCCTGACATGGACACTGAACCGCTCGTATGTAGTCGAGATGGTCAACGAGACAGCCTGGCACCATCCCATGCATCTGCATGGTCATTCGTTCAGGGTGTTAAGCAAGAACGGGCAACCGACCCCTTATAAGGGATGGCAGGATACAGTGCTGTTGGCGCCGCGCGAACGTGTCGAGATCGCCCTTGTCGCGGACAATCCCGGTGACTGGATGTTTCATTGCCACATCCTGGAACATCAGGAAGGCGGCATGATGGGTGTGATCCGCGTGGCCTGAGCCGTGTAAACTGGCCGGCGCATGCGCCTTGGGTGAGCGGACTTCCCGGAACTCTCTTCAAGCGGAGTGCGTTGTCGGAAGGATCTTGACCGGAAAGCCGGTACGACGGCGCGGAATCTGATCGTCATAGTAATTTCCCCAAGCATCGGTCTTGCGACGGAGAAATCAATTCGCTTGATTCCTTCAATCGACGACTCGCGGGGCAATTTGAGTCGATCGTCCGATAAGATAACCGCCCCATTTTTGCCCCAGAAACGATCACGATGGATGTCGATGAACTGGATCGAACGGCAACAAACTGTAAGAAAATCAACGCCAACGCGTTTTTCCCCGGCGCTCATAACGGTCTGGTTGCAGGTTCGAGTCCTGCCGGGCCCACCACGCATTCAGTTAACTGCATGTATTTCCTGGAGATGCGCAAATTGCCCCGAAGGCGCGGGCTTTGCGCGGCCAGGTTTGGCGGAGATTTGCCGGCAGCCGATCCAAAACTTGGAGTTGCGCAGGCCCGTAACCTGGTCGGACTTCCCACAACGACACGTGGCTGAAGTCATTGCTTCAAGAACTCAGAACCAGGGAGGAAATGGAGTGGGGGGCTTTCGCGTCGCAGAGAACCGAGGCGTCCGTGAAGCTGTTTCAGGCCCCGAAAGAGACGTTGGGCGATCTCGATGCGGAAGCCGCAGCGACCGTGATTGCAACGGCGGCGGATGTTGCGCTCGTATTGAATGCGCAGGGGATTATCCAGGATCTGGCCTTTCCGCGTGCGGAACTGGCATCCGAATTCGCCGAGGCGGCCGGCTGGATCGGCCGTGCCTGGGCCGACATGCTGATCGAGGAAAGCCGCCCGAAAGTGCGGGCGCTTCTCGACGAGGCGACTGGCACCACGACATCGCGCTGGCGGCAGCTTAATCATCGCTCGTCGAGCGGCGCCGAGTTTCCCATCCTCTACTCGCTCGTCAAGATCGGCACCAGTGACCGCTTTGTGGCGGTTGGCCGCGACTTGCGCACGCTTGCCACCTTGCAGCAGCGGCTGGTCGAGGCACAGATGTCGATGGAGCGCGACTATTCGCGTCTGCGGCATGTCGAGACCCGTTACCGGATATTGTTTCAGACCTCGGCGGAGCCGGTGCTTGTCGTCGATGCGATGACCGACAGGGTAGTCGAAGCCAATCCGGCCGCGACCCGTGTGTTTGGCGACAGCGTCGGCCGCGTAGTTGGAAGCGCCTTCCCGCTCAATCTATCCGCTGAAAGCATGCAGGCGTTGCGCGCGTTGTCGACATCGGTGCGGGCCGGGCTTGGCGTCGAAGAACTGCGTGTGCGCTTGACCGACACCAATCAGGAATTCGTGGTATCGACCTCCCTGTTCCGCCAGGCAGCGTCGGCATTTTATCTCGTCCGCTTCACGCCAGCTCACATCCAGAGCGTGATGCCGCAGCCATCCGCCGGCACTGCGCGCCTCTTCAAGTTCGCGCGCAACGCGCCCGACGGCTTTGTCGTGACCGATGTCGACGGTCGTGTGCTTACGGTAAATACTGCATTTCTTCAGATGGCACAGCTCGTTACCGAAGACCAGCCACGCGGGGAGGAGCTCGACCGATGGCTTGGCCGCTCCGATGTGGACATGCGCGTTGTCATCGCGAACCTGCGCCAGCATGGTTCGGTACACCTGTTTTCGACGGTGCTGCGGGGCGAACTGGGCGCGATGATCGATGTCGAGGTGTCGGGAATTTCGCAGCTCGACGGCAACGAGACGAGCTTCGGATTCGCCATCCGCAATGTCGGCCGCAGGCTGGTCTCGACGACCAGTGGGGACCAGCGCATGCTTGGGCGGTCGCCCGAGCATCTGAAGGACCTGATCGGCCGGGTTCCATTGAAGGATATCGTTCGCGATACGACCGATGTCATCGAGCGGCTTTCGATCGAAGCTGCACTCGAACTGACCGGCGACAATCGCGCCGCCGCCGCCGAGATGCTCGGTCTTAGCCGACAAAGTCTTTACGTGAAGCTGCGCCGCTTCGGACTGGCGGACGCCATCAGCGAGAGCGACGATGAGCACTAGATCGCTGTCGTCGCCGGCGCGACCCGATCCTGCAGCGGTTCTTGAACTGCTGAAGCCGATCACCTGGTTTCCGCCGATGTGGGCCTATGGCTGCGGGGTGGTTTCGTCCGGTCTGCCGATCGACGATCGCTGGCCTTACGTCATCGCCGGCATTCTTCTGGCTGGTCCGATGGTCTGCGGCACCTCGCAGGCAGTGAATGACTGGTTCGACCGGCATGTCGATGCGATCAACGAACCGCACCGGCCGATCCCGTCGGGGCGCATGCCCGGTGCCTGGGGACTTTATATCGCGGTCGTGTGGACGGCCTTGTCGCTGCTGGTCGCAACCGCGCTCGGATTATGGGGGTTTGTCGCAGCCGGTGTCGGGCTTGCGCTCGCCTGGGCCTATAGCGCGCCGCCGTTCCGGCTGAAGCAGAACGGCTGGTGGGGCAATTCCGCTGTTGCCGGATGCTACGAAGGGCTGCCCTGGTTTACCGGCGCGGCGGTGATGGCAGCGGCGTTCCCAGACTGGCGGATCGTACTGCTCGCCGCGCTCTACAGCGTCGGCGCGCATGGCATCATGACGCTCAACGATTTCAAGTCGATCGAAGGCGACAAGCGAACCGGGATTGCATCGCTTCCCGTGCAACTTGGCCCTGATCGGGCGGCGCGGCTGGCATGCATCGTGATGGCAGTGCCGCAGGTGGCGGTGGTCGCATTGCTGATGACCTGGGACCGCCCGCTGCATGCTGCTGCTGTTGCTGCTGTGCTCGCTGCGCAAATTCTGCTAATGCCGCGACTGCTACTCGATCCCCGCGGCAAGGCGGCCTGGTACAACGCGACCGGTGTCACGCTTTACGTCAGCGGCATGCTGATCAGTGCGTTCGCGGTTCGCGCCCTCGTCGGTGGCGCATGACCGCGATGAAGCCGCTCGGCTGGTTCGGAATCGTGCGGCTGGGTCTGGTCCAGACCGCGCTCGGCGCCATTGTGGTCCTCACCACTTCGACGCTGAACCGGGTGATGGTGGTCGAAATGGCGCTTCCGGCGATGGTGCCCGGTATCCTCGTGGCGCTGCATTACGCGCTGCAGATATTCCGGCCGCGCTTCGGATTTGGGTCCGACACCGGTGGCCGGCGCACGCCGTGGATTGTCGGCGGCATGGCAATGCTGTGCGCGGGCGGCACCATCGCCGCGGCCGCAACCGCGCTGATGGCGACGCATCCATTTGCCGGCATCGGCCTCGCGGTGCTCGGATTTCTGTGCATCGGCTTCGGCGTCGGCGCCTCGGGTACGACGCTGCTGGTGTTGCTCGCAACCCGCACCGACGAGCGCCGCCGCCCGGCCGCGGCAACCATCGTCTGGGTGATGATGATCGCGGGCTTCATTGTCACCGCCGCGACCGCCGGTTCGCTGCTCGACCCGTTCTCGCCGGCGCGGCTGGTCGCGGTGGCGAGCGGCGTCTCGCTTGTGGCCTTCGTGCTGTCGCTTGTTGCCGTCTGGGATATCGAAGGCGACACCCCCAAGCAAACCGCAGCCTCATCGCAGCAAAAGGCGACGTTCCGTCAGGCGCTGGCCGAAGTCTGGGCGGAGCCGCAGGCGCGGCGCTTCGGCATTTTCGTGTTCATCTCCATGCTCGCCTTCAGCGCGCAGGACCTGATCCTGGAGCCGTTCGCAGGCATCGTGTTCGGCTACACACCAGGCGAGTCCACGCGCCTGTCCGGCGTTCAGAATAGTGGAGTGCTCGCCGGCATGGTGCTTGTCGCGGTCGCCGGCAGCGCCATCGGCGGCAAGCGGCTCGGCTCATTGCCGCTGTGGACCGTCATCGGCTGCGTCTGCTCTGCGCTCGCCTTGTTCGGACTCGTGCTCGCGGCAGCGATCGGCCCGTCCTGGCCGCTGCGGGTCTCGGTCTTCGGTCTCGGCTTCTTCAACGGCGTGTATGCGGTGGCGGCGATCGGCTCGATGATGGCGCTGGTCGGAAAGGGCGCGCCTTCACGCGAAGGCGTCCGCATGGGATTGTGGGGCGCGGCTCAGGCCTTCGCGTTCGGTCTCGGCGGCTTTCTCGGCGCAGCTGCCAGCGACCTCGCGCGCCATTGGCTCGGATCGCCAGCCGCGGCCTACGGCACCGTGTTTGCGATCGAGGGACTTCTGTTCCTTCTCGCCGCTGTGCTGGCGCTGCGGCTGAACCGTAATCCGGCACAAGACCGAGCAACGATCAAGACCATCTCAGGGAGGAATGTCCATGCATCCGCGTGAGACTTTCGACGTCGTCGTCGTCGGTGGCGGCCCGAGCGGCGCGACCGCGGCCAGTGTGCTGGCGCGGCAGGGCCACTCGGTGCTGCTGCTTGATCGTGCCGGACGCATCAAGCCCTGCGGTGGCGCCATTCCGCCGCGCCTGATCCGCGACTTCGATATCCCTGACGAATTGCTGGTGGCGCGTGTTACCTCCGCGCGCATCGTCTCGCCCAAGGATCGCCATGTCGACATGCCGATCGATGGCGGCTTCGTCGGAATGGTGGATCGTGACGTGTTCGATGAATGGCTGCGCGAGCGTGCCGCAGGCCATGGGGCGATCCGCAGAACCGGGACTTTCCAGGCCTTCACGCGCGATACCGACGGCACCGCCGTCTTGCGCTATCGGAGCAAGGGTCAGGAAGGGGAAGTGCGAGCACGTGCCGTGATCGGGGCCGACGGCGCCTTGTCGGCTGTCGCGCGCGAAGCGATGCCCGATCTGGAAACCGTACCGTACGTGTTTGCCTATCATGAGATCGTGCGGTCGCCGCGTCAGGATAGCCGGTACTTCGACGGGAAGCGATGCGACGTCTATTATCGCGGCGAACTCTCGCCCGATTTCTATAGCTGGATCTTTCCGCACGGAGACACCGCGAGTATCGGGACCGGCAGCGCACACAAGGGGTTTTCGCTTCGCAACGCCGTGGGTGCGTTGCGCGAATGCGCCGGTCTCGACGGGCTCGAAACCATCCGGCGGGAAGGCGCGCCGATCCCGCTGCGTCCATTGTCGCGCTGGGACAATGAACGCGACATCGTGCTGGCCGGTGATGCGGCGGGCATCGTCGCGCCGGCGTCAGGTGAGGGCATTTACTACGCGATGGCCGGCGGACAGATGAGCGCGGAAGCGGTCGGCCGCTTCCTCGCCACCGGCAATCCGCGCGAACTCGCCTCGGCGCGCAAGCGCTTCATGAAACAGCATGGCTCGGTGTTCCGCGTGCTCGGAATGATGCAGCGCTTCTGGTATGCGAGCGACAACAGGCGCGAGCGCTTTGTCAGCATTTGCCGCGACCGCGACGTGCAGCAGCTCACCTGGGATGCCTACATGAACAAGGAACTGGTGCGCGCGAAGCCGATCGCGCATATGCGCATCTTCTTCAAGAATATCGCGCATCTGACCGGGCTCGCCCGGGTGTGACGGGATCATGAAGGAATTTTTCAGCAGCGGCATGGTGGCGGATGTCATCCTCGTTGTGATGACAGCCGAAGCGCTGCTGCTTCTTTTGTACCGAAGGGTCACGGGGCGTGGGGTGGCGGCGCGTGATCTGTTCGCGATGCTGCTTGCGGGCGCCTGCCTCGTGCTGGCGCTGCGTGCGGTATTGACTGGATCGAGCTGGCCGGTGGTCGCGCTGTTTCTCGGCGCTGCGCTGATCGCGCATCTGATGGATCTGTACCGGCGTTGGCCCCGCAGGGCGGCCACCTGATCGGCAGGGCGGCTGTCTAGGCGACGCGGTTGCTCGGGCGTCCGGCCTCGAAGTTCTCGATATGCTGGATTACCTGATGCCATAACGTCTGCATGGCCTCGTCGCTCGCCCACGCGACGTGGGGCGTGACGATCACATTCGGACGGTCGAGAATCTGCAGCAGCGGACTATCGGCTTTCGGCGGCTCCGAGGTGAGGCAGTCGAACCCGATGCCGGCGATCTGTCCTTTGTCCAGAGCGTCCACGAGATCGGCCTCGTTGACCAGCCCGCCGCGCGCGCAGTTGATCAGCAGAGGGCGCCGTTTCATCTTTGCAAATTCGGGCGCGGCGATCATGTTACGGGTCGCCGGCATCAGCGGCGAATGCAGCGTGATGACGTCCGACGTCTCCAGCACTTCGTCAAACGGCGTGTAGAGCGGTCCAAGTCCTGTGACATTCTTGTGTGCCGCGAACAGCGTGCGCATGCCGAAGGCCTGGCCGAGGCGTGCGACGCCCTGACCCAGCGCACCTTCGCCGATGATGCCAAGCGTCGAGCCGGCCAGATCGTTGATCGGGTGGGTGAAGAAGCAGAATTGCTGCGCCTCCTGCCATCGCCCGTCGATCACGTCCTGGCGGAAACCGATCAGGCCGCGGCGCAGCGCCAGAATGAGCGCGAAGGTATGTTCGGGCACCGTGTTGACAGCATAGCCGCGGACGTTCGACACGACGATGCCGCGCTCCTTGCAGGCATCGATATCGAAAGCATCATAGCCGGTCGCCGGAATGCAGATCATCTTCAGATCCGGCAATTGCATGATGGCATCGCGGCGGATCGGCACCTTGTTGCAGACCGCGATGTCGGCGCCGGTCAGCCGTTCGACGACCTGATCGGGCCGCGTGCGGTCGTGCTCGATCCATTCATGCGGAAAGCATGGCTTCGACATCGTGACCGCCGGTCCGATGGTCGACCGGTCGAGGAAGACGATGCGCATGAAGAAGTTCCCTGATCGGCTGTCGCTGCACACACACCATAACACCCCGCATGCGGGGCGTCGTGCGTGTGCTTCAGTTGATGCCGGTCACTCGGCGGCGATCCGCATCGCCTCTCCCGATTGCGACAGATGGCGAACCGCGGCGCCGGTGCCGGAGCCCGGCTCGAACTTGATGCCGACATCGCGCATCGCGAGTTCCACGCCGCCGAGCGCCTGCAGCACCATGATCTCATTCAGCCAGCCGAGATGGCCGATCCGGAACACCTTGCCCGCGACCTTGTTCAGGCCGGTGCCGAGCGACAGGTCGTAGCGATTGTAGGCGGTCTTGATCACGTCGTTCGCGTCGAAGCCGTCCGGCACCACCACCGCGGTGACAGTGTCGGAGAACCATTCCGGTCCTTGCGCGCACATGCGCAGACCCCATGCATCGACCGCTGCGCGAACCGCACCGGCCAGCCGGTGGTGGCGCGCGAACACGTTCGGCAGCCCTTCCTCGGTCAGCATGTCGATCGACGCGCGCAACCCGCGCAGCAGCGTGGCCGCTGGCGTGTAGGGGAAATAACCCTGCGCGTTGGCCTTGATCATGTCCTGATAGTCGAAGAAGCAGCGCGGCAATGTCGCGGTCTTGCCGGCCTGCAGTGCCTTCTCGCTGACACAGACGATCGCCAGTCCCGTCGGCAGCATGAAGCCCTTCTGCGAGCCTGCGACTGCAACGTCGACGCCCCATTCATCCATCCGGAAGTCGATCGAGGCGATCGAGCTGACGCCATCGACGAAGAGCAAGGCAGGGTGCTTGAGGTCGTCCAGGATGCGGCGGACGCCGGCAACGTTTGAGGTGACGCCGGTCGCGGTCTCGTTCTGTGTCACCAGCACGGCCTTGATCGCATGAGTCTTGTCGGCCTCGAGACGTGCCCGGTAAAGATCGAGCGGCACGCCCTTGCCCCACTCGACATCGATCGCATCGACCTTCAGACCGAAGCGCTGGCACAGGTCGACCCACAGCAGAGAAAACTGACCGAAGACCGACGCCAGCACGGTGTCGCCGGGCGACAGCGTATTGGCGATCGCCGATTCCCAGCCGCCGGTGCCGGAGCCCGGGAAAATGAACACCTGTCCGGTAGTCGTCTGGAAAATCCTTTTCAGGTCCGCGAACAGGGGCAGTGTGAACGCGGGGAAGTCCGGCGCACGATGATCCTCGAGCGCAACGTCCATCGCCTGACGGATGCGAAACGGCATGTTGGTCGGGCCCGGTACGGCCAATCCCTTGAATCCTGGCATTGCGTCGCTCCCTGTGAGTGCGTTTTGATCAGTGACTCGGATAGATCGGGAAGGCGCGGCACAGCGCTTTTGCCTGCGCCTTGACCGCGACCTCGGTGACGCCGTTGCCTTCGGACCCATGCTTCGCGAGGCCGTCCAGCACTTCGGCGATCAGGTCGCCGATGGTCTGGAATTCGGCGATGCCGAAGCCGCGCGTGGTGCCGGCCGGGGTGCCGACACGGATGCCGGACGTGATCGTCGGCTTTTCGGTGTCGAACGGCACGCCGTTCTTGTTGCAGGTGATGTTGGCGCGGCCGAGCGCCTGCTCCGACAGATTGCCTTTCAGCCCCTTGGCGCGCAGATCGACCAGAGCGAGATGCGTGTCGGTGCCACCGGAAACGATGTCGAAGCCGTGATGCTGAAGTCTCGCGGCAAGCGCATTGGCATTGGCGACCACGGAGGCGATGTAATCGTTGAAAGCCGGGGTCAGCGCCTCGCCAAAGGCTACTGCCTTGGCAGCGATCACATGCATCAGCGGTCCGCCCTGCAGGCCGGGAAACATTGCTGCGTTGATCTTCTTGGCGAGGTCCTCGTCATTGGTGAGGACGAGCCCGCCGCGCGGACCGCGCAATGTCTTGTGCGTGGTCGAGGTCGCGACATGGGCGTGCGGAAACGGCGACGGATGCAGGCCCGCCGCAACCAGGCCCGCGATATGCGCCATGTCCACCATGAGACAGGCGCCGACCGCATCCGCAATGCGGCGGAAGGCGGCAAAGTCGATCTGCCGCGGATAGGCGGAGCCGCCGGCGATGATGACGCGCGGCTTGTGCTCGAGCGCAAGCGCCTCGACCTGATCGATGTCGATGCGCTGGTCGGACTTGCGCAGGCCGTAGCCGACCGCGTTGAACCATTTGCCGGAGAGGTTGGGTGCGGCGCCGTGCGTCAGATGCCCGCCGGAATCGAGACGCATCCCGAGGATGGTATCGCCCGGCCTGGCCACCGCCAGCAGCACCGCCTGGTTGGCTTGACTGCCGGAATGCGGCTGCACATTGGCAAAGCCGCACCGGAACAATTCGCAGGCCCGTTCGATCGCCAGCAATTCGACCACATCGACATGCTGGCAGCCGCCGTAATAGCGCCGGCCCGGATAGCCCTCGGCATATTTGTTCGTCAGTACCGACCCGGCCGCGTCGAGCACCGCGCGGCTTACGATGTTCTCGGAAGCGATCAGCTCGATTTCCTCGCCTTGACGCTCCAGCTCAGCGGCCATCGCGCGCGACACCGCCGGATCGACCGTCTCCACCGGATTGGAGAAGAAGCCGGCCGGTCCCGGCTTTGGAGACGGAACGAGTTTGAGATGCGGCTCCACGTGCGTGCTCCGGCTGTCTGGATTGAAAGGAAAGCGCGAGACGTCGATCAGGCGGCGCGAGTGCGATTGCCGGCGATGCTCGCATCCACCAGATTGACGATCCGGTCGATCGCCGGATGTGCAATCCCGATCTGGCGTCCGGCCGCCTGAATAAGCCGGTCGACACGCTCGACCGCCCCGGCGCCTTCTGCCAGCGCGCGGGCGACCGACGACGGCCGTGCCAGTTGCTCGGCGGCCGTGGCGTATTTGTCGAATGGGACGAGATCGCCGCGCTCGGCGCCCATACGCAGCACGATCGCTTCCACGCAGGCATAAATCTCGCGCGACAGTGCCGGATCGGCAAAGACCGCGTCGCGGATTGCAACGGGATGGCCCGGGGTCACGCACCGGTAATTGCCGGTCATCAGCATCGGCCATTTGGCGAGCGGCACGAACAGCGATGGCGACACGCGCAGCTTCACCGGCACCTCCATCCCGGCCAGCCGAACCCGCTCCATGTCATCGGCCAGCGCGTGCAGGATGGCATTGTGTTCCGGCAGCCCGAACTCGGCCGCCTTGAAATTGGTGGCGAGATTGACCTGAAGCACATTGGCCGGCTCGTCCGCCGGACGCACCGCCTGCGGATCCGGGGAGCACAACGTCATGGCGCGCGGATCGAACCGGTCCCAGACGCGGATGTTCGAAAATGCGTCATCGAGCGCGCCGGCATGGATCGCGGCCAGCCGCCGGATATACGGGGCGGGCGGCATGTTCATCAGCGACAGGCAGGGAATGCGCGCTTCTGCCAGCTTCGACATCAGAGGCCGGATGGTGTGGTGGCCGTATTGCGGCTCCTGCATCGCCAGCACCGCAAGGTCGAAGCTGCGTGGGTCGACGGCATCGGGTGTCGCGGCGCCGACGGTTCCGATCAGGTCGGCTGAGCGGATGGCGCGTGTGGCGGGCTCGTTCTTCAGCTTCATCCGGACGACGGTGCCGGCCCGGTTGATCAACTCCGCAGTCTCGGACCGGCAGACCAGGGTGACGTCATGGCCGGCCATGGCACACTTGGTGCCGAACAGGGACCCGTAGGACGCGCCCAAGACAAGAATTCTGAAAGCCATGCTGACCTCCCCGGTCGGTTTGCGGTCTGTCGGGTTGTTGTTTTTCTGAGGTAACCGCGACTCCCCCGAAAAAGCATTCAAAACCGGGTCTATGTGTTGTTAGTTTGCATACAGGATGCTAATATTTGTAATGTTGTAAATAAGCGTGCGTTGCTCGAACCGGCACCATCAAGCCATGTCGAAGACATTTGTCGGCCCGCAACTGCGGCAGCTCCGGCGCGTGCGCCGGCAGACCCAGGCAGAAATGGCCAAGGCGCTCGGCATCAGTGCCGGCTACGTCAACCTGCTCGAAAACAATCAGCGCAGTCTGTCGGTGCGGCTGTTGATGGCGCTCGCCGACACCTATCAGGTGGACTGGCGCGACATCATCCGCGACGAGACGCCGAATCTTCTTTCCGAGCTTCGCAACGTCGTTCGCGACCCAATGTTTTCCGGGAACGTGCCTGACCTCCAGGAATTGCGGGCGGCCATCGATCACGCACCGCGACTGGTCGAACAATTTGTGGCGCTCTACGGAATTCACCGCACCACACTCGAACGGATCATGCGGCAGGGGACCGCGAGCGGCCCGGAAGGACTGCTTGCGTCATCCGCGGAAACCGTCATCCACGATTTCTTCCGCGACAATTCGAACTATTTTCACGGGCTTGAACTCGCGGCCGAGACCCTGCGGCGTGAGGAATCCTGCGAGACCGACGATATCTATTCGGTGCTGAAAGCGCGGCTCGCCAATGCGCATGGAATTGCCGTACGACGGCGGACGGCCGAGGACATGACTCAGGCGCTGCGTCTCTATGATCGCGATGCGCGTGTCGTGCACTTGTCCGAAGCGCTCGATCACTGCAACCAGGTGTTTCAGCTCGCGCATGTGCTGTGTCTTGTGGAATTGCAGGACCAGCTCAATGCACTGACCGCGGCGAGCGGCATCACCAGCAAGACCAGCCTCGCGCGCTGCCATGTCGAGCTCGCGAATTATTTCGCCGCCGCATTCCTGATGCCATACGAGACTTTCCTGCGGACGGCCGAAACCACCGCTTATGACATCGACCGGATTTCCGCGCGCTTCGCGGTGTCGTTCGAGCAGGCCTGCCACCGGCTGACCACGATGCAAAGGCCCGGCGCGCAGGGCGTGCCGTTCTTCTTCCTGCGCGTCGACAAGGCCGGCAACGTCACCAAGCGGTTCAACTCGACATCATTCCACCTGGCCGAATATGGCGGCTCCTGCCCGGTCTGGAATATCCATATGGCCTTCCGCACGCCGGGGGTCATTCTCCCCCAGTTCGTCGAGCTTCCGGACGGCGAGAGATTTTTCACCATCAGCCGGACCGCCGACCGTCCCGCCGTCAATCTCGAGACCCAGGATCACCGTCTCTCGGTGGCGTTGGGCTGCGAACTGCAACACGCCAGCAGGCTTCGCTATGCTGCCTCGTTCAACTTCAATGATCAGCGAATTTTCAGCAAGATCGGTATCAACTGCCATCTGTGTCCACGGCAGGCCTGCTCGCAGCGCGCGCATCAGCCGGTGTTCATGGAATTGCCGCTCGACACCGCCCGCCGCGGCAACACCCGGTACGAGAGCTGATGATCGCCCGTTGCGATGTCATGGATACAGGTGCATCCGGTGACGCGGCGCTGGCGCGGCCGGCGGTGGCGTCCCGAAACGATGCTGCTCGTCACCGCGTCCGGTCCTGCCACTTCGGCGCGGGCGGCACGAGCATCACCTTTCGAACCAGTTCGGCCTGCCGGTGCGTCCCGGTTTTCTGGAAGATCAGCTTGAGATATTGCCGGGCGCTGGCCAGTGTAATGCCGAGGCGTTGCGCGGCTTCTTCCAGGGTGCAGCCGGTTGCGAGAAGTTCCGCAAGCTTCGCCTGGCTTGGCATCAATCCGAAAAGCCGCTGCAGCAGCTCGGTGCGGGTTTCTTCCGGCGAGTCCGGATCGCGGATATAGACAAGAACCAGCGGCTCGCTCAACAGGCTCCAGCCGAAGCGGGCCTGGTTCGCGCCAAGCACGGAGAGCAGAACGATATAGCCCTCGCGGCCGGACGTACGCGCGATACGCAGCACATCATTGGCAGGCTCGGAGTCGATCTCTGCGGACTGGAGCAGCTGCCGTATCCGCGCGCGGATATTGTCTCCATTCGCGCCGTCGCTGACCAGTCGCTGGCCGGAGATGCGCAGGCCGTCTCCGTCGGCGGCAATCTGGCGCGCCGCCGCATTCGAGAATCTCACGCGCGCATCGGCATCGACGACCACGACGCCGAGCGCCATGCCGTCGAGCGCGTCGAAGGCGGCGGTCTTTTCGAGCGTGACGATTTCGAGGTCGCGTTGCAGCTTCAGAGCGCGGGTGAGATGCGGGATCAGCGCCGCCATCAATTCGCATTCCTCGTCGTCGAACCTCGACTGGTCGCGGTCGCGCAGCACGAGAAAATAGGTCAGGGAGCGCCGGTCCTCCACCAGATTGACACCGAGAGTATATTCGACGCCGCCGACCGACAGCACCTCCTTGTAGACCCGCGACGCATGAAGCTGTTCGTCGGACAGCGACATTCTGCAATGGACCGGCTTGAACGGATTCGCACTGAAATAGGGGATGCGTGGATCCTCGCCGATCAGGCTCTCATAGCGCTGCATATGCGCGGCGCTCCAATCGTAACCGTAGACCATGTTGAAAGACAGGCGGGCGTTGACGAGGTCGGTATGACCGACCTGCGCGCCCCGCGCCCCGAACAGCGTGGTCGCGCTCTCCAGAAAAGCCGGCCACTTATCGAGGTCGGAGACCGCGTGGTAGAGCCGGTCCATGACCGCAAGCAGTTGACGCGACCGGTCCCGTTTCGTCGCAAGCTGGGTCACATGTCCCTCCCTCATTGCTCTCCTGCTAGGCCGCTTCTTCTTTGGCGACGGCCGGACGCAATTCGTGCCGCGCTCGGACCGGCGCCTGCGCGGCGTAGCGCCGAGCACGCCAGGCGGGCGGACGATAGTCCTCAAATGAGGACTGCATGTTGAAAGCTACCCCTTGTACCCTCCGGCGTCACCAGCGTGCAAAAACAAACAAGGGGTGACGCGGCGCCGCAGGCCCGGTCCGGGGCGCCCACGCGGGAGAGGGCGAAGGCATGGCCACCATCACGGTCACCAACACCGACGACTCGGGCGCGGGCTCCCTGCGTCAGGCGATCGCCGACGCCATTGCCGGCGACACCATCGTGTTCGATGCCAGCCTCGCCGGGCAGAGCATCACGCTGACCTCGGGCCAGCTTGCGCTGACGAAGGATATCACCATCAACGGCGACATCGACGGCGACCGCAAGGCCGACATCACCATCTCCGGCAACGATGCGTCGCGAATATTCGATATCGCGGGTGCGATCACGGGCACGGAGGTTGAACTGCGCAGCCTGACTCTCAAACAAGGCAATGCGGGAGGGGGCTTCGGCGGCGCCGTCACGGTCGCGGGTACAACGATACTGAAGGTGATTGACAGCACCATATCTGACAGCGCTGCAGTTTCGGGCGGCGGTATCGCAGCGTTCGGGCCGCTGACGGTCGTCAATTCCACTATCACCGGCAATACAGCGACGTCCACCGGCGGTGGGGTCATGCGCACGGGCGGGGACGTCACCTTCGTCAATTCGACAATCCACGACAACCACAGCGATCTTGGCGGCGGTATCTTCGTCGCAGCTTCTTTATTGACCATCCTGAACAGCACCGTCAGCGGGAACACGGCAACCAGTGGCGGTGCAGGATTTCACGGTATTGCCAGCTCGGACGCAGTGATACGAAACTCGGTGGTTGCTGAAAATGCAGGTCCGAATGGCGATCTATCGATCTCTGGAAGTGTCCACGCCGGATCGAGCTTTTTCGGCGCAACCGCGCACACCATCGTCGACCACGGCGGCAACATCGTTAACGGCGGCGACCCGCTGCTCGGCGACCTCGCCGACAATGGCGGCCCGGTGCAGACGCGGGCGATCCTGGCGGGCAGTCCACTGATCGGCGCCGGCAATGCCGCGCTGCTGCCGGACGATGCCTTCGACCTCGACGGCGATGCCGACACCAGCGAAGACCTGCCGCTGGACGCGCGCGGTCACACGCGCGTGCTCGATGCCAATCTCGATATCGGGGCGACGGAATTCGATACGGCACCGGTGCTCTCCGGCGTCACCTCGCCGGTGACCTTCTCGGAGAACACTGTCAACGCCGCGCCGCAGCTTCTGGACGCCGACGTCACCTTTACCGACAACGACGACAATTTCGACGGTGGCGCGCTCACAGTGACCGGCCTGCTGGTGGAAGATGTCGTGTCGATCCGCAATCAGGGCAATGGCTTGGGGCAGATCGGGCTGAGCGCCGGTGTCGTCAGTTTCAGCGGCACGGATATCGGCGTCGCGACCGGCGGCAACGGCACGGCGCTGACCGTCACCTTCAATACGGATGCGACGGCGGCGGCGATCGAGGCTCTGATCGAAAATCTCACCTACGCCAATTCGTCCGGCACGCCGACCGCGAGCCGCACGCTCACGGTGACGGTGACCGAGGCCGACGGCGACGTGACGCGCGACCTGTCGCAGCCAGCCTTCGCGGAAGCGACCGGCGCCGCCAATCCGTTCGACGGCGTCGATGTGGGGTTCGATTCCACCCCAATCCTCGCCGACCTCGACGGGGACGGCGACCTCGACGCGATTATCGGTGAAAACGTCGGAAACCTGAATTATTTCCGGAACACCGGCACCGCCAACGCGCCGGTGTTTGTGCAGCAGACCGGCGCCGCCAATCCGTTCGACGGAATCGACGTCGGATCCGTCTCCACCCCCGCGCTCGCCGACCTCGACGGCGACGGCGCTCTCGACATGGTCGTCGGAGAGGCTTTCGGAACGCTACTGTATTTCCAGAACACCGGCACCGCCGCTGCGCCCGTGTTCGTTGCGCAGACCGGCACCGCGCATCCGTTCGACGGCATCGATGTGGGATTTTTCTCCAGCCCCACACTCGCCGATCTCGACGGCGACGGCGACCTCGACGCTGTAGTCGGGTCGGCCGATGTCGGTCCCGAAGTGATCGGGGAGAAGTTTGGGACACTGCACTATTTCCAGAACACCGGAACGGCCGCGGCACCGGTTTTCGTGGAGCAGACCGGCGCCGCGAATCCGTTCGACGGAATGAACGCGGTAGACCGACCCGCCCCCGATCTGGCTGACCTCGACGGCGACGGCGATTTCGACGCGGTGGTCGCAGAGTATTTATCGGGGACCCTGTTCTATTTGCAGAATATCGGGACCGCCGCAGCGCCGGTCTTCGTGGAGCGGACCGGCGCCGCCAATCCGTTCGACGGCATCGATAATGCGACAGACCGCCCCGCCGCCACGCTGGCCGACCTCGACGGCGACGGCGATCTGGACGTCCTGCTCGGGAATGTCAACGGCATCCTCTTCACCTTCACGAACACGCCGGCAGCGGGCATTCCCGTCACCGTCGACGTTACGGCGGAGAACGACACGCCGGTGCTGACGGACGTGACCACGCCGGTGACGTTCCTGGAGAACGCGGTCAACCTCGCACCGCAGATTATCGACGCGGACGTGACCTTCACCGATCCAGACAATAATTTCGACGGTGGCACCCTCACGGTAACCGGGCTGCTCGCGGAAGACGCGGTGTCGATCCGCGATCAGGGCGCGGGGGCCGGCCAGATCGGCTTCAGTGCCGGTGTCGTCAGTTTCGGCGGCACGGATATCGGGATGGCGACCGGCGGCAGCGGCACGGCGCTGACCGTCACCTTCAATGCGGATGCCACGGCGGCCGCGATCGAGGCGCTGATCGAGAACCTGGCCTATTCCAACGCATCTGATACGCCGGCCGCAACCCGAACGTTGACCGTCGCGGTGACCGACGCCGACGGCGACGTGACGCGCGGCGGGGCAAGTTTTGCGGTTCCGGTCGGCGGCAATAATCTTTTCGATGGCGTGACTCTCGGCGGGCACAGCGCCCCGAGCTTCGGCGACATCGACGGCGATGGCGATCTCGATCTGGCGGTCGGGCAGGCGAACGGGCTGCTGTCGTTTTTCCTCAACAACGGCAGCGCGTCCGCGCCGGTCTTCGCGCAACAGACCGGCATCGCCAACCCGTTCGACGCCTTCGATGTGGGCGATCAGTCGGTGCCGTTCCTGGCCGACTTCGATCGTGACGGCGACATCGACGTGTTGATTGCCGAACGCACCGGCGAGTTGTTCTACCTGAACAACACCGGCACGGCGCAGGCGCCCGCATTCACGTTTGAGACTGGGGCGAACAATCCGTTCGACGGCATCAACGAGGGGGACTTTTCGAAGGCCGCCATCGGCGATCTCGACAACGACGGCGACCTCGACCTCGTCATCGGGAAATCCGACGGCACGTTCGCCTATTACGAGAATATCGGAACGCTCGCGACGCCGGCCTTTGCCGTGCAGGCCGGGGCAGCCAATCCTTTCGACGGTATCGACATCGGCAATTTCGCGAGCGTGGCGCTGGTCGACATCGACGGCGATCACGATCTCGATGTGGTTTCCGGAGACAGCGGCGGAACGCTGAACGTCCTTGAAAATACCGGCTCCGCCGGAGCGCCTGCTTTCGTGCTTCGGACCGGCACCGCCAATCCGTTCGATGGCCTCGACTTCAACACGAGCTCGGTCGCAGCCTTCGGCGATCTCGATGGCGACGGCGATGCCGACGGCGTGGTCGGAAACTTCGCTGGCGAACTGCATCACGTGCTCAATACCACGCCGATCGGCGTTCCGATCGTGGTGGAGGTCACGGCGGAGAACGATCCACCGGTGGCCTCTCCGGTCGATCTCGGCACGATTGCCGAGGATAGTGGCTCCCGCCTCATCACGGCGGCCGAACTTCTCGCCGACGCAGTCGATCCGGATGGCCCGGCTCTCTCCGTTGTGTCGCTGACGAAAGCGACCGGCGGCGGAACCTTGACCCCGCTGAGCCCGAGTAGTTGGGAATACGTGCCGGCGCCCGACGACGATGGTGCGGTAACCTTCGATTTCACGATTACGGACGGAGAATTCACCACGTCGTCCAGCGCGACGCTCGACATCACGCCGGTGAATGACGCGCCGGTGCTCGCCGATTTGGCGGAGTCGGTCACGTTCCTGGAGAATACGGTCAATGCCGCACCGCAACTTCTCGACGCGGACGTGACGTTTACCGATCCGGAAGACAACTTCGACGGCGGCGCGCTGACCGTCGCAGGTCTCCTGGCGGAAGATACAGTTTCGATCCGCAACCAGGGCAACGGCGCGGGCCAGATCGGATTCAATGCCGGCTTGGTCAGCTTCGGCGGTACCGCGATCGGGACCGTCGCGGGCGGCGCGGGGGCCACCCTGACTGTGACGTTCAATGCGTCAGCCACCGCGGCCGCGGTCGAAGCGCTGATCCAGAACCTGACCTACGCCAACGCGTCCGATACGCCGGCCGCCAGCCGCGACCTCACCGTCACAGTGACGGATGCGGCTGCGGCCTCAACCGATGCAACGATTACGGTCAACGTCACGCCGGGGAATGACGCGCCGGTGCTGACCGATGTGGCGGTGTCGGTCACCTTTGCCGAGAACCTCGTCAACCTGACGCCGCAACTGCTGGACGCGGACGTGACCTTCACCGACCCGGAGAGCAATTTCGACGGCGGCACGCTGACGGTCACCGGACTACTGGCGGAAGACGCGGTGTCGATCCGCAACCAGGGCCACGGCGCAGGCCAAATCGGGTTCGCTGCCGGCATTGTGAGCTTTGGCGGCATAGCGATCGGCGCTGTTGCCGGCGGCGCCGGAGCGACGCTGACCGTCACGTTCAACGGTGCGGCCACCGCGGCCGCGGTCGAGGCGCTGATCCAGAACCTGACCTACGCCAACGCGTCCGATACTCCAATTGCGAGCCGCGACCTGACGATCACGGTCACGGACAACGCCGCCGCTTCGGCGAGCGCCACAATCACGGTCAATGTCACCGACGAGAGCGACATCGGAGTTACCATCATCGGCTCCAAGAATGACGACCTGGTGGATGCCGCTAACACCGTCGCCGGCCAGCCGCTGCCGACCAATCTCAACGACCTGATTCTGGGCAACAAGGGCAACGACGATCTGTCCGGGCTGTTCGGGGTCGACACGATCGATGGCGGCAAGGGCGACGACGTGCTGCGCGGCGGAGGCGGCAACGATATCCTGCAAATTCAGGGCAAGGAGGGCAAACGCGATATCTTCGACGGCGGGCCGGGCAGCGATACGCTGCAATTTCTCGGGACCGGCAAGATCAGCCTGAACGGCTTTGACGCCGCCGCTTCTTCGATCGAGATTCTGCAGGGCAATGGCGGCGGGGTGGCTGGCAGCGGCGAAGCCGATCTGTTCGACCTGAGCGCCCTGACCGCGATGACCGGTCTGCCGGTGATCGACGCGAAGGGCGGCGACGACATCCTGATCGGGTCGGACTTTGCCGACGAATTGCGCGGCGGCAGCGGCAACGACATCCTCGACGGGCGGGGTGGCAACGACGTTCTGCGGGGCGGTGGCGGAAACGACACCTTCGTGTTCGCGGACGGCTACGGCGCCGACAGTGTGGCGGATTACAAGGCCGGCGAGGACATATTCGATTTCACCGGCGTCCTCAGCGTCGACGATTTCGGCGACCTGTTCCTGACGCAGGTTGATCCAAAGACTGTGCTGATCGATTTCGATGGCATTGCCGGCGGCGATACGCTCACGGTCCAGAAAACCACGATCGCTATTCTGGCCGCCAACCAGGGGGATTTCCTGTTCGCGTAAGCACCTGGTCAAAAGGCCGGGACGGTTTCGGTTACAAGGCTCGAGCGGGAAGGGCAGGCCGTTTCCAGGCGTTTGAACGCCCGCATGGCGACGTCGCGCGTCCTCTCATGAGGCCGCCGCGATTTTTCGGCTACTATCCGCTTCGCTCATAATGGTCTGGTTGCAGGTCGAATCCTGCGCCTGACACCAATCGCTGGATGTCGCCACCGGAGCCGGGCATCGCCGGCTCGCGGTTTTCTTGCAGCCTCGCTGGGACTTGCAGCCTCGCAGGAAAATGCAGGCAACAAGCCCTAATGCGCCGTCAGGGCTTCCGGAGTCTTCGGGGTCTCCATCGCGGCGACGCGGTTCTTCACCGCCTTCTGCACCTTCTCGAAGGCGCGGACCTCGATCTGGCGCACGCGCTCGCGCGATACGCCGAATTCGGCGGCGAGTTCTTCCAGCGTCACCGGATCATCCGCAAGCCGCCGCGCCTCGAAAATCCGGCGTTCTCGGTCGTTCAATACCGTAAGCGCATGGTCGAGCGCGGATCTGCGATTGTCCAGTTCCTCACTCTCGGCGAGCACCTGCTCCTGGCCTGCGGAATCATCCGCCAGCCAGTCCTGCCACTCGCCGGAATCGCCATCCTCGCGAATTGGCGCATTCAGCGAGGAGTCGCCGCCGAGGCGGCGGTTCATGTCGACCACGTCCTTCTCGGTGACACCAAGCCGCTTGGCGATCTGCGCTACCTGGTCGGGCTTGAGATCGCCTTCGCCGAGCGCGGAAATCTTGCTCTTGGCCTTGCGCAGGTTGAAGAACAGCTTCTTCTGGTTCGCGGTCGTGCCCATTTTCACGAGCGACCACGAACGCAGGATGTATTCCTGGATGGCCGCCTTGATCCACCACATCGCATAGGTGGCGAGGCGGAAGCCCTTGTCGGGCTCGAACCGCTTCACGGCCTGCATCAGGCCGACATTGCCTTCGGACACGATTTCGGAAATCGGCAGGCCATAGCCGCGGTAACCCATCGCTATCTTGGCGACGAGCCGCAGATGGCTGGTCACGAGCTTGTGCGCCGCCTCGCGGTCACCGTGCTCGCGCCATGACTTGGCCAGCATATATTCTTCCTGCGGTTCCAGCATGGGGAACCGCCGGATTTCTTCAAGATACCGGGACAGACCGCCTTCAGCGGTAATCATCGGCATAGCCGCAGAACGGGCCATGGATTGCGCCCTCCATTCTTTCATGCCCCCGGGGATCGGCGGGCATATGCCCCGCCGCCGTCAACGGGCCGGCGGAACATGCTGCGGTGCAACATACCGCATTCGCAGCATAGGAGACCGGGGTCGCGAAAGGAAGTTACATTCCCGTCACCTCGCCGTTATCGGAGAGTGACCAGAAGCCGCAGCCCAAGCCATTGATTTACGTCAGTTTTTTACCAAAAGCGGACCAGACATGATCAGCTCATGTCGCAGACAAGCTATCACGCAAACGGGCAAGCGGGACCGGCAGTTCCGACCGGAATTGCTCGATCTTGCCCGAAACCGGATGTTGGAAAACAAGCAAGTAAGCATGCAGGGCCTGTCTGCCAAGAGCCTGCAGGGCTTCGCGGGCAGCCGGCGGGAGGAGGGCCGCCTTGGTGCGGTATCCGGTGGCGTAGGTCTCATCGCCGAGTATCGGGTGGCCGATATGCGCCAGATGAACACGGATCTGGTGGGTGCGCCCGGTTTCCAGCCGACACTCGATCAGGCTTGCAATCGGCCTGCCGTCGGCGCCGGTGTATCGGCACTTCACCTCCCAGTGGGTAATGGCCTCGCGTCCGCCGAGGCGGACCGCCATCTTGTCCCGGGAATGCGGATGCCGGTCGATCGGCGCGTCGACGGTGCCGCGCGGACGGTCCGGCACGCCCCACACAAAGGCGAGATAGCCGCGCTCCAGATCACCGGTGCGGCCGTGGTCTGCGAACTGCTCAGACAGTGACTTGTGCGCCTTGTCGGTCTTGGCGACCACCATTACGCCCGAGGTATCCTTGTCGAGCCGGTGCACGATGCCGGGACGCATCACGCCACCGATGCCGGAGAGCGTCTCTCCGCAATGGGCGATCAGGGCATTGACCAGCGTGCCGGTCTGGTGGCCGGCAGCGGGATGCACCACAAGCCCGGCGGGCTTGTCGATGACGATGACCTGGTCGTCCTCGTAAAGGATGGAGAGCGGGATGTTCTCGCCCCCGGGCTCGGCCGGTGCGGGCGGCGGCACGAGCACCGTCAGTTCCTCGCCCGCCTTCACCTTGTAGCCCGGATCGTCGACCGTCCGACCGCCCACGGTGACGGCGCCCTCCAGAATCAGCGCCTTCAGCCGCGTCCGCGATAGTTCGGCGAGCCGTGCCGCCAGCACGCGGTCGAGCCGGGTGCCGGCATGTTCCTGGCTGACGGTGAGGGTTTCGGTAGCATTCGACATCGTCGGGCGCATCGGGTTAGTGGAGAGGGCTCGGCGTTGCCGCGAGCTCGGTCGCCTCTCCCTTCGGGAGAGGTCGGCGTACCATAAGCGCGTTCACGCCCGTCTTCGACGCGCTAATGGTATGCCGGGTGAGGGGTTTCGGACCAACCTATAGATTAACCCCCCTCACCGAAACCCTCTCCCCACCGGGGAGAGGGAGCACACCGAGCCAGCCGCTCCGTTCGAGTGCAACAATCGGCGCAGCGAGATCATGTCCACCCCCGAGCCCCTGAAAGACCCCGACGGCAAGCCGCTTGATCCCGCGGCGCAGGCAGTCGTGGACAAGGTACGCCGAATGTCGATGCTTTCCGGCATCGCAACCGTGCTCGGCATTTCGGTCGTGATCGTGATGATCGGGTGGCGACTCTATCGCAGTGCCGACAGTGCGCCGCCGGCGCAGGTCGATGTGGTGGCAACCCTGCCGAAGGGCGCGAAGGTTGTCTCGACCGCGGTCGCAGCAGGCCGCGTGATCGTGACGGTGGATGTCGGCGGTGTCGTTGAGGTCCGCAGTTTCGACGCTGAAACGCTACAGCCGGTCGGCCGCCTTCGCTTCGTCGAGGAACGGTCGCCGTAGCGCTACGTCGCTCCGCGTGTCCCGACAAAAAGCGGATCAGGGGTCGAAGCAGCTTGGTCGCGGACCAGCCATTCCCGCGCGTCGATCCCTGTGCCTGGTTCCTGAGCATCACGCGATTTTGCAGAAATTTCACACGGCACCCGGCGACAGCCTCTGCGTTGGTTCTGCACGCTCAACCGATAACTCCCGGAAAAAAACGGAGACCTGCGTCTGCGCGCGAGCAGAAGGAGATTTTCGATGTCCGATATTCAACCCGTCAATTCGAACCAGACGCCTACGCCCTCTTGCCCTCTCTGCGGCGGCGAAACCTTTATGGCTCAGGTCCATGCTGCAGTTGCGAAAATGACGGATGTCTTCCGCTGCAAGCGCTGCGACGTCGAATATCCGGTGGCGAGGAAGCAGGGAGTTTGAGCGGTCGCGACCTCGCCCAAATTCGGGTCAATTCGCTGAGATGTGCCACGAATGTGCGGTTGCTATTTGGCCGTGGGTGTCCTATATGCGCGGTTCGAGCATTCGGCCGAACGACGTGGCCTGCCGCGCAAGACGCGCCTGACAACGACATTCACCCCCAAATCTCGAATCGAACCTGCCGCGTTCGCGCGCGGCGCTATACACGCATATATGAAGGATAGGCTCCCATGCAGACGGGAACCGTGAAGTGGTTTAACGCAACCAAGGGTTTCGGGTTCATCCAGCCGGACGACGGCGGCAATGATGTGTTTGTGCATATCAGCGCCGTCGAGCGCGCCGGCATGCGGGGCCTGAACGAAGGCCAGAAGGTCTCGTTCGAGGTCCGCGCTGACCGCAAGACCGGGAAGTCTTCGGCCGACAACATCAAGGCCGCATAACCGACAGCACGATAAGCGAGCGGGCCTCTTGCCACGGATGTACTGGCGAGGTTCGCTCGTCGCGGCGGCGATGTGGTTTCATGATGGTGTCGTCGCAGGCTCTGCGTTTCGTACCATTTCCCCGCGAACGGCAGAGCCGATGCCGCCGATGATCGTGGAGGGATCGCCTCATGGCTGACAAGCAGACCGAGGCCGACAAGGCCGCTGCGATGAAAGAATACCGCCAGCAGCACGATGCGGCAATCGATCGCATGGCTGCGCTAAAGGCTGCCCGCCTCGCGCGGGATGCCGGGGTGCCCGCGGCCGAAGCGACGGTGCTGTCAAGCAAGAAAGGCGCGGCGAAGAGACCGGCCGCCAAGCGCAAGAAGCTCTAAGATTTCGTGCCTCGCCAGAGCCGTCCTCCGCGCCAGCACCGGCGCATCATCGCCCTGCTTGGTCGAGCAATAATGTAACACAGCCTGACGGAGACCGAGCAGCAAACCCGTCGTTGCGCCTGAAGCTCGCCCGTCGCGTACACCACTCCGGACGAGCTGGTACGCACTTTCTTGCAGCGGTTTTCTTCATCACTTCGATCCCGAAGGTCGCGTTCGGCAGCCGGCTTCTTCAGCCGACAGGTCCCAGCCGCGGCCGAGACACAGGGCCTGTTCCGGAAACCTGCGCCAAATCTGGTGGCCGTGCGTTCGGTTCATCGACCGGGAGAAGCAGACTCCGGTAATGGGCTGGTTCGGCATTGCGCCAATCCCTTCCCCGCGTCGTGCTGCCTGTTTGTCTTGCACACGGGGTCGATCGCGGCTATTTCACGGGCCGACGCTCCCTTCGTCTAGCGGTTAGGACGCGGCCCTCTCAAGGCTGAAACAGGGGTTCGATTCCCCTAGGGAGCGCCAGCAATTTCAACGACTTAGATAAGCCGGGAAGAAGTCGTCGAATATCCGTTGAATAAGCGGCGGCGACCAAT
>NZ_JBFWPA010000012.1:0-98290 GCF_050250235.1 Pseudorhodoplanes sp.
TGTGCGGCTTCACCGAACCCGGCTTGCACAGCACCTGGCCGCGCTCGACTTCCTCGCGCTTGGTGCCGCGCAGCAGCGCGCCGATGTTGTCGCCGGCCTCGCCCTGATCGAGCAGCTTGCGGAACATCTCGACGCCGGTAACGGTGGTCTTGGTGGTCGGCTTCAGGCCGACGATCTCGACTTCCTCGCCGACTTTCACCACGCCGCGCTCGACTCGGCCGGTGCAGACGGTGCCGCGGCCCGAGATCGAGAACACGTCCTCGACCGGCATCAGGAACGGCTGGTCCTTCGGACGCTCCGGCTGCGGAATGTACTCGTCCACCGCCTTCATCAGTTCGAGGATGGCGTCCTTTCCGAGCTTGGGGTCCTTGTCTTCCAGCGCCATCAGGGCAGAGCCCTTGATGATCGGAATCTTGTCGCCCGGGAACTGGTACTTCGAAAGCAGCTCGCGCACCTCGAGCTCGACCAGCTCGAGCAGTTCCGGATCGTCGACCATGTCGACCTTGTTCAGGAACACGACCAGTGCCGGCACGCCGACCTGACGGGCAAGCAGGATGTGCTCGCGGGTCTGCGGCATCGGGCCGTCGGCAGCCGACACCACAAGGATCGCACCGTCCATCTGGGCGGCGCCGGTGATCATGTTCTTCACATAGTCGGCGTGGCCCGGGCAGTCGACGTGGGCATAGTGGCGGTTGGCGGTCTCGTATTCGACATGCGCGGTCGAGATCGTGATGCCACGCGCCTTCTCCTCCGGCGCCTTGTCGATCTGATCGTAGGCCGTGAACGTGGCGCCGCCGGTCTCCGCCAGAATTTTCGTGATCGCAGCCGTCAGCGACGTCTTGCCATGGTCGACATGGCCGATCGTGCCGATATTGCAGTGCGGCTTGCTGCGGTTGAATTTCTCTTTAGCCATAAAACTCTCCCTTCCGGGTCTTTCTGACGGTTGGTCGTTTCAGCTTTTAGGATCAGGCGAACTTCTTCTGCACTTCTTCCGAAACGTTACGCGGCGCTTCGGCGTAATGGTCGAACTGCATGGTGAAGGTGGCGCGCCCCTGAGACATCGAGCGCAACGTGTTCACATAACCGAACATGTTCATGAGCGGCACCATGGCATTGATGACATTGGCGTTGCCGCGCATGTCCTGGCCCTGAATCTGCCCGCGCCGTGAATTCAGGTCGCCGATGACCGAGCCGGTATAGTCCTCCGGAGTCACCACCTCGACCTTCATGATCGGCTCCAGAAGGACGGACTTGCCCTTCTGCAGGGCTTCACGGAAAGCCGCACGCGAAGCGATTTCGAAGGCCAGCGCGGACGAATCGACTTCGTGATAGGCGCCGTCGACCAGCTGCACCTTCACATCGACCACCGGAAAGCCGGCCACCACGCCCGCACCCAGCACGCTGTTGAGGCCCTTTTCCACGCCCGGGATGTATTCCTTCGGAACCGCGCCGCCGACGATCTTGGACTCGAATTCAAAGCCCTTGCCCGGCTCATTGGGCTCCACGACGAACTTCACGCGCGCATACTGGCCGGTACCACCGGTCTGCTTCTTGTGCGTGTAGTCGACTTCCGCCGGTTTGGTGATGCGCTCGCGGAACGCCACCTGCGGCGCGCCGATATTGGCATCGACCTTGTAGGTGCGCTTCAGGATGTCGACCTTGATGTCGAGATGCAGTTCGCCCATCCCCTTCAGGATGGTCTGGCCACTTTCCTGATCGGTCGACACGCGGAAGGACGGATCCTCCGCCGCGAGCTTCGCAAGGGCGACGCCAAGCTTTTCCTGGTCGGCCTTCGACTTCGGCTCGATCGCGATTTCGATAACCGGCTCCGGAAATTCCATCCGCTCCAGAACCACCGGCTTGTCGGGATCGCACAGCGTGTCGCCCGTCCTGGTCTCTTTCAGACCGGCAAGCGCGACGATGTCGCCGGCATAGGCTTCCTTGATGTCCTCGCGGTTGTTCGCATGCATCAGCAACATGCGGCCAATCCGCTCCTTGCGGTCCTTGGTCGAGTTGATGACGCCGGTGCCGCTGGTCAGCGTCCCGGAATAGATTCGGCAGAACGTGATGGTGCCGACAAACGGGTCGTCCATGATCTTGAAGGCGAGCAGCGCCATCGGCGCGTCATCCCTCGGCTCGCGCACGATCTCGTTGCCCTTGTCGTCCACGCCCTTGATGGCCGGCACGTCGATCGGGCTCGGCAGATAATCGACCACCGCGTCCAGCAGCGGCTGCACGCCCTTGTTCTTGAACGCCGAACCGCACAGCACCGGGAAGAACGCCGCCGTCAGCACCGCCTTGCGCAGCAGGCGCTTCAGTGTTGCCTCGTCCGGCTCCTTGCCGTCGAGAAACGCAGTCAAGGCGTCGTCATCGAGCTCGACGGCGGCCTCGACCATTTTCTCGCGATATTCCTTGGCCTGATCGAGCAGATCGGCCGGAATCTCCTCGTCGTGATATTTGGCGCCGAGCGCCTCGTCGTCCCATACCACCGCTTTCATGCGGACGAGATCGATCAGGCCCCTGAACTGATTCTCGGAACCGATGGGAAGCTGGATCGCAACGGGCTTGGCGCCGAGGCGCTTCACGATGTCGTCGAGACACTTGAAGAAATCGGCGCCGATCTTGTCCATCTTGTTGGCAAAAACGATGCGCGGCACCCGATACTTGTCGCCCTGACGCCATACCGTCTCGGTCTGCGGCTCGACGCCCTGGTTGCCGTCGAGCACAACGACGGCGCCGTCGAGGACGCGCAGCGAACGCTCCACCTCGATGGTGAAATCGACATGGCCCGGAGTATCGATGATGTTGAGACGCTTGTCGTTCCAGAACGCGGTGGTCGCAGCGGAGGTGATGGTAATGCCGCGCTCCTGCTCCTGCTCCATCCAGTCCATCGTCGCGGCGCCTTCATGCACCTCGCCGATCTTGTGGCTCTTGCCGGTGTAATAGAGGATCCGCTCCGTGGTCGTGGTCTTTCCGGCATCGATGTGGGCCATGATGCCGAAGTTGCGGTAGTCCTCGATCGGATGTTTGCGGGGCATTGCGGATCCTTTACCAGCGATAATGCGAGAAGGCGCGATTGGCCTCGGCCATGCGATGCACGTCTTCGCGCTTCTTGACAGCATTCCCCCGGTTATTCGATGCATCGAGGAGCTCGGCCGAAAGCCGGTCCATCATGGTCTTTTCGTTGCGGTCGCGCGCCGCCGAAATCAGCCAGCGGATGCCGAGCGCCTGACGGCGGGTCGAGCGCACTTCGACCGGCACCTGATAGGTGGCGCCGCCGACGCGTCGCGAGCGCACCTCGATCGAGGGCATGACATTGTCGAGCGCCTGCTGGAACACCTGCAGCGGATTCGACTTGGTCTTGCCCTCGATGATGTCGAAGGCACCATAGACGATCCGCTCGGCGGCCGATTTCTTGCCGTCATACATCAGCGAATTCATGAATTTGGAGACGACGAGATTGCCGAATTTCGGATCCGGGTTGATCTCGCGCTTCTCGGCAGAGTGACGACGGGACATCGCGCAAATCCTTATTTGGGACGCTTGGCGCCGTATTTGGAACGGCGCTGCTTGCGGTTCTTGACCCCTTGGGTGTCGAGCACGCCGCGCAGGATGTGGTAGCGGACGCCCGGAAGGTCCTTCACCCGGCCGCCACGGATCATCACCACCGAATGCTCCTGGAGGTTGTGACCCTCACCCGGGATGTAGCCGATCACCTCGAACTGGTTGGTGAGGCGCACCTTGGCGACCTTGCGCAGCGCCGAATTCGGCTTCTTGGGCGTCGTCGTATAGACGCGCGTGCAAACGCCACGCTTCTGCGGCGCGGCCTGCAAAGCCGGCACCGTGTTGCGGTAAGTCGGTTTGACCCGGCCCTTGCGGATCAACTGGTTGATCGTCGGCATCCGATTTAAGCCTTTATCCTCACCGTACGAGCCCGAAACCGCACCGGAAACGGACCCTCGCCGGACCGCGCGTTCACACGCGCAAAACGAAAACACGCCATCCGCTCCGGCTTTTGCGGATAGGCGCTTCACGATGCAGAGGACCACGAAGGCTTTCGCCCCGCGGTCGTGACTTTTCCAACTGGCTTCTTGCCGTCAGCGGCAGCGTCTGAGAATCATTCGTCGAGGCTTTGGGTCGCTGTCCACGAGAGCCAAATGAGCTGTGAACTCAAAGGCTTAAAGACTCGCTTTCAGGATGCCGTGCCGACGAGGCGATGCTCACCGCCTGCCGAAAGTGGGCGGTATGTATCGGCGTGGGGGTCTCAAGTCAAGCGAAGAAGTCCAGCATTTGCGGGCGTTTCATGCGCATCGGACGACAGAAGGCGTGGCCCTGGCCTCGGTCACCCCCCTCCCGGCGAACAAACCAGCCAAAAAAGGAAGCCATCAGCCCCACGTCCCAGACTTGATTTCAACTCAGCGGTTACAAACTCTAGCGATCCAACCAAGCCTTGCACCGGTCGAACCGAGGTCTCGTTCCCACGTTTGCAAGTTGGTGCGCCCTCTGTCGCTTCAAAAATGCCTGCCGAGACGGACGGTCCCAAGAGTTCCCGCAAGGGTTGTGGGGTGCGCCGGAGCGCCTCCGCTGCCGCTCAGGGTATGCGGTAGCGCTCGTATTTCGATATGACGTCAGCATCCATGGCTTGAGCGGAAGCCAGATCGGCCTCTCCGCCGCTGCGGTCGCCGGAGCGCATTCTGGCAAGGCCGCGTCCGTACAGCGCGTGGGCACGTTTGGCATCGATCTTCAGCGCCGCGTTGTAGTCGGCAATCGCTTCGTCAAAACGACGCAGCCTCAGGTAAACAAGACCACGACGGTCGCGCGTATCGATATCGTCCGGGTCGATCCGAACCGCTTCGCTGCAGTTCTTGAGCGCGTCGTCGAGTCGAACCACGATACCGAACATCCAACAAAGCATGTTATACGCAACGAAATTGTTCGGATCGATACGAACCGTGCGTTCATAATCTGCTATGGCGCGATCGTACTCCCCCTTGCCAACGAACACCGCGGCACGCAGGTTGAATGTAAAGGGGTTTTGCTCAAGCTGAAGCGATCGATCAGCATCAGTGATAGCGCGGTCGTAGTCGCGTTTCCGATAGAACGCCCGAGCGCGCATGGTGTATGCGGACGGATGGCCCGGCTCGAGTTGTATCGCCCGGTCAAAATCCGCAATGGCCCCATCCTGATCGCCCATATTGGAAAGCGCTCTGCCGCGGACGACGTATGGGCGGAAATTGTTGGGTCTTAGCTCGATTGACTGGCGTGCGTTTGCAGCGGCTCGGGCATCGTCTCCCTGCTCAAGAAACATTTGGCCGCGGTTGGTATAGACAGCAGCATACTTCGGATCCAGTTGAAGCGCGCGATCATAGTCCGCCAGAGCGCGGACGTAGTCCCCCTTTCTGACATAGGCAAGGCCGCGGTTGTTGTAGGCACCAGTCACGTTCCAGCCGCGACTGCTGCCCAAGGCAATCAGGTTGCTGCAGGCCGCAATTCGAGCATCGACCAGCGTCAGATCCTCGCAACGTTTCTCGTCTTCCAGCGAGGATTGCGATAGTCCCGGTGTGGCCCACCACGCCGTCGCGCCAGCAACGATCACGAATGCACCGAAGCGAGAAATCGCTTTCGACATCCTGCTTCCCCGAGCAAAAACTTCGATCATCCAGTGAACCACACCGTTGCGACCTTGAACAAGGCCGGAAAAGCGCAATGGATCGCGCGAACGCGCCCCTTTTCGTCTTTACTAAAAATGATCGCTATTCCGCCGCCGGCAGCGCCGGAGCCGCGACGGACTTCGCCGCAGCTTTCGACACAGCGTCAAGCGCCCCACCACGACAGGCATCTTCCTCACAAAAAAAGTATCATGGAAAATATCGTCAACCATGCGACCGCGAGGCTCACAACCCGCCGAAAGGCGCCGTGATCCGCATCAAAAGCAAAAGCCGCCCAACGCGACATTGGGCGGCTTTTGCACGTTCGTTCGGAGCGAAACCTACTCCGCCGCGGGCACCGGCAACGCGACCGGAGGTTCGGCCGTCTTGGCTGCCGCCTCCTTCGCCCGCTCATCCAGAATGAGCGTATCGCGCTTGGTGGCGATCTCGCGCAGCGAACTCATCATCGCCCCGGTGCCGGCCGGAATCAGCCGGCCGACGATGACGTTTTCCTTCAACCCATCGAGCGTGTCGGACTTGCCGTTGACGGCGGCCTCGGTGAGCACGCGCGTGGTCTCCTGGAACGACGCCGCCGAGATGAACGAGCGGGTCTGCAGCGAGGCCTTGGTGATCCCAAGCAGCACCGGATGTCCGCTCGCCGGCTTCTTGCCCTGCTCGACCGCCTTTTCGTTGATCTGGTCCATCTCGACGCGGTCGAGCTGCTCGCCCTGGATCAGGTCGGTCTCGCCAGCATCGTCGATCTCCACCTTCTGCAGCATCTGACGGACGATCACCTCGATGTGCTTGTCGTTGATGCCCACGCCCTGAAGCCGGTAGACCTCCTGGATTTCGTTGACCAGATAGGCGGCGAGTTCCTCGACGCCCTTGATCGCCAGAATGTCGTGCGGGGCCGGGTTGCCCTCGACGATGGAATCGCCCTTTTCGATCAGGTCACCGTCCTGCAAATGGATGTGCTTGCCCTTCGGGATCAGATATTCGACGGGCTCGACATCCTTGTCGGCAGGTTCGATCGAGATGCGTCGCTTGTTCTTGTAGTCGCGGCCGAAGCGGATCGTCCCCGAAATCTCGGCGATGACCGCGGCCTCCTTCGGACGCCGAGCCTCGAACAGCTCCGCCACCCGCGGCAGACCGCCGGTGATGTCGCGGGTCTTGGCGCTCTCGGTCGGGATGCGGGCGATGACGTCGCCGGCATAGACGGCCGCACCCTGATCTACCGACAGGATGGCATCGATGGCGAGCGGATAGCGCGCCTCGCCGCCGCGCGCGAGCTTGAGGATCTTGCCTTCCTTGTCCTTGATCGCGATCGCGGGACGCAGGTCGGCCGCGCGCTGCGACGTCCGCCAGTCGGTCACCACGCGCTTGGTGATGCCGGTGGATTCGTCCTGCGTTTCCGCAACCGACTGGCCTTCGACCAGATCTTCCAGTTCGGCATGGCCATCCACCTCGGTGATGATCGGACGGGTATAGGGGTCCCATTCCGCCATGCGCTGGCCGCGCTTGACCAGATCGCCTTCGTTGACACGCAGTCGCGCGCCGAACGGAAGACGGTGGGTCGCCCGCTCGGTGCCGTCGGGATCGACGACCGCCAGCGTGACGTTTCGGCTCATCACGATCAGTGAACCTTCCGAATTCTTGATGACGGCGTTGGCCAGCTTGTCCTTGAGCTTCAACCGCACCGTCCCATCGAAATTCGACTCGATGAAGGACTGCTCGTTGATCTGCGCCGCACCGCCGATGTGGAAGGTACGCATGGTGAGCTGGGTGCCCGGCTCGCCGATCGACTGAGCCGCAATGACACCCACCGCCTCGCCCATATTGACGGGCGTGCCGCGGGCAAGATCGCGACCGTAGCAGGCGCCGCAGACGCCATTGCTCAACTCGCAGGTCAGGACCGAACGGATGCGCACTTCCTGCACATTCGCAGCCATGATCTTCTCGACCTCGGCCTCTCCGAGCAGCGTGCCCTTCTTCGCAACGACGGTACCGGTCGCCGGGTCCTTCACGTCCTCGGCCGTGGTGCGGCCGAGAATCCGGATGCCGAGCGAAGCCACCACCGTGCCCGCGTCGATAATGGCGCGCACCTTGATGCCGGCGTCGGTTCCGCAATCATATGACGTGATGATGCAGTCCTGCGCGACGTCGACAAGCCGGCGCGTCAGATAGCCGGAGTTCGCGGTCTTGAGCGCCGTATCGGCCAGACCCTTGCGGGCGCCGTGGGTGGAGTTGAAATACTCCATCACGGTCAGGCCTTCCTTGAAGTTCGACACGATGGGCGTCTCGATGATCGAGCCGTCGGGCTTGGCCATCAGGCCGCGCATGCCGGCAAGCTGGCGCATCTGCGCAGGCGAGCCACGCGCACCGGAATGCGCCATCATGTAAATGGAATTGACCGGTGCCTCGCGGCCGGTTTTCGCATCCTTCTTGGTAGTCGAGATTTCGGTCATCATCTCGGCCGCGATCGCCTCTGTGCATTTCGACCAGGCGTCGACTACCTTGTTGTACTTCTCGCCCTGCGTGATCAGGCCGTCATTGTATTGCTGCTCGAAGTCCTTGGCCTCCTCGCGGGTCTTGTCGACGATCTTCCACTTGGCGGCGGGAACCACCATGTCGTCCTTGCCGAACGAGATGCCGGCCTTGAAAGCATGATGGAAACCAAGCGCCATGATGCGGTCGCAGAAGATGACCGTGTCCTTCTGGCCGCAATGGCGGTAGACGGTGTCGATCATGTTGGAGATTTCGCGCTTGGTCATCAGCTTGTTGACGACTTCGAAGGTCACGATGGCGCTCTTCGGCAGCACCTGACCGAGCAGAACGCGGCCGGGCGTGGTATCGTAGACTTTCTGAACAAGATTGCCGCCGGCGTCGATGCCGTTCCAGCGGTACTTGATCTTGGTGTGCAGCGTGACCGCCTTCTGCGACAGCGCGTGCTCGATCTCGGAGATATTGCCGAACACCTTGCCCTGTCCGGGCTCACCCTCGCGCATCAGCGAGAGATAATAGAGACCGAGGACGATGTCCTGCGACGGCACGATGATCGGCTGGCCATTCGCCGGATGCAGGATGTTGTTGGTCGACATCATCAGCACGCGCGCTTCCAACTGCGCTTCCAGCGACAGCGGAACGTGCACGGCCATCTGGTCGCCGTCGAAGTCGGCGTTGAATGCGGCGCAGACCAGCGGGTGAAGCTGGATCGCCTTGCCCTCGATCAGCACCGGCTCGAAGGCCTGGATGCCGAGACGATGCAGCGTCGGCGCGCGGTTGAGCAGCACAGGATGCTCGCGGATCACCTCGTCGAGGATATCCCAGACTTCGGGCTTCTCCTTCTCAACGAGCTTCTTCGCCTGCTTCACGGTGGTCGACAGCCCCTTCGCGTCCAGCCGCGAATAGATGAACGGCTTGAACAATTCGAGCGCCATCTTCTTCGGCAGACCGCACTGGTGCAGTTTCAGCTCCGGACCGACCACGATCACCGAGCGGCCGGAATAGTCGACCCGCTTGCCCAGCAGGTTCTGCCGGAAGCGGCCCTGCTTGCCCTTCAGCATGTCGGCAAGCGACTTCAGCGGTCGCTTGTTGGCGCCGGTGATGACGCGGCCGCGACGGCCGTTGTCGAACAGCGCATCCACCGCCTCCTGAAGCATGCGCTTCTCATTGCGGATAATGATGTCCGGGGCACGCAATTCGATCAGCCGCTTCAGGCGGTTGTTGCGGTTGATGACGCGGCGATAGAGATCGTTCAGGTCCGACGTCGCGAAGCGCCCGCCGTCCAGCGGCACCAGCGGACGCAGATCCGGCGGGATCACGGGCACATGCGTCAGGATCATCCATTCCGGCTTGTTGCCGGACTCAATGAACGCCTCGATCAGCTTCACGCGCTTCGCGAGCTTCTTCTTCTTGATGTCCGACTCGGTATTGGCGATCTCCGCGCGCAGGTCGCCCTGCAGCTTCGTGAGATCGAGCGCCTTCAGCATTTCCCGGATCGCCTCGGCGCCGATCATGGCGGTGAAGCTGTCCTGACCATACTCGTCCTGCGCCTTGAGATAGTCCTCTTCGGACAGCAATTGCCGGTCCTGCAGCGGCGTCAGGCCCGGTTCCAGCACCACATAATATTCGAAATACAGGATCCGCTCGAGGTCCTTCAGCGTCATGTCGAGCAGCATGCCGATGCGCGAAGGCAGCGACTTCAGGAACCAGATGTGAGCGACCGGCGCGGCCAGCTCGATATGGCCCATGCGCTCGCGCCGCACGCGCGACAATGTCACCTCGACCGAGCATTTCTCGCAGATGATGCCCTTGTACTTCATGCGCTTGTACTTGCCGCACAGGCACTCGTAATCCTTGATCGGACCGAAGATGCGCGCGCAGAACAGCCCGTCACGCTCCGGCTTGAAGGTCCGGTAGTTGATGGTCTCCGGCTTCTTGATCTCGCCATACGACCAGGACTGAATCTTCTCCGGGCTCGCGATCGAGATGCGGATCTGGTCGAAGACCTGAGCCGGCACCTGCGGGCTGAACAGATTCATGATTTCTTGGTTCATCGTCTTCTCCTCGGCCATGGCGCCGGCGTCCCGGGGCCTTCAGCCGTCAATCGTTTCGCCATGGACTCGGGACGGCGCCCTCGCCGTCCCGTCTCGTTCGCGAATTACTCCGCGGCTTCCGGCAATTCGCCGGGCCGCTGGACCTTCGAGTTGTGCAGGTCGACATTGAGGCCGAGCGAGCGCATTTCCTTGACCAGCACGTTGAAGCTTTCGGGGATACCCGCTTCGAACGTGTCGTCACCGCGGACAATCGCCTCATAGACCTTGGTGCGGCCGGCCACGTCGTCCGACTTCACGGTCAGCATTTCCTGCAGCGTGTAGGCGGCGCCATAGGCTTCGAGCGCCCACACCTCCATTTCGCCGAAACGCTGGCCTCCGAACTGCGCCTTGCCACCCAGCGGCTGCTGGGTCACGAGCGAGTAAGGGCCGATCGAGCGGGCGTGGATCTTGTCGTCCACGAGGTGATGCAGCTTCAGCATGTAGATGTAACCAACCGTCACCTTGCGGTCGAACTGGTCGCCGGTGCGTCCGTCATGCAACGTCACCTGCCCGGAGTGATCGAGACCCGCCAGATCCAGCATGTCCTCGATGTCTTTCTCCTTGGCACCGTCGAAGACCGGTGTCGCGATCGGAACACCGTGCCGCAGATTGGTGCCGAGTTCTATGATCCCCTTCTCGTCAAGAGACTTGATCGTATCGTCGTCGCCATAGACCTTTTTCAGGGTCTCCTTGAGCGGCTTGGTATCCTGCTTGCCGTAATAGGCATCCACCGCCTGCCCGATGCGCTTGCCGAGGCCCGCGCAGGCCCAGCCGAGATGCGTCTCCAGGATCTGGCCGACATTCATGCGGCTCGGCACGCCGAGTGGATTGAGCACGATGTCCGCATGGGTGCCGTCCTCCAGGAACGGCATGTCCTCGATCGGCACGATCTTCGACACCACGCCCTTGTTGCCGTGGCGGCCGGCCATCTTGTCGCCCGGCTGGATCTTGCGCTTCACCGCGACGAAGACCTTGACCATCTTCATCACGCCGGGCGGAAGCTCGTCGCCGCGCTGCAGCTTCTCGACCTTGTCGAGGAAGCGCTGCTCGAGCATCTTCTTCGACTCGTCGTACTGCTTCCGCATGGCCTCGATCTCGGCCATCAGCTTGTCGTTGGGCGAGGCGAACAGCCACCATTGCGAGCGCGGATATTCATCCAGGACCGCGCGGGTGATCTTGGTATCCTTCTTGAAGCCCTTCGGCCCCGCGATACCCTGACGACCCTCCAGCAGCTCGGCCAGACGTCCGAACACGTTGCGGTCGAGGATCGCCTGCTCGTCATCGCGGTCCTTGGCGAGGCGTTCGATCTCCTCGCGTTCGATCGCGAGTGCACGCTCGTCCTTGTCGACGCCGTGACGATTGAACACGCGCACTTCCACGACCGTACCCTGGACGCCGGGCGGAACACGAAGCGACGTGTCGCGGACATCGGAAGCCTTCTCGCCGAAGATGGCGCGCAGAAGCTTTTCTTCCGGCGTCATGGGGCTTTCGCCCTTCGGCGTGATCTTGCCGCACAGGATGTCACCCGCACGCACTTCCGCGCCGATATAGACGATGCCGGCTTCGTCGAGATTCTTCAGCGCCTCTTCCGACACGTTCGGAATGTCGCGCGTGATCTCTTCCGGCCCGAGCTTGGTGTCGCGCGCCATCACCTCGAATTCCTCGATGTGGATGGACGTGAACACGTCGTCGCGCACGATGCGTTCGGACAGCAGTATCGAATCCTCGAAATTGTAGCCGTTCCACGGCATGAACGCGACCAGCACGTTGCGGCCGAGCGCAAGTTCGCCAAGTTCGGTCGAGGGACCGTCGGCGATGATGTCGCCCTTCTTCACCGCGTCACCGACCCGCACCAGCGGACGCTGGTTGATGCAGGTATTCTGGTTGGAGCGCTGGAACTTCATCAGGCGATAGATGTCGACACCCGGCTTGGTCGGGTCGGTCTCTTCGGTCGCCCGAATGACGATACGCGTCGCGTCGACCTGATCGACCACGCCGGCGCGGCGAGCGCCGATCGCAGCGCCCGAGTCACGGGCCACCACGCCTTCCATGCCGGTGCCGACGAACGGCGCCTCGGCACGAACCAGCGGCACCGCCTGGCGCTGCATGTTCGAGCCCATCAGCGCGCGGTTGGCGTCGTCGTTCTCGAGGAACGGGATCAGCGCGGCCGCAACCGAGACGAGCTGCTTCGGCGACACGTCCATGAAGTCGACCTTGTCGCGCGGGTAAGGCGCGACGTCGCCGGCATGGCGGCAGACGATGAGGTCTTCGGTAAAGCGGCCCTTGTTGTCGATCGGGGCATTGGCCTGCGCGACCGTATAGCGGGCCTCTTCCATCGCCGAGAGATAGATGACCTCGTCGGTGACGCGGCCGTCCTTCACCTTGCGATACGGCGTTTCGACAAAGCCATATTTGTTCACCCGCGCATAGGTCGCGAGCGAATTGATCAGCCCGATATTCGGACCTTCCGGGGTCTCGATCGGACAGATGCGGCCGTAATGGGTCGGATGCACGTCGCGCACTTCGAAGCCGGCGCGTTCGCGGGTGAGACCACCCGGCCCGAGCGCCGAGAGACGCCGCTTGTGCGTGATCTCGGACAGTGGATTGGTCTGATCCATGAACTGCGACAGTTGCGAGGAGCCGAAGAACTCGCGAACCGCGGCGGCGGCAGGCTTTGCATTGATCAGGTCCTGCGGCATGACGGTGTCGATGTCGACGCTCGACATGCGCTCCTTGATCGCGCGCTCCATGCGCAGAAGGCCGATGCGATACTGATTCTCCATCAGTTCGCCGACCGAACGCACGCGGCGATTGCCGAGATTGTCGATGTCGTCGATCTCGCCCTTGCCGTCGCGAAGATCCACGAGGGTCTTGACCACCGCGAGGATGTCTTCCTTGCGGAGCACGCGGTGGGTGTCCGGCGCATCGAGGTCGAGCCGCATGTTCATCTTGACGCGGCCGACGGCAGAGAGGTCGTAGCGGTCGGCGTCGAAAAACAGCGACTGGAACATCGCCGACGCGGTGTCGACGGTCGGCGGCTCTCCCGGGCGCATGACGCGATAGATGTCGAACAGCGCGTCCTCGCGCGTCATGTTCTTGTCCACCGTCAGCGTGTTGCGGATATAGGCGCCGACATTGATGTGATCGATGTCGAGGATTGGCAATTCCTTGATGCCGAGTTCGTTGATCGTCTCGATCAGCTTTTCGGTAATCTCCTCGCCGGCTTCCGCGTAGATTTCGCCCGTCTTCGCGTTGACGAGATCCTCGGCGATGTAATGGCCGAGCAGTTCCTCGTCGGTCATGCGCAGCGCCTTGAGGCCCTTCTCCGCGAGCTGACGCGCCTGACGCACGGTGATCTTCTTGCCGGCGTCGACCACGACCTTGCCGCTGTCGGCATCGACAAGATCGTTGATCGCCTTGTAGCCCTTCATGCGGTCGGCATCGAACGGCACGCGCCAGCCATCCTTGGCGCGCTTGTAGGGAACGATCTTGTAGAAAGTCTTGAGGATTTCCTCCCCGTCCATGCCGAGCGCGTAGAGCAGCGACGTCACCGGAATCTTCCGGCGGCGGTCGATGCGCGCATGCACAATGTCCTTGGCGTCGAACTCGATGTCGAGCCAGGAGCCTCGATACGGAATGATGCGGGCGGCGAACAGGAGCTTGCCGGACGAATGCGTCTTGCCCTTGTCGTGGTCGAAGAACACGCCGGGCGAGCGATGCATCTGGGAGACGATGACGCGCTCGGTGCCGTTCACGATGAACGTACCGTTGTTGGTCATCAGCGGGATGTCGCCCATGTAGACATCCTGCTCCTTGATGTCCTTGACGGAGCGGGCGCCGGTCTCTTCGTCCACATCGAACACGATCAGACGCAGCGTCACCTTGAGCGGTGCCGCATAGGTCATGCCGCGCTGACGGCACTCGTCAACGTCATATTTCGGCGGATCGAACTCGTAGCTCACGAAATCGAGCTGCGAGGTGTTGGAAAAATCCTTGATCGGAAAGACGGATTTGAAGACCGCCTGCAGGCCCTCGTCGGGCCGTCCGCCGGGAGGCGGCGTCACCAGCAGAAACTGGTCGTAGGATGCCTTCTGAACCTCGATGAGGTTCGGCATCTCCGCCACTTCCTGGATTTTTCCGAAAAACTTCCTTACGCGCTTCCGACCGATAAACGTCTGCGCCTGCGCCATGTTTCTCTTTCTCTCGTCTGTCGCTATGAGACAGCCGGGACGACTCTCCGAACGGCCGCCATCAATCGCGACCATCAGGACAGGCGTCGGGGTGCCTGCGTTCTAGATGATTCGAGGCCAGCTCGAACCAAAGCATAAGCCGCTGCCTGGCAGCGCTATAAGGGGATGTGGGACCGTATATGGCGCCCGCACCCCCGATGTCTAGGGCCAATCGCGGAAATCCGGCCGGAAACATGAAAATTTCCGCGCCGGCTCCACTCACATTGGCGTCAATTCTGACGATATCCCCGCGCCGTCCGCTGGGCCGGATCAGGGTACCGGTCCGCTGAAGGCTATTTCAGCTCAACCTTCGCGCCCGCCTTCTCCAGAGTGGCCTTCATCTTCTCGGCCTCTTCCTTGTTGACGCCTTCCTTCACCGGCTTCGGCGCGCCTTCGACCAGATCCTTGGCTTCCTTTAGGCCAAGCCCGGTCAGGGCACGCACTTCTTTAATGACTTCGATCTTCTTGTCGCCAGCCGCGGCAAGCACGACGGTGAACTCGGTCTTCTCCTCAGCCGGCGCGGCGCCGCCACCGGCGCCCGGAGCAGCGGCTACGGCCACCGCCGCAGCGGCGGAGACGCCCCACTTCTCTTCGAGCATCTTGGCGAGATCGGCCGCCTCAAGGACGGTGAGCGACGAGAGATCGTCGACGATTTTCTGCAAGTCAGCCATGGTCTTATCCTATTGTTCGAACCTGATTGTTAAAGATGTCACGCCGCGTCTTTGCTGGCATAGGCCTGGATCACGCGAGCGACCTTGGCGGCCGGTGCGTTGACGACCTGCGCAATCTTGGTGGCCGGCGCCTGGATCAGGCCGACGAGCTTTGCACGCAGTTCGTCCAGCGACGGCAGCGAAGCGAGCTGCTTCACCGCATTCACGTCCAGGGCGGTCTTGCCCATCGCTCCGCCGAGGATCACGAATTGCTCGTTGGCCTTGGCGAAATCGGTGGCGACCTTCGGTGCCGCGACCGGATCGTTTACGGAGTAAGCGATCAGGGTCGGCCCCTTCAGAAGGGGCACGATGGAAGCGGCATCGGAGCCATCAAGAGCGATCTTGGCGAGACGGTTTTTCGCGACCTTCACCTGCGCACCCACCTGCTTCATCTGCTGTCGCAGGGTCTGCATCTGGGCCACGCTGAGGCCGGAATAGTGAGCCACCACCACCACCTTGGAGGCATCGAAGACCTCCTTCAGTGAAGCGACCGACTCGGATTTTTCCGCTCGATTCACAAGCTCTCTCCGGTTGGCGGAACCGCGAGGTCCCGCCGGTTGCTGTTGCCATCCGGCCCCGGAAAAAGGATTTCGAGGGCAGAATGGCGTTTGCCAGTGCCCTGCCCTCCGCGCCGCCAAAGCGTGCGTGGAAACGAAAGGTTCGAACCGGATCAAGGCTTTGCCGTAAAGGCCTGAAGCCCGATCTCGTCTCTCACCCGTCTATGCTGGCAGCCGTCATCCTGCGATGGCGGCGATTAAGCGGGGCGACCCCGCACCGGCAGTCTCGGACAGGAACGCGCCAGGCCCAGCAAAAAGTCGATTGGACCGGAACGCGCAAAGGCGCGCCGGCAACCGGCACGCCTTACACGCGCTCTAGTAAAGCGATGGCCGGGAAATGCAAGTCCGAAATACCTTGCCCGCTGTGGTGCGGAGCGGCCCCACCCGTATGATGGCGAGAACAACCAAAATGCAGGAGGAACCATGCCCGCCCATCCCGGCCGTATCCTGGTCACTCATGTCGGCAGCTTGATCCGTCCGCCGAAACTGGTCGATGTCCTGCGCAGGATCGAGGCGGGCGAGGCTCGCGACGATGACGCCTACGAGACCTGCCTGACGGACTCGATCGACGAGGTGGTGAAGCAGCAGGTCGATGCCGGCATCGACATCGTCAGCGACGGCGAATTCTCCAAGGGACGCAACTGGGCCTTCTACATCCACGACCGGCTGTCCGGGCTTTCGACGCGCCCCCTCACCGCCGAGGAAGCGAAGGACCCGTTGACCCAGGCGGGCGGCGGCAACGACCGCAAGGCCTTTCCGGAATTCTACGCCGAATACGATGTTGCGAGCGGTCTGAGCAAACGGCTGGGCAATCGCTTCGTCTGCAACGGCGAAATCAGATATGTCGGACAGAAGCAGGTCGGTCGCGACATCGACAACCTCAAATCGGCGGCGAAGAAGGCGAACGCCAATGGCGCCTTCCTGCCCGTGGTGGCGCCCGCAAGCGCGCTGCCCGGCGGCAAGAACGAATTCTACAAGGACGACGAGTCGTTCCTGTTCGCGCTCGCCGACGCGCTGAACGCGGAATACCGCGCGATCGTGGAGGCCGGGCTGACCGTGCAGGTCGACGATGCGTTCCTGCCCTATTGGTACGAGAAGATGGTGCCGCCGATGTCGCTTGGCGAATACCGCAAATGGGCCGAGCTTCGCATTGACGCGCTCAACCACGCACTGCGCGGCATCCCCGAAGAGAAGTCGCGCTATCACCTGTGCTGGGGAAGCTGGAACGGACCGCATGCCTTCGACGTGCCGATGAAGGACATCGTCGACCTGATGCTGAAGGTGAAGACCGGCGGCTATCAATACGAGGCCGCCAATCCGCGTCACGAGCACGAATGGACGGTGTGGGAGAGCGTGAAGCTGCCGGAAGGCAAGACACTGATCCCCGGCTGCGTCAGCCACGCAACCAACATCGTCGAGCATCCCGAACTGGTGGCTCAGAGGCTGGTGCGGCTCGCCAGGCTGGTCGGCCGCGAGAACGTGATGGCCGGCACCGATTGCGGCTTCGCACAGAGCCCGTTCGCCAAACGGGTGCACGAGAGCATCATGTGGGCGAAGTTGCGCTCGCTCTCAGAAGGCGCACGGATCGCGAGCGCGGAGTTGTGGGGCAAGCGCAGCGCGGCGTGACGGGTCCTGCATGAACCCTTCCGCAAGCCGTCCCAACCGGCTATTCTTAGGTGATCTGGCCGGGGGCCGACATGAGGCGCCGCAACTTCATCCTCTCCGTCGGAAGCTTCACACTGCTGCCCGCCACGACATGGGCGCAGCAGCTTGCCAGAACGGCCCGGATCGGACGCCTCTCACCGCTGTCCGAGCCATCCGAAAGGCCTATGCTGGATGGATTGCGGCGCGGTCTTGCAGAGCTTGGCTGGGTGGAGGGCCGCAATATCGCCTACGAATTGCGGGTCGCCAACGGACAAATCCAAAAGCTTCCGGCGCTCGCCGCAGAACTCGTGGCCGAACGTGTCGATGTCATTGTCACAGGCTCGAACCCGGGAGCGCTCGCCGCAAAATCCGCGACCCGCGACATTCCCGTCGTCTTCGTGACGACGGGAGACCCTGTGGCAGCCGGCATCGTTCAGAGCCTTGGCCGCCCGGGCGGCAACCTGACCGGCATCACGCTGCTGGGCGGCGAACTGAACGCCAAGCGCGTCGAATTACTCAAGGATATGTCCGGCGGACTCAAGGACATCGCCGTGCTTGTCAATCCCGGCTCGCCATACACGAGCGAGTTCAACGAGAACCGAGACCGCGTCGCTCGCGCGTTCGGCGTTGAACTTCATCTTGCAGAGGCGCGGGACGCGTCCGACATTCCAGGTGCCTTCGATCGCATCAAGGCGGTCCGCGCCGGTGCCCTGCTGGTCCTGGCTGACATCATTTTCGTGACCCATCGGCAGCAAATCATCGATACCGCGGCGGCGATTGGCGTGCCGGCGATGTATCCGGATCGCTCGTTCGTCGAAACCGGTGGCCTGTTGTTTTATGGAGCGGCGCTGCCGGACATGTATCGGCATGCTGCGATATACGTTGACAAAATCCTGAAGGGCGCCAGGCCGGCTGATCTTCCGGTGGAGCAGCCAACCACTTTCCAGCTGGTCGTCAACCTCAAGACGGCAAAGGCGATGGGCCTGAAGATACGGGAGTCGTTCCTTGCTCGCGCAGACCAGGTGATCGAGTAGCCAACGCTCGGCAAGCGATACCTGGTCTAGCGGCCAATACGACGCACTGGACTAACCAATCGGCGGTTACGGCCGCAAATCACTCTGCTTGATTGCGACCTGACAAGTCGCGGAAGCTACGACGCTGGGGCCGGTGATAAACCCTTCGAGCGATGTATCGTTCTCGTAGTGAAGCACGCTGCACCTGCTTTCGCGCACATCAAACGAAAGGACAGCCGTCGTCGTCATTGTTGTTCCAAAGCTCGTTTCCCAACTGCGCCAATAGCGAATGCGGTAGCTATCGCGGTCGTGGGTGTAGCTACATGCACGACTTCCGACCTTAGGGGCGGCCATCCTTGCGCTGGCACGACAGGTCAAAGAACGCCCGCTGTTACGCAATCCCTCGTCATCGCTCCAGACGAGAACATCACGATATATCTTGACAGTTGGCGTTTGGTCAGATCTGCCGTTTTTCAATTTTACGTCGAAGGTAACCTCCCGCATGAGGTCCTTCACGATCCCGGCCTTTGAGTCGGACTGCGGCGGAGTGGCCTGCGGTTGCGGATCGGGCTGAGGTTTCGAACCGAGCTTCGAGGGCGACTCCGGCTCAGCTCGCTTTTCGGACGGGCGCCCAGCCAAATAGATTCGTCCACCCCGAGTCTCGTTGTAATAGGCGGGATGTTGCTGGTGCGGCTTTTGCGTCTTATCATCGAGCAGTGTTGCAGCAAGAAGCGCGACTTCTTCCCTAACCTCCTCCATCACGTCCCCGAGATGCCGCCCTGGCTCACCCAGCTTGCGCGCGAAGACCCGGGTGAATACTGAATTTCGGTTCTCGTCCTTGTCGCCCGCGCTGTCGACTGCCCTCTGGTCGATACCGGCCGAATAGATCGAGAACACGCCACTCGCCTGCAGTCCCACAAGGCCGACGGACCTCATCGCATTAGAGCTGCGGAATGCCTGTCCGCGCGTACGCGCTTGCTTGCGCCTGAAGTCCTCGATCGGGTTGTTCCGGCAGGCGTCCAGCGCGAGAACCGTGAGCGCGACACCGCCATCGCGCGCGGCCGCGATGACATCCGTTTCCGCGATCGCCACGCCGCGAACGAGCGCTTCGGACTCGGGATCGACCGGCGGAACGTCAGCAGGGAGCAGAAGGTTCGAGCCTCGGAACGCTACTCCGTGACCCGCGAAGAAGAAGAAAAACGTATCGCCGGCGGTGAGCTTGCGCTTGACGCTATCGATGGCCGTGAGAAATCCGATGCGATCGACGTTCCGCGCAAGTTGGACATCGAAGCCCAACTTGGCCAGTACGGATGCCATGGTCTCGGCGTCGGCGATTGCCTTGAGCAGCTGGCCTTCGGTGGGATCTTCCGGCGTCTTCAGCTTCGGATAGTCATTGATACCAATGACAAGCGCCACGCGCTTCTGCGCATAACCGGGCGTTGCCGTCGCCACCACCAAGACGCAGGTAAGAACCGCAAAGATGAATTTCGCGAGCACGGCGACGCTCCCCGTGGGTTCTCCGCCCCGAGGAATACCATGAAGCCGCGTTTTTCGAATCGCAGCTTACGGTGGCCAGACTTCAAATCATCTTGAGCAGCGGCTCCGAAGCTTTCCGGGCCTGTCGGGCCAAAGCGACATCATCGCGAGCGATGCGGCACACGCATCAGGATGCCGGGCAATGCGCGCCGGTATCGATCCACGCTTCGATCAGATCGGCGAACTGCGCCTGCGTGCCCGGCGCCGGCGTGCGGTCCGCTCCTGGATTCCAGCCCCAGCCGACCAGCGAATCCTCGCGCACATGCTTGAGGATCGCCTGCAGATCGCGCTTCCCGTTGCGCGCCGGGTCCTTCAGCTGCGCGCAGATCTGGCCGACCGTCATGCCCTCCCACGCCATCTCCCGTGGCGCGAGATGCCAGTGCGGATCGCCCGGCACCCGGGCCGGATCGAAATTCGCGTTGTGATGGCAGGTCGCGCATTGCAGCGTCGGAACGCCGTGACCGTCCGCGCCGCGCACCACGAGCGGCTGATGCGGCCGCATCAGGTCGGTCTGGAACGGCCGGTCGCCGCGCGGATGACAGTTCACGCAGCGCGGATGCGTCAGCACCTTGCCGGCCTCCTCGAACAGCGCGACTGAGCGCCGCTCGGTATCGGAAATCCGGTTGAAGGCCGAAGCCGGCTGCAAGGTCTGGCGCTCCAGCGGAGCGCGCGGCTGGCCAAGCGTTTGCTGCACACCGACAACAATCGCGATGGCCGCGATCGCTCCCGAAGAGACCGCCGCAACGAGTGCCAGCCTCATCACGCCACGCCCTTCACGAACGGCAACTGGCGCGGTCGCCCGAGCCCGAGCCGCGCCATCGCGTTGGCGACCGCAGGCCCGATCGGCGGCACGCCGGGCTCGCCGACGCCGGTCGGCTTTTCGGTGGAAGACACGATCGCAACCTCGACCGCCGGCATTTCATTGATGCGCAGCGACCGGTAGGTGTCGAAATTGCCCTGCACCGGACGGCCCTGATCCAGCGTCACCTCCGCGAACAGGATGTGGCCGAGACCGTAGCCGATGCCGCCTTCGATCTGCGCGCGGATCACGTCCGGATTGACCGCGACCCCGCAATCCACCGCGCACCACACCTTGTGCACGCGCGGACCGTCCTTGCCGTCGGACACCTCGGCGATCTGAGCGACATACGAGTTGAAGCTTTCGACCACGGCAACCCCGCGCGCCCGGCCTTCGACCGGTCCGGGTCCGTTCCACTTCGCAAGCCTGGCGACCTCGCGCAGCACATTGGCGGCGCGCGGATGCTTGCCCATCAGTTCGAGGCGTCCGCCGACCGGGTCCTTCTCCGCCGCCTGCAGCAATTCGTCGATAAAGCATTCCACCGCATAGCCGGTATGGGTATGACCCACCGAGCGCCACCACAGCGTCGGAACGCCCACGTCGGGGGTATGCAGGTCGCACTGGAAATTCGCGACCTCGTATGGGATTTCCTTCGAGCCTTCGACCGAGGTGGCGTCGATGCCGTCCTTGATCATGAACGACTCCAGCGGGGAGCCCTTCATGAAGGACTGGCCGACGATGGTGTTCGACCACGCGACGATCCGGCCGTTCTCGACCGCACCGCGCATGCGGTGCACGAACAGCGGCCGGTAATAGCCGCCGCGCAGATCGTCCTCGCGGGTCCAGATCAGCTTGACCGGACGCGCAGGTCCGATCGCCTTCGCCGCGGAGGCGAGTTCGGCCACGAAATGCGAGGTGGTCTGCGCGCGACGGCCGAAGCTGCCGCCGGCCAGCATGGTCTGGATCTCGACCTGCTGGGGTTTCAGGCCGAGCACGCCCGCGATCGTCGCCTGTTCGAAGGTCTGGAACTGGCTGCCGAACCGGGCGAGTGCCTTGCCGTCGCCGTATCGGAGATAGCCATCGAGCGGCTCCATCGGCGCATGCGCGAGATACGGGAACACATATTCCGCCTCTATCACCCGCGAGGCCTTTGACAGGGTCCCTTCGAGGTCGCCGTGCTTGCCGGCGACCAGCCCGGGCTTCCGCGCGAGCGCGCGATAATCCTCAATAATCTGGGCAGTCCCCCGCTTCTCGGCAGCGCTGTCGTCCCAGGTGATCTTCAGCAGATCGCGCGCCTTGATCGCCGGCCAGGTGCCGTTGGCGTAGACCGCAACTCCGCTCGGCAGCACCTTCACGTCGACGACGCCCGGTACCTTGCGCGCCTCCGTGTCGTCGACCTTCGCGACCTTGGCGCCGAAACGGTCCGGGTGCGCCACCACCACCGTCAGCAGGTCGGGCTCGCGAATATCGATGGTGAACTGCGCGGTGCCGTTGGTTTTCGCGACGGTGTCGAGCCGGTGCAGCCCGCCGTCCTTGCCGATCAGCTTGAAATTCGCAGGATCCTTGAGGCGTACATTTTCCGGTGCCGGGAGTTTCGCCGCCGCATCGGCGAACTGACCGAAGCGGCCTTCGCGTTTGGTCGCCGCATGACGGATGACACCCCCCTCAACCGTAATCTCGGCGGCGGGCACCTTCCATTCATTGCTGGCGGCCTGCACCAGCATCGCACGCGCGGTCGCACCGGCCTGCCGCAACTGGTCCCAGGAATTGGCAATCGCGGTCGAGCCGCCGGTGCCCTGGATCGGACCGAACGCGGTATTGTTGTAGAGCTTCGCATCGGCCGGCGCATGGTCCGCCCGCATCTGCGACCAGTCGGCGTCAAGCTCCTCGGCGACGATGGTCGCAAGTCCGGTGAACGGCCCCTGCCCGAACTCGATATGTTTCGACAGGATCGTGACGGTGTTGTCGGGCGCGATGCGGATGAAGGCGTTGGGCGCGAAAACCGCGTCTGGCGCGGCGGGCGCGGGCGACGCCTGCGCGCGCACCTCGCGCGGCAGGTGGAAGGCAATCACGAGGCCCGCGGCGCCCTGCAGCAGCGAGCGGCGCGAGAGCTTGCGCTGATGGATCGTCATGCGTCAGCCCTCCAGCGACTTGGCGGCGTCGTGGATGGCGGCGCGAATGCGGACATAGGTCGCGCAGCGGCAGAGGTTGCCGTTCATCGCGAGATCGATGTCGTCATCCGATGGCTTCTTGTTGTCCTGCAGGAGCGCGACCGCGCTCATTACCTGACCGGACTGGCAATAGCCGCATTGCGGCACGTCGTGGGCGAGCCACGCCTTCTGCACGGCTTCGGCTTCGCGGCCGGCGATGCCTTCGATGGTCGTGATCTTGGCGTCGCCGACTTCGGAGACCGGAAGGCTGCAGGACCGCAGCGGCTGGCCATCGAGATACACGGTGCAGGCGCCGCATTGCGCGATGCCGCATCCGAATTTCGTTCCAGTCAGGCCTATCGTGTCTCGGATCACCCATAACAGGGGTGTGTCGGGTAGGACATCAACGGCGCGTGTCTGGCCGTTGATCAGCAACGAATAGGCCGCCATGCATTCTCTCCGGAACCGTGACTGGCCGCATGCACTCGCCAGAGCCGCGGCCGATTGGAACGGATTTAAACACCGGTTTTGCGACAACCAGTGGGCAGCGAACAGTTCCTGCCGCCCCAAGGTCTAGACTTTGGTTTTTCGGAATGAAGTGCCGGCGCCGGGAATAAAATAGGATCGCCAGCACGTTACCACCGCAGGCGGCGCTGCGCTGAAAGGCAAACAAAAAGCCCGGCATCGCTGCCGGGCTTTTCATCAACTGCTCTCATTATGGGCGCGCAATCAACTTTGCGCGAACACCGAATTTGGTTCGACCTTGAGTCCCGGGCCCATCGTGGACGACAGCGACACCTTCTGCACGAAGGTGCCCTTGGCGCCTGCAGGCTTCGCCTTCTGTACAGCGTCCGCGAAAGCCTTGATGTTGGCAACGAGTGCATCCTGCGAGAACGAGGCCTTGCCAACGCCGGCCTGCACGATGCCGGCCTTCTCGACGCGGAACTCGACCGATCCGCCCTTCGCACCCTTCACCGCGTTGGCGACATCCATGGTCACGGTGCCGACTTTCGGGTTCGGCATCATGCCGCGCGGACCGAGCACCTTACCGAGACGGCCGACCAGCGGCATCATGTCGGGGGTGGCGATGCAGCGGTCGAAGTCGATCTGACCGCTATTGACCTTCTCGACCAGATCCTCGGCGCCGACGACGTCGGCACCCGCGGCCTTCGCCTCTTCCGCCTTGGCGCCGCGCGCGAATACGCCGACGCGCTGGGTACGGCCCGAGCCGCTCGGCAGGGTCACCACGCCGCGCACCATCTGGTCGGCGTGACGCGGATCGACCCCGAGATTCATCGCGATCTCGATGGTCTCGTCGAACTTCGCCTTGGCGCGGTCCTTGATCATCTTCACCGCCTCGTCGAGCGGGTAGAATTTGTCGCGGTCGACGCCTTCGATGGCCTTTTTGTGACGCTTGCCCGCCATGTCAGCCTCCCACCACATCGATGCCCATCGAGCGGGCGGAGCCTTCGATCATCTTCGCTGCGGCCTCGACGGTGTCGCAGTTCAGATCCTTCATCTTCTGCTCGGCGATTTCCTTGATCTGGGCCTGCGTGATCTTGCCTGCCTTGTCGCGGCCCGGCGTCTTGGAGCCCTTGTCGATCTTCACCGCCTTCTTGATGAAATAGGACACGGGTGCCTGCTTCATCTCGAAGGTGAAGGAGCGATCCGCATAGACCGTGATGGTCACCGGGATCGGCATGTTCTTTTCGAGCTTGGCAGTCTGCGCGTTGAAGGCCTTGCAGAATTCCATGATGTTGAGACCGCGCTGGCCGAGCGCGGGGCCGATCGGCGGCGACGGATTGGCGGCGCCGGCCGGCACCTGTAGCTTCACGTAGCCGGTAATCTTCTTTGCCATGACTTCTCCTGTCGTTTTGGACCGCATCCCGCAAGATGCCGGCCCGGTTCAGGTGCCGTGGTGCGGACTTGGACGGTTGGCGGCCGCCCTCACCTCCCACGGCTGATGAAGCGAATAGTGAGCAGCGAACAGCGAGTGGTCGCTAGCCGCCTCTTCCTATCCGCTATTTCGCTATCGCGTCCCTAGACCTTCTCCACCTGCGCGAATTCCAGTTCCACCGGCGTCGCGCGGCCGAAGATCGAGACCGCGACCTTCACCCGCGAGCGCGCCTCGTCCACTTCCTCGACCGTGCCGTTGAACGACGCGAACGGTCCGTCCGACACCCGCACCTGCTCGCCGACCTCGAACGATACCGACGGCTTCGGCCGGTCGATACCTTCCTGGACCTGCTGGATGAGCCGCGTGGCTTCCGTTTCGGAAATCGGCATCGGCTTGTTGTCGGCGCCGAGAAAGCCGGTGACCTTCGGGGTATTCTTGATGAGGTGATAAGCCTCGTCGGTGAGATCGACCTTCACCAGCACATAGCCCGGAAAGAACTTGCGCTCGGTATCGACCTTGCGGCCGCGCCGAACCTCGGTGACCTTTTCCTTGGGCACCATGACTTCTTCGAACTGCTCGGTCAGCCCGCGCTGCTTCGCCTGTTCGCGGATCGATTCCGCGACCTTGTTTTCAAAATTCGAATAGGCGTGAACGATGTACCAGCGCTTGGCCATGTCTGTTCGGATCCGTTCCGTGCGCTCAGCGCCCGATCGACAATACGGTGGTGATGAAAAGGCGGATCACCTGGTCCGCCAGCAGAAAGAACACGGCCGAGATCGCAACCATGATGAACACCATGATGGTGGTGATCGCGGTTTCGCGCCGGGTCGGCCACGTGACCTTGTCGGTCTCGTCACGCACTTCCTGCAGGAACTTGAACGGGCTGAATTTCGCCATTGCTTTAGGTCCAAACAAGCCCTCCTGCAGCCGATCCATGACGTGGACAAGCCGGGATTTGGCCCTGTTTTTTGGGGGTGCCGTCGCCGCGGATGTCCGTCGCCGGGCCGCGAAGCGTGGCGCTTAGCTACTGCCAAAGCCACCGGAAATCAAGGCAAACCCCCGATCGGACCTCCTGGCCGGCCCGGCCCCCGCGGATTTCCCGCCACATGCGATCCGGGGCGGCGCAGAGCAATGCGGCATAAAAGTACCAACCCTCTGATAAAACGAGAGAAATACGGCTCATCCCGGCGTTGGGCGGCGGCAGGCAATCCCCCGTTGTCGGCGACTGTGGCCTGTTCATCACCCTATTTTTGCTTCTTTCGATTAGGAAAGAGGATTGTGGGTTTCGGGTCGAGCAGAACGGGGGCTTCATGGAGGAATGCGTTGTCCTGATCCTGGCCGGTATCGTGCTTTACATGGCCGTTTCACTTTTCGTCGAACTGTGCTTGCGCCTCGATAAGGGCGTTATTCACGAACAGGACGAGACTGCACCGCAATGACCGCTCCGTCCGCGGCGAACGTACCGACGAACTCGTGCCCCATCTGAATTGTCTGGGAAGTTCAAATATTTAGCTGCTTTGTCGCCTGGCAGGAGTGGAGGGACTCGAACCCCCAACCCCCGGTTTTGGAGACCGGTGCTCTAGCCAGTTGAGCTACACTCCTAGCGCAAAGCGCCTGCGGCGGACCCAAGGCCCGCCGCCTTTTGGATATGCCCGACAGATAAGCGCTTTGCAAGGGTCGCGCACGACCCGCGCTGCGCGACCCTATCGGCATCGACGAGCCGCCCAAAGCCGATCCGTCGGGAAAAAGTCACCGCACACGATCACCAAAGCTTGCGCAAATTTTGGTCCGCGTTGGCCTAAAATGGCATGAGCCAAAGAAATTCCTTCCGTAAACCCCCAATCCTTCTACGTTTGAACATTGGGAGCACCGCATGAAAGTAACGCGTCGTACCGCCACCCTGGGCGGACTGAGCCTTTTCGCCAGCACCGCCGCCGCCACTCCCACCCTCGCCGAACTGGGCTCCTTCCTCGGCATCCGGGAAGGCATCGAGGATTTCTGGCTGGCTACCGACGCCTATATCTACGGCTATCCTCTGGTCACAATGGACATGACGCGCCGCGTCATGACCAACGTTGCGGCGCCCGAAGGCACGCGCGCGCCGATGGGCCAGTTCGTCAAGGCGCGCAGCTACCCCGACGCGTCCTTCCGCGACGTGACCGCGCCGAATGCCGACACGCTCTATACGGCAGCCTGGGTCGATCTCGACAAGGAACCATGGATCCTCGGCATCCCCGACATGAAGGATCGCTACTTCCTGTTTCCGATGCTGGACGGCTGGACCACCGTCTTCCAGGTCCCGGGCAAGCGCACCACCGGGACCAAGGCGCAGACTTACGCGATCACCGGTCCCGGCTGGAAAGGAACGCTCCCGGCCGGCGTGAAGGAATACAAGTCGGCGACCAACATCGTCTGGATTCTCGGCCGCATCTACTGCACCGGCACGCCGGAGGACTACAAGGCCGTGCACGCGCTGCAGGATCAATGCACACTCGTTCCCCTCTCCGCCTACGGCAAGCCGTATACGCCGCCGGCCGGCAGCGTCGATGCCGCGCAGGACATGAAGACCGCGGTGCGCGATCAGGTCAACAAGATGAGCGCGGTCGAATACTTCACGCGTCTCTGCCAGCTGATGAAGGACAATCCCCCGGTTGCGGCGGATGCGCCGGCGCTGAAGAAGTTCGAGAAGATCGGCATCGTTCCGGGCAAGGATTTCGATGCGAGCAAGCTCAACGCCGATTTTGCGAGGCGCATTCCGGAAGTGTCGCAGGACCGGATCATGCTGCAGTTCAAAATCAATCCGGCAGTCAAGAACGACAACGGGTTCGCGTTCACCACGAAGACCGGAATTTACGGCACCGACTATCTGATGCGCGCGCTGATCACCGCGATCGGGCTGGGTGCAAATCGTCCGCAGGATGCGGTCTATCCGACTTCTCAGAAGGATGGCGAAGGTCACGCCTATGACGGCGCGTACAAGTATGTGATGCGCTTCCCGAAGGGGCAGCTCCCGCCGGTCAGCGGCTTCTGGTCGCTGACCATGTATGACGCCGACTATTTCTTCGTCGCCAATCCGCTGAACCGGTATTCGATCAGCCCGCGGCAGAGCCTGAAGACCAATCCGGACGGCTCGACCGAGCTGTACATCCAGAACGAGTCACCCGGGAAGGACAAGGAATCGAACTGGCTGCCGGCTCCGAAGGGCAAGTTCATCCTGATGCTGCGCCTGTACTGGCCCAACGAGAAGAACCCATCGATCATCAACGGATCGTGGAAGATTCCGCCGGTCAAGAAGGTCTAGCGAAGCACGCATCCAGAGGGTGGAGGCCGGTAAGCGCCGGCCCCCACCCGGCACGCGCGCTATTCGCGGCTCCGAACCCCGGTGGTCAGCCGCGGATTGCTCTCGCAATCGCCGACGCGCCCCGTGGCCTGCGCCTGCTGACACTGATCCATGGTCGCAAAGTTACAGCTGACAATTCCGGTCGCATGCTCGATCAGGCAGTAGCGCTGATCGCCGCTGATCACCAGTTGCGGACGAGGCTGCGGCGCCGGCTGCGTCTGAGCAGCAGCCGCCGAGCCCAAGGCCAGCATCACAACGACAGACAATCCGATACGCATGGTCGCCTCCTGGAAAATCCCGAGACTGGAAAATCCCGAGAGAGGCGAGACTGGCGCGCCGCCAGTTAAGGGAGCATCCCGTTCCGGTTTTCGAGTTTCGACAAAACCGGCGATGACTTGCGAATGACTTGCGGATGATCTGATTGAAATCGGCCGTTTCGCGCTTCGGACCGGCACGCGGCTTGCTCCTTGAGTTCCCAAGTCCTTTCCACGTGACCGGGAGCCCGCCATGAAGCCTGCGACCCTTGCATTCAGTGCCGCATTTTTCGGCATCGCCAGCCTGATCGCCGCGCCGCCGGCGCAAGCCGATGCCCTTGACGACATCATGAAGGCCAAGGTGATCAAGGTGGCGGTGCCGCAGGACTTCGCCCCGTTCGGCTCGGCCGGACCGGACCTGAAGCCGGTCGGCTATGACATCGACATGGCCAACCTGATCGGCAAGGAATTGGGGGTGAAGGTCGAGATCATCCCGGTCACCAGCGCCAACCGGATTCCGTATCTGCAGACCAAAAAGGCGCATCTGGTGATCTCCAGCCTCGGCAAGAATCCCGAGCGCGAAAAGGTGATCGACTTCTCGGCCGCCTATGCGCCGTTCTTCTCCGGCGTTTACGGCACCAAGGAGATTGCTGTCGGCAAGGTGGACGAATTGGCCGGCAAGACCATCGGCGCCACACGCGGCGCGATCGAGGAACAGGAAATCTCCAAGGCGGTGCCATCCTCCACCACGGTAAAGCGCTACGAGGACAACAACGCCACCATCTCCGCCTTCATCTCCGGTCAGGTCGATCTGATCGCAACCGGAAACGTGGTCGCGGCGGTGGTCGCCGAAAAGTCCAAGGCGCGTCCGCCGATCCTGAAATTCGTGATGAAGGACAGCCCTTGTTTCGTCGGCATGAACAAGAATGAGCCGAAGCTGATGGCGAAGGTCAACGACATCATCGCCAAGGCGAAGTCGTCGGGCGAACTGAACAAGATTTCCCAGAAGTGGCTGAAGGCGGACTTGCCGGCGAACCTGTAGACACCGCGCCGGCCCCGACATGGGCTACACCCTCGCCTTCGGCGACCTCCTGCCCTATTGGGACGTGCTGCTGCACGGCCTGATCTTCACCATCGTGCTGACGGCGGTCTCGACGGTTGCAGGCGTAGCGCTCGGGACGGCCGGAGCCTCGGCGCGCGCCTTCGGGCCCGCATGGGCCGACTGGCTGGTCGGGGCCTATGTCGAAATCATCCGCAACACGCCATTCATCGTGCAGCTCTTCTTCATCTTTTTCGGGCTGCCAGCGGCGGGCATCAAATTGTCCGAAACGGCCGCGGCATTCCTCGCCATGACGATCAACCTGGGCGCCTATTCGACGGAGATCATCCGCGCCGGCATCCAGGCGGTGCCGAAGGGCCATATCGAGGCTGGCGAAAGCCTGGCGATGTCGCGCATGCAGATCCTGCGCTACGTCGTGCTCAAACAGGCGTTTCAGAAAATCTATCCGGCGCTGTCGTCGCAGATCATCATTGTGATGCTGGGCTCTGCCGTGGTCTCGCAGATTTCTGCCGAAGATCTGACCTATGCGGCCAACTATATCCAGTCGCGCAACTTCCGCGCTTTCGAAGTCTATCTCGTCGTCACCCTGCTCTATCTCCTCCTGGCGATCTCGCTGCGCGCGATCCTGCGCGGCATCGGGCGCTGGGCGTTTCCGAAGGCGTGAGACCAGACGATGAGCGATTTCTCCTTCTGGGTGATCCTCTCGAACCTCCTGCTGGCGACGCGCTGGACCATCCTGCTCTCGCTGATCGCGTTCGTGTCGGGCGGCATCGTGGGACTTGCGCTGCTTTTCGCCCGCGTATCGGGCAACGCCTGGCTCGAGCGGCTGACGCGCTGGTACATCGAGTTCTTCCAGGGCACGCCGCTCCTGATGCAGTTGTTCCTGTTCTTCTTCGGTCTCGGACTGTTCGGGATCGATGTCGACCCCTGGATCGCCGCCTGGCTCGCGCTCACGTTTTGGACTTCGGCGTTCCTCACCGACATCTGGCGCGGCTGCGTCGAGGCGATCCCGAAAGGCCAGTGGGAGGCCTCCGACTCGCTCGCGCTCTCCTATGTCGAACAGATGCGCTACGTGATCCTGCCTCAGGCCGCGCGGATCGCGATCGCGCCGACCGTGGGGTTTTCGGTGCAGGTCATCAAGGGCACCGCGCTTGCCTCGATCATCGGCTTCGTCGATCTGACCAAGGCCGGCACCATGCTCAACAACGCGACCTTCCGGCCCTTCCTGGTCTATTCGCTGGTGGCCCTGATCTATTTCGCGCTGTGCTTCCCGCTGTCCTGGTACGCGCATCGTCTGGAAAGGCAACTCCATGCCGCTCGTTGAGAAGTCGCCCGCCAGCACGACACCCGCGAGCACGCCGCTGGTCGATATCGTGGACGTCCGCAAGAGCTTCGGTCCGGTCGAAGTGCTGAAGGGCGTGTCGATCGATGTCGCGCGCGGCGACGTGGTCGCGATCATCGGCCGCTCGGGCTCGGGCAAGTCGACGCTGCTGCGCTGCATCAACGGGCTCGAGACCTACGATTCCGGCGCCATCGTCGTCGACGGCATCGATGTCGGCCTGAGCGCGAAGGAAGGCAAGCTGCGCGATCTGCGAAGAAACGTCGGCATGGTGTTTCAGCAATTCAATCTTTTCCCGCATCTGACCGCAGCCGAGAACGTGATGCTGGCGCCGACGGTCGTGAACAAGGTCCAGCCGGGGGAAGCGAAGGAACTCGCCGCCGAGATGCTGGCCAAGGTCGGGCTGTCCGACAAGGCCGGAAACTATCCGTCCCAGCTCTCCGGCGGCCAGCAGCAGCGCGTTGCCATCGCGCGCGCGCTCGCCATGCGGCCGAACGTGCTGCTCTGCGACGAGATCACCTCGGCGCTCGATCCGGAACTGGTCAACGAGGTGCTGCGGGTGGTCGAGGGGCTGGCGAAGGAAGGCATCACGCTGATTCTCGTCACCCACGAGATGCGGTTCGCCCGCGACGTCGGCACCAAGCTCGTGTTCATGCATATGGGCAAGGTGCACGAGGAAGGCCCGCCGAAGGAGCTGTTTGCGGCTCCCAGGACGCCGGAATTGCAGAACTTCGTCGGCTCGGTGCATTGATCGCGGCTGCCGCGACCTGCTCCTGATACCTCGCTTAACCGCGCATTAACCCTGTTCCGGCACAAGGTTCCCGCCCGCAATTTCCTGCGGGCCCGCGATTCGGACACGACACGCGGCGATACGGACCTTGGGGGTGCGTATGCTCTGGCACTATCGCAAGCGTGCGGAAGAGTGTGCGTCGCGCATCATCAACACGAAAAGCGACGTCGTCCGGCAGAACTACCAGCGCCTGCTGGAATCCTGGAAGGCACTGATCGAAGCCGAAGAAGCACGGCTGAGCCGTGTCGCCAGCGTGCCCGAGCTGGGTGCCCGCAAGGCCCGCGGCGAACGGCCTCGCCTCGAGGTGGTGCGCGCATCCTACGGTGCGGATCCGATCATGGACCGGCCCGTCGCTTGATTTGGGTCAATCCGCGCACCTTGCATCCTCTCTAACCTTTCTTCCGGTCGGTAGAAGCCGGGAGGATGCCCATGAATGTCAGACAGCAGGTCTCCGAACCTGAATCGGAGCCGGTGCACGATGCCTTTCTGCCGTCCATCCATCCCGTAGAGTTCTATCAGCGCGACCGCTCGCTGCATCCGCCGGCCTATGCGCCCGGCTACAAGACGAGTGTCGGCCGCTCGCCACGACGCGCACTGCTGTCGCTGAACAATTCGCTGTCGGAAATCACCGGACCTGTCTTCGGCCGCAACGACATCGGCCTGCTCGACAACGACCTGATCAGGAACTACGCCAAGGACGGCGACCCGATCGGCGAACGCATCATCGTTCACGGTCAGGTGCTGGACGAAAACCGCAAGCCGGTCCCCAACACTCTGGTCGAATTCTGGCAGGCCAATGCCGCCGGCCGCTACCGGCACAAGAACGATACCTATCTCGCCCCGATCGATCCGAATTTCGGCGGCTGCGGCCGCACACTGACCGACGCGGATGGCTATTACTATTTCCGCACGATCAAACCGGGACCTTATCCCTGGCGCAACTACGTCAATAGCTGGCGCCCGGCCCATATCCATTTCTCGATCTTCGGCACCGGCTTCGCGCAGCGCCTGATCACCCAGATGTATTTCGAGGGGGATCCGCTCATCGCGGTCTGCCCGATTGTCAATACGGTGCCCGACCCGGCCGCCATAGACCGGCTGATCGCGCCACTCGACATGAACGCCGCGATCCCGATGGACCTCCTCGCCTACCGCTTCGACATCGTGCTGCGCGGCCGCCGCTCGACGCTGTTCGAGAATCGCCTGGAAGGAAACTGATCATGCCGCAAGCGCTCGGATACCTGAAGGAAACCGCGTCGCAGACCGCAGGTCCCTACGTCCATATCGGGCTGATCCCGCATATGGCGGGCTTCGACATCTTCCAGAACAATTTCGGGAATGTGCTGGCCGGCGCGGCGACCCACGGCGAGCCCATCACCATCGAGGGGCGCGTGCTGGACGGCACCGGCACGCCGGTGCGCGACGCGCTGGTCGAGATATGGCAGGCAAACGCGGAGGGCCGTTACAATCATCCCGCCGACCGGCAGAGCAAGCCGCTCGACCCGGATTTCCGCGGCTGGGGCCGTACCGGCGCCGAGTTCAGCACCGGCCTCTACACATTCCACACCATCAAGCCGGGCCCTGTGATCGGCCGCCATACCCGGATGATGGCCCCGCATGTCAATGTCTGGATCGTGTCGCGCGGCATCAATATCGGTCTGCATACCCGCATGTATTTTTCCGACGAAGCCGAAGCCAATGCCGCCGATCCCGTGCTAAACTTGATCGAACAGGAAGAGCGCCGCGCGACCCTGGTCGCCACGCGAACAAGCCGCGGCGGCAAGATCGTTTACGTGTTCGATATCGTCCTGCAGGGCGAGAAGGAGACGGTGTTCTTTGACGTATGAACCACGAGTCGGTGCGGCAGCCGTCACAGCCGCCCTGTTGTGCCTGTCGCTCGCGGCTCCGCCTGCCTTGGGCGCGGGGTCGGTCGAAGAGGGCCGTGACCTCGCTCAGCGGCTTTGCGCGGCGTGTCACGCAATCGACCGCGGCGAGCGAAGTCCGATCTCGGGCGCCCCGGCTTTTCGCCGTCTTGAGCCGCAGGTCGACCTCGATGACCTGGTCGATCGCCTGCAGGGCGGCGTCCTGGCGGGACATCCGCAAATGCCCGCCTTCGTCATGAAAGAGCACGAGGCGCGTTCGCTGGTCGCCTATATGCGCTCGCTGCAGGGCAACTAGACTGCGGTCGCGGCGCGCCGTCTCGGCGCCGCCTTGCGCGGTTGGTCGTTCCCGATCAGCACCCGCAGCACCGAACCAGCGTCGTCCGCCACCTTCGGATTGCGTGTGACCATCGCTGCGATGATGGCGCCGTCGATCAGAAGCCCGATCTGGTGCGCGAGCGCAGCCGGATTCGGCAAGGCCGCTTCCGCCGCGACCCGCTCGATCCGCGCCAGTACCACCGTCTTGTGCCGGATCGTGATGGCGCGAAGGCGCTCGTCCGACTTGTCGTGCTCGCCGATGGCGTTGATGAAGGGGCAGCCGTAGAAGCGCTCCTCCGAAAACCATTCCCTGAGCAACGGAAAGATGCGCAACAGCTTGGTGCGGGGCGACGCATGTCCGGCTTCGATCCCGCCGATGAACCAGTCGCGCCAGCGCTGCCCCTCATTCTCCAGAACCGCCTCGATCAGTCCTTCCTTCGAACCGAAGATGCGATAGAGCGTGGTCTTCGCGGTCTTGGCCTCGTCGATCACCGCGTCGACACCGGTCGCATTGATTCCATAACGGCAGAATAATTCGGTCGCCGCATCGAGCAGCCGCTTGCGCGCGCTCTCGGCGTCATTGGCCGCGCGCGGGTCCAGTTCGGCTGCAGCGCCCTTTCCACTCATGATTCATTCCTTAGCGCAGGATCGCGCCGAACGGAATTGCTTCGCTTGCGGGTTTCTGCATGAGGCCGCGCATGGGGCGTTCGATCCGCGGCACGCAAAGCGATCTGGCCTCGCCGCCTGCTGCATCGAAAGCATGCGCCGCCGCGCTCAATTCCTGTCCCTGTGCCCCCGCAATGAGCATCCGTCGGGCTGGCCAGGCCGGCCGCCGAGCGCCGGCTCATTGAGATTGCTTGCGAATCCGTATCCACGCCGGCTGGCACGGTCCCTGCAATGCAACAGACCGGTTAGTAGCCTAACCGAACCTGAAACCTGGAGAAACGCATGGCCGTCGCCGCGGAAAAAGTCGTGCTCACCGGATGTCTCGCCCCGATCGACAAGGGCGGACTTGAAAAGCTGATCGAAAGCGGAAAGGCAAACCCCAAGGTCATCAAGACACTGAAGTGCAAGACCGTCGCCGAAGGCAAGTTCCGGCACCTCAACTTCATCCGAAATCTGCCGCCCTATATCGTGGATGAACCGCCGGCGCTGCTGGGCGACGACACCGCGCCAAACCCGTCCGAAGCCTCGCTTGCCGCACTCGGCTCCTGCCTTGCTGTCGGCCTGCACGCCAATGCCGTGCACCGCGGCTGGATCGTTCGCAAGCTCGAGCTCGAGCTGGAAGGCGATCTCAACATCAGTGCGGTCTGGGGCACGGGAGACGTCAGCGAAAAGCCGGTCGGCTTCACCGATGTGCGGGTGAAGGTCGACATGGAATGCGACGGCGTCGCACCCGAGGAAATCGATGCGCTGATTACGCATGTGAAGAAATGGTCGCCGGTCGCCAACACCTTCACGCGTCCGGTCGGGCTCGAAGTGAGCCGCTGATCGTGTTCCCCATGAAAGGAAGGTCTTTGCCATGACACAGGCCGCGCTTGCGCTGGAGACCCGGACTGAGACGGAGGATCTGTGCGAGCGCGTCCGCGCCGTGGCGAAGGTGAAGCTCGCCCCTCACATCGACGCCATCGACAAGGGCGAACTCTATCCCGAGGAGGCGTTGCACGCTTTCGGCTCCGGGGGTGCGTTCGCCTCCCACATGCCGGTGAACGGCGACGCCGATTTGCGGCCCGCAATCGCAGCAATGTCGGTGATCGGCGAGACCTGCGGCGCCACCGCCTTCATGGCGTGGTGCCAGGACACGCTCGCCTGGTATGTCGGCAATTCGCAGAATGCGGCGCTGAAGGCGCAATGGCTCGGCCCGGTATCAAGCGGCACACAACTCGGCGGCACCGGCCTGTCGAACCCGATGAAGACCTTCTTCGGGATCGAGACCATCAAGCTGAAGGGCCGCAAGGTCGAGGGAGGATATGTCGTGAAGGGCGCCCTGCCCTGGGTTTCCAATCTCGGGCCTGGCCACATTTTCGGTACCATCTTCGAACGCGAGGATGCGCAGGATTCAAATGGAGTTGGTGAGCGCGTGATGTTCCTCGCCGATTGCGGCAACCCGAAGATCACCTTGCATCCCTGCCCGCCTTTCCTGGCGATGGACGGCACCGGCACCTACGCCGTGCAAATCCGCAGCGCCTTCGTGCCGGACCGGCTGATCCTGGCCGAGAACGCGATGCCCTTCGTCAAGCGCATCCGCGCGGGCTTCGTACTGCTGCAGGCAGGCATGGGGCTCGGCGTGATGCGCGACTGCATCGCAATCATGAAAGAGCTTCGCCCGATGCTCGGGCATGTCAACCGCTTCCTCGACCATCAGCCGGAAGACTTCGAGCGCCTGCTCGCCGAAGCCGAGCAGGAAGTGATGGCGCTCGCCGCCACCCCCTACGACCCCAGCCCCGCATTCTGGGAACGCGTGGTCAGAATTCGTCTGCAACTCGGTGAGGCATCGGTCGCGACCGCACATGCGGCGATGCTGCATGCCGGGGCGCGCGGCTACCTGAAGTCGCATCGCGCGCAGCGGCGCCTGCGCGAGGCCTATTTCGTCGCCATCGTCACGCCGGCGACCAAGCAGTTGAAAAAAATGCTCGCCGACGGCGCGCAATAAGAATGGTGAGGACGCCCGGGATCATTGCGGAAGAGAACATCAACGGAGGTTCGTCATGACTGCGGCTTTGATTACTGCGGAAGACCTCAAGACGATGATGGCGAGTGAGCCTGTCGTCGTGATCGACACCAGAAACCCCGACGCCTATGCCGCGGGCCATATTCCCGGCGCGGTCAATGTCCACGACATCTTCACCTATCTCGCGACCTCGACGCCCGAGGGCATGGCGGAACTGAAATCGAAATTCGCGGACGCCTTCGGCGCCGCCGGCCTGTCCGGCAAGGAGACCGCTGTCATCTACGAGCAATCGATGAACTCGGGCTTCGGGCAGTCCTGCCGCGGCTATTTCCTGCTGAGCATGCTGGGTTATCCGAGCATTAAGGTGCTGCACGGCGGCTTCGACGCCTGGACCATGCAGGGCCTGCCGGTGACGACCGAAGTCCCCTCACCCACACCCTCGTCGTTCGAAATCGTCCCCGAAGCCGGCGAAATCGTCATTGATTACAAGACCATGCTGGCGGCGCTCGGCAAGCCGATCGCGCTGCTTGACGTGCGCGACGTCGACGAATGGATCGGCGAAAGTTCGTCGCCCTACGGCAAGGATTTCTGCCCGCGCAAGGGCCGCATCCCGGGCGCGGTCTGGCTCGAATGGTATCGCATGATGAAGCCGACCGCCGAGGGGCCACGATTCAAGTCGTCGGAAGAGATTTTGGCCGAATGCGCCACGGTCGGCATTACGCCCGAAACGCCGGTCTATCTCTATTGCTTCAAGGGCGCGCGGGCGTCCAACACCTTCCTCGCGCTCAAGAATGCCGGCGTGAAGGACGTGCGGATGTATTTCGGCTCCTGGAACGAATGGTCGCGCGATCCTTCGTTGCCCATCGAGGAAGGCCACCCGGCAGCCGCGAAAGCCATGCAGGGCAAGGCCGCCTGAGAAATCGCGCCGACCGGCGCGGCCAGACGGCCGCGCCGTCTCCTCTCACGCAAGGCAAATCCATGACCGACAATACCTCGACCCGCATGGGCGCCTGCGCCTGCGGCGATAACCACGATGCGAGTTTCATCTGCGACGGCTTGAGTGACAGCGGCTTGCGCGGCCGGGTCGAGACCGCGGTGCTGCGCGCCGCCTTCCCGGATGCCATGACGCGCCGTTCACTGCTGACAGCCGTCGGCAGCGCAACCGTCACCGCAGCGCTGTCGCAGATTTTCCCGATCGCGACAGCGACAGATGCCTTCGCGCAATCGGGCCCGCTCGAGAAGACCAAGCTCGCGGTCGGCTTCATCCCGATCACCTGCGCCACCCCGATCATCATGGCACATCCGCTCGGCTTCTATGCGAAACAGAAGCTCGATGTCGACGTGGTCAAGACCGCCGGCTGGGCGGTGGTTCGCGACAAGACCATCAACCGGGAATACGACGCCGCCCACATGCTGGCACCGATGCCGATTGCGATCTCGATGGGGCTCGGCTCGACCACCGTCCCCTTCACGGTGCCCGCGATCGAGAACATCAACGGCCAGGCGATCTGCCTCGCCATGGCGCACAAGGACCGGCGCGATCCGAAGACCTGGAAGGGAATGAAATTCGCGATCCCGTTCGACTATTCGAACCACAATTATCTGTTGCGCTATTACCTCGCCGAGAACGGCATCGATCCGGACCAGGACGTGCAACTGCGCGTGGTGCCGCCACCGGAAATGGTCGCGAATCTGCGCGCCGGCAATGTCGACGGTTTCCTCGCGCCGGACAATATCGTGCAGCGCGCGGTGTTCGACGGAACAGGCTTCATCCATCTGATCTCGCGAGAACTCTGGGACGGCCATCCCTGCTGCTCGTTCTCGGCCCGCGCCGACTTCGCGACCGAAATGCCGAACACCTACGCGGCATTGCTCCGCGCGATCATGGAGGCGAGCGCCTATTCGTCGAAGCCCGAACATCGCAAGCAGATCGCGGAGGCGATCGCGCCCGCAAACTACATCAACGCGCCGGTCACCGTGCTCGATCAGGTGCTGACCGGCACTTATGCCGACGGCCTCGGCGGCGTGAAGAAGGATCCGAACCGCGTCACCTTCGATCCGTTCCCGTATGAAAGCTTCGCGATCTGGATCCTGACCCAGATGAAGCGCTGGGGACAGGTCAAGGGCGACGTGGACTATGCCGGGATCGCCAAGAAGGTCTTCCTCACCACCGAGGCGGGCAAGGCGATGAAGGATGCCGGAATTCCGGTCCCCGCCTCCCCGACCAAGGGCTTCACGGTGATGGGAAAGGCGTTCGATCCGTCCAGGCCGAACGAATATGTGGACAGTTTCGCGATCCGCAGGGCGTGAGGCCGTCTCACGGTGATTCGAGGCGGCGGACGGGGTGCCGCCGGAATGACAATCACCGCATCTTGCCGTTATGATGGAACCCGGATCGAGGTCGTGCGTTTTGGCACGGCCTCAAGTGAAGGAAGGGCGGCGCATGGGCATCATCTGGACCATCATCATCGGCTTCATCGCGGGCGTGATCGCGAAATTCCTCATGCCAGGCGACAACGAACCCAAAGGCTTCATTCTCACTACCATTCTCGGCATCGTCGGCGCCTTCCTCGCCACCTATCTCGGCCAGGCGATCGGCTGGTATACGGCAGGCGAAGGCGCGGGCCTGATCGGCGCCATCGTCGGCGCGATCATCCTGCTGCTGGTCTGGGGTGTCGTCACCAAGAAGCGGTGATCCGGACCGCCCATTTACGGCCAACAACCTCTCGAACCCATCCGTCCCGCGGTTTTCGCGGGTCGGAGGCCATGCCGGCACGAGCTTGTGTCGTGCGTGCTTGGCCGAATCCTGCCAATCTGCCTGCGCCGTGCGTTGATTGAACCGCACGGCGCTCACCTGCGACCAAGACAAAGGATCGGTGTCAGCGCGGCAACCCGCGTACGCCGGGTCTTGCGCAGCGCCAGCAGAAGGGAGAACAGGATCATGAACAAAGTGCTTTCGCAGATGACATCCTCCGCGACGGGAAGCAGCGGCGGTGGCCGCGGCCGCAGCATCGTCGTCATGCTGGGGGTCGGCCTTCTGGTTCTTCTCGGCCTCTCCATCGTGCTCGGAAGCTGGTACACCATCGATCAGCGCGAGCGCGGCGTCATCCTGCGCAACGGCAAGCTGATCGGCACCGCGACGCCGGGGCTGGGCTTCAAGATTCCCTTCATCGACTCAATCGTGAAAATCTCGCTGGAAACCCAGCGCGTGCAATTCGACAAGGTCAATTCCTACAGCCGCGACCAGCAGCCGGCCGACCTCCTGATCTCGGTCAATTTCCGCGCCACCGAGGACAAGGTCGACGATCTGTATTCGCAGTTCGGCAGCGTGCGTGGCTATGCCGACCGCATTCTTCTTCCCACGGTACAGTCGCAATCGAAGATCGTTTTTGGCCAGTTCAATGCCGTGACCGCGATTCAGGAACGCGGCCGTCTGAATGCCGAGGTGATGGCCGCCGTGCTCAAGCATGCCGAGGGACCGGTGGTGATCGAATCCGTGCAGATAGAGAATCTCGATTTCAGCAACGAATACGAGAAGTCGATCGAGCAGCGCATGCTGGCCGAAGTCGAGGTTCAGCGGCTTCGGCAGAATGCCGAGCGCGAGAAGGTGCAGGCCGAAATCGTGGTCACCAAGGCGACGGCGGAAGCCAATGCGGTGCGCCAGCGCGCGCAGGCCGAGGCCGAGGCGATCCGGCTGCGCGGCGAGGCCGAAGCGGCCGCGATCCGAGCGCGGGGCGCCGCACTCGGAGACAATCCCAATCTCGTCAACCTGGTTCAGGCCGAGAAATGGGACGGCAAGCTGCCGGTGACGATGCTGCCGGGCGGCGCGGTGCCGATGCTCAATCTGGATCCGCGCATCCCCGCGCCCTCGCCCGGCACGCCGCGTACGGTACCGGCACCGACGGCGTCGCGCTGACGCTTCGGCGGTGGAACTGGCGCGTGAGCGTCCGTCAAGCGGACTTCCCCGGGGATTCGGCCCCGGGGCCTTCGCCGGGGCCTTTTTCATCGCGGCCCGCACACCGCCAACCTCCGCCGGCGGAACCTTTGCTGACCTGGACCCAGGGGGTTTCGCGGCGGGCGCATGCTGATAGAGTCGATGGCATGGACCGCGCGACAATCCTTGGCCAGTCGGAGAAGCTCGAGCGCCATATCGCGCTCGTCGAGGAGGATCTGGCCAAGCAGCGCGAGCTGGTCGCAGACCTGCTGCGCGACGGTCAGGATGCCACGGCGGTGATCGGGCTGTTGCGACAATTCGAGGAGTTGCATGCGCGGCTCATGACCGACCGCGAACTCGTTCGAAAATGGCTGGCTGCGGCGTCCTGAACCGCGTTACTCGTCTTTGTGCTTCCCTGATCGGGATCCGTCGCCTGCGGGCGACCCTCATCACTCCTTCAGAAGTGGAAGAAGTCTTAGAGTGAGAAACGTGAATACCGCGACGACAACGGCCACATCATAGCTGCCCAGTCCCACAGCCGTTCCGATCGCACCCGTTGCCCAGATGCTCGCCGCGGTCGCCGTTCCATGCACGGAACTGCCGTGTTTCAAAATGGCGCCTCCACCGATGAATCCAATTCCGGTTATCAGGCCTTCGACGACACGCGCGATCGCGTCCGGCGAATGCGACAGCATCGATTCGGACGCCTGGATGAACCCGCAACTGGCTACCGCTACCAGAGGAAATGTCCTCAAGCCGGCGCTGCGCGCTTCATTCTCGCGATCCCATCCGATGGGAAAGGCCAGCGCGTATGCTGCAGCAAGCGCCAGCGCATGGGGAAAAATTTCGAAATAGTCCACGCGTTTCTGCCTGGTTCGACTCTAGAACGCGGCCTCCCCGGCCAGGACGCCGAGAATGAAGAACAAGGCATCGACGGCCAACGCGAGCCATTTTGCAATCGTTGCGGCACCGGCGGCGATGCCCGCGAAACCGAAAACGCCGGCAACGATCGAGATCACGAAGAAGATCAAGGTCCATTTCAGTGATCGCCGGCCTCCGGTCTCGCACGAGGCAAACCGAAGGAATTTCCATCAGTTCCAGCGGAGCAACGGACCATATGTCGCATCCATGATGCCTCCCATCCGGCGCGAGCACCCCCTTCTCGAGCTGAATATGGAACAAGCTCTCGTATCAGCCCTTGTCCATAGATTGGGCGGCGCCGGCCGATACTTCCATTCTTGACCAGCGCCTACTTTTTTCCAGCCCGGGCGCTCCTGAAAAGGAAGGCAAATGAATTTCGGCGCTTCATTCGACATATTGTGGCGCGCGATTGCTTGCGCGCGCCGCGATCATGTCACCCTGATTTCAGCGGGCGTCGCCTTCTTCATGCTGCTTGCGATGTTTCCGGGACTGGCGGCGACGCTGTCGGTGTACAGCGTCTTTTCCAATCCAGGTCAGGGCACCCCAATACTCTCGGTGCTGCCGGCCATCCTTCCCGATCAGGTCATCCAGTTCATTTCCATCCAGATCAAGCAAATCGCGCAACGGCAACAAGCGACGCAAGCCCCCTTTGACTGGGCCACCATACTCGGGTTCGGCATGCTCCTCTGGAGCGCCAACAAGGGTATGCCGTCACTCATCGTCGCACTCCATACGATCGACGATACCGAGGAGAGCTACGGCTTCGTGACACGAACCGCACTGTCGTTGGCTTTCACAATCGGCATTCTGCTATTTTTCGTCGGCGCCTCTGCGCTGATTCTTGTACTGCCCTTGGCCCTCGATGCCTTGGACCTGGACGCGACCTCGGTGATTTTCCTGAGGCTGCTGCGATGGCCGGTCCTGCTGGTGGTGATCGGCCTGTTGCTGGCGGTGATCTACCGCTTTGGTTCGACGCAAACGTCGCCTCGCTGGCGGTGGGTATCTGCCGGAAGCATTGCCGCGGCCTTCTTGTGGTTATCATTTTCGATCCTGTTCGAGTGGATGGTCACCACCTTCGGCAGCTTCGATCGACTTTATGGATCGCTCAGCGCCGTGGTCGGGTTCATGATCTGGGTGTGGATTTCGATCATCGCCGTTCTCTTCGGCGCGGAGCTTAATGCCGTCGTCTTCCGCCGACTCTCGGAATCCGACTCCGACGTTTCCGGGAACAGGACGACTGCATCCGACAGGCGTACAAGATGAGCCCGCTTCGCCCGCATGCAGATGCGCGAACCCAGCTGCTGGCTGCGATCACCGCGATATTGGTGATTTCCGGATTGCGCGCGAGCTACTCCGTCACCATGCCGCTCGCTGCGGCGGCCGTCACCATCGCGGCCGTTTGGCCGCTCAAGCAATGGCTGGACAGGGCGATGTCTTCAGCTCTGAGCTATATCGGTACGCTGCTTGTTCTGCTTCTTGTCTTCAGCGGCTTTATGGCCGCGGTCTACTTTTCCGCAGCCCAGATCGTGCGTGCATTCGCCAGCAACCAGGAGCAGTTCAAACAATTCTACTCGGCCTTGACCGACTGGGCCGGCCAATGGGGTATCGACACGCTTGGTGCGCTCGAGGGCTACAATCGGCTGATCGACTTTGGGCAGATGCTGCTGTCCAACGTCTACACCGTTCTGGTCTATCTGGGATTCATTGCCATCCTCGTCGTCCTCGGACTGCCCGCGGTGCCGGTATTGCGGGCCAACCTGAGCCGGGCGTTGAACGCGGCCGAGCGGCGCGAACTGATCGACACGATCGATGAGATTGCGATCAAGGTTCGGCAATATGTCGGCATCACAGCCCTGACCAGCCTGATCACCGGCCTGGCCTCGGCCTTATGGGCCTTCACGATCGGACTCGAACTGGCGCTCGTCTGGGGGCTGCTGAATTTCCTGCTGAATTTCATACCCGTGGTTGGAAACATCATAGGAATATTGCCGCCCACGCTTTACGCGGCGATCCAGTTCCAAAGTCTGACCACCACCCTCGTCGTGTTTGCAGGATTTTCCATTCTGCAAATCGCGATCAGCAACTTCCTGTATCCCGCCCTGCAAGGCCACCGTCTCGCGCTGCCCGCCGTCGTCATCGTCATCGCGATCGCGATATGGACCTGGATTTGGGGAATCGCGGGCGCAGTGCTCGCTGTGCCGCTTACCGCCACTCTCCTGATCGCGGGCGACCATTTCCGCACCACAGGATGGCTGGTGAAGCTACTGTCGGGCTCGCGGGACAATAGCGGGTCCGGCATATCCCGCCGGCCACAGGATCGTGGCGGGTGACGGAGACAGGAGTTCGGATCACATTCTGAGCTGGGAACAATTGTGGAACCCCCGCGTTACGATCCATTCCGGTTTTAACGCGAAACGAAGATTGCGATGGGTCAGAGAGGCCAGTGCAGGTGCAGGATCCTCATTCAAGCGACGCGGATGACGCTTTGAGCGCCAACGAGGCCCGCGGCGCACGGATCGTGAAAGGTGGCGCAATCCGCCGAATATTATGGGTCTCGATCACGATGGCCGTCATTGCGATGGCCGTCACATATCTCTTCCTGTTGAAATGAATCGGTGCAGCGGTCGAGACGAATGTGACGATGGAGGCCCAGGCGATCAGCGCTTGTCGCTGTCGGACGGCATTTTCGACGCGCTTTGCTGACCCGTTTTTGGATGCAGTTCGAGCAATCTCAGAGCCAGTGCCAGCAACAGCGTGCTCACGGGCAAGACCATCAAGCTGACGAGGGCGTTCATCGTCAGGGAGTCATTCGGAGCAGAAAAGGTCTCAAGAGCCTGCCGAAGGAACAAGACGAAAAGGATGATGACGATCAACTCCGCGACGACCTGCTTGAGTTGACCGATCTGTGTTACCCGAAGCCATCCCGGCAAGGACAGCTCTTCTTCGCCCTCTTCGGGATGGATGAACAGCGAATACACCCCATACGAAAAGTACAGAAGAACGATCGCAATGAGAAAGCGGTCCAGGCCTTCAATGACGTTGATGACGGCCCTCGTGCCAAACACGTCGTCACCGTGTTCGTCTGTAAATCCAAATCGGAAGGCGGCATAGATATTGATGGCGCCGAGAACGAACATCAACATGGAGCCCGCCAGCGTCCCCAGCACAGCGACAATGGAAAGAAAGCGCGAACTCACCACGACGCGCTTTTCCAAATTCTTGATGTCCAACGATTTCTCCAATGACTAAGTGAATGCGCCTCGCCAGACGGCTGTTTTTCCAACATCACATGCGACTGAACGCAGTTTGGCGTCGGAGACGGCTCAAGCCCGGTTTAAACCAAAGCAGCGTGGCGCCAAATTGTTCCCTGATGCCTTCCCGAAAACCGAAGGCGCTCCGGCCGGCTTCATGCTGGCGACGTGACCGGACCGCGCCGAAATCGTCCGAAAGCGCGACCAGGCGTGCGGCCAATGCTCCTGCCGGGAACGATCATGGAACCCCGGCGTTCCTTCGATCAGGTGCCTGTCACTCGCCGTGAGCGATCGTCGTTTATTTCATTGTCGTGTGGTGATGCCCGCCATTGCGGAGGCATCAGCTCTCTTGGGGATGGACATGACCCGGACGGAGCGCGTTTCCAGCACCCGACTGCCTCGTCCGTTGCTCGTGCTGACACTGGCCACGTCACTATCGCTGTTTCCCGACACAGCGGATGCGCATGAATCACTCGCCACGCACATGACATTTCATATCGTGGTGATGAATGTCCTTGCGCCGGTGGGAGCGCTTGGCCTGCTCGGATTCGGGGTCATACCGACGCTGGGCGCAGTCGCTGGCAGAACCCTGCTTGCTGCGACCCTTGTTCAGATCATCGCGCTATGGGCGCTTCACTCGCCTGCGCTTCTCACTGCCGCTCTACTCTCCGCGCACGCGTTTTTTCTCGCGCAGGCCGTGCTTTTTTTCGTGGCCCTCTGGTTCTGGCTCGCCGTGCTTTCGCAGCCGCCGCGCGAATTCTGGCGCGGCTCGTTCGCGCTGTTGATGACCGGAAAGCTGTTCTGCCTGCTGGGTGCGCTGTTCGTTTTTTCGCCCAGGGCGCTGTATTCCGGAATGCAGATTTGCTCGACCGGAGCCGATCCCGCGATCTCTGCATCGCAGGATCAGCAACTCGCCGGACTGATGATGCTCATTGCCTGTCCGTTCAGCTACGTTCTGGCGGGGATCGTCCTGGCGTCCAGAGCGCTGCGGAAGCTTGAAACGGATGACGCGCAACTCAGCGAACGAGCGGCGCCGTGATCGGCAGGATGTTCGCACGAAGGGAAACGCGGCAGGCTTTGATCTGGATCACCCTGACCATCACTGTGCTGCTGCTCGCGGCGGCGCTTCTGACCGTTTCAGGACTGTACAGCGTGGCGGCAAGCAGGGGTCATTTCCCGTGGACAAGTTGGCTTCTGAAGGTCGGCATGCATCGATCGGTTGCAACGCATAGCCTGTTGGTAGGCTCGCCTCCCCGCCTGAGCGACGACAATCTCGTCAGACTCGGCGCCGGTCATTTTCACGGCGGCTGTGTGCCTTGCCATGGCGGGCCGGGCAAACGCAGCAACCCGATCGTCTATCACATGCTGCCGCCACCGCCCGAGCTGTCGCGCGTCGTTCAGGACTGGTCCGACAAGGAGCTGTTCTGGATCGTCAGGAACGGCATCAAGTATACCGGAATGCCGGCATGGGTGGCTCTCAAGAGAGATGACGAAGTCTGGGCCGTTGTCGCGTTTCTGCGCGCATTGCCAAAGCTGGGCGCGCAAGATTATCGCAAGCTCACCCGCTCTCAGGACCGGGTCGGAAATCGCAGGGCCGAAGAGCGTGCCCGTGTCGGCAGCGGCAGTCAGGCAATCTCGGCCTGTGCGCGGTGCCACGGTTCCGAAACATCACCGCCCATCAGCAGTCTCGTCCCGATCATCGCCGGCCAGCCCGCGGCCTATCTCGAGAGCGCCCTGCGCCAGTATGCGGACGGCGATCGCGAAAGCGGCATCATGCAGCCGGTCGCTGCCGAGCTGGACGCCGACGCCATATCCTTGCTGTCGAAATATTATGCCGGACTTTCTCCGGCGCTTGCAGGCGAAACCATTGCAACGCCCGAGCAAATCACGCGCGGTCAGGCGATCGCTACGCTGGGCGTGCCCGAGACAGGCATTCCTGCTTGTCTCGCATGCCATGCAGGCAGCAGCCCGACCTTCCCGCTCCTGGCCGGTCAGCACGCACGCTACACGGTCAACCAGCTGCTGGTATGGCAACAGGGCTTGCGCGCAACCAGCGCGCCCGGCGCCATCATGGCGCCGATCGCAAAGCGGCTGAGCCGGCAACAGATCGACGATGTCGCAGCCTTCTTCGAGAGTCTCGGCGCGCCCAGGACAGCCGGAGACGCGACCACCCGCGTGGGACAACGTCCATGAAACCGCGCGCTCGCTTGACATCGAGTTGGCCTCTGCTGCTCGCAGGACTCTCGGCGGTCGCGCTTTCCGGCTGCGACGGGGTGCAGTCCGTCCTTTCCCCGGATGGGGTGGAGTCGGAGCGCGTGTGGACGTTGTTCTGGGTCCTGACCATCGGCGGTTCGGTCATCATGGTGGTCGTGATCATTCTGACCTGGCTTGCGATCGCAATACGGCCGCGATGGCTCAGCACCGAAGCGCTCGTTGTCGGCGGCGGCATCATCTTCCCGATCGTCACGCTGACCGCTCTGCTCGGCTACGGAGTGATGCTGATGAGTGCGGCGGCGAACACGTCCGCAAATCAGCCCGCACTCGAGGTATCGATTCGCGGCGAGCAATGGTGGTGGCGCGTCACCTACACGGCCCCGGACGGAACGCGCATCGAAAGCGCCAACGAATTGCGCATTCCGGTCGGCCGGCCCGTGCGCATCGCACTGACATCGGCCGACGTCATTCACAGTTTCTGGGTACCCAGGCTGGCCGGCAAGCTCGACATGATTCCGGGCCGGACCAATGTGATGACGCTGGTCGCGAAACAGGCCGGCGTCAGCCGCGGACAATGCGCTGAATATTGCGGGGGAGCCCACGCCCTGATGAGCTTCTACGTCGTCGCATTGCCGGCCGCGGAGTTCGACACCTGGCTGGCGAAAGAGGCGAGCGACGCCGCCAGCCAGACGGAGCAAGCTGGCGGCCAGATGCTTTTCCTCTCGCATGGCTGCGGCGGCTGCCACGCCATCCGCGGCACCGCCGCAGTGGGTCGGATCGGACCCGATCTGACCCATGTCGGCAGTCGGCTGTCGCTCGCCGCCGCCGCCCTGCCAAACGACGAGCAGGCGTTCATGCGCTGGATCGCGGACAACCAGCACATCAAGCCGACCAACCGGATGCCTCCGTTTGGCATCTTCAGCGAGGCTGAACTCAGGTCCCTGGCCCGCTATCTCGCGGCATTGAAATAGCCATGATCGACTTCGCGCAGCTCCACCTTTCGGGAAATATCGGGCTCTTCATTGGCGCTGCCATCGTGGTCTGGATCGCAGGCACCAGGATCGCGCGCTACGCGGACGAGATCAGCGTCCATACCGGACTGGGGCACGCGCTGCTCGGCCTTCTCCTGCTTGGCGGCGTGACCTCTCTGCCTGAACTCGCGGTGAGTCTCAGTGCGGCCGCTTCGGGAAGTGCGGCGCTTGCGGTCAACAACATCCTCGGGGGCGTCACCATGCAGGTCGCCATCCTCGCAGTCGCGGACTTCGCCATCGGACGGCGTGCCCTGACCTCGGTCGTGCCCGACCCGGTCGTTATCCTGCAGGGATCGCTCAACGTATTGTTGCTGACACTGGTGCCAACCGCAATTCTCGTGGGCGATATGGCGATTTTCGGCGTCGGCGCCTGGAGCTGGGCGATCCTCGCTCTGACGATAGGGAGCCTGTACATGCTGTCCCGCTCGGAAGGCCGCCAGCCCTGGCTTGCGAGCAATCTGAAACAGACGTCACGATCGAGCAAGAACACCGACAGCGCCCCCCGCAAGTCCCAGCAGTCGCTGACATCGGTGCTCGTCAAGACGACGGTCGCCGCCGCGGCAATCCTGATCGCCGGCTATATCATTTCGAGCACCGCCGAGATCATCGCTGAACAGACCGGCCTCGGTCAGAGCTTCGTGGGCGCCGTGCTGGTCGCCATCTCCACGTCCTTGCCCGAAATCAGCACCGTCCTGTCGGCGGTCCGGCTTGGCCTCTACACGATGGCGATTTCGGACATTCTTGGAACCAATCTGTTTGATGTCGGCCTGCTGTTTGCGGTCGATGCGGTGTCGGCCGGCGAGCCGGTGCTCAACAGCGCCGGCAGGTTCTCGGCAGTGGCAGCGCTGCTCGGCATTGCGGTGACGACGCTTTTCGTGATCGGGCTGGCCGAGCGCCGCGACCGGACCATTTTCCGCATGGGCGTCGATTCGGCGCTCGTTCTGGCCGTGTATTTCGGCGGACTTGTCCTGCTTTACACCTTGCGGGACGCGTCATGACAAACGAGCGCGCGCCAACCGGCCTGCCGAACCCCGACCCGCGTCCACAAGGCGAGGTCGAAGAACTGAAGCGCATCTGGGCGACGCCGACAGGTTTGCGGCAGCTCACCGCCGTGAACAACACGGTCGTTGGCCTGATCTATATCGGCGCCGCCTTTCTGTTCTTTCTGCTGGCCGGCGTGCTCGGACTGCTGATGCGCACGCAGCTCGCGGTCGGAGACAACCGGTTCCTGACCCAGGAACTCTACAATCAGATATTCACCGTCCACGGCACCACGATGATGTTTCTGTTCGCGGTGCCCGCGATCGAAGCGCTCGGGGTGTTGCTCCTTCCACAGATGCTGGCGGCACGCGATCTGCCGTTTCCCAGGCTGAGTGCATTCGCAATCTGGGCCTACATCGTCGGAGGACTCGTGTTCTTCTCGACGATCTTCTACGACATGGCGCCCAAGGGCGGCTGGTTCATGTATCCGCCGCTGACGCTGACCGAATATTCGCCGGGAAACAATGCGGATTTCTGGCTGCTCGGCATCGGCTTCATCGAGATATCAGCCATCGCAGGCGCGATCGAAATCGTCGTCGGCATCCTGCGGACGCGCCCGCCCGGCATGTCGCTCGGCAAGATGCCGATCTTCGCCTGGACCATGCTGATCTTTGCCGGGATGATCATCTTCGCGTTTCCGGCGGTCATCCTCGCGACCATGCTTCTCGAGATCGAACGGGCGTTCGGCTGGCCGTTCTTCACCGCGGCCAAGGGCGGCGATTCTCTGCTGTGGCAGCATCTGTTCTGGTTCTTCGGCCATCCGGAGGTCTACATCATCTTCCTGCCCGCCGCGGGACTCGTCTCGATGATGATTCCGACCATGGCTCGCACGCCGCTGGTCGGATATCACCTGATTGTCGTCGCGCTCATCGCCACCGGGTTTTTCAGCTTCGGGCTTTGGGTGCACCACATGTTCACCACCGGAATTCCTGCGCTCAGCCTCAGCTTTTTCTCGGCGGCCAGCATGGCCGTTGCCATTCCATCCGGAATCCAGGTGTTCGCCTGGATCGCCACGATCGCGGCCGGACGGGAACGGTTCCGGATCAACACGCCTTCGCTTTTCGTGCTGGGATTTCTTTTCATCTTCACGCTCGGCGGCCTGACCGGCGTCATGGTCGCCATGGTGCCCTTCGATCTTCAGGTTCACGACACCTATTTCGTGGTCGCCCATTTCCACTATGTGCTGATCGGCGGCATGGTGTTTCCGCTCTTCGCGACATTCTATTACTGGGCGCCGATGGTGAGCCGCAACGCGCTGTCGGAGCGGCTGGGTCGCTGGGTGTTCTGGCTGATGTTCGTCGGCTTCAACGTCACGTTTTTCCCCATGCATCTGACCGGGCTGATGGGCATGCCGAGACGGGTCTGGACCTATCCGAGCATGCTCGGCTGGGACCTGCTGAACACCATATCGACCGTGGGTGCCTTCACGTTCGCCGCCGGCGTGCTGCTGTTTCTGATCGACCTGGCCGTCCGGTTCCGGCCCGGTGCCGGCGCCGGAAATCCCTGGGGCGCGGGAACGCTGGAATGGCTGCCAAACGACGTCTACTCGACACGCAGCATCCCGCACGTCACCAGCCGCGAGCCGCTCTGGGACCAGCCCAATCTCGCGGCCGATGTCGAAGCCGGACACTACTATCTGCCGAACGCGCCTACCGGCGGGCGGGAAACGATTGTGACTTCGCCGATCGACGCGAAGCCGGAATACATCATCCAGATGCCGGGGCCGAGCTGGACCCACTTCATCGCCGCGGTGTTCACCGCCGCGTTCTTCCTGCTGCTGACCGTCAAGCTGGTGGTGACGGCGGTGATCTGCGGAGTGATCGCGATCGCTGCCTGCCTCGTCTGGACCTGGTCGCTCGATCCAGGTCCGGGTCGCGGACCCGTCGCGATCGGCGGCAACATCAAGCTTCCGGTCTACGCCACCGGTCCCGCATCGCATTCGTGGTGGGCAATGGTCGTGCTGATGCTGGTCGCGGGCTCGCTCTTCCTGTCTTATGTGTTTTCCTATCTCTATTTGTGGACCGTGTCCCCGCAGGCCTGGATCGACGGGGCAGCGCGGCTCCCCGCAACGACGTGGCCGGTCATTTCCGGTCTGCTGCTGCTCATCAGCATCACCGCCTTCGTCGGCGCCGGCCGCGTGCTCCCTCGCCCTTCACGGCGTGGCATCAGCGCGATGATCCTGCTGGCGGTCGGAACGATATGCCTCGTGGGCGGAATTGCCGCCGAAGTGACGGCGCACTGGCAGGCGGGCCTGCGCCCGACCGACAGCTCCTATGCCGCATCGGTCTACATGGCGAGCGTACTGACCGGCCAGGTCGCCTTGGCGGTGCTGATCATGTCGATGTTCACGGCCGCGCGATACGTCGCCGGCAAGCTTGATCGAGAGCGGCGCGTGACCTTCGACAACACGGCTCTGCTGGCATGCTACGCAGCCGCCCAGGGGCTTCTTGGGCTGATCCTGGTGCACGGATTTCCGCGCGTGATGGGATGAGCGCGATGACCACAAGCAAAGCCACGCCGCAGAATTCGCAATCACTTGTTCCGCTGATGCTGCTGGTGCTGGCGGGACCGCTGATATGGGCAGCGCATCTGCTCGTCATTTACGGTTCGACGACCGTGATCTGTGCAAAGGCCGCGGGCGCCGGGGTGCTTCCGGTGATCGTAACCGCCACGATCGTTGCGCTCGCGGCCATCGGGGTCCTCGCGATCCGGTGCCAGCGACGAAGCGATCTTCTGGGTCGCGGGCCGAATTCCCACGTCTTCCTGCGACGGGTCATGCTGCTGCTGCTGGCGTTATCGGCGGTCGCCATCCTATGGGCCGGCAGCACCGTACTGCTATTGCCGGCCTGCCCCTCCACGGAGCACGTCGCGCACGCTCAGCAGCAGCAATCGACGCGCTTCCCGGGACCTCCGCGTCTGGAACTTCAAAGCACGGTCCTCCGTTAATTCGCCATCGTCTCAAGCGGTCAGGACGCGGGATGCCGCAGGCATTGTTCACCATCGACTGGCACGAATTGTTCGTGCCGACGCATTCGATTGCCGAAATGATCCTTCGCGGCACGCTGATGTATCTCGGCCTCTTCGTCATCTTCCGGTTCATGATCGGCCGGCAATCCTCTGCGATCGGCCTGACCGACATCCTGGTGATCGTCATCATTGCGGACGCCGCGCAGAACGCCTTTTCCCGGGAATACAAGTCGATCCCCGAGGGTATGACACTGGTGCTGACGATCGTGTTCTGGGACTTCGTGCTCGACTGGCTCGCCTACCGCTTCCGATTTTTTGCCTGGCTCGTGAAGCCGTCTCCGCTGCCCTTGATAAGAGACGGGAAAATGTTACGCCGCAACATGCGGCAGGAGCTGATCTCGGCGGATGAATTGAGAAGCCAGGCGCGCCAGCAGGGCATCGCAACCATCGATGACGTCCAGACCGCGTGCCTGGAGGGCAACGGGGAAATCAGTTTCATCAAGAAGTCCAAGACCCCGTCGAAAGGAAAACGCCGCCGCAGCGAAGTCGTGTAGACCGGCCGCGCTGACCTGGAGCATTCAGACTGCACCAGTCGGGGCCTTCACCGCGGCCCTTCTGGTCCTTACCTACGCTCCGTAGAGGGTTGCGCGGCAGTGTTGCGATGCGTTCAAGCATTCTCAAACCAGATAAAAGCGCATTTGTTCGAGGTTTGGTTTGAACCGATCGGCGGGCCCGGTGCGACGTTGCTTGGCTGAATTGCCGCTGTGTTGGCGGGGCACCTATCATGAGCTATCCCGATCTCTGGCAAGCCCGCCAGCCGACACCCGCGGCACATCGTTGATGTGATGCGCAAAGGACACCCGCCGCCTTGAGCATATCGGGGGCGTTGACACTTATCGGCGCGGCGGTCCTCGTGTTGGTCCGCGCCTCGTGCTTCAATGCTGTCTGGCGTGTTAGCGCGTTTGAGCCTTTAGCGCTCTAACTTCGGCAACAATCCTCTTCGCTACAGGCATCGTTCGTTGAACAACGTTCCATCTGCCTTCTTCAGCCGCTTTGCTCATTGTGTCTCTGAGATTGTTCAATCGTACCATAAGCGCTTGAATCTGCGCATCACGAGCATGGTCTCGTTTCCATTCTTCCAGCGATGCCTTGTTCATTTCTACAAGTAGAGGGATGAGTTCGAGCGCGAGCGGTCTGCGTGGGTTTTGAATTATCCCTCGACTACTGGGACCCTCGATCAGGCCTGCTTCGGCAGGCTGCGATGACTTCGCGGCAATCTGCTTCGACGGCGAGGCAACCTTCGGACCTTGGCCAATGCGCGTGCTTGTACAGCAACTGCTGGTTCCTGTGCGCCCATCGGGCGAAAGAGTGGTTACAACAGTAATTCCGTTAACAAAAACCGTGCTCGTATTGCCGCTGCATGTCCATGTACCTGGCGCACAGCCCGGACAGTGCGAGACGCCGGTGCCGTTTGGGAAGAGGTCGGCCGGATAGGTTTGACCCGTCGCTCTCACGGTGATCTGCCACCTGCCAGCGTGCTTTTTTACACAGTCAGCAGCCGGCGCCGCCACGGCCGTGGAAAGCAGGCACATAATGCAGACCGAGCCCGCCACAAGATATCGAATGACCGAAAAGAACATACTTCCCTCCAGTGGATTTATTGGCTGGTCATCGGCTGAGAATAGCATAGCCACCCCCGGTCTATCCGCACTGGCCCTCAGGACTTGACGGTTCGCTGGCGAGCTTTTTCTTCGTGGTGGCCACGCCCGCTTCCCAGGTGGCTTTTTCTGGGAAGTGCGCTCGGTCAAATCTAGCGCAAGTTATTGATTTTGCTTTGGAGCGGGTGAAGGGAATCGAACCCTCGTCATCAGCTTGGAAGGCTGTTGCTCTACCATTGAGCTACACCCGCGCTTGAAACGCGTCGTGCCGGTCCGGCGGCCCGCTTGGTTTCACAAAATGGCGCCGGAAACAAGACCCGGCGTCGTTTCCGAGACCGCATGAAGCGCCGCGCCCGAAAAGCGGCCGACAGGCCGCAGGACCGGCCCCAGCCTCCACCCTTCTTGGCTTTGCGCCCCGCGGCGGAAGGACGGATGCGGAATGACGGCCTCGGCTCACTTCGCCTTTGGAAGCGGCGCCGTCCCCAGGACCTGTTCGATCGCAAGTCCGAGCGCAAGCAAGTCCCGATCCCTTCCCAGCGGCCCGTCGATCTCGATCCCGACCGGCAGCCCGCCGGGCGTCATCCCGGCAAACAGCGACAGCCCCGGAATGCCGGCATTGCTCCCGGGATCGGTGTTGCGGATCATGGTGAAAAAGGTCGGCGCCGGCTTGCCGCCGGCAATCGACATCTCGCCCGAGCCCTTCTCCGCGTCGATCGGCACGGCCGGTGCGGGTGTGGTCGGAAACAGCATGGCATCGAGATTGTTGGCCTTGAAATAATCCGCGTAGAGCTTCTGCAGGGCCGGCCGGTGCACCTTCATCGCATCCGGATAATCCTTGCCGAAAGCATCCTTCAGGATCGCGCCGAACGCGCCCTGCACGTCCGGGCTTTTGATCTTGCCGGCGATGTCGGCCAGCGACACGCCGTCGATACCGGAGGCTTTCAGATAGGCCGGGATATCCTCGACCGGCTCATGCAGCGCGACCGGGAACGACACCTTGGCGTTCAGGTCGGCCAGCCCCGGCAAATCGGCATCGACAAGAACCACGCCCGCGCCTTCCAGCCTGGCGCGCGCCGCCTTCGCTGCCGCCTCCAGCGCCGGATCGAGCCCGGTCCAGAACGACGCCGGGATGCCGAACCGCTTGCCCTTGAGCGATCCGGCGGTCGCAACCGGGGTGCCGGTAATCACGGCATCGAGCAGCGCCACGTCGGCCACCGTCCGCCCCATCGGTCCGACCGTATCGCGGGTGCGGCTGATCGGCACCACCGCATGGGTGTCGTGATAGCGCCGCTCCGCGCCGCCATTGCCGACGGAAGGACGCAATCCCACGGTGCCGGTCAGCGCCGCTGGGATTCGGGTCGAGCCGCCGGTGTCGCTGCCGAGACCTGCGGGTGCGATGCCGGCGGCGATCGCGGCGGCGGTGCCGCCCGAAGACCCGCCGGGGATGCGGCTTGTGTCGTACGGGTTCTTCACATGTCCGGCGAACGAAGCGGCGTTGGTCGAGGTGATGCCGAAGGCGAGTTCGTGCAGGTTGGTCTTGCCGAGCACGATGGCGCCGGCGTCGATCAGCTTCTGCAGCGAGGGCGCGTTTGTCTTCGGCCGCGCGTTGCGCAGCGCTTCGGTGCCGCCGGTGGTCGGCAGATCGGCGGTGTTGATGTTGTCTTTCACCACAATCGGCAGTCCGGCGAGCGGCGGCAACGGCCGGCCGGCGGCGACCGCGTCGTCGATCTTTTTCGCAGCAGCCAGCGCGCCATCGGCATTGAGGGTGATGAACGCATCGAGGTGTTTCATCTGCTCGGCGCGGGCAAGCGCCGCCTTCACCGCATCGGTCGCGGTCATGCGCTTCTCCCGGATGGCGGCGACGATTGCGGCCGCGCTCTGCGGCGCGCCAGATGACGATTGCCGCGCCACGGCGGACCTCGTGGATGGAAGAACCGCAAGGGCCTGGGCGGCAGCGAGGCCGGAAATGGCGGTCAGAACATCGCGACGGGAGGTTTGCATGATGGTCCCCTGATGGTTGCTCGGGGTGAGTGTACACCGGATTGCGGCGGACAGGCGTGTGGCCGGGGTCAGGTCAGGCCGGCGAGCCGCAACTCGCAAAGCGAGCGAAGGCTGAAGCGAGCGAAGGCTGGTGGAAGCGGTTCCCTTTACAGGAATATCCTCCTCCGTCCGCTTGCTTCCCGTGCCCTAGCGAACGCCGCCTTGCCTGTTTCATCTGACCTTCCCAAAGGTCCATCGCCCGTTTCGCTGACAACGAAATGCGTAGGCGAGCGAGCGATAGTTCACACCGGCCGCGGTGTGGTCAAACCAGGCATGGAGTGGTGGCTTCCGGTAATACACGACGCAGCCTGGTCTCGGCCCGTCCTGCTGGGGCCATGTCAAGGTCCAGGTCCCCTTTTCGTTGCAAGTGACCGTACCGTTTTTCCAGAAGGCTTCTGGCCCGAGTTCGATCTTTTTTCCGAGTTCGTGCCCTATGTATGTCGGCGGACGCTCGGTCATATCAAGAACCACGCATTTCGCGCCCGTTGTGTCCGGATACGGTCCCTCCTCCTGAGCGAGCGCGAGGGAGCCAGTCCAGACCCAGATGCCAAATGCCGCGACGAGCAATTTGCTCACGCTGACCCTCCCCCGATGAAGCGACGCTGCCAGGTACAAAAGCGCCAAGGCAAGCAGAACCCCCGCCACAACCATGCCCGCGGTGTAATATTTGGTGCTGAACATCAAGTCTTGCGACTTTTGGATCATCTCCAGCTTGAAGCCCGATACAAGAGCGTCGACTTTAGCATCGGACATCCGTCGCGAGTGGCGGAAATACATGAAAATCGATGTCGCAAACGCGGCGCCGGTGATCGCAACCCATGCGAACGGCATTGCGAGTGATTTTTTCTGGACCTCCGATTGTGCATCCATGCGCGCCCCCCTGCTGCAGCGGGGCAAGATTGCTGGATTCCGGCCAACCAGCCAATAGACGAGGTGCGCGGCAATCCTCGCTTCCTTCGCCGACGATGCAGGCGGACGGGGCACAATTCGGCTCTCGGTCACCGGCAGCCTGCCGTGAGAGCCGCCGCGGACGATACGGGCCATGGACGGCCGCGCCGGCACGCGCGTTATATCGAAGCATCGGCCATCGCCAGGCCGCTGCGGGCCTGACGGTACAAAGTCCCGCCCGGTCAAGAATTCTGTGCGCTGGAAGTTGGAAGGCTGGTGGAGGGGGCTGGATTCGAACCAGCGTAGGCATAGCCAACGGATTTACAGTCCGTCCCCTTTAGCCACTCGGGCACCCCTCCACGGGATCAGTCTGTGCGACCGCTCCTTGATCGCACCAAGCTCTCGTCGCACCAAGCCTTGGTCGCACTCAGCCGGCAAATGGTTTAACCCGGATCGGCCAGATGTAAAACGCCGCGGCGCCCGGCGAAAACCCGCCGGCGCCGGACATGCGCCGCGTTATGGTGGCCGAACGCACCTAAGTCAATGGGAAATCAGGGATATCCACCCGGTTTGACGGCCGCGGGAGTGGACTGCGGTTTGGTCCGGGCCGTCGATCGGCGCTCGTGCGGCTCCTGGTGGAGCAGAATTCGCAACCGCCCCTGCCCTTCTTCATTGCCTCGCCGAACCGCTGGTTCGCGCCACCAGACGAACCTCGTACTTGCGCCGCGCGACATGCAGGATTTATGCGCAGGACAGTGTGTGTCATGAAGAACGTGAGCGAGCGGAATCGGATGGCGCCCTTTCGGAAGAAACCCGACTTCAAGCGCGACCGGCGTCCTGCGTCTGGCCGCAAACCCGCGCGTGCAGTCGAACCCGATTCCGCAATCCTTTACGGCTGGCATACGGTGGAGGCCGCACTTGCCAATCCGAAGCGGCGCATTCGCACGCTCTACGCCACCGAGAACGCCGCCAAGCGTCTCGCAGCCGACCGCATCGCGCTTCGCGTGACGCCGCAGATCGTTCGGCCCGACGAGATCGCGCGGCGGCTCGGGCCTGACGCGGTGCATAACGGACTATTGGCCGAGGCCGATCCGCTTGACGCGCCGGACCTCTCCGAATTGCCGGAACAGGGCATCGTCCTGGTGCTCGACCAGATCACCGATCCGCACAACGTCGGTGCGATCCTGCGCAGTGCTGCGGCGTTCGGGGTGAAAGCGCTCGTCACCACCGCGCGGCATTCTCCCGAAGCCACCGGCGTGCTCGCCAAGTCGGCCTCGGGCGCACTGGAATATGTACCCATCGTGACGGTGCAAAATCTCGCGCGCGGACTTTCCGCTCTGCGCGAGCGAGGCTTCCTGCTGGTCGGCCTCGACAGCGCGGGCGACGCCGATCTCGCGGCGACGGCATTGCGGGCGCCGCTGGCGCTGGTCCTCGGCGCGGAGGGCAAGGGTCTGCGGCAGTTGACGCGCGAAACCTGCGATCGCACCGCGCGACTCGATCTGCCCGGAGCGATCAAGAGTTTGAATGTGTCGAATGCGGCCGCGCTCGCGCTCTATGTCGCGACTGCGCGGCTCGCAGGCTGAGCGTCGCCTTCCCCGGGAAGGAAAGCGAATGCTGCATCAGTTGTAGACGCTGATCGGACCGTGATGCCGATGGTGATGACGGCGTCCATGCCAGTGCGGACGCGGTCCGTAATAGGCGCGGCGATAGCCCCAGCGCCGGCCCTCGACATACGGATAGGCTCCCACCGCACGCGGCGCGTAATAGGTGCCGATCCGGTAATCGGTCAGCGCCGGACCGGAATAGACCGGGCCCTGATTGACCACATATTGCTGCACGACCGGCTGCGGCTGCACGATGACCGGCTGGCGCACGATCACAGGCTGCTGCACCACGACCGGCGCGGCCTGCACCACCACGGGGGCGGCCTGAACGGCATAGCCGGTGTTGCAGCAGCCGCTGCCAAAGGCGGCCACCGGCGCGGCGACCGCAAAGCCGGAGTTGCAGCAGCCGCTGCCGGAATAGCCGAAGCCGGCGCTGTAGCCGAAACCAACGCCCGAATTGCAGCACTGGGCGCTGGCGGTGCCGGCGGCCGCGAAAGTCAGGGCGGCAGCCGCAAGGAGTGAGAGCGTTACGCGAGACATGATACGTCCTTCTCAGAGGTTGGAGTTAGCGACGACGACGAGGCGGTTGCAGGTGACGGGGCCGGTTCGGATCGTCCGGACCTTGCTCGTAGGGCGGATTGAAATTGACTTCCGGGCTGATCATCATCGGCGGCGACGGCGCATATTGTGTCGGCGGCACGTCCATGGATTGCGCCGACCATGAGCGGCTGAAACCTTCCGCAGGCTTCGGCATCGACCGGTTGGGTCCCGGCTCTATTTCGAGGCGCCCGACAAAAGGCTTGGTCCCGAGCGTTGGGAAATATCGGCTCGCAGGCCGGTACCGCACCGGGCGTTCCGGCTCCAGCGGAGGCACGAACGGCGACGGGTAGACCGTCACTCCCGGCGGCGCGCCGGGCCGGTACAATCCCCAGTCGCCTTCGACCACGCCCCAGGCGGCATTGTAACCCTGGATCGGCACGGGGATGTTCGGCCGTCCCGGTACCACGAGCGCTGGTCCATGATCGGCGCGCACGTCGACAAGGCCCGCAAGTGCGGACCCCAACCCGAACGCGACCATCGTCGCCCAACGCATCCGTAAGACTCCAGCGCGGGCGCTTGCACGCCCCTCAGCCCCGCGCATGTTATGACGATCACCGGATGTGCTGCGGTTAACGGCGCACTTAAATCGGCGGTTAGCATTAACTCAAGGTCACCAGACGGCTTTGCCGCGGTGCCGCAACTCTCCGGATCGCGGCGCGTGAACCTTCCTCGCGATAGCCGAGACCAAACACATTGAGGGACATCGCAATGCGCGGCCTTCATCGTCCTGCCGCGCCGAGGAGGTCGTCGTGAAATATCTGTGCGGCATGATCCTGTCCGGCCTGGCACTGATCGGTGCGGCGACCATGTCGCCCGCGGCGGCGGAGACGAACGATCCCTCGCCGCAGTTCATCTCCGGTCTCATCTGCGACACCCGCGAGCAGGCCGAACGGTTCGTGCTGGTGCTGCGCGACAATGTCGAGAAGGCGCTCGTCACCGTGAACACCGAAGCCGGCACCCCGAATGCCTGTATGGTTGCGACCTATGGCTTCGTTCCGGGGCAGACCGTGTCCGAGGTCGAACGTAACGGCGCGATCGTCAATGTCGTCGAGGTGCGTGTGATGGCGGTCGCGACCAGCGGCGGCCTGCAGATGATCGAGCCGAAGGTCTATTATTCGGTGGTGCCGACCAGCGATCGCATCGCCTGATCACGGATCGCACGCGCCCTCTCCCCGAGGACGCAGGGCCCGATTGGCCTTCGCGGCTGGAACCTTGCGATCCGCACAGCGTTCCCGCCAGCAAGACGAGGCATGAGCGGGACAGACGCGGCGCCTGCGAGGCGGTTACGCCGCCAGGAGGCAGGCGATGCGAACTCTCCCTGGAATGCTGGGGGCGGTCCTGCTGTGCTCGATCTCGTCGATCGCGCATGCGGGCATTCAGACCGGGCCTATCCTGACCGGCGCCGGTCTGGTCTGCGACACCAAAGAGCAGGCCGAGCGCTTCGTCCGGCTCATGGAGGACGATGTCGAAAAGACCCTGCATGCCGTGAATCGCGAGGCCGGCGACGAACATGCCTGCGTCGTTGCGACGGTCGGCTTCGTTCCGGGAGCAAAGGTCGCCGAGATCGACAAGAATGGCACCATCGTGCATGTGATCGAGGTTCGGGTGGTCGCCGTTGCCACCATCGGCGGGCTTCAGATGGTGGAGCCGAAGGTCTATTACTCGGTGATCGCTTCCAAGGAGCGCAGCGTTTGATGGTTCGGGACGCCGCTACAGCGCTCGGTTCATGGTGCGCAGCCGCTCTGCCAGAACGCGCATGACGCTGAGCGAGAAATACGGCAGGTGCCCGACCAGAAAGACGAACTGCTTCTCGTTCACCGGGATCACGGTCACGTCGGTGCGGGCAATCGCGTTCGCGCTGCGCGGGGCACCATCGATCAAGGCCATTTCGCCGAAGATCTCGCCGGCTCCAAGCGCCGTCAGAAGCCGGTTGCCCAGGGTAATGTCGACCGTGCCGTCCCGGAGCACATAGAGACAATCGGCCGGTTCGCCCTCCTGGAAGATGGCTTCGCCCGACCGAAAGGTTTTCGGTGTGCTGCCGCACTGGACGAGCAGATTGAAATCAATTGCTGTCATGACCGATCGCTGCTCCGGCGGTGGTCTGGTCCACGAACTTATTGAAGTTTCGGCCCCTTCTATATCAAAGTTCTGGGTGGCAAACCGGCCGCGAACTGCTATCTGGCGGCTGCATGAGGGTTTCCTTTGGGCCCTCTCAGGCGATCCTTCAGAGCCTTGCCGGCTTAGCTCAGCGGTAGAGCAGCGGTTTTGTAAACCGAAGGTCGGGGGTTCAATCCCCTCAGCCGGCACCATTCTCAATCGGCGGCGGCCGGTTCGCGATCCGCGCCCCAGGGTGCCTCGGGGCCATGCGATCACCGGCGGATGGCGGCAGCGATGGTCAGGGCGAAGGCGACCAGCATCACGCCGGCATTGACCGCATGCGACACTTCCCATGCCTTGCGCAGCGCCATCCAGTTGTCCGGAATGACCGTCCAGTTGTTGGTCGCCGCGTTCGCCGGCTGGGTGACGAAGTAGAAGATCGTCAGATTGGCGGCGATACAGAATGCGGCGCCGAGCGCCAGGTATCGCGCGGACCGGTCCCCCGACAGGGTCCACGCCAGAGCAACATTGGCGCAGAAAGCAAGCGGAAGCAGCAGCCCTGCAATCCACCAGCCGGTATAGATCGACTGCACGACAAAATATTCCTGCCGGGCGAGATGCATCTTGTTTGCCATTTCATAGAGATGCGCGCCCGGAGCGATCAGGGCGAGGCCGGTCAGAAGAACCGCGAAAAAGCGGAGGGCCATGCCGGTTTCTCCCGCAGCCACGGGCCGATTGCGCCCCATGCACGCCGCCCAATGCGCCTGAGCGGGCCAAATGGATCCCGTCCTTGTGCTGTCCGTGCAACGGCCGCGGGCGCACCGACGTTCCCGGGTTCCGATCCTTACAAGGCGGCGGAACCGGCCCGCCTCAGGCAAGCGGCCCGTCGCCGCGGCCAAAGCGTACTCACAAAGCGTCATCGGCCGTAACAGCTTGTGAGGCGATTTTGCCGGTTATTGGGTAGATACTCCGTTCGCAATCGGCGGCGTGAACCTCCCCTTCGGTTGTAAGCAACGCCCCGCGTCAGAAATGGCGCGGGGCTTTTGCCTGGCCGTCGTGCAACCGGAACGCGCCCGTTAACGCTCTTTCTTCAGAAGCCGTTAGCACCGCAGCCCCACCATTCGCCGGGGACGCCGTGGGGAGATGTGCGTCCTCGGCTGGCAGACGACCACGCTTGCGCTGCCTGCATCACGCACGGGGAGATGCGCATATGACCGCAATGGATCTGATGGGTCTGCTGCTGTTGGTGTTTCTGGTCGCGCCCTTGGTCACGGCACGGCCGAGCCGATTCTAGCCATCGACATCGCGCCCGCATCCGATTGCGCGCGGGGGGCGCGTGATCTTGCCTGCTCAGTCGCGATCCCGACCATATTCGCAGCCGCGCGCAGCGTACACGTAGCGGTTGACGCCATGCGCGTCCGGGCGCAGTTGCGGCCGGCAGCGTTCGACCCAGCGTCGCTCGCGCTCGCGCATTTCCGCGATCTCTTCCGCGGTCGGCTCGCGCAAGGTCTGCACGCCGGTGTTGCCACGGTCGCCATAGCGAAACTGGCGCACGCAATGCCCGGCGCCCCGGACAAAGACGCAGCTCCCCACAACGGTATCGGTGATGCGCTGTGCGCTCACGGGCGCATTCATGCCGCCAAGGACGAATGCGCTTAGGGCGACGGTCAAAGCCAGCCTCGTCATGGCACGCAACTCCGTTCGACCCGAAACGGGCCGGCAAACCTTCGTTAATGGAGTATTGCAAGAGGGGTGCCAGGGAATCCGTGCCAGACCGGTACAGTGCCCCATTCGCTGTCCAACTTTGTGACAAGGGAACCGCATCGCGTCGGCGGAATTGTCCCGGGCCGCACGGTGGGTGCCGGCCGTTTCGGATGGGACAAGATCGTGATCGGGGCGCGAAACGCACGGGTCAGACGCACGGACGTGCCGGATGAAGCCGGGTCATCCCCCACGATCGCGGCCGGACCTGCAACGAGCTCCGGATCCGGAGCGATAGCGCGCGGCTTCAGGGTCGGCGCCATCGATCCTGCCCCGTTTGAGGACGCCGCAACGTTCTGGCGGATTGCGGCTCAACTCGCCACCATCCTCATGGCGGCCATCATGTTCGGGGCGTTTCTGTATCTCGCGCGACCGCTCCTGGTACCGTTGCTCAGCGCGCTGATCGTTGCGCTCACCATTGGTCCCCTCACCGGATATGCGGTCAGGCACGGGTTGCCGGCATGGATTCCAGCCCTGGTCATCGTCGTCTTCTTTGCCGGCATCCTCTATCTCGCCATTGTCCTGCTTGCGGACCCGGTCTCCGACCTGATCGCGCGGTCCGGCGAAATCGCGACATCGATCAAGGAAAAATTCCGATTCATGGAGCGGCCGCTCGCAGCGCTGAAGGAATTGTACAATGCGATCGCGGGGTCGTCGGGTCTGACCGTAGATGTCTCCAAGCCGACCGACATGATCGGCAGTGTGCTTGGTGCGGTCGCACCGGCGATGCTGCAATTCGTGCTCTTCTTTGCGACCCTGTTCTTCTTCGTGCTGGGACGCGGCGCCATGCGTCAGTACATCGTCAACATCTTTGACACCCGCAAGGGAAGGTTGCGCGCGCTCAAGACCTTCAACGACACCGAGCGCAGCCTGAGCGGCTACCTGATCACTGTCACGATCATCAATGCGGGGGTCGGGATTGTCGCGGCGCTCGTGACCTGGGTCCTCGGATTCCCGGCTCCTCTGCTCTGGGGCGCCCTCGCCTTCCTGCTGAACTACATCCCCTATGTCGGCCCCGGGATCATGCACGCGACGCTGTTCGTGATCGGGCTTCTCACCTTCGACACGCTGCTGCCCGCGCTCATCGCGCCGGCCCTGTTCATGGCGTTCACCTTCATCGAGGGGCATTTCCTCGTGCCGACCATCATCGGCCGCCAGCTTCTGCTGCACCCGCTCGCGGTGTTTCTGTCGCTCGCTTTCTGGGCCTGGCTGTGGGGACCGAGCGGCGCCTTTCTCGCCACGCCGATCCTGATCATGGCAATGGTGACGTCCGACCACCTCTATCCGCGCAACAAGAACGTGTTGCCGGAATAGACCGCGGCCCCTCATTCCGGCATTGGCGTCTCGCCCTTCGGAAATGTCTCGAAGGTGGATGCCGGCACGCCGAAATTGGTGGCGAGCAATTCGGGGGGATTGGCGGAAAACCACGCCGTCGCCGAGATTGACTGGTACTCGCCGTTATTAAAGGCGAGCACGACTTCCAGATCGTCGGTTCCGATATTCTCGATGTAATGGCCGAAGCCCTGAGGCGCGTAGCCGACATCGCCGGGTCCATATTCTTCGGTGCGCGACCGGCCGCCCGAGCCGAACACGGTCATGCGACCGCTTCCCTTCAGGTAATATTGCCACTCGTCGGCATTCGGATGCCAATGCAGCTCCCGCAAACCGCCCGGCTTGATGCGCATCAGCGCGCCGGTCATGGTGGTGGAGATCGGAAACTCCTTCTGCGACACCACGCGAAGCGTGCCGCCCGGATATTCTTCCGGCGGTCGCTGCGCCAGCATCCGGTAGCGATGCGTCTCCGCGGGCGCGTTGAGCGATCCCGGCGCGGGACTGGCGGGCAGCGGCGGCGGCACCGGGCCCTTCACCAGATAGACTTCCTTTTTCGGGAAATTAGCGAAGGTCGCAGCCGGCACCGCGAAATTCCTGGCCAGCACCTCGGCCGGCACATGCCCGATCCAGTCGGTGATGCTGAAGGTGCCGAACTCGGAAAAATACCCGTTATCGAAGATCAGGATGAATTCGCAAGGGCCGGTTCCGATGCCCTGGATCGAATGACCGTGCCCGCGCGGGAAATACCAGACGTCGCCCTCGCCGAAATCGACGACCTCGCAATGTCCCTGCGGATCGATGGTGGTGACGCGGCAATTGCCCTTGATGACATAGGCCCATTCCGCGGCGTTGGCGTGCCAGTGCAATTCGCGCAGGCCCCCCGGATCGAGCTGCATCAGCACGCCGGCAAGCTTCTCCGAGACCGGAAAATTCAGGACCGTGGCTTCCTTCGACCAGCCGCCGTCATGCGGAATGTTCGGCGCGGCCCCCAGCCGATAGCGCAGCGAGGGCAATTCCTTGCCCTGCAGCACCGCAGGCATCGGCCCGAACGGCGGCTGCCCTGCGTACGAATCCCCGTCGGCGCCTGACGCCATCGCCAATCCCCCTGTCGCCGCCGCGCCACGATCACCATGCGCCGCGATCTCTCGACCATCGTCCGCATCCTGCTTTGAATCGCAAGAGCAGCTCCCCACATTTCCGACGACGATACGGGACCCGAATTGGCGATGTCACTGGGGAAACCGGAAAAATGCGTACAAGCGCCTTGCTGACCGGGTGTCGGACGGACTAATTCGACAGCTTGGCCCCCGCCTGCTCCACTGCCTTGGACCAGCGGGCCAACTCGGCCTGGTTGAGCTTGCGCAAGTCTTCCGGCGAACCGGCTGCCGGGTCGATGCCCTGCGCCAGCAGCCCCTTCTTCACCTGCGGTGAATTGATGATTTTCAGAATCGCCCCATTCAGCTTCGTGACCACCTCCTTGGGCGTCTTTGCCGGCGCATAGACGCCAAACCACGCCGACACCACGAAATCGTCCATTCCAGCTTCCTTCATCACCGGCACATCGGGCAGCGCTGCAATCCGTGTGGCGTTGGTGTTGGCGATGGCGCGCAACTTGCCTTCCTGAATGTGCGGCAGCAGCGGCAGATAGTGGTAGAACATGAACTGGATTTCGCCGCGCAACAGATCGGTGATCGCCTGGGCGCCGCCGCGATACGGGACGTGCGTGGCCTGCAACCCGTTGCGCGCCACGAACATCGCGCCCGACAGATGATTGGACGTGCCGTTGCCCGACGATCCGTAGTTCACCTTGCCGGGGTTGGCCTTGATATAGGCGATCAGGTCGGCAACGCTCTTGATCGGCAGAGAGGGATGCACGACCAGCACATTCGGCGCGGTGCCGAACTGGATCACCGGCTCGAAATCCTTGATCGGATCGTAGTTGATCTTGGCGTAGACTGCCGGGTTGATTGAATGGGTCCCGATCGTCCCCATCAGCAGCGTGTAGCCATCCGGCGCGGACCGCGCGACCGCTTCAGCGCCGACACCACCGCCGGCCCCGCCGCGATTGTCGATGATCACGGTCTGCCCGACTGCCTTGGCGAGTTCATCCTGCAGGATGCGGCCGACCAGATCGGTGGTGCTGCCGGCCGGGAACGGCACGACCAGTGTGATCGGCTTCGATGGGTAGCTTTGCGCATGCGCCGTTGCGGCGACGCAGGCTGCGACCATCGCGCCGAGCAGAGTCCGAGCCCAGCCAGGAAAAGGTGTCATGAATTCCTCCCGTTATCCGCCCTTCGCGGAGCGGCCATTTGTTACCCCCACAGTAACGGGGCATCGTGGCGGGAGACAAGGTGGCACGCGGGCTTTCCGGGAGCCCATCACCGGGTCTTGGAATAGAGTTGGGCCCGCGGTGTTTGCGCACGAATAAGCCGACAGTTCAGAAAACCGCCAACGAGGGAGAATACGTCATGTCAGACTTGTCTCGCCGCCATCTGCTTGCCGGCAGCGCCATGGCCGCCGTGGCAGCAACATTGCCGAAAGCCGCCCACGCTGCGGCGCCGCAAAGCGGGCAGCAGGGTCCGGGCTTCTACCGGTTCAAGATCGGAAATTACGAAGTGACCGCGATCAACGACGGCACCTGGTATCGCAAGCTGGATGCGTCATTCGTGCGCAATGCCGCACTCCCCGACGTCCAGAAGGCGCTGGCCGACGCGTTCCTCCCAACCGACGTGGTACCGATCCCGTTCACCACGCTCGTGGTGAATACCGGCTCGAAGCTGATTGCGCTCGATACCGGCACCGGCGCTGCACTCGGCGCGATGATGCCCCAGGCGGGTACATTTGCCACCAACCTCGCAGCGGCCGGCATCGATCCGAAGTCCGTCGATGCGATCTATATCTCGCATTTCCATCCCGACCACATCAACGGCATCAAGTCCAAGGACGGCTCGCTGTTCTTCCCGAATGCCTCGATCAATGTTCCAGAGGCGGAATGGGCGTTCTGGATGGATGACGGCAACATGACGCGGGCGCCGGAAGCGGCCCAGTTCGCCTTCAAGAATTCACGGCGCATCTTCGGCGACGTCGCCGGCAAGGTACAGCGCTTCGTACCCGGCAAGGAGGTCGAGCCTGGCATTACCAGCATCGCCGCACCCGGACACACCCCCGGTCACACCGCCTATTCGATCGCAAACGGCAACAAGTCGTTGCTCTATGTTGCCGACGCCACCAACAATCCCTGGCTGTTCGTACGCAATCCGGAGTGGCAGGCGGTGTTCGACGCCGACCCCAACAAGGCCACCGAGACCCGCAAGATGCTGCTCGATCGCGCTGCGGCCGACAAGATGCTGGCCCATGGCTATCACTGGCCGTTCCCCGCTTCCGGCTACATCACCAAGACCGCGAAGGGTTACGAGCTGGTACCGGCGATGTGGTCGCCGAATTTATAAGCACGGAAATTCTTGAGCTTCATGGACGAAGGGCCGCCCCGGCCGGGCGGCCCTTCTGACTTGTGCCGCCCCTCACCACGTCATGCCGGCCTTGACCATGAAAGTACGGCCCGGCTGCGGATACGCGTTGTAGGTGCCGAGCCGGCTGGCGAAGCCATACGGATAGGGACTTGCAATCGCGTAGTCGAAATATTCCTCGTTAAACAGGTTCAGGACCGCGACCGACCAGAAGAACTGCTCGATCCTGCCGCCCAGCCGCACATCCACCGTGGTATAGGACGGGATCATTGGCTGCAGGTTCGCCTGATCGTTGTCCATGCGGCGATCTCCGAAGTAGCGCACCACCGTGTCCAGCGTCAGCCATTTCCTCCAGATGTCCCAGGACAGCGCGACATTTCCCGTCCAGCGGGACACCAGCGGCACGTCGTTGCCGGCAAACAGCCCTTCCCGGAACACCGCCCGCGTGTAAGCGAGCCCGCCTTTCAGACGCACATCGTCGCTTACCCTGTAGGACACGATCGTCTCGTGACCGTAACGCCGGGTCGGATCGAGGTTGATGTTGTTGGCCTCGAAATTGGGTCCGAACCGGAAATGAATCTCGTCGGTGAGATTCATGTTGTAATAGCTCCATTGCGCTTCGAGTGGCCCGGCATTGACCCGGACACCCGCTTCCCAGTCGTGCGACTTCTGGGTGCGGAGATCGAACGTGGTCGGGATGCCGACCTGGGCGGTGACCATTCCCACGCGCTCGTCGACATTCGGCACGCGAAAGCTCTGTGCCATGCGTCCGAACAAGGCGAGATGCGGACCCACGCGCTGCTCCATGCCGAGATGCCAGGCATGGTTGGTCTCGCTCTGGTCGAGCGGCACCCCTTCGATGCCGTTGGGGAAGCAGAAGCCGAAGAAGCAACTGGTGCCGCCCGGGGCCGTCGCGTCGAACTTGTCGCGCGCATTGACGCTGGTTCGCTGGGTGCGCGCGCCGCCCGATATCTCCGTGCCCGGGAGCGGGGCAATCGTCTGCATCCAGTACCAACCCTGCGACGTCTGACCGAGGTCGTACACATTGATTGGCGCAGCGCCGAAATAGAGCGGGCGTTCTGAATGGTAATCGGCGTCGATATAGTCGAAACCGCCGGTGGCCTTGATCGGCATTCCCCACAATTGCGTGTCGATCTTGACGCGCGGCGTGACGGACGACGTTGTCAGCGTGGTATCCACTGCCTGACGCGGTTGCATGGTCGGCGGCGCAAAGTCCGTGGACAGGAAATATTGCGACTGCTCCTCTTTTCGCCGAACGCCGCCATCGACAATGATTTCAACACCCGGGGCGATTCTGTGCGTGAAGCCGACGGTACCGTTCTGCCCCTGCTTGTCGGCCCAATCAAATGGCGTAAAAGCGCCGCGCCGGTCGGTGATCAGCGGGAAAAGTCCCTCGGACGGCGAATAGCGCCGTGCGCCAGGCAATCCGAGATGCTGATCGTCGACGGACAGGTTGAGATAGACGCTTCCCTGATCGTAGGTGTAACGGATGTCGGCGACGCCGCCGAATTGCTTGTATTCGTTGTTCTCTCGATAGCCGTCGCTGCGGATCGCGTTGGTGAAGATGCTTCCGGACCAGGCGCCGTTCGATCCCCAGGCCGACAGGTTGCCTTCGCGGTAATTGAACGAGCCGAAACCGCCGTCGATACGCGCACCCGGCTTGGTGCCGACGCCGGTCTTGGTGATGATATTGATGACGCCGCCGACCGCGCCGTCACCGTAGAGCACCGCGCCCGAGTTGCCGCGGGTGATTTCGATGCGCTCGATGCTCTCGCGCGGGAGCGCGGCGAGATCGACTCCGACCATGTCGAGGTCCTGCACACGCCGCCCGTTGATCAGGAACAGCGTGTTGGAATTGGCCGCCGCGCCGAAGCCGCGCATGTCGACCGTAGTGCGCGCCCCGTTCACCCCGCCGAACAGGCTCTGCACCTGTACGCCCGGTTCGCGCGACAGTATCCCCTGCAGGGTCTGCTCCGGGGAGCGCTCGATGTCCTCGCCGGTGATGACAGTGGTGGAAGCGCCGGTGATGCCCGCACCGCCGACAGCGATACCGCCGACCGTGCCGGACGGTGGCCCATCGGCGGGGCCGGGTTCGGCCTGGCCGCCGGTACCGACCGAGCGGCCAATTCCCGTCAACCGGGTTTCCGTGACATTGATATCCGGCAGCCTGACGCTCTGTGCCATCGCCGCGCCATAAACGGCGGTCGACAGCAGGGCCGTCAGCGCCGTCGTTCCGGTCTTCCTGATTCCAGAGAGGGTACCCATCGCACGATCCTTCGCTGCTCCGGCAGAGCCGGAGCCTTGGGTGAACACACCCGACGCGAAGGACACGCGAACCCGCACACCACCGTCGACGGCAAACATTGCCGCGCACGCCGGCCAGCACCGCTCACGCCTCTGAAAAGTCGCTGGACGGACCCGTCCCGCAGCCTTCGCATCGGCATTTTGCGTCACCGCTGCGAACAGCCGCTCCGTGTGGACTCCCCGCCCACCGGTTGGGTGACTGCGCTGGCAGGTCTCCTGGCTTGCGGGTCGTCACCTGCATCCGGCCTTCCCGGTTTCCCAGTGGCCATCCGTGGATGCAGATTCACCGCTCACAGTTGCGGGGGCAGCCGCGGCTTCGGTCCGATCAGGGCCGTTCCGCGTTCCCTCTTGCCTCTCCGGCGCGGACCGGAGAACCAGTGCAATATCAATGATCCATCCGGCCAGTGACCGAGTCAAGCCAAACGATCACGCTGTTTTGAGCAAGCGGCACGGGAACGACACGAAGAAGCTGTATGTTGTGGGGCCTGACCTGAAGGGTGGTGGCGTGCGATGGTCAGTATACGGCGTTCTGAACTATCATCGAATCCATCCAACCAGCGAGCACCAAAGCCATGACCCGCGTGATCCAGAGAATCACACTTTGCTCAGCCGTTGCCGTCATCACCGCCGCGGTCGCGCTGACCGCTCCGGCCCGCGCCGCCGCTATCGAAGAGCCCGCCAAGCCCGCGGCTTCGCCGGCGGACAAGAAGGACGACGACAAGAAGGAAGCAAAGCCCGCAACCGACAGCAAGGCGCCGGATGCCAAGCCCGAAGACCAAAAGCCCGCCGACAAGAAGTCCGATCTCGATTTCCGCCGCGACTACTGGCTGGCCTACGACGCCATCTACCGGCGTCAGGACTATGTCTCCGGCCTTGCGATGCTTCGCTCGCTCGGGCATGACGATCATCCCGACGTCGCCAACCTGATCGGCTTCGCGAGCCGCAAGCTCGGCCGCACCGAAGAGGCGAAGCTCTGGTACGAAAAGGCGCTCGCCGCCGACCCCCGCCATAGCCGGACCTGGCAATATTACGGCATGTTGCATCTCGAACGCGGCGACCGCGCAAAAGCCGAAGAACATCTCGAGCGCATTCGGCTGATCTGCGGACAGGGCTGTGAGGATTATGCCTCGCTGCGTGCCGCCCTGAACGGACATGAGAGCTATTGACCATCACCCGCACGAGGTCGCGATGAAACTGATCCGGGTTGGAATGCTGACTGCGGCGCTCACGGGCGCCGCGGTCCTTGCGCAAGCGAATGCGATGAGCATCAACACGCCTGAAACCGGGGTGCAGTTGCAGTCCGCCGATCCCGCCGCACCTCAGACGAAACCCGCAGCGAAGCCAAAGAAGAAACCTGCGAGAGAGGGCAAGACGAAGGCTCCGGACAAGAAGTCCGAGCGGTTGTTTATCGACGGCTATCGCTACGCCCATGACCTCGTCTACCAGCATCAGAAATACACCGATGCGGTCACAGCGTTGCGCGCGCTCGGCCGCGACGACCATCCTGACGTTGCCAACTTGATCGGCTTCGCCAGTCGCAAGCTCGGCCGCACCGAAGATGCGAGGGCCTGGTACGAGAAGGCGCTCGCTGCCGACCCTAACCATGCGCGCACGTGGCAATATTACGGGATGTGGCACCTGGAGCGCGGCGAGCGGCAAACCGCCGAGCAATATCTGCTGCGCATCGAAACCATCTGCGGCGTGCGGTGCGAGGAATATACCTCGCTCAGGCTGGCGCTTGCGGGCGAAGGTCTGGTCTACTGACGTCCTGGGCGGCCGGCAGCCGCAATCCGCCTCGGCCCGCCAGCGCGGCTTCTCATGTCATTGCGGGTCAGGCTCCCTCGCCGCTCGCCATGGCCGAGCGATCGGTTTCCGCCATGATCCAGCGCAGATAGGTATCCTCCACCGACTCGACCGGCATCACCATGATTGCGGGTGTCGCATAGGGGTGGCCGGCCTTGACGGCCTTGCGCACCCGGTCGGCGAACGATGCCCGCGTCTTGATGAACATCACGACCTCTTCACCGCGCTCCACCCGCCCCTGCCACCAGTAATGGGAAATCATGCCCGGCAGGATGTTGACGCAGGCCGCAAGCCGTTGTGCAACCACCGTTCGTCCCGCCTTCTCCGCCTCGACAAGTGAAGGATAAGTCGTATAGACGAGCACCACGCGTTCCATAAGTCCTCTCTTCGGGCCGTCCCGGTTCCTGCGCTTGTATCCGTTCGCGGCTCGTGCATGTACAAGCGTTCAAACCAAGGGGACAAGCGCAACTTCATGATCCTGGTGCGATTTTGGATTTGATGTTCCGGCGATGGACCCGCCGCAAACGCCGGCAGGACCGCCAGACCACCGGCGCCGGCCGCGCCTGTTGTGGCAAGCGCGGCGCAGACAGCGAGCTGGTGCAATGAGTGGCCGATACGCCAGGATTGCGTTTGTGGCGAGCACGAGCCCGGAAGCGGCGGAGGCGCATGCGCGTCTGGTGGCCCGCTATGGCGGCTGCGAGCCGGCCGACGCCGACGTGGTCGTCGCGCTCGGCGGGGACGGCTTCATGCTGCACACGCTGCGCGCGCTGATGCGGACCGGCAAGCCGGTCTACGGGATGCATCGGGGAACCATCGGCTTCCTGATGAACGAATTCAACGAGCAGGACCTGCGGGAGCGGCTGTCCGCGGCGGAACCGACGGTGATCCATCCTCTCGTCATGCGTGCGAAAGACGCCGACGGCCATGCGCACGAGCATTACGCGATCAACGAAGTGTCGGTATTCCGGCAGACCTATCAGGCCGCGCGCCTGCGCATCCTGGTGGATGGCAAGGAGCGGTTGCCCGAATTGATGGCCGATGGCGTCATGGTGGCGACCCCGGCGGGCTCGACCGCCTATAACCTTTCGGTGCAGGGACCGATCATCCCGATCAACGCGCCCCTGCTCGCGCTGACCCCGATCAGTCCGTTCCGCCCGCGCCGTTGGCATGGCGCGCTTCTGCCCGACACCGCACACGTTACCGTCGAGGTGATCGATCCGGCGAAGCGCCCTGTCGCCGCCGTTGCCGACCATTCCGAGGTGCGCGACGTGAAAAGCGTCGCGATCACCATGGACCACGACATATCGATGCACATGCTGTTCGACCCCGGCCACAGCCTCGACGAGCGAATTCTGCGCGAGCAATTCGGCTATTAGCGATCTTGCGCCGCGGATATCCTAAACCCCTCGTTAACGGCGCAGTCGTACGCTGCGGAGAGCGCCCGCCCGTGGTGACAGCGTTGTTCGATCATGTCGCGCATCGATTTTAACCGGCTTCGCTTCGTCGTCGTTGACGACAACGCGCATATGCGCCGCATCGTGCGTGCACTCCTGCACGGCTTCGGGGCGCGCGAGGTGCACGAGGCCGAGGACGGAGCCGCCGGGCTCGAGGCCTTTACGCACAACCTCCCCGACATCGTGATCACGGACTGGGCGATGCCGATTTTCGACGGGGTAGAGCTTGCCCAGATGATCCGCCAGCCCGGCGCCAACGCCAATCCGTTCGTCCCGATCATCATGCTGACCGGCCATTCCGAAAAGAAGCGGGTCATGGCAGCACGCGATGCCGGCGTCACCGAATTCCTGGCGAAACCCCTGTCGGCGAAGGCGCTGTTCGAACGCATCGTCAATGTCGTGATCAATCCGCGCCCGTTCGTGCGGACCAAGACCTATTTCGGACCGGACCGCCGCCGCAACACCGCATCGGGCTATTCCGGTCCCGAACGCCGTCGCGGCGGCCAGGCCGATTTCATCAAGCAACAGTCGTTATTCGACAAGGCGCAAGCCATTTGATTGGAGGCACCCATGGCTCAAGCGCGCAATGGTCGTCCGACAGTGCAGCGGTTCGCCGATCACGACATCATCACGCCGGTCAACAAGCTTGAAAAGGCGGTGGCAAAAGTCGCGCTGCCGGATGACGATCCGCTCGCGCGGGCGGAGGCGGCGCTCGCACAATTGTCCGGCGAGTTCGGCGACTGGATGTTCTCCGAATGTGACCGGCTCGATGCCGCGCGCTGCGCGATCCGGCAACACGGTTTCAACAAGCGTACCATCGACGAATTGTTTCACGCCGCTCACGACGTGAAGGGTGATGCGGCGACTTTCGGATTTCCGCTCGCGGCCGGTGCCGCCGAGAGCCTGTGCCGGGTGCTGGAGCATTCCCCCGACAGCGGCCGTATCCCGGTGGCCCTCGTTGATCAGCATGTCGACGCGGTCCGCGCGATCGTGCGCGAATATGCAAGGCCGGACATTGCGGATATCGCGACCGCACTGAATCGCCGGCTGCGTCAGGTGTCGGAGGAGTTTCTCCGGCATGTCAACCGCCACCGCCCCGGCTATCTCGACGGGGTATTCTCGCCGCCCCTGGCGCCCGGATAGCCCTGGCTTGTGCAGCGCTCAGGACCGAATCATCTGGAACCAGTTCCCGGCGGTGCGCGTTCTTTGGCGGACGCCGCGAATGCGGAAGGAGCGATCATGCAGACCGATGGCGAGAAGCGCTATGTCCTGGCGCTCGGACAGGCGGTGATCAGCGCCTGGGGCGAACTCCCGCAGGACATCCAGCAGCGGCTGTTCGAGGACGCGGTGATCGCTGGCCACCATTCCGAACGGGATGAATCGCTGCGCGAGCAGCTTGCGGTATTCCTTCATGAACGTCATCCGCGCACCGAGCGCTAGAAACGGCCAATGCCGCGCAAGCTGATCGAATTCCATGCCGAAGACTTGCGCGCGCTCATGGAACTCGCCGAGGATCGCTCGACCAGCCTGCAGGAACTGATCGACGAAGCGGTTCGCGACCTGCTCAGAAAGCATGGCAAGCCGACCGACCTGAAGACTGCGCTGCGCGAGAGCACGAAGGCGGAGACCAAGCCCCGTCAGAATGACGCCGCAACGTTCAGGCCGCGATCATGCGTGTGCCCAGATCGGGGAGCAGCCCGTCGACCAGGTCCTCGCAGAACAGCCGCGCCTCCTCGCGTGCCGCCTCTGTCGCAAAACGGCGCAGCAGTGTCATCAGCGGCTCGACTTCTTCCGGTGAGAGCGCGGCGCAGCGCGTCAGCACCCGCTCGATCATGCGGCGCTTCAGCCGCGCCGAGCCCGACGCATCGCCAAGAAAGCCGTCCTCGTGCATGGTCGCAATCGCTTCGCGGAAGGCAGCGTAGGCGCTCGGCGGCAGGCCGGCCTTCTCGTAGACCGGGCGAAGCCCGACGCCGCCGCGATCGTGCACCAGTCGCGTCACCCGCGACAGCGGTATTCCGGACAGATCGGCCAGCGCCTCCTCGAACATCGTCAGGTTGCCCGACAGAAGCGCGCGCAGCATCAGGCCGGCGGTGAGCTGGCCGCTTTCGCGCAAATGCCGTATCAACGGCCGCACTTCGTCCCCGGGGGTAGCGGCGGCCAGCGCTACGGTCGCCTTCTCGCAAGCCTCCTTGACCACGCGGCGGGCCCGGTCCTCGTTCAGCCAGTCGCGCGCGACCACGAATTCGGCGAGCGTCTCGGACAGTTTGGCGACCAGCGCCTGGCGGGTCGCCGCCGACAGCCCCTCGCCCGCCAGCAGAACCTCGCGGATCGGCGCCAGATGCCCGAAGCGCTGGACGATTCGATCGATCGAAAACGGCGCGATCTCGGTGCCGGGATTTTCCAGCAATTCCAGGCAGGCCTCCGCATCGCCGACTTCGGCAATGGCCGCAGCGACGGACCGAGGCACGAAGGCGCGCCGCGCGATTGCGCATTGCGCCGCCATGCCCTGTGTTGCCACCGCATCGACCAGATCGGCATCCAGAAGCAACGGCGAGCGCTCCAGGACCAGCGTCGAAATCTCGGGCTGGTCGGCCGCCAGCGCGAAGATGACCGAAGCCGGAGCGTATTCGCTCGCCGCCAGCACGTCCGCCAAGGAGCCGCGAACCAGCGGCGATGGATCGTCCAGCAGGATCGTCATCGCGCCTTCGGCGGCTGCGAGATCGTCTTCGGACAGGTCGGAATAGAGGAAGGCGCGTGCAAGGGCCGCAGTGGCTTCGGCCCGTTCGCCAGCGGGGGCGCTACGCAACCAAAAGAGAAACTGTCTCACAATCATGTCTGGCTCAACACGCTGACGCGACGACGTCCCCGCCGGCTCGTGTCAAACCTAACGCTGCGCCCTTAACAAAGGGTTCACCATAAATCTTCGCGATTATTGCCGCGGTGTTAACGGGCGAATGCTGGGGAAGGACTCGTCGAGCCGTGGTTCGCAACCTGTCGCGAGACCGCGGTCTCGAGGCGATGTCGCATTGCGCGCTCGGTTCGTGGCTTCAGGAAGATCGGACCGGTGCAGGACGGGTGCGAGCTAGCCCCGCACACCGTGCGTAAAGAGCGAGCGCACATCCGGCTTGATGTCCTGGAAAAGTCCGAGACTGCCTGGACGGTTGTCGGTCCGCGCATCCGCGGTTTGCGTGACCGGAGCGGCCTGCGCGACTGGAGTGGTCGGCGCAACCGGTTGCGTGGCTTGCGCGCGCGACCTGGTTTCCAGATCGCGTGCGATGTGTCGCGCCTGTTCCTGCTGGGTGGTGCGCGACGTGGTCGGCGTCCAGAGTTCGGCGACCGCGGCAGAGACCGGCTGAGGCCGCAGCGCAATACGATAGGGGTTGTGGAACATCCGCTCGCCCGGCACCGGCTGCTGTATGGCTGGCCGCACGGCTGTCGCGGGAGAGACGGCAGACACCCGGCTGACCGCATCGGCCGCCTGATAGGCACGCGCCACGCGCGCTGTCTCCGCGACATAGGCGGTGCTCTGCGCCGCAACGCTGGGCGTGGCATCCGCGGCATTCTGGCCGGCCATGCGCGAGCGCGCCGTGTCGAAGCGACCGGCGAGATTCTGCGTCACCTCGGCAAAGTTTCGGGCGCGCCCGCTCCTGTCGAAGAAGATCGAGCGGTTGGCGCGCGCGGCCGCCGGGAAGGAATTGGCCGCGACCGCACCCGGATTGCTTTCAGATGCCGTGATCAGGCGCGCTGCCCCGGTCGCACCCATGAAGTGCGCCATGTAAAGCTCGCCATCGGTCGGAGCACGTCCGAGCTTGTTGGTCAGGTGCTTGGCGTTGGAATTGGTGAACACGCCGGCCATCAGCGCATTCGCGGTCGGATCCTGCCGCAGCGCCATGATTTCATGCCGCATCGCCGGGTCGTTGACGAGGTAGCGGCCATCGGCCGTGCGTGTGATCGCATCGGCATAGCGCGAATAGCCGAGCAGCGGACCCGCCTCTTTCAGGGTGCCGAGCCAGGTGCGGTCGATGAACTGGAACAGGCCGCCCGCCGAGGAGGTCTTGGCGGCTGCATTCGGGTTGAGATTGGATTCGACCTTGGCAGTCGCCAGCAGATAGCTGAATTTGGCGCCGGTGACTTGCGACGCCTTGCGGATCGCGGCGGTGGCCGAGGTTGCCCCCGTCGCACCCGCCAAGGTCGCGGCTTCAACCGCCATGTTGCGTGCCCTTCCCGGCCGGCCGGGTTGCGCTGCCATGCCGACCGTCGCGACCTTGGCGAATTATGGTAAATGGAAGCTTAATGAATGCGGCCGAGCGCCGCCAGGAGGACCAAGATGAAGGAAGCTGTGCGGCATCCGCGCGGGGGGCTGTATTTCGAGGATTTCGAGGCCGGGCGAACCTACGAACACCGCTATTACCGGACCGTCACGCAGATGGACAACATGCTGTTCTCCAACATGACGCTGAACCCGCAGCCGCTCCATGTCGACCGGCATTTCTGCGCGACCGAGACCGAATGGGGCCAGCCCCTGATGAACTCGCTGTTCACGCTCGGGCTGATGATCGGCATGTCGGTGAGCGACATATCGACCGGCACCACCATCGCCAATCTCGGCATGCAGGAAACCCGCTTCCCGCATCCCGTATTCGAGAACGACACCCTGCATGCGACCACTGAAATCATCGGCAAGCGCGATTCGAAGTCGCGGCCCGATGCCGGGATCGTCGAGTTGCTTCATCGCTGTTTCAACCAGGACGGCAAGCTGGTCGCCGAATGCAGGCGCCAGGTCTTCATCAGGAAGCGGCCGGTCACGTAATCATTGTCGTCATTCCGGGACGCGCGAAGCGCGGACCCGGAATCCAGCGGCGTTCGAGAACTGACGGGATTCCGGGTTCGCCCGCTTCGCGGGCGCCCCGGAATGACGGGAAAGGATGTTGATGCGCTCCCTCCTCTTCGTCCCCGGCGATAGCGAGAAGAAGCTCGACAAGGCGCTTGCCAGCGGCGCCGATGCGCTGATCATCGACCTTGAGGATTCCGTGTCGGCGGACCGCAAAACCGCCGCACGCGAAATCGCCCTCGGTTTCCTGCAAGGCCCGAGGAGCGACGGGTTGCGGCTGCTGGTACGGGTGAACGCGCTCGACACCGGCCTCACCGATGACGATCTCGATGCGGTCTTGCCCGGCCGCCCCGACGCCATCATGCTGCCGAAGGCCGCGGGCGGCGCCTCGGTCACGCATCTGCATGCCAAGCTCTCGGCGCGCGAAACGATCACCGGCCTGCCCGACGGCGGCATCGGCATCGTCGCGCTTGCCACCGAAACCGCGGCGTCGTTGTTCACCACCGGAACCTATCGCGATTGCAGTTCCCGTCTTGCCGCGCTGACCTGGGGTGCCGAAGACCTCTCCGCCGAACTGGGCGCGGAGACCAACCGCGACGCGACTGGCCGCTTTCTCGATCCTTACCGGCTGGCACGTTCGCTATGCCTCGCCGGCGCTGCGGCCGCGGGCGTGCCTGCGATCGACACCGTCTATGTCGATTTCAGGAACGAGACGGGGCTGCGCCGCGAATGCGAGGAAGCGCGACGCGACGGCTTCACCGCCAAGATGGCGATCCATCCGGCGCAGGTCGCCGTCATCAACGAGGTCTTCACCCCGACGCCGGACGCCGTCGCTCATGCGGAAAGGATCGTTGCGGCGTTCGCAGCGCAGCCCGGCGCGGGTGTGGTCGGCATCGGCGGCAAGATGTATGACCGCCCGCATCTGGCCCGGGCCAAGGTGTTGCTTGCCAAGGCTGGCAAGATGCCATGAACTTCCGCTCGTCCCCGCGAAGGTGGGGACCCAGAGCCACGAACACTGGATTCCCGCTTGCGTGGAAATGAACGGATTTGGGTTACGCCACCACCGGCCCCTCGCCCGCTGCGATCATGTTTGCAACGCGAAAGCCCGAGCCAGCACCGAGCGTCCAGCCCAGCGTGCCGTGGCCGGTATTGAGCCAGAGATTGCGGTAGCGCGTGCGGCCGACATAGGGAATGTTCGACGGCGTCGCCGGCCGCAATCCGCTCCAGAAGGTCGCGCGTTCGAAATTGCCGGCACGCGGAAACAGGTTTCGCACATTGCGCAGGATCGCCTGGCAGCGGGTCTCGTCCAGATTGCGGGAATAGCCCGACAATTCCGCGGTGCCTGCGATGCGCAGCCGGTCGCCGAGATTGGAATAGACCAGCTTGAACTCGTCGTCGGTCAGGCTCGTCACCGGGGCGGTGTTCGATCCATGGGTCGGGATCGTCACCGAATAGCCCTTGGCCGGATAGATGTTGAGCCGAACGCCATAGGGCCGCAGCAACGGCGCCGACCAGCATCCGAGCGAGGCCACGATGTCGCGCGCCCGCAGCGTCTCGTATCCGTCCGGGCCGCACACCTCGACCGCGCTGACCTGGCGCGCGCGGCGGTCGGCATGCAGCGCCGTGACCTGATGGTTGTAGCGGAACACGCCGCCCATCCGTTCGCAGACGCGCGCCAGTTCCTGGGTATATTTCAGCGCGTCGCCGCTTTCATCCGCCGCGGTATAGGTCGCACCCGCGATCTCGCCGCGCCTGTCGGCGAGCGCCGGCTCGATCTCGACCACGCGATCGACGTCGACCACCTCGCGATCGCAGCCATGCTTGCGCATCAGGTCGGCGACACGCGCCGCCGCCTCGAATTCCTTTGGGTCGCGATAGAAATGCAGGATGCCCTTGCTGCGCTCGTTATAGTGAAAGCCTTCCCGCGCGCGGATCGCCTGGACCAGCCCGCGGCTTTCGGTTGCGAGCGCCACGATTTCCGTCGTGTGCCGGTCGGCGCGCGACGGCAAACAGTCGACCAGGAATTTCGCGATCCACAGCCATTGATGGATATCGAGTCTCGGCCGGAACAGCAGCGGCGCATCGTTGCGGAACAGCCATTTCAGCACCTTGAACGGCGCCGACGGATTGGCCCAGGGCTCGGCGTGGCTGACCGAGACCTGTCCGCCATTGGCGAAACTGGTCTCGAGCCCGGCCGCGGGCTGGCGGTCGATGATGCAGACCGTCCTGCCGTTGCGCAGGTTCCAATAGGCGGGGTTGTTGCCGACCACGCCGGCTCCCAGCACGATGACATCGAGATCGCGGGCGGAATATTTGGGTTGAGTCATCCTCAAGCCTCCAAAGGTTGCGCGCGTTCGTGCTTCTCACGAACGCGGCCCCCTCTGTCATTGGCCTGAGAGTTTCACCGCCCGGCCTGATTGCCGTGACGACTTACACCGTCGGCGGGAGCCCGTTATCGACGCGATGCGGCGCGTCCGGCTCCACTCTTCAGAGTGTCTAGTTTCAAGAGCGGTTCTTTTGCCTGAGAGATTCCGGGGCGGTTGCTCCTTCGGCGCCAGCCCGCATTGGTAAACGCAAGCCAGTCTCTCCCGCTCGCAGATCAGGTACGCCATTCAGGGCGCGAAGTCGATCCCTTCACGGCCTTATGACTGAGCGAGTTTAGGGCTTGCCGCGATAGGCAGCGGCCGGGTCGAAGGCGCGCTCCGCGTCGCGGAACGCGAGTGTGACCTCACCCGTCTGCCCGAGCGCGACCACGCGATAGAAGCACGACCGCCGCCCGGTATGGCAGGCGCCCGGTCCCGCCTGCTCCACCCGCAGCCATACGGCGTCCTGGTCGCAGTCGACCCGCATCTCGATCACGCGCTGGGTGTGGCCGCTTTCCTCACCCTTTCGCCAGAGCTTCTTTCGCGAGCGGCTGTAGTAATGGGCTTCGCCGGTTTCGATCGTCTTCGCCAGCGCCCGCGCATTCATATGCGCGACCATCAGGACGTCGCCGGACGCCGCATCGGTAACGACCGCGGTGACGAGCCCGTCGGCGTCGAATCTGGGTTGGAGCGCCAGGCCTTCTTCAATCTCTGATGAGGCGGCCATGGCAATTGTCCAAGCTGAGACCTCGTGTCCCGGGCGCGTCGCAGCACGAAGCGCCGCAGGCGCGCAATGATGCGACGCAGAACCGGGACCTACAATACGAACGATAGATGGGCCCCGGATCAGCGGTGCATCATTCGCGCTTCGCGCTCATGCTGCACAGCATCCGGGACACGAGACCTATTACCGCTGCCCGGACCGGATCGAGGTCAGGAACCGCACCTGCTCGTTCGGATCGTCGCGGAAGCTGCCGCGGAACTGCGTGGTCACCGTCAGCGCGCCCGGCTTGGTCACGCCGCGGATGGACATGCACATATGCTCGGCCTCGATCATCACCGCGACGCCCTTCGGCTTCAGGATCTCGTCGATTGCGGTCACGATCTGCGCGGTCATGTGTTCCTGCGTCTGGAGCCGGTGCGCATACACATCGACGAGACGCGCGAGCTTCGACAGACCGACCACCCGGTCGACCGGGCGATAGGCCACATGCGCCTTGCCGAAGAACGGCATCATGTGATGCTCGCAATGCGAGTTGAAGGTGATATCGCGAACCAGCACGAAATCGTCATAGGATTCGCTCTCGGCGAAGGTCTTGTCGAGGACGTCTGCCGGGCATTCGGTATAGCCCCGGAACATTTCCTCATAGGCCTCGACCACCCGTTTCGGCGTCTCCAGAACGCCCTCGCGCGCCGGATTTTCGCCGGCAAAGGCGATCAGCGTGCGGACCGCCTCTTCCGCCTGTTCGCGGGTCGGCCGGTTCTCGAGCGGCTGGGGTGCCGCCCGGACATGCTCCGAAAGCGACTGGGATGGGGCCGAGGGGTGCTTCGGCCAAGGCTTCACGATCGCGTCCATGGTCTCTCCGTTCGACCGGCGCTCTAAGCCAAAGGTGGCGCCGGGGGTGTCACCGGGTCGGCCGCGTCGCCCCCACGGGCTTGGACGCTGCATTCCCAACGCCATATATAGTCAGTTGCCCGACCAAGACAAATACGGTTTCCCGGTCCAACCCATCGGCCCAGCGCATGTTGAACGACGTCTATAACACCCGGATTCTGGAGCTGGCGGGGTCGATTCCGCGGATCGGTCGCATTCCGGACGCGCATGGCAGCGCCACCGCGCATTCAAAACTGTGTGGCTCGACCGTAACCGTCGACCTGAAGATGGACGGCGACACGGTCACCGATTTCGCCCATGACGTGAAGGCCTGCGCGCTGGGACAGGCCTCGTCCTCGATCATGGCCCGCAATGTGGTCGGATCGCGCGCCGATGAGTTGCGCGCGCTGCGCGAAGCGGTCCGCCGGATGCTGAAGGAGAATGGCGCCGCACCTGACGGAAAATGGGCCGACATCGCCGTGCTCGAACCGGTCCGCGACTACAAGGCAAGGCACGCCTCCACCCTCCTGACCTTCGATGCCGTGGTTTCCGCAATCGAGCAGATCGAGAAGAAGCGGGATTCGGCAACGGAGGCTGCCGAATAGGTCGCGGGCCGGCGGCCGCAATGCGGAGCTGCCTATCCGGCATCGGATGGCCGGACATCCGACGTATTGCCCGGGCATGGACCGGGCGCGAGGGCTACTGCCCGCCCGCGGTCCGCAGACCGGCATGCTCCGCGCTCGTCGGCACGGGCTGCGCGCAGGCGGAAAGAAATTGCATCAGGCTGGCGGCCGCGCCGGTATTGCCGACACGGATCACAGCCACATCCTCATTCCCGGAAGCCGACTCGATCACGATCGAGCGCAGCGCGCTCGATGCAAAATTGTGGAGCATCGACGCGGTTACCACGCCGCTTGCCGACGACAGGTGCTGGCCCGGCGCCTGCGCAGCCCCGAGCGTCATGGGAACGGTCCTGTTGGCGAGGCGCAGTTCGACGCTCTTGAGTGGGGGCACGTCCGCAGCGTCCCTGCCGCGCCGTTTTTCGGTATAGAGGACGAGGTATTCGCCGGCCTCCGCTCCGCAGGCGAAGGCCAGGTCTATGGTCCCGAGATCCTCGCCTTCGATTGTCAGCGGGTGTCGCCGCGTCAATGTGGTGACGCCCGCACGCTCCGCCACAGTCCATCCACGCTCGCGTTCGCGCGTCCCCGAAAAGGCGATCCGCTTGACCGGAAGTCGTGACGGGGGTGCGCCCGTCGCCGATTGTGGCGGAGTCGATCGCGCATCCGTGGCTTCGGAATTGTCTAGATTCATCCGCCGCATCTCGTCGCGGGTCAGCGAACGCATCGGCTCCCATGGCGGTATTCGAAGCGACACTTCGAGCAGTTCGACGCTGCCGCCCATCTCGATGGTATATTGGGCGAGCTTGCCGATATCACGCTGCACCAGCACCAGGTCCTCGGCCGTGTAACTGGCGGCCGCGGCGTCGTCCCGCCGATCGCCGAGCCAGATCTGATGCACGCGCACGCGCGCTTGCGCCGGTACCACGCGCTTCGCGCCCGCGAGCAGCACAAAGGCACACATCGACTCGCAATCGGCCTGCGGCACGATATTGGCGGCGCGCGCATCGCCCTTGACGTCAACCGTGCGGCCGACCGTGGTTGTCATATCGAGCCGTCGGATGGCGCGGCCGAGCGCGATGGCACCATGCACCGAGCCGCCTTCCGAATTGAGTACGATGGTGGCGCCGCGAATGTTGTGCCGGGTCGCAAAGGCTTCGAAATCGCGGGCAGTCTCGGCGCGGATCATCCCGGTCGCCGATACGAACACGGTGCGGCATTTGGGAACGCATGACGCGTCCTGCCGCAACACGAATTGCATTGTCGCCGAACGCGACGGATCGCTTTCGGCGATCGGCGCCGCAAAGGACACAAACAGACATCCCAGTGCCACCGCACCAAGCCGGCGCAGCTTCATGCAACTCCCCCGGTACCCGGTTCAACCCGCGCCGGATCTGGCTCCCGGCTTATCGCGCCGGTGCTGCGGGATCACCCGTCACCCTGCGTAATTTTTAATATGCCGGCGGGATTCGCGTCCAGAAGAGAGTGCTGCTGTGCAACCTAAGCTTAACGGACGCAACGCCAGGGAACCGGGGTCGAAAAGTTCCAGATCATGCTTATTTGCAGTGTGATCCGACGTTGTTCCCATGGCTGAACCCGCACCATCGCCCCGCCCGGACTGCGCGAATTTGGCACACTGTGTCCGCAACGCACCACGGCTCGCGGGCCGCGGACTGATTGCGCTCTACCGGTATTCACTGTCGCCGCTGATCGGGTTTCACTGCCGCCATTTGCCGACCTGTTCCGAATATGGCGACGAGGCTCTGCACCGCCACGGATTATGGGCCGGCGGCTGGATGACGCTCGGCCGGATGTGCCGCTGTCATCCCTATGGCACATCCGGGCTGGATTTTGTTCCGGCGAAACCGCCCCGCCAATCGCGCTGGTATCTGCCCTGGCGCTATGCGCGCTGGCGCTCGACCAATGCGACGCCGCCCGCGGACGCCTGATGCGCGCCAGACCGCGCGGGCCGCTCCCGCTGCGGCTGCATGTGCGCGCGAACGAGGTCCAGAAGACAGACCGCGAGCCCCGCAACGAGCACGTACCAGCCCGGCCGGATCGCGAGGTCGAAGTCGAAAACCGTCGACAGCACCGTCATCGGCGAAACCCGATACCAGAGCGCAATGCCGATTGCCTCGCCGAGGAAGGTCGCGAGCGCAACCGCGACCGTGATCACGAACAGGGCAAGCGTGGACATTTCCGCGCCCCTGCGGGCGGCAACCACACGGTACACCATCAGCCAGCCGAACAGCCCGGTGACGGTCGCAGGCAGCGTGAAGTCCGCCTTGGTTTGCTGGAAGAAATGGATCAGCGACAACAGCGCGACGACATAGGTCACCTGATGCAGACGCCGCCAGCGCGCCGCGCCAAGCCGTTTGACCATGGCATCGCTGGACGTGATCGCCAGGGCCAGGAGGCCAAGCCAGGCGACAAAGCCGACCGTGAGATACAGCCGCTTGACGATTTCCAGCGCGACCTTGACGAGGTCGAACCGCTCGTCGGCAATGTAGAGCAGAATGTGCAACGTCGCATAGACAAAGGCGCCGACCCCGATCAGCCGCCGCACATCGATCAACCCCGAAAAGCGCCCGCTGCGCCGCAGCGGCGTGATCGCAAGCGCAATCATGATGAAAAGCAGCGCCCAATAACCGGTGCGATGGACCAGATCGTTGAGCAGCCGCGGCGCCAGCCGGTGCGAGAACCACGCCTCGAGCGCGAATGCAACGGGAACCAGAAGCAGTGCGAGCGCGATGATGCGCAGCGGTGAAACCCGCCCGCGCCGGTCACGCCAGAGCTGATAGCCGTGCGCTGTCACCTGCGTCGTCATGGAAACCGACTATCACATGTGGGGCAATGCAGCGAAGCAACGTATCGATGGCTGACGCGGATGTGACCTGATGCGGGAGACCTCGGTGCCTGTGGGTGCCTTGCGATGCTCAGCCCGACGCAGCGCGAGGCGTCGCCGGCTTGCTGGTCGCCGCCTGCAGGGTCTTTTTCAGTTCGGCGATATCGTAAGGCTTGCGCACCACCGGCAGCCCGCGCGGCAGCGGCTTGTGGCCGGCATTGTAATAGCCGGTGGTGAGGACCACCGGCAGGTCCGGATAATCCTTGCGAATTTGATGCGCCAGTTCCACCCCGTTCATACCGCCCGGCATCACGACATCGGAAAACACAAGATCGAAGACCTCGCCGGTGCGCAGCACCTCAAGCGCGGTCTGCGCGGTCGCGACGCGCGTTACCTGGTAACCGAGTTCGTTGAGCAGCGCGGTGGCAATGTCGGCGACTTCGGTATTGTCCTCGACAACCAGGACCGAGCCGGTCGCAACCGGTTCGGTTTCGTCGACCCGCACCGGCGCCGATCGTTGCGGCTGTTCCCGCGACCGCGGCAGATAGAGATTGAACACGGTGCCGTGCCCGATCCGGCTAGACACCGTCACCGTCCCGCCGCTCTGCTTGGCGAAACCATAGACCTGGCTCAGACCGAGACCGGTGCCCTTGCCGACCTCTTTGGTCGTGAAGAAGGGCTCGAAAATCTTGCCCATGGTCTCGCGCGGAATGCCGCAGCCGGTATCGGAGATCGAGAGCAAAACGAAATCGCCTTCCAGCCTGTCATGCGCCGCGTCGCCTCGCAGCCGGACGGGGCGAACCGCAATTTCGATCACCCCGCCGTCCGGCATCGCGTCGCGGGCATTGACCGCGAGATTGAGCACGGCGAGTTCGAGTTCGCTCTGGTCGACCCGAACCGGTGCAATCGTGTCGGGCACATCGATCCGGATCTGTATGTCACCGCGCAGCGACGGCGCGAGCAGCGAGCGGAAGTCGCGCACGCGCCTTGCGAGATCGATCACCTGCGGTGTCAGATTTTGCTTGCGCGAGAATGCTAGGAGCTGGCGGATCAGGTTTTCGCCGCGCTGGGACGCGGTCTCGATCATGTCGAGCTTGCGAACGAGTTTCGGCTCGCTCACTTCGCGCCGCAGCCGGTGCAGATTGCCTTTCACGATCATCAGGATGTTGTTGAAGTCGTGCGCGACGCCGCCGGTCAATTGTCCGATCGCTTCCATGCGCTGGGCCTGCCGCAATGCGCCCTCGGCGACCGCACGGCGCGCCTCCTCCTGGTAAAGGCGGCGCGTGCGTTCGAGCGCGATCCAGATCGCGCCGAGCAGCAGCGCGGTGACGGGCAGCCCAAAGGCGAGATAGCCGGCCATGGTGGAAAGCCACTCGGCCCGGATGGCTGCGGTCTCGGTCCCGGCCATGACGTAGACCGGCAGATCGGGCAATTTCTTCCACGCGATGCGTCGTTCGATCCCGTCCGCGGCCGAGACCCGCGTTGCAAAGCCGCCGTCCGGACTTTTTCGCATGGCATCGGTCACAAGGGACGCCATGGGTCTTGCGGCGTTGGGGCCGAAAGCCGGATGCCGCGCCAGCACCGCGCCATCTTCGCGCACCAGCGACGCGTAGCCGCCGGGATAGGCGGATTGCAGCTTGGCAAAGAATTGCTCGAAATAGGTCGGCAGAATCGAGAGCTGGATCACGCCGCGAAACGAGCCGTCGGGGCTGGGGCGGCTCTTGCTGACGCTGAAAAAGTCGCCGTCCGGATACGGGTCGCGGGGTTGCAGAACCTGGCCAACGAAAACCCGGCCATCGCTGCCGACATGGGCCTGAAAATAGTCGCGGTCGGAAAAGTTCAGGCCTTTCGGCTGCGGATAGGCCAGAGAATTGACGAGCGCACGGCCGTCCGGGCCAAAGATCCAAAGCGACTTGAACTGCGGAAGCGACTTCACGAGCTGGCTCAGCCGCAAGTGAAGCCTCGCCTCATCGGCCGCGATCTCGTCGTCCGACATCCCGCGGACCACTTCGTTGGTCTCCGCGATGCTCCGCTCGATGGTCTCGAACACCTTGAGCGCATGTTCCTGGAGGATATTGGCAGTGCGTTCGATCCGCTCGTCGGCCACCGCGTGGATGTGCCGGTAGTTCGTAACAGCCAGAAAGGAGAACAGGATCACCGGCAGGATGAAAGCCGCGAGCATTGCGAGCCGTAGCGACCGGATGGCAGTAGATTGCGCAGTGTCCATCGAGTTCCGGACGGCGGTTGAAATGCGTCGGGCCGCCCGGGCGAGAAGGTCTCGGCCCGACCGGCAGATGCCGTGTCGCCGGGCGCAAACGCCGCAGAAGCCGGCAGGTTCCGGTCACCCCCGAAAATTTTTCCCGCCCGCCCCCGCGGGCCTCAGATGCGGCCGCCGCAGCGGCTCGATACGCCACCGAGCGCCTCCGACAGGCCCTTGGTGGAAAGCCGGGTCTCCCGCATCCAGGAATCCTGCTCTTCGCGCAGCACAATGGCGTCCGAAGCAGCGGCCCGCGCCAGCGCGTCGGCTGCCACCGGCTGGACCCGCAGCTCGGTCGCCGCATCCGGCCGCCGCCCCTCATTGAACACCAGCAGGAACGCATCGCCCGAGGTCATCCGCATGGCGAGCCGCGTACCCTTTTCGACGGTCGGCAATTCCCTTCGCAGCGTCACAAAAGGCCGCTGGCCTGCCGCGCAATCGATGCCGATGATCGTGGTGCGGTATTCTTGGCGGTTCGTCTGCGAGGGCTGCGTCACCGATTTGACGATCGTGAAAGTCCCCTCCGAAACCGGAATCCGCAGCCATTGCGTCTCGAAATACGACCCCGGGACCAGGCCGTAGCGGGACAATTCATCACGCGACAGCCAGTGGACGCGATTGTGCGGCGTCTTCATCGCAAGATCGATCAGGGCGGGGTCGACGCCGGCAAGCGCCACATACTGCTTCAGGAGGTCGTAGGAGCGGCGTTCCGCCTCGCGCGTCTCCGCCGCGCTTGGGCGGCTGCGGGACGCCTTCGCGAGCCGAACCGGAACCAGCCGGCTCGCATGCACGCCGAATTTCGCCCCCGGACCGATCAGACGGACCGATGCGCCGACCAGCGCATAGCCGCATCCGGATGCGCAAATGCCGGTTTCGACCCGCAGTCTCGCCTTCAGGATGCGCCCGGAGCCCATCAGCTTTCGGCAGGCGGCGTCCGCCCGCGCGCGGGAGCGGCAGCCCTCCGGAATGGTCTGCCCGACACCCGCGGTCATGCGCCGCTCGCGCAGCACATTGCCGGTCGCAATCGAGGGCTGCAATTCGCCGCCGGGCGAATGAAAGAAGATCGGCAGGTGGCGCCGCGCCGGATGGCTCAGAAATTCGCTCAGCCGTTCGTGCACATCCGGGTCGAAAGTGCCTTCCGCGGCGACCCAGGTGTCGCAGCCGGGACCACAGGCGTCCGCGGCACCCTTGGCTACGAAGAAGATCATCGGCTCATGCTTGAAGCTGCCGCGCGACCTTGGCGCCGGCTCGGCACACGCGGCGCCGGTCAGCACGACAAGGGCAAGGAGCGCGAGGGCGTGACGGATGATCATCGGACTTGCTGGAACGACCGCGTGATTCAAATCATCCCGACAAGTGGTGGCGGAACCGGGGCGGCGCATCCCTCGGTCCCCTTATTTTCCGGTCACGAAGCCGTCGCCCGCAATTTTGTTACAAAGAAGAAATCCTTCGCCTTTTCTGCCGCTGCGGCGTCCCCGCGCCGCCCAAATAACGGGGCGGCGGAGCTTGCTGTATTCCCTCCCCGCACCCCGTCTCCACGCTCCGCCTTTTGGGGGGAGAAGGGATCGCTCCGCGGGACACAGAGAAGAAAAGCCAGATTGCCCTCCCCGCTTGCCTTGCTATATGCAGCCTATCCCATCGGCTTACCCGCGCTCGTTCGCGGGAGTGAGCAACAGGAGACGACAATGGCCGAAACCGGCATCGCGGGCGCCTCGCCCGCAGCGATCCCCGCATCGCCCCTGATCGCGCTGACCTTTCCCGACGGCGCCAGCCGCGAATTTCCCGCCGGCATCACCGGGCTCGATATCGCCAAAGGCATCTCGCCCTCGCTGGCCAAGCGCACCGTCGCGATGGCGCTGGACGGCGTGGTCGCCGATCTCGCCGATCCGATCACCAGGGACGCAAAGATCGAATTGCTCAATCGCGAGGACCCTCGCGCGCTGGAACTGATCCGGCACGATTGCGCGCATGTGCTCGCCGAGGCGGTTCAGGCGCTGTGGCCCGGCACCCAGGTCACCATCGGCCCGGTGATCGAGAACGGCTTCTATTACGATTTTGCCCGCAACCAGCCGTTCACGCCGGAAGACCTCAGCGCGGTCGAGAAGAAGATGCGCGAGATCATCGCGCGCGACAAACCCTTCACCAAGGAAGTCTGGTCGCGCGACGAGGCGAAGCGCGTGTTCCGCGACAAGGGCGAGAACTTCAAGGTCGAACTGATCGACGCCATCCCGGAAGACCAGGAGCTCAAGATTTACAGGCAGGGCGAGTGGTTCGATCTCTGCCGCGGCCCGCACATGACGTCCACCGGCAAGGTCGGCAATGCCTTCAAGCTGATGAAGGTGGCGGGCGCGTACTGGCGTGGCGATTCGAACCGCGAGATGCTGTCGCGCATCTACGGCACCGCCTTCGCGAAGCAGGACGAACTCGACGAATATCTGAAGAACATGGAGGAAGCCGAGAAGCGCGATCATCGCAAGCTCGGCCGCGAAATGGACCTGTTCCATTTCCAGGAGGAAGGCCCGGGCACCGTGTTCTGGCATCCGAACGGCTGGACCATGTTCCAGGAAATCGTCGCCTATATGCGCCGTCGCCTGAAGGGCGAGTACCAGGAGGTGAACGCCCCTCAGCTTCTCGACAAGTCGCTGTGGGAGACCTCAGGCCATTGGGGCTGGTTCCGCGAGAACATGTTTCAGGCAACCTCGGCCGGCGACGACACCGAGGACGAGCGCGTCTACGCGATCAAGCCGATGAACTGTCCCGGCCATATCCAGATCTTCAAGCACGGGTTGCGCTCGTATCGCGAATTGCCGCTTCGAATGGCCGAGTTCGGCACGGTGCATCGCTACGAGCCGTCGGGCGCGCTGCATGGCCTGCTGCGGGTGCGCGCGTTCACGCAGGACGACGCGCATGTGTTCTGCACCCAGGAGCAGATGGCCGAGGAATGCCTCAAGATCAACGACCTGATCCTGTCGACCTACGCCGATTTCGGCTTCGAGCAGATTGTGGTGAAGCTTTCCACCCGGCCTGAAAAGCGGGTCGGCACCGACGAAATGTGGGACGACGCCGAAGCGATCATGACGAAGGTGCTGAAGCAGATCGAGGACCAGTCCGGCGGCCGCATCAAGACCGGCATCAATCCGGGCGAAGGCGCGTTCTACGGGCCGAAATTCGAATATGTCCTGAGGGATGCAATTGGCCGCGACTGGCAATGCGGCACCACGCAGGTGGACTTCAACCTGCCGCAGCGGTTCGAGGCGTTCTACATCGCGCCCGACGGATCGAAACAGACACCGGTGATGATCCACCGCGCCATCTGCGGTTCGATGGAGCGCTTTCTCGGCGTGGTGCTCGAGCATTATGCGGGCCACCTGCCGCTGTGGCTGGCGCCGAAACAGGCGGTGATCTGCACCATCGTGTCGGACGCCGACGCGTATGCCCATGAAGCGATGAAGGCGGCGACCGCGCAGGGCCTGCGGGTCTCGAGCGATCTGCGCAACGAGAAGATCAATTACAAGGTGCGCGAGCATTCGCTAGCCAAGGTTCCCGTCCTGCTCGTGGTCGGCAAGAAGGAAGCCGCGGAACGCACCGTATCGATCCGGCGCCTCGGCAAGGAAGGCCAGCAGGTGGTGCCGCTCGATCAGGCGCTCGCCATGCTCGCCGATGAGGCGCTGCCGCCGGATCTCCGGCGCGCCAAACCGGCCCGGGCGGCCTGATGTCGGCGGACCTGTTCAGGCTCGACGGGAAAGTGGCGCTGGTGACCGGCGCGGGGTCCGGTCTTGGCCGCGAGATGGCGCTCGGGCTCGCGGCGGCGGGAGCCGACGTGATCTGCGCCGATCGCGACAAGGGCTGGGTCACCGAAACGATATCGATCATCCATTCGACCGGTGGCAAGGCTTCGCGCATCGTGTTCGACGTCGCGAACGAGGACGAGGTCGCCTTGCTCGGCCGCGCGGTGTCGAGTTCGCACGGCAAGCTCGACGTCCTGATCAACAATGCAGGCGTCGCGCCGTTTCCCAGACGCCTGCACGAAGTGGAGACCGCCGACTGGAAGCGCGTGATCGACGTGAACCTGCTCGGCACTTTCCTGGTGACGCGTGCGGCCATCCCGCTGATGCTGGAAGCCGGGGCGGGCTCGATCGTCAACGTCGCGTCGCTGATCGGAATCGTCGGATTCTATCCGGGCTTTGCGGTGTCCGGCGTCGCCTATGCGGCGACCAAGGCCGGGCTCGCCGGCATGACCCGGCAGATCGCGGCGGAATATGGCAGGGATAATATTCGTGCCAACGCCATCGCCCCAGGCTGGCAGGGCGCCGGTACGCGTCTTGCAGATCACTTCAAGGCGGAGTGGAGCGCCGAGGACAGCGAGCGCTTCGAGCAATCGATCGTCGCCGGCACCCCGATGGGACGTCGCGGCGCGCCAAAGGAGTTGCAGGGTCTTGTGATCTATCTCGCAAGCGATGCCTCGCGCTATGTCACCGGTCAGCTCATCGCCCATGATGGCGGCTGGACCGCCGTGTGATCCATAACGCGGCGGCGCGACCGCGGCGTGAGTATTATTTTGCCTCGCCCTCCCCGGTCAGCGTCTGCATGAACGCGACCAGGTCGTTGCGCTCGTCCTCGGTGAGGTCGAAAGGATTGATCATCGGCGACCGGCTCGGCCGGTCGATGCCGCCCTTCACATAAAGGTCGACCACATCGCGCAGCGTTGCGGCACTGCCGTTATGCAGATAGGGCGCACGCAGCGCGACCGAGCGCAACGTCGGCGTCTTGAACGCGAATTGCATCTTCGTATTGCCCTTCAACTCGCGCCCGCGTCCCGGATCGGTCGTGGTCGTGCCGACGTCGTGAAAGGCATCGTCGGTGAAGCGCCAGCCGATATGACAGCCCGAGCAAGCGGCCTCGGTGTGGAACAGGACGAAGCCGCGCTTCGCCGCTTCCGGAATCGCGGTCTCGTCACCAGCGACCCAGCGGTCGAACGGCGCCTGCCCCGGCTCGATACTCCGCTCGAACGCCGCCAGAGCGATCACGAGAGTGTCGAGATTGATCGGCGCGCCGGGCATTGCCTGACGGAATTTCGCGACATAGCGCTCGTTCGCCCGCAACCGGGCAACGATATCGTCCACCTTCACCTCGTTCGGAGTCGCGAACATCGACATCGAGCCAGTGCCGATCGACGACACCGCCTGGGCTTCGAGCGTGGCGTGACGGCCATCCCAGTCGAATGGCGGGCGGGCATGGCCAATCCCGAGCAGGGTCTGTGTCTTGCGCTGCGTCGGTCGCCCAGAATCCCCCGGGCTGCGCGGCTCGTTCGAACTCCAGCCGCGTTCAGGTCGATGGCAGGTCGCGCAGGCGGTCTTGCCCGATGCCGAGATGACAGGGTCGAAGAATAGATCGCGCCCCAATTCGACCAGCGCCGCATTCTCGACCGGCCGCGCCGGTGGACGCCGATACTCGGCCTTCATCTTGTCGATGTCGGGATGCCCACCGTCCGCAGCGACCGCCGGCGCGACGTCGCCGGCAAGCGCCAGCAGCACGATCACGGCAGCACGGACGACCGGACGATCCAATATCGCCTCCGAAACCGGGCGCGGTCGGGGCGTCGCGCCTGTCGCGTTCAGCGCGCGACCACCTCGATCTCGCGATCAACCCCCGGAACGACCGCGAATTCGTGCTGAAACGAGCGTCCGTCGTTGCGCGCGATCACCCGATACTCGCCTTCCGCGAGCACCACGCGTGGAAAGGCGCCGATCGACTCCTTGATCACGTCGCCACCCGGCGTCAACACGGACCACTGGGTGTTGGCGAGCGCCTCGCCTCCATCGCTCGCCACCAGCTTCAGTGTGATCACGGCGGCACGATGATTGACGGTAACATCGGTCACGCGCGCGGTCTGGACCCGGATGTCGGAGCGCACCACCGCATTGCCATCGCCGTAGTGCGAAATAATGTGATAGGTACCTTCCGGTACCAGCATCACTTCGCCCGTGGCCGCATTCTGGATCAGCGGACGCTTGTCGCCAGGCTCGAACTGGCTGCCCTTGAACACGTCGAAATGGATCTGCCCGGTCGGAATGCGCGCGTCCCCGACCTTGCCTTCGATGCGAATGCCGCCGGCAGGGATGTCAAAAACTTCGCGCACCGTCTCCGCGCGCAACTGCACTTTCTTGAGCGTCTGCGCGTGACCCATGCTGGCATGCACGATGTAGCCACCGGGTGGCAGCAGCATGGTGGGAGCGGCAGTCTTGTCCTCGCGGATCGGACGAAGGGCGCCGGAGGGGTCCGGCCGATCCGGAAAAACGCGCCAGACGACCCCGCCCGGGACCGGCGGCATGTCGCGGCCAAATCTTGCGCTGAGATAGAGCGCGACCTGCCCAGCCGGGACCGCCGGTGCGAGCGCGGGCGCAGGCAACGGCAAGACCGGTGGCAAGACCGGCGGCCGCTCGACATGCGGCGGCGTCTCAGGCAATGGCGCGACGGGCAGCGGAATCGGTGCAGGAGGGCGCAGCACGTCGCCCGCCCCTGGAGCCGCCAGATTGGCGGCGGGTGGTGGCGCGAGGCTCTGCGGTTCCCCTATCGGCCCGGTAATGGTCGCGGGACCCGTATTGGTGAAGGATTGCGCATAGGACGGCATCGCATGCCATACAAGCATCGCGGCGGCCAAAGCCATCCGCGCTCCTCCCGGTCCAGCGGCAGATCCCAACGCCCTCATGAGCGACTTTTCGGCGGAAATCGCGGCGAATTCAAGCCTGCGGCAACACCGCGGCGCATTTGTGCGGACAACCGGGCTGTGCTAGCCGCAAATCATGCCTGATGCACTTTCCCTGCTGACCACGCGCCGCTCCGTCAAGCCGATTGAGCTGGCGGGCCCCGCACCTTCGGCATCTGAAGTCGAGACGATTCTGAAGGTAGCCTCCCGCGTCCCCGATCACGGCAAGCTAACGCCGTGGCGCTTCATCTTGTTTGAAGGCGATGCCCGCACGGCCATCGGCGAGACCATCGCTGGCGCCTTCCGGTCCGACCGCCCCGATGCGACCGCCGACCAGATCGAATTCGAGCGCAATCGGCTCGCTCGCGCGCCGCTGGTAATCGCCGTGGTAAGCCGGGTCGCTGCGAACCCGAAAATCCCCGAATGGGAACAGGTGCTTTCCGCGGGCGCCGCTACCATGAACCTCGTCACGGCCGCGCATGCTCTGGGCTACGCCGCCAACTGGATCACCGAATGGTATGCCTATGACCGCCGCATCTGCCGCGCGATGGGCCTTGCCGACAACGAGCGCATTGCAGGCTTTGTCCATATCGGCAGAGCCTCGCGACCCCCGGAAGACCGGCCGCGCCCGCCGTTGTCCGAAATCGTGACGCGCTACGGCTGACGATGTTCTACGACGCCCGCACGAACGATCACGGTCTGCCGCATGATCCGTTCAAGGCGATCGTGGCACCGCGCCCGATCGGCTGGATCACCTCGATAAGTGCGGCGGGCGAGGTCAATCTCGCTCCCTATTCGTTTTTTAACGGCGTCTCGAGCCGGCCTGCGATCGTGATGTTCTCCAGCGAAGGGCGCAAGGATTCGCTGACCTTCATTCGGGAGACCGGCGAGTTTGTCTGCAATCTCGCGACCTGGGACTTGCGGGACGCCATGAACCGGACTTCTGCACCCATGCCGCGCGGCGTGAACGAAATGGCAGAAGCGGGTCTTGAACCCGCTCCCTCCCGCCTGGTCCGGCCCCCGCGCGTTGCCACCTCACCATGCGCGCTGGAATGCGCGCTGCTGCAGATCGTACCGCTCGCCGATACCGAGGGCCGACTGCTCGACACCCATGTCGTGTTCGGCCAGGTGATCGGCGTGCATATCGACGATCGCTTCATCCGCGACGGCCTCCTCGATACCGCCGCCATGAAGCCGATCGCTCGAAACGGCTATCACAATTATGCGGTGGTCGAGAGTGAGTTTCGGATGGTCCGCCCGTCGCGCGCCTGACCGGCGTTTTCACCATGCGCCGCGATTTTCGGGCGCAGGTTCTTGTCTCGCCGGGCCGCTGGTCGGATCATCGCCAGGAGGAGCAGAACCGTGCTGCAAGCTCTAATCCGGCGCGCCGTGAACGGTGACCGCGCGGCAGAGGCGACCACCGAGAAGACCGCCTTGCCCAAGCCGAGCGTCGGGCTCGCTTTGGGCGGGGGCATTGCGCGCGGTTTCGCCCATATCGGAATTCTGCAAGTCCTGGCAAGGCACGGCATCGAGCCCGATGTCGTGGTCGGCACTTCAATCGGCGCCGTGGTGGGGGCCTGCTACGCTGCGGGAAAATTGCAGGTCTTCGATGAATGGGCGCGAACGCTGACGACGCGCGGCGTGCTCGGCTACCTCGACGTCAGCCTCGGGGGCTCAGGACTGATAGGCGGCGACCGTCTCGCCGGTCGCCTTGAGGACACCCTCGGCGACACGATGATCGAAGACCTGCCGAAGCGCTATGCCTGTATCGCGACCGAACTTGGCACCGGTCATGAAATCTGGCTCACGCGCGGGCGGATCGTGGATGCGGCGCGTGCGTCCTACGCGCTTCCCGGGATTTTCACGCCGGTACGGCTGGGCGGCCGGTGGCTGGTCGACGGCGCCCTCGTCAATCCGGTGCCGGTCTCCGCGGCCCGCGCGCTCGGCGCCCGCCTGGTGATCGCGGTCAACCTCAACTCGGACATGCTCGGGCGCGGCGGCACGATCTCCAGTCACGGCCCGGACGCGGAGGATGTCCGGGTGCTGAACGAGATGCGCTCTCGGCCGGAAGGGCTGCGGCGCATCCTGAGCCCCGAATTCCTGCTCAAGCGCCAGCTGGTTGGAGGCCGCCGCAGTCCGAACATCGCCAACATCATGATCGACTCGTTCAACATCATGCAGGATCGGGTTACGCGCTCAAGACTTGCAGGCGATCCGCCTGACGTATTGATCGGGCCACGCTGCGGCAAAATCGGATTGTTCGATTTCCACCGCGCCCGCGAAGCAATCGAAATCGGCGCGCAAGCCGCCGAACGATCGGTTCCCGATATCACCGACGCAATCGCCGCTCTCACCTAGCGCCGCCGGCCGCGAGACCGGCGTGTCACGCGGTCTGAATGTAGTCACGCATGGCGTGGTGCTCGAACTCCAACTCGGTGAGGCGGTATTTTACCACGTCGCCGATCGATATGATTCCGACGAGCTGATCATTCTCGGTCACCGGAAGATGCCGGAACTTTCCGGCCGTCATCCGCTCCATGAGAACCGACACGCTATCGCTGGGATCGCAAGTCACCACCTTGCGGGTCATCACTTCACTCAGCGGAATTCGCAGCGCATTGCCGCCATGCTGTGCAAATGCGCGTACGATATCGCGCTCGGAAATAATTCCGGTGATCCGGCCGCCGGCGCCGGTCACGACCAGCGCACCGATCTTTCGGTCCGCGAGGATTGTAGTTGCGTCAGCCAGCGTTGCGGTGGGTGCGATGGTTGCAACGTCGCTGCCTTTGGCGGAGAGGATCGATTTGACGATCATGGTTCGCCTCCCTTGGAAGCGCGAGTCCGCCGCGACGGGCAGATCCCGCGCAATGCATCTCAAACCACACGATCAGCAAGTGTTCCATGCCGCAATTGAATTGGCCAGCGGCAACCATGCTGCGATGCATCAAGCAGCGTGCGGGTCGTCCGGTTCCGACACTGTCCCGACGGGGTCGAACCAGCTGAACAGCACAAGCCCCGCCAGGAAGCCCCCGACATGAGCCTGCCATGCGACAGGTTGCTCATTGCCGGTGATTGAAACCGAGCCCAGGCCGAACAGGAGATTCAGTCCAAACCATACCATCAGGAAGGCGAGGACACGCGGATCGCGAAGCGACTCAGTCAGCGACAGCGCCGGCACGCGGTACGATTCTTCCGAACCTCGAAAGCTCAAGGGTCCGCCGCGCTGAAACGCAAAGCGCATCGCACCCGACATCGTGCCGGAGATCGCACCCGACGCACCCACCATCGGAACCAACTGCCCGAAATGCGTCACCAGATGCGCGAGCGCACCGGCGGCGGCCGCGACTGCGCAGAATGCAAGAAATCGCAACGCGCCGAACCGGCGCGCAAGCGGCGTGCCAAAAGCGAGCAGCCACACCGCATTGAACAGCAGATGCATCCAGTCGGCATGGATCAGCGCATACGTGACGAAGGTCCAGACGTCGGCGCCGACTCCCCCCGGCCAGGCCGCATTGGCGAGAATGTTGGTGTCGTAGCGGGCCGGAATGAAGGCGAACAGCAACAGCAATTCGATGTCGGCCGCCTGCGACAGCAAGGATCGCAGGACATGGACGATGACGAGCACCGCCAGTGTCGCAACAAGCACGCCGGGTACGTTGAAAATCGGTTCGCGGGGGGTGGAAGGATGCATCAGTGGGCTAGTGGTCCGATTCTAACATTCGCATCGCTTCTCGGCAGGCTCTTTTGCGAACGTTAGAACCAAAGGACCACTAGCAAGTATTGGATTCTGGTGGAGCTTTGGATTTGACATTCGCTTCGCGAGCCCGCGGCCGGGTGGGAAGCGAATGTCAAATCCGCTCCACTAGGTCCGGCGCCCTCAGTCGCCCGGCGGCTCCGCAACTTCAAGTCAATTCGGACAGGGCAAGAAAAAACCGACGCGCTGTCGCAAAAATGGCGATGGGGAGAGCCACGGCCCTCCCCATCGGCTGTCCCGGACGCCTCGGAGCTTTCGCACCGGTCACGTCCCCTCGTCTGAGCATTGCAGGCGGTTCGGCCTGCCGTCTGGTTCGATGGCGACCCTATCAGCCCTGCTGTATCGGCCAAGCGTAAGCTGCTGTTAAGGGTAACGTGGCGGCTGCGCAGCCGGCACACGACCTGCACCGTGTGAGCCGACACCAGCCCCCCGCCCACAAACTGCCCCGAATCGGAACAAAATTCGGGGACGCGCGGCACCCACGGCACAGGACCGGCTGAAGCAG
>NZ_JBFWPA010000013.1:0-95248 GCF_050250235.1 Pseudorhodoplanes sp.
AAGGCCTTCATCGCCAAACCCGGCCACAAGCTGGTCTCGGCGGATTATTCGCAGATCGAGCTGCGTCTGCTGGCGCAAGTCGCCAACGTGCCGGCGCTGCGTCAGGCATTCAAGGACGGCACCGACATTCATGCGATGACAGCCTCGGAAATGTTCGGCGTGCCGGTGAAGGACATGCCGGGCGAGGTGCGGCGGCGCGCCAAGGCGATCAATTTTGGCATCATCTACGGCATCTCGGCCTTCGGGCTTGCCAACCAGCTCGGCATCGCCCGCGAGGAGGCCGGCGCCTATATCAAGAAGTATTTCGAGCGTTTCCCCGGCATCCGCGACTATATGGACTCAACACGGGACTTCTGCCGCGAGCACGGCTATGTCGTCACGCTGTTCGGGCGCAAATGCCATTACCCGGACATCAAGGCGTCGAACCCTTCGCTGCGCGCCTTCAACGAGCGCGCCGCGATCAATGCGCGTTTGCAGGGCTCGGCCGCCGACATCATCCGGCGCGCCATGACGCGCATGGACGATGCGCTGCGCGACGCCGGATTGTCGGCGCAGATGCTGTTGCAGGTGCATGACGAACTGGTGTTCGAGGTGCCGGATGCCGAAGTCACCGCGACCCTGCCGGTGGTCAAGCGGGTGATGGAAGACGCGCCGACGCCTGCGGTGCAGCTCCATGTGCCGCTGTCGGTCGATGCGCGCGCCGCCGACAACTGGGACGAGGCGCATTGATGACCAGGGTACGCGTATTCTATCGGCCGCTTGTCCCCGCGAAGGCGGGGACCCAGCGAGAGCCTATCCATGAGCTTCTATGTTTACATCCTTGCGAGCCGGCGTAACGGCACGCTGTATCCCGGGATGACGGACGATCTCGTGCGGCGTACCTGGCTGCACCGCGAGGGCGCGCTAAAAGGCTTCACTAAGCAATATAAGGTCACAATGCTCGTCTGGTACGAAGAGCATACATCGAGAGAATCTGCTTTCGCGCGTGAAAGGCAGATGAAGAAATGGAACCGAGCCTGGAAATTGCGCGAAATCGAGACTTCGAACCCGGATTGGCGCGACCTTTACGATGAAATCGCGAATTAGCGATTGAAAGACTGGGTCCCCGCCCTCGCGGGGACGAGCGGAAAACTCCTACTGAAAGCAAGTAAAACATGTCCCCTCTCTCCTCGTTCCCCGTCACCAAGCTCTGGCCGGCAAAGAATCCCGACATCCTGCAGCTCTATTCCTTCCCGACGCCGAACGGCGTGAAGGTCTCGATCGCGCTGGAGGAGATGGGCTTGCCGTATGAGGCGCATGCGGTGAACATCACGAAGAATGAGAGCTGGACGCCGGAATTTCTCTCGCTCAATCCGAACGGGAAAATTCCGGCGATCATCGACCCGAACGGACCGGGCGGAAAGCCGCTCGGCCTGTGGGAGTCCGGCGCGATCCTCGGCTATCTTGCAGGCAAGACCGACAAGCTGATCCCGCACGATCCGGCGCGGATGATCGAGACCATCCAGTGGGTGCATTTCCAGATGGGCGGCATCGGCCCGATGTTCGGGCAGGTCGGCTTCTTCCACAAATTCGCGGGCAAGGACTACGAGGACAAGCGTCCGCGCGACCGTTACGTCAATGAGTCCAAGCGGCTGCTCGGCGTGCTGGAAGGCCGCCTCAAGGGCCGCAAGTGGATCATGGACGACGATTTCACCATCGCCGATGTCGCGAGCATCGGCTGGGTGCGCAATCTGGTCGGATTTTACGGCGCGCGCGAGATCGTCGAATACGACACGCTGACGGAGGTTCCGCGCTGGCTCGATGCGGCGCTGGCGCGTCCGGCGGTGCAACGGGGATTGGAGATACCGAAGCGGCCGGGGTGACGCTCCGGCGGAGAGGCGCTGTAGGATGGGTTGAGCGTAGCGAAACCCATCGTCTCGCCAACCGAGCAAATGGATGGGTTTCGCTGCGCTCAACCCATCCTACGAAGTTGAGATCAAATCCACACGCTCACTTCATCCAGCGTCTTCTTGGCGATCGCCGGCACCCGGCAATCCTCAGCCGGATAGCCCGCCACCAAGAGGATGTAGGCCTTCTCGCTCTCCGGCCGTCCGCAGATCTCGTTGAGGAAGCCCATCGGCGATGGCGTATGCGTCAGTGTCGCGAGGCCGGCATTGTGAAGCGCCGCGATCAGGAAGCCAGAGGCGATGCCGACCGATTCCGGCACGTAGTAATGCTTCACCTTGCCTCCCTCCGGCGCCGTGCCATAGCGCTGGCCGAAGATCGCGATCAGCCACGGCGCGGTTTCGAGGAACGGCTTTTCCCAATCGGTGCCAAGATGGCGCAGTGCGCCCAGCCATTCGGCGCCGGCACGGCCGCCATAAAATGTCTTTTCCTCCTCCTCGGCCGCGACGCGGATACGCGACTTGATCGCCGGGTCCGAAATACAGACGAAGGTCCATGGCTGCTGGTTGGCACCCGATGGTGCCAGCGCGGCGGTGCGCACCGCATTGACGATGATCTCGCGCGGAACCGGCCGGTCGGAATAGTCGCGCACCGTGCGGCGTCTGGCCATCATGGCGAGAAAATCCCGCGACCGTTGCAGCATCGCTTCCGGTGCCAGCTCCTCGAAGCGAAGGGGCTGATAGACAGGGTTGAGCATGGTCGGCATTCCCGATTGCGGCCAAGATCAATCAAGATCAATCAAGATCATTGGGGAAAATGGGTGGTTCGGCCAGCGTCAAATGGCGAGCCGGGCACGTTGGTGGTAGGGAAATGCCCATGACACAGTCCATGACACAGTCTGCGACACCATCAAGCCGTCCGCTCGCCGAGACCCGAACGCGTCTGCAGGAAATCATCCGCGGGCGCTCGTTCGGGCGCGGCGAGATCACGCTGGCATCCGGCCGCAAGAGTGATTTCTACTTCAACCTGAAGCCGACCATGCTCGATGCCGAGGGCGCGGCACTGCTGGCCGAACTGACGCTCGATGCGTTGGCCGGCGAGAAAATCGACTATGTCGGCGGCCTGGAAATGGGCGCGGTGCCGCTGGCGGGCGCGATCGCGCAGCTCTCCTTCATGCGCGGGACGCCAATCCAGGCGTTCTTCGTACGCAAGAAGCCGAAGGACCATGGCGCAAAGCTGTCGGTCGAGGGCCTGGCGCCTGGGGAGTCGCTCAAGGGCAAGCGCGTTGTGATCGTCGAAGACGTCACCACCACCGGCGGCTCCGCCATCAAGGCCGTGGACGCCGTGCGCGACAGCGGGGCCGAAATTGTGATGGTGCTCACCATGGTCGACCGCCAGGAAGGCGCCGCCGATACCTTTCGCGAGGCGGGTCTGGATTTTCGTTCGCTCTACAAGGCGGCCGAGTTTCTCTGAGCCGTCAGGCATCGGTCGTTCGCCTTTGCGGTAGCCATCGCCAATTTCCGGGCAAGGCAAATTTTTCGCTCAAGGCAAATTTTTCGCCGAGGGATGCCTTTTGCGGGCGTGGTTATCGGGTCGTTTACCGCCTGTCCCTTATGATGAGCGCCATACCCGTGGCGTAGGGTGCCCGCGATCCCGCGATTCAACGCAACCAATCCGTCTTTGGTGCGTTAGGGGCCGCAACAGGGCACTCACGGATGAAAGGGGCCATGCGTGGCTCGGAGTTCTGTATTCGTGCGTCGCCGCCGGCTGGTCGCAGCCGCAGCTGTGGCCGCATTATTCGTGGCGGACGTTCCCTCCCCCGCATCCGCACAGAATTTGTTCGAGGCCCTGTTCGGGGGCTTTCGTCGCGCAATGACTCCGCGCGCCCCGTCCTTCGCCGATCCCAATCAGGACGCGCGCGCCGATCATGCCGGCCGCGTATCGTCCGGTTATTGCGTGCGGCTGTGCGACGGCCGCTATTTCCCGGTCAGCGGCCGCGGGAGGATGAACGCTGCGGAAATGTGCCGTGCGTTTTGTCCGGCGGCGCCGACCCAGATTTTCTCAGGCGGCGGTATCGGGCGCGCGGTCGCGCCCAACGGGCAGCGCTACAGCGATCTGCCCAACGCCTTCGTCTATCGCGAGAAAATGGTTCCGGACTGCAGCTGCGACGGCAAGAGCCCGACCGGACTGGTGCGCTTCGACGACGCCGAAGATCCGACCCTGCGGACCGGCGATATCGTGGCGACCGAGAGAGGCTTGATGACATATCGAAGCGATGGCACGCGCTCCGAGTTTGCGCCGGTCACCGGCACGGGATTGTCCCCGGCGCTGCATCAGCAATTGACGGCGACGCGGGTTGCGCCGGGATCCGGCGCCGACGGGTTGGCCGATGGCGACGCGGTGCCGAGCGGCGAAGCGCATCAGCGCGCACAAGCAGTCCGCTAGTGTCCCGAATCCGAAGTCCGCGTCATTTATTCGAAGGACATTAGCAAACCTCTGATTTTCGTGTGGTTTGGTTCGGAAATCCGCCTGACGGGCGTGCTGTAAGCATGAAGCGGATTTCCGAACCACCAGTAGCGTGCTTTCGTTACCCGACAGATTTTCCAGTGCCTGCGCTGCCCGCACCGCACGATGATGTGACGATTTTTCCCGAAACCCTGTGCCCTCGCGTGCATTGACCTGCCGTTCACGGTCTTGGGAACGAGGGTTGTCTGGTGTTGCGCATCTGTCGATCACCGAAAAATCGGCGCGTTGCCTTCGCGCTGGTGGCCGGTTGTGTGATTGCGGCCGGCTATCCGTCATTTGCGCAGGCCTTTTTCGACCTGTTCTTCCGGCATGCACGCCCGGCACCGCCGCAGGTGCGTTCCTATGCCGATCCCAGCCACGACAACCGCGATCCGGTATCTCGCCGCGGCGGGAATCGTGAAGGTCGCGGCGGTAGCGTCGCGTATTGCGTGCGGCTGTGCGACGGACGCTATTTCCCGATCAATTATCGCGGCGGTGGGCCGGAATTGTGCAGCTCCCTGTGCCCGGCGTCCCCGACACAGGTCTTCAGCGGCGACTCGATTGATCGCGCCAGGTCGGACGACGGCAAGCGCTATTCCGAAATTCCGAACGCGTATCTCTATCGCGAGAAACTCGTGCCCGGATGCGGCTGCGCGGCCGGCAAGCCGCTCGGCCTCGCGCGCCAGGACATCGAGGACGATCCGACGTTGCGCAAGGGCGATATTCTCGCAACAAAAAACGGCTTCATGTCGTATCGCGGCCATACCCGGCGGTACGCGGATTTCGAGCCGCTGAATATCAACAAGCTGCCGAAAGCGCAGCGCAGACGTCTGTCCGAAACCGGCATTCAGCCGGCTCCGGTCTCGCACGCGCCGGCGGAGACCACCGGCATGGCGCCGGCGAGCAGCGGCGTGGATCGTCGTGCTCAGGCGTCGAGATAGGAAACGACCTCGTCCCCCAGCGCCAGAGACGAGGTGAGGCCCGGCGATTCGATTCCAAACAGGTTGACCAGACCGGACATGCGGTGCTCTGCCGGGCCTTCGATGACGAAATCGGCGGCCGGCTCTCCCGGACCGGTCAGCTTCGGTCGAATTCCGGAATAATCCGGCGCCAGCGAATCGTCCGGCAAGCCCGGCCAATAGGTGCGGATGCGCGCATAGAACGATGCTGCGCGCGAGGGATCGACGTCGTAATTCTCGTGTTCGATCCACTCCACATCCGGCCCGAACCGCATGCGACCGGCAAGATCGAGCGTGACATGAACACCGAGCCCGCCATCGACCGGGGTCGGATAGATCAGCCGCGTGAAGGCCGGTCGGCCGGAAAACGCGAAATAATTCCCCTTGGCCAGCACCTGTTTCGGGATACGCGTTGCCGGATAGCCCTCGATTCGGCGCGCCACCGCCTGCGCCGACAAGCCTGCGCAATTGACCACGGCGTCGACATCCAGATGCCCCGGCTCGCGCCCGCCGAAATGCACGCGCCAGGCATGCAGCATCGGGGTCAGCCGCTCGACCGGCGTTTCAAACGCAATGGCGCCGCCCAGGGCTTCGAGATCGCCCTGCAACGCCAGCATGTAAGCGTGGCCATCGATGATGCCGGTCGCCGGCGATGCCAGCGCCGCAATACAGCGCAATTCCGACTCGAGACCGCGCGCGGCATTGCCGCCGATCAGTTCGAGACCCTCGACGCCATTGATCTGTCCTTGCGCGAAAATGGCCTCCAGCCGCGTGCGTTCGGCCTCGGTGGTCGCGACGATGAGCTTGCCGCAGCGGAGATGCGCAACGCCGTGGCTCTCGCAGAATTCGTACAGCAAGCGGTTGCCGCGTGCGCAGAATTGCGCTCGCAGCGATCCGGTCGGGTAATACATACCGGCATGGATCACCTCGCTGTTGCGAGACGAGATGCCTGTACCGATGGCAGTCGCAGCTTCCGCGACGATGACGTCATGGCCGGCCCGCGCGGCGGCCCGCGCGACGGCAAGCCCGATCACACCCGCGCCGATGACAAGAACCTGCATCGCCTCAATCGAGTCCGTTCACCCGACCGAGCCATACACCTTGCGCGGGAGCCAGAGAACCAGTTCGGGCCAGACGAAGACCACAACGACCATGATCAGCTGGAGGATGACGAAGGGAATCACACCGCGATAGATGTGTACCGTGGTGATCTCCTTGGGCACCACGCCTTTCAGATAGAACAGCGAGAAGCCGACCGGCGGCGTCAGGAACGAGGTCTGCAGGCAGACCGCGAACACCACCACGAACCAGATCAGATTGAAGCCGAGGTCCTTCACCACCGGCGCGACCAGCGGCAGGATGATCAGGACGATTTCCAGCCAATCGAGGAAGAAGCCGGAGACAAACGCCACGAACAGGATGAAAATCAGAATGCCGGTCGGGCCGAACGGCAGCCCCTTCAGCAGATGGGCAATGAACTCGTCGCCGCCGAGCGAGCGCATGACCAATGCAAAGGCCGTGGCCCCGAGAAAGATGCCAAAGATGAAAGCCGTCGTCAGCGCGGTCTCGATTCCGACCTGCCGGACCACTTGCAGGCTGAGCCGCCCATTGAAAAGCGCGAGCAGCGTCGCACCGAAAGCGCCGACACCCGATGCTTCGCTTGGCGTCGCGAATCCGGTGAAAATGGTGCCAAGCACCGCAATGATCAGCGTCGCGGTTGGAACGGTGGCAAGGATCGCGCCCCAGACCTCGCGGCCCGTGAGCGGTTCGGCCTCGGGCGGCGCGGGCGCCATGTCCGGGCGGATCAGGCCGACGAGGATAACGTAGAAGAGATAGAGAAATCCGAGCGCCACGCCCGGGACGATCGCTCCCATGAACAGATCGCCGACCGATATGGAGAGCTGGTCAGCCATGATGACCAGCATGATCGAAGGCGGCACCAGGATGCCGAGCGTGCCGGCGGCGGCCACCACGCCTGATGCGAACTCCTTGGAATAGTTCTGCCGCATCATGATCGGGATCGACAGCGTGGCGAGCAGCACGACCGATGCCCCGACAATTCCGGTGGACGCGGCTAGCAGGATACCCATCAGCACAACGGTGATGGCGAGCCCGCCGCGCATGCCGCGGAAGACGCGGACGAAATTCGTCATCATCTTTTCGGCGACGCCCGAGCGGTCGAGCATCAGGCCCATATAGACAAACATGGGCAAGGCGACGAGCACCCAGTTCGCCATGGTCGCGAAGATGCGGTCGACGATGATCGCGAAATTGCCCCAGCGCGTGAGCAGGAAGGTATCGACGCCGAAATAGTCGTGCAGCAGGATTCCGCCGGCGGTGAAGATCAGCGACAGGCCGCCCAGCGTCCAGGCGATCGGGTAACCCAGAAAGATCGACGCGACGAACGTGACGAGAAACGCGACGACAATGATTTCGTAGACTTCCATATCGCTCCCCGCCCCGCGCTGCTCTATGTCTTCAGCCGCAGGGCAGCTATCACACGAGACAGCCGCGAGACGCCGGCCATGGCGAGCAGCAGAAAGGTCGCTGCCAGGAACGCCTTGATGACGAAGCGATAAGGCAGCCCATCGGGCGCCGACGAGATTTCATGAATGGTGTAGGATTGCGTCGCATAGGGTACGGCGTGGAGCAGCACGAACAGCGAGAACGGCAGAAGGAAAAACGTCAGGCCGAACGCCTCGATCCACAGCCTGCGCCGCGCCGGCCAATGCTCCGCCAGCACATCGATGCGGACGTGACGTTCGCGGATTTCGGCGAACGGGATCGCAAGCATGAAGCCGATGCCGTAGAGATGCCATTGCATCTCTTCCATCTTGATCGAGCCGAGACCGAAGGCATAGCGCTGCACCACCTGATACACGATCAGGAGCATCAGTGCGGTCCAAATCCACGACGACGCCTCTCCGACCGCGGTGATGATGGCGTCGAGGAAGCGCGAAATGCGGGTGGTAGGAAGCGGGATTCCGGACGGCCCCAGTACGGGGCCGTCCGCCGCGGATTGCGGTAACGTCATTCCGGCCGCCGGCTTATTTGAAGTCGCGCGGGAGATAGCCGAACTCTTTCCATTTCTGATTCTGTTCCATGAAGGCGACCTGGCTGTCATAGACCTTCTTGAAAAGCGGATTGGAGGCGGACTTCTCGGCCATGACCTTCTTGGTCGCGGTCTGGAAGACCTTCAGCAGCTGCGCATTCACCTGCTTGACCTGAACGCCTTCCTTCTCGAACTTCTGCAAGGTCTTGCCCTGCAACGCCTCGGACTTGGCAAGCGCGATGGTGACGGCGGCAGTGCAGGTGGTTTCGATGATCGCCTGGGTCTGCGGGTTGAGCTTGTTCCACGCCGCCAGGTTTACATAGAGATACTGGTTGGTCGACGGCTGGTGCCAGCCCGGCATGTAATAGTATTTCGCGACCTTGTAGAAGCCGAGCTGCTCATCGACGGTCGGCAGCGAAAATTCGGTGCCGTCGAGCACGCCTTTTTCCAGCGCCTGGAACAGTTCACCGCCGGGCAGCAGCGTCACCGATGCACCGACTTCCTTGTAGATGTCGCCGCCATATCCGGCCGCGCGGAATTTCAGGCCCTTGATGTCGTCGGGGGTGTTGATCTCCTTGCGGAACCAGCCGGCGCCCTCCGGTCCGATCGTGCCGCAGAAGATCGGATAGACGTTATGCGGCTTGAAGACTTCTCGCAGCAGCTCGTTGCCGCCGCCAAAATACATCCACGCCATGAATTCGGGCGATTCCATTCCGAACGGCACTGCACCGAACAAGGCCGCAGCCGGAACCTTGCCGACCTCGTAACCCATCCAGGTATAGCCGGCCTCCGACTTGCCTTCCGATACGGCATCGAACACGGCAAGCGCGGGCACGAGCTTGCCGGGCTCGAAAATCTGCAGCTTGATGCGGCCGGCCGACATCTTGTCGAGCTGTTGCGCGACCCATGGCATCGCGTCGCCCAGTGCCACAAGATTGGAGCCGAACGCCATCGGGACCGGCCAGCGCACCGCTTCGATCTGCTGAGCGTGAGCGGTTGTTGCGCCGAGCACCATCGCCGCGCCGGCCGCAGCGGAACGAACCCATTTCATGAAGGTATCCTCCCTGTTTGTGTACTTTTGCCGCGGCTTCTTGAGTGGCCGCCCATCGGGACTTCCCGAATATGCAAAAAAGCATATCGCGCCGTTTGCGCTGGTGGAAGCGCGGCCTTGGCCGTTTCCTGCAAACCCCGGGAAAAAGTCCAGCGGACCCGCTGCGCGCCGGACCGGATCAGGGCGCCTCGCTGTCGAGATGCGCCATCTGCTCGGCGCCATATCGTGTGCCGGAGGCGGCGCCCTTCGGTACAGCCGTCTCGATCCGGCGCAACACCTCCGGCGCAAGCGTCACATCGGCGGCCTTGAGGATGTCCGCGAGCTGGGCTCGATTGCGCGCGCCGATCAGCGGCAGGATGTCGTCGCCGCGCGACAGCACCCAGGCGAAGGCGAGTTGCGGCAACGTCAGGCCCAGATCGGCGGCAATGGCCTGCAGGGAGGCGACCAGCTTCGCATTGGCGGCGAAGTTCTCGCCATGAAAGCGCGGCATGCGTCCGCGAATGCCTGCGCTGCCGGTGGTTGCCGTCACTTGTGGCGAGATCAGTCCACGCGAGAGCACGCCATAGGCCACCAGTCCGATGCCATGCGTGCGGATCGCCGGCAGGATCGCGTCCTCGATGCCGCGGCTGAGCAGAGAATATTCGATCTGCAAGGCTGCGATCGGAGCGACGGAATGCGCGCGCGCAATCGATCCGGCAGATGCTTCCGACAGTCCGATGTGGCGCACATAGCCCTGCCTGACGAGATCGGCGATGGTGCCGGCCACGTCTTCGACCGGCACCGGCGAATCCAGTCGCGCCGGCTGATAGAGGTCGATGTAGTCGGTACCGAGCCGCCTGAGACTGTAGGCAAGAAAGTTACGGATCGCGGCTGGCCGCAGATCATAGCCATCCCATTTCAGGTCGGGCGTCCGCAGCGCCCCGAACTTGATCGAGATGAAGGCCTGGTCGCGGGCGCGGCCCCTCAGCGCCTCGCGGAGCAGCATTTCGTTGTGGCCCATGCCGTAGAAATCGCCGCTGTCGAGATAGCTGATCCCGGCATCGAGGGCGGCGCGGATGGTTGCGATGCTCTCGGCATCGTCTGGCGGACCATAGCCGCCGGAAAAGGCCATGCAGCCAAGGCCCAGCACCGAGACGCGCGGGCCGGATTTTCCGAGCTGGCGTTGATGCATCGACGCCTCCAGAAACAGTCATGGCCGGGCTTGACCCGGCCATGCATCACATTTCGAAACGATGGATCACTGGATCACGCCGCGTTGCGGCGGCCCGGTGACGACACCTGTTACTCCGCCGCCAGCCGCACTTCCGGCGCCGCCGCACGCACCTCGGCGTCGACCTTGCTCTCGAACTTGGTAAAGTTGTCCTGGAACATCTTCACCAGCGCGCGCGCCGTCTCGTCGAATTCCTTTTTGTTTTGCCAGGTCTTCATCGGATAGAGCAGGTGCGGCTCGATGCCCGGCACCGAGGTCGGCACCGAGAAGCCGAAATAAGGGTCGGTGCGGAACGAGGCATTCTTCAGCGAACCGTCGAGTGCCGCGGTCACGAGTGCGCGCGTCGCCTTGATCGGCATGCGCCGGCCGACGCCATACTTGCCGCCGGTCCAGCCGGAATTGACCAGCCAGCAATCGACATTGTGCCTGGCGATGTAATCGCGCAGCAGGTTGCCGTATTCGGCCGGAGGGCGCGGCAGGAACGGCGCGCCGAAGCAGGTGGAGAATTCCGGCTGCACGCCGACGAGGCCCTTCTCGGTGCCGGCGACTTTGGCGGTATAGCCGGATAGGAAGTGATACATCGCCTGCGCCGGGGTGAGCTTTGCGATCGGCGGCATCACGCCATAGGCGTCGGCGGTGAGGAAGACGATGTTCTTCGGATGGCCGGCGCAGCCGGTGCGGGAGGCATTCGGGATGAAGTCCAGCGGATAGGCCGAGCGCGTGTTCTCGGTTTTCGAGATGTCGGTGTAATCCGGGACGCGGGTATCGGGATCGAACACCACGTTTTCCAGGATCGCACCGAACCGGTTGGTGGCGTCCCAGATCAGCGGTTCTTTCTCGTAAGAGAGGTCGACGGTCTTGGCATAGCAGCCGCCCTCGAAATTGAAGATGCCGTCGGGACCCCAGCCGGTCTCGTCGTCGCCGATCAGCGTACGCGCGGGGTCCGCCGAAAGCGTCGTCTTGCCGGTGCCGGACAGGCCAAAGAACAAGGCGGAATCGCCGTTGGGCCCGACATTGGCCGAGCAATGCATCGGCATCACGCCCTGCGCCGGCAGATAGAAGTTCAGCGTGGTGAACACCGACTTCTTCATCTCGCCCGCATAGGAGGAGCCGCAGATCAGCACGATCTTCCGGGTGAAATCGATCGCCACCATGGTGTCGGAGCCGTCGCGGCCGCCGTGACGCTTCGCATCGGGGCGGAACGAGGGCAGGTCGATGATGGTCATGTCGGGAACGAAGGAGGCAAGCTCGGCGCGCTCCGGCCGGATCAGCAGCGTGCGGATGAACAGCGAGTGCCAGGCCAGTTCGGTGAAGACCCGCACCTTGATGCGGTAGGTCTTGTCGGCGCCGCCATAGAGGTCCTGCGCGAACAGCGACTTGCCTTTGCAATGCGCAAGGAAATCGGCATGGAGATTGTCGAAATGCTCCTTCGACATTTTGCGGTTGCCGTCCCACCAGACGCTGTCGCGGGTGAGATCGTCGACCACGGTGTGCTTGTCCTTGGGCGAGCGGCCGGTGTGATGGCCGGTCTCGGCGCAGAGCGCGCCGCCGGCGACGATGCTGCCTTCGCCCGCCGAAATAGCGCGCTCGTAAAGTGGTGCCTCGGTGAGATTCCAGTGGACGGCCTGAAGCTCTTTCAGACCGAATTTGTCCGCCCCGTAAGCTTTGTTTCTTACGCCCGATTCCTGCACGGAATGCCCTCCGAAAACGCCCTCGGCCGCCCTTGCGCGGCCAGTCTCTCTCACACGCTGATGTCGGTGTGCGGCCCTTGAGATAGCTCAAATAACGGCCCCGGCGGACCGCGCGATTTCTTAGAGCCGCGCCCGCCGAAATCCAAGCATTTTCAAGCCGGAGGGTTCCAATCTCTCTCGCTGCAACGCAACAAATACCCATTGCGTCAGCGCTTCGAGCGTTAACGACGCTTCGAGATGCTTTCAGCAGATCGGATCAAGCAAAAGGGCAGCCCTGCATGGGCTGCCCTTCAGTGTTGTTCGGAGCGCATGGTGCGACGGGCGGATTATTGCCCGGCGAGAGGACGGGCGGATTATTGTCCGGCGAGAGTCTGCGTCATGTTGACGACCTCGACGCGGCGGTTCTCACCCGACAGCGGGTCGGCCGTGTTCTTCAGCTGTTCCTCGCCAAATCCGGTCACCAGCAGACGCGCGGGGGGAATGCTGAAATTCGCAATCAGGTAGCGCCGCACCGATTCGGCGCGCCGGTGCGAGAGCGTTGCATTGTATTCCTCGCTGCCGGCGGCATCGGTATGGCCATTCAGCATCACGATTGCGTCCTTGAGCGCGTCCGAGCGCAAGGCAAGGCCGAGCTGACCGACTGTCTTCAGGGATTGCGGCGCAATCTCCGCGGAATTGTAGTCGAAGAAGATCGCGAGATTGATCTTCGGCTTTTCCTTGACGACTTCGGCGATCTCCTGGCGCTCCTGCTTCGTGGCCTGCTCGACCTTTTCCTCGGCTGGTTCGCCGCCGGTTCCCTTGACGAGGATCGCCCGCTTCAGGCTGCGGGTCACCACCGCCTGGGTGCGCGGGTCCGGAGCGGCGGCGACCGGGGCAGCGTTGCCGCCTGGCTTCAGGGAGCGCGTGGTGCCGAAACCGCGGGTTGCCGGCGCCGCAGGCTGCTTCGGAGTCAAGGCCCGGATGATGTCGTTATGGTCTTGAGCAAAGGACGGCGTAGTGTGCGCGGCTGTGAACAGCGTCACGGCGCCGGCAAGCATGAAGGTCGCAAAACGTGTCATGGATCTTCCCTCGGGCAGGACGATGACTGGACAAATGGTATCACAGGCCGTTGCCGGATGCAGCGGCCGAGGGCGGATTCCGCCATTCGCTTGGTCGCAGCGGGCCGTGATTCGGTTCAAAAGGCCGTGTCCGGTCACCTGGCTATTCGGATTTGATATTGGCCCGGCGGCGGGCTGACGAGCGCGTCTCCGACGCGAATTTCGGATTTCGGAATGAGGCGAAACAGCAGCCCGTGCCGGGTCCTCGCTAATCCCCCCGCGCCTCACCAGCCATCTGAACCAGCACCGCGCGCAATGGACCGGACCCGTTCACCCGCTGCGGAAAAGGAATCCGCGCGGCGATGCGGCCATGTTGAAGCTCCAGGCCCTCCGGATCGAAGCCGGCGCAGCGCCAGTCGCCGTCAGGTGCGCCGTAAAGTTTCGTCGCGTAGAGCCGCAAGGCATCGGCGTGATCCTCGTTCATATGCGCCGACGCGCGCTCTTCGGCGGCGAGCAAGTCCTCGGCGCCGGTGGCGTCTACCAGAATGTCCTGCGGCTTGAGATCGACGATGCGGCCGAATCCCGCCACGAGATGGGCGGCGGAAATTTCGATCCGGTAAAACGCGAAATCCTTGAAGCCGGCGAACATCGCGGCTTCAGGCTGGCGCGCGAGATAACGTCTCCGATCGTGCTCGTCGGTGGTTACGGCTGCATGGCCCATCAGCATGACGCGCGCGCCCTGCAGCGGATCGCCCTCCTTGCGCTCGTCGACCATCAGCGACACGCGGCTGTCGGCGATCACGTTTTTTGTATGGATCGCCAGTGTCGAGATCAGGATGAGCGGTGCGCCGTCGAATGCGGACGCGACGTTGACCAGCGAGCAATAGGGGTCGCCGGTGGCCGGCATCAGTGTCGCCAGCGCGCCGGAGCGCGCTTCCCGCAACAGCTTCTTGGCTGCGAGAATGGGGTCGAAATCGGCCTGCGGCTTCATGTGGCTACCCGAATTAACCTTCTGCCGGCCGATGCTGGCCGAGGGAACAAAAGAGGTCTATGGTCGTCTACAAGTGGAATCATAGAGTTGTTGCCGAATAGTCACATTTCGGCCCAGCTTTGCGGGCTTCAAGCCCGTTGGGGATTCCACACTGAGCTGAAGAAAAGAGGCGTCATGCCGACCATCGCTCTCGTCGACGACGACCGCAATATTCTTACGTCCGTCTCCATCGCGCTGGAAGCGGAGGGGTACCGGATCATGACGTATACTGACGGCGCCTCGGCGCTCGATGGTTTCAAGTCGTCGCCGCCCGATCTTGCCATCCTCGACATCAAGATGCCGCGGATGGACGGGATGGAGCTCTTGCGGCGGGTGCGGCAAAAGACCGACATGCCGGTCATTTTCCTGACCTCCAAGGACGAAGAGATCGACGAATTGTTCGGCCTGAAAATGGGAGCGGACGATTTCATCCGCAAACCCTTCTCGCAACGGCTTCTGGTCGAGCGGGTGAAGGCCGTGCTTCGGCGCGGCCAGCCCAAGGACGGCACGGCTCCGAAGGAGATCGATACCGCCAAGGTGCTGGAACGCGGTCTGCTGCGAATGGATCCGGAGCGGCACACCTGCACCTGGAAAATGGAACCGGTAACGCTGACGGTCACCGAGTTCCTCATCCTGCAGGCGCTCGCGAGCCGCCCCGGTGTCGTGAAAAGCCGCAACGCGCTGATGGATGCGGCCTATGACGACCAAGTCTATGTCGACGACCGCACCATCGACAGCCACATCAAGCGGCTGCGCAAGAAGTTCAAGGTGGTCGACGACGACTTCGACATGATCGAGACCCTTTACGGGGTCGGCTATCGCTTCAAGGAAGCCTGAACCTGGGAAGGCTTGGGCTTGCGTGGCCGGTGGCGGACGCCGTTGCCGGTCGCGCTTTCGCCGTCAATGCGGTCTGACATCCCGGCTGCATTGCATTAGATTGGGGCCGGGCCTCGAGGTCTCCGCAACGGGGCCGATAACCCAAGGCGCCGCCAGCGTGCTTGACCGGACCAAGGATCTGATCGCGGAAGGCCCCGCTCCAGAGCGGACGGGCGACAGCACGCCGGCGCTTCCGGCCGGGCGTTCGCTGATGCGCCGGATTGCCGATTCCTGGCACTATTTCATTGGCCAGGGCTCGTCGAGCCTGACGCGGCGCATCGTGTTCCTGAACGTCGCGGGACTGTTCGCGCTGTTCGTCGGCATTCTCTATCTGTCGCAGTCGCGCCAGTTCTTCATCGAGGCGCGAATCCGCAGCCTGCAGGTCCAGGCGGAAATCATCGCCGGGGCGATCGCGGCCTCCGCGACGGTGGAGACCGATTCCATCACCATCGATCCGGATCGGCTGCTCGAATTGCAGCTCGGCGAAACCTATGGTCCCGACGAGGCGGCGCTCGAATTCCCGATCAGCCCGGAACGCGTTGCGCCGGTCCTGCGTCGTCTGGTCTCGCCCACCAATACCCGTGCGCGCATCTATGACCGCGAAGGCGTGCTGCTGCTCGACAGCCGAAGCCTCTATGGCCGCGGTGACGTGCTGCGCTTCGATCTGCCGACCTCCCAGGCCGAAGCGCCCGGCTTCTTCGAGCGGCAATGGCTGTCGATCCGCAAATGGCTGACCCGCGGCGACCTGCCGATCTACCAGGAACTCGGATCGCAGAATGGCAGGGGGTATCCCGAGGTCGTCGCCGCGCTGACCGGCAATACCAGTTCGATCGTGCGCATGAATACCCGCGGTGAAGTGATCGTTTCGGTTGCGACCCCGGTGCAGCGGTTCCGCGCCGTGCGTGGCGTCCTGCTGCTCTCGACCCAGGGCGCCGATATCGAGGACAGTGTCGCTGCCGAGCGGCTGGCAATCTTCAAGGTCTTTCTGGTCGCGGCCGTGATCATGACCGTTCTGTCGATGTTTCTGGCACGCACTATCGCAGGTCCGGTTCGCCGGCTGGCCGACGCCGCCGAGCGGGTGCGGCGCCGCGTCCGCTCGCGTGTCGAAATTCCCGATTTTACGCATCGCCGCGACGAGATCGGCGACTTGTCGGGCGCGCTGCGCGAGATGACCAATGTGCTGTACAGCCGGATCGAGGCGATCGAGAGCTTTGCCGCCGATGTCGCGCACGAACTGAAAAATCCGCTGACGTCGCTGCGCTCGGCGGTCGAGACCATTCCGCTCGCCAGAACCCGCGAGAGCCAGGAGCGCCTGTTCGCGGTGATCCAGCACGATGTGAGCCGGCTGGATCGCCTGATATCCGACATTTCCGACGCCAGCCGGCTTGATGCCGAATTGCAGCGGCAGGAATCCGCGCCGGTGAATCTGCACACGCTGCTCAACACCGTGGTCACGGTCGCGAACGAGGTGCGGCACGGTGATGGTGTTCAGGTTGCGCTGTCCTTCGAGGGAGGTGGGCCCCAGGCCTTCGTCGTCCCCGGCCATGATTCGCGGATCGGTCAGGTGATCGACAACCTGATCGCCAATGCGCGCTCCTTTTCCGCGCCCGGCGGGGCGGTGCGAGTGACCGCGCGCCGCGTGCGCCACACCGTCGAGGTCATCGTCGATGACGATGGCCCGGGAATCCGACCCGATGCGATCGAGAAGATTTTCGATCGCTTCTATACCGACCGGCCGCATCAGGGATTCGGCAACAATTCCGGCCTCGGCCTGTCGATCTCCAAGCAGATCATCGAGGCCCATGGCGGAAAGATCTGGGCGGAAAACCGGCGCGGCGTTCCAACCCATGACGGCGCCGAGCCGCTCATCCTGGGTGCGCGATTCGTCGTGCAGCTTCCCGCGGCCTGACCGGCGGAGATGAACGGACGGCCATGACCGCGCCGACCATTCATGCGACCGCGCTTCTGGTCGGCCATCTCGGCATCCTCATTCGCGGCCCATCGGGAGCGGGAAAATCGCGGCTCGCGCTGGCGCTTCTGCAAGGTCCGGGCACCGGCTTTTCACGCTTGGTCGGCGACGACCGCATTTGCCTCGAAGCCCGCAATGGCCGTCTGCTGATGCGGCCGCCGGCAGCGCTTGCCGGACTGATCGAGGTGCGCGGTTTTGGCGTTGTCCGCATGCCCAGCGAGGCCGTGGCCGTCGCCCATGTCGTCGTCGACCTCGGAGCGGCGGATGCCACACGGCTCCCCGAACCATCCGCCGCTATCGCCGAGATCGAGGGGGTGCGGCTTGCGCGGCTTCCGGTCGCAGAGGGGGGCGATCCACTGCTGCTGTTGCGGGCATTTCTGCAATACGGCGCAACGCTGCCGGGCGCTGAAGCAACGTAAAACCGCCCGCAATTGCGGTCTCGCCCCCCTCGCAAATTCCGGTGGCTTTCCTACTTACCGCGATGCAACATGACCCCGAAAACGCCCGGGCGGGCTTGCAATGGGTTTTCGGATGGTCAAGATGAGCGCCCTTTCGTGCGGCGCACACACAGCGAAGAGCGCCCGCCGGAGTCCTTGATGATCGGCCTTGTTCTCGTCACCCACGGCCGCCTGGCCGTGGAATTCCGCTCGGCGCTTGAGCATGTGGTCGGTCCGCAGAAGCAGATCGAAGCCATCACGATTGGCCCTGACGACGACGTCGAACAGCGTCGCAAGGATATCATCGAGGCGGTCAAGCGCGTCGATACCGGCGACGGGGTCGCGATCCTCACTGACATGTTCGGCGGCACGCCCTCGAACCTTGCCATCTCCTGCATGAGCCGGCCCAAGGTCGAAGTGGTGGCAGGCATCAACCTGCCGATGCTGGTCAAGCTTGCAAAGGTGCGCGGCGACCAGGCGCTGCCCGAAGCGGTGGCGGCAGCGCAGGATGCCGGACGCAAATACGTCACCATTGCCAGCCGCGTGCTTGCCGGAAAATGACTACCACCGGCACGATCGTCCGCGTGCTGGAAATCTGCAACAAGAAGGGCCTGCACGCGCGCGCGTCCGCCAAATTCGTGCAGACCGTCGAGCGCTTCGATGCCGACGTCAAGGTTACGCGCGGGGCGGAGACAGTGGGCGGAACGTCGATCATGGGGCTGATGATGCTCGGCGCCGGTCCCGGCTCTTCCATCACCGTCGAGGCGAGCGGCAAGGACGCCGAGGCCGTGATCGATGCGATCGAGAGCCTGATCGGCGGGCGCTTTGACGAGGACGACTGAAACCTCACTCCGGCCAGGCCGTCACATAAATTCGCTAGTCTTCGCCATCCATATTCAGGGAGCGACACCATGAGCGACGCCGCCAATCAGAATGCAGGCAAGCAGCAGACGGCAAGCATCCGCTATGTCGATCAGCCGGAATGCAGCGAGACCTTCGCCGATGCGATCAACAACGTATTCTTCGACGGGCAGACCATGCGCATCGAGTTTGGCATCACGCGGATGGATGAGATGAAGCAGGGCCAGCAATTGTCCGGCCGCCGTTATCCGGCCTGCCGTCTGGTCCTGCCGGTGTCGGCCGCCATCGACCTCATCAACAAGATGCAGCAGACGGCGAATGCGCTCCAGCAGGCGGGGCTGGTGAAGCCGGCGGCGCAAAAGCCGGTCAGTTCCGAGAAATAGCCGGGTCGGACCAGCGCAAGGGTCCGCCCTGCAGCTTTCTCCGGATCGTCCGAGGAAACGACCACAGGCGCCCAAGGCCTCCCTGCAATCCAGGGTAGCGAAGCCGCAGCTTTCCCGACATACTCTCTTCGCGGGAACAGGGGCACGCCGCAATGGCTCGCGGCGGCACGACTTTTCATGTCGGCATCGATCGACGATATCGCCAAGCAGATGCTGGTTCTGCTGCCGGAGGACGGCACGCCGGTTTTGAACCGGGTCATGCGGGTCATGCTGGCGCGCGCCTTGTCCGCGGATATCGACGAGGATCGTTACATCGCGGCGCGACAGGCGCTGGTCGACCGAGGCGAAGTTGGCGTACAGCCCGGGCCCGGCGGCCGGCTTTCACGCAAGCCGCGCGGCACGACAAGACAGGCCAGGCGCCAGGAGGCATCCGACGGCTGGACCGAAGCGAGGCTGATGCCTTGCCTGCGGAAATATCTCAACGGCCCGATCCAGAACGAACTCGGCATCCTGCGTGGCGCGAAATGCCTCACCTATGACACGTCGAGTGTCGGCAGAACGGGTGTACAATGGGCGCGGCCGGATTTCACGCTGATCAGCGTCAAGCAATTCAAGTTTCTTCCGGGGATCGAGTTCGACGTGCACAGCTTCGAACTGAAGGCGGAAAGCGGCGGCGCGTCCGATCTCGCGGTGTATGAGGCGCTGGCGCAAACGCGCTTCACCAACTTCGGATATCTCGTCTGGCATCTTCCGGGCGGGTCGAGGTTCGAAAAGAAGCTGTCCGGCATCGAGAAGCAATGCAGTCAGCACGGCATCGGCTTCATTCGTGCCCATGAGCCGCAGCAATTCGAGACCTGGGACATTCTCGTGGAGCCGGCGCGCAAGACCACGCCGTCGGCCGAGATCGACCTGTTTCTCGAAGAACGCCTGCAGGACCAGCAGCGCCGGCAAATCCGCTCGCTGCTGAATGGCGCGCCGGCATGAAAGGCAAGATCATCGCCGTCGCCAACATGAAGGGCGGCGTCGGCAAGACCGCGACCGTGATCGGGCTCGCGGAGGCGCTTGCCGCGCGAGGCGCCGAAACCCTTGTCGTCGATCTCGATCCGCAGGCCAATGCCTCGATCTGTCTTGCCGGCGACCAGTTTCTCCGGACCATCATCGAGGGCGGCAACACCATCGACGCCTTCATCGAAGACCATTTCATCAAGGGCCAGAAGGACGCGACGCTGGAATCGCGGATCCGCACCCATATCAGCAACGTGTCGCATCTCGGCCGGCAATTGCCGCTGTCGCTTCTGGCGTCGAGTTCCGAACTGCGGCTGGTCGAACGCGACCTGATCTTCACGCTCACCAAAATGGGGATGTCGCTCGAGCGTGTCGTCGAGGCGCTTTACGCGATCATCAAGGAGCAGCTGAAGCGGACGCGCAAGTCCTACGAATACATCCTGATCGATTGCGCGCCGGGCATCTCGGTGATGACCGAGGTGAGCATTCGCCTCGCCAATCTCGTAATCGTTCCCACGATTCCGGATTTCCTGTCGACCTATGGCCTCAATTCGTTTTGCAGCAACCTGTGGAGCGGGCCGATCGCCGACCAGAGCAGCCTGAAGAAGCCGAAGCGGCCGCCCCATGTCCTGATCACGCGACGCCGGCCGATCAGGGAGCATGACAGGACGAGTGAACGGCTTCGCGCCGAAGCGGCGAAAGACAATGCCAAATTTTCGGTTTTCGACACCGAAATCCTCGAACGTGCCGCCATCGCCGAGGCGCTCGGCAAGATCGACACGCATCCGACCTTTTCGCAGAAGTGGAGAGATGGAGCCGACATCATGCTCGCGGATCTCGTCAAAGAGGTGAGGGAGGCCCTTCATGGCTGTTGAACTCGATGGCTTCGAAGCCTGGCGCCTGATGGCGGAAAGCTCCGAGACGTTTGCATCGTTGCGCGCGGAGGCCGCGAAGTCCGCACGCGCGGCCCTGACGAAATTCGTCAAGGCGAAAGCGACGGGCCTCGCCGAATTGCGCAGTGCGCGCAAGGCGCTGGGCAAGCGGACATTCAGCCTTTTGCTCGACGGCATGAAGGACGCGGAGGTGAAGACCCTGGTCAACCGCCTCGACAGGCATCATCCGGAGCAGAAGGTGGCCGATGCCGCATGGCGCCGGCAGCATCTGCTCCAGCTGGTCAAGGGAGACGTCGAGCCGGCGGCGAAACCGGAAAAGCCGGCGAAGAAAACGAAGGCGGCGCGCAAGCCCAAGGAGGAAAAGCCGGACGGCAACGACGGCGAATGGTTCGCGTCGGCTGGCGCGGTGAGGAAGCGATAGCGGCGCCCTGCCACGGCGTCAGGCGTAAGCCACCCAGCCGCGCCAGGTGAAGGCCGCGTAGAACAGGCTGACATCCGAAAAGCCGGCCTCGCGCAGGATCGCCTCGTCCTGTTCCGGGCTATACAGGTTCAGATGCGCTTCCACAGCGGCGCGCATCTTTTCGGTCTGTGCGGGATCGGCGCCGGCCCCCAGTGCGAAGGCGGCATAGCGCTTGAGCCACAGCCTGCGCTCTGCCTCGCTCTGCGGAAAGCTGGAATGTGCGGCCACGAACGGCGCACCGGGCCTGAGCCGACGCCGGATTTCGCGGGCGGTGCGGACCCTTTCGTCGGCCGCGAGGAAATGCAGCGTCAGCAGGGAGGTGGCGGCATCGAACGGCCCGTCCGGCGCGATATCGATCAGCCCCTCATGCAGGCGTGCGCGCGGAGCAAGCGGTCCGAGCGTTTGCTGCGCGAGTTCCAGCATCTGCGGCGCCGGATCGACGCCGTCGAAGGTCCAGCCCGGATGCATGCGCGCGAGCGCCTTCAGTTCCAGTCCGCCGCCGGCACCGAGCACCAGAACGCGCGCATCCGCTGGCGCCCGCTCCGACAGCAGCAGACCGGTCATGCGGTGCAGATCGGCGAAGCCCGGCACGAAGCGCGGCGGCCCCTCGGCATAACGGGCGACGGCAGCGGGATCGGAGAACGGGGCAAGCAACTCACGCATCGTGTGTCTTCCATTCGATCAGGAGACATGCCGGTGCGGCGCATCGGGGGCGCCGCCGCGCACGGCGAGCCGCCGGTGGAAATCGGCGCTCAGTGCGGCGAGCGTCACCGCTTCGAGGCGTGACAGCAGCAGCGTCTCGGCATCGCGGTACGCCTGGTTGAGCGACGCGTTGACCGCCTGCTCCACCAGGCATTGCGGCGACTCGCTGCGGTTGCCGATCGCGAGCAGCGACGGGCAGCCGAGCGCGTTGTAGATGTCGCGCAGTGTCACCTTCGAGAGGTCGCAGGCCAGCGTCCAGCCTCCCCCGTGGCCCTTTTCCGAGCGGACAAAGCCCTTCTCGCGCAACCCCGCCATGATCCGGCGGACCACGACCGGATTGGTGCACATCGCCTTCGCCAGCGTCTCAGACGTCGCAGGCTCATCCAATTCGGCCATGTGCAGCAGCACATGGAGGACGCCGGACAATCGGCTGTCGTATCTCATGAAACTTTCAATGTTACATGATGCGGATGGCGTCAAGTGTTTGGAAGGCACATAAAGAAATCTTTATATCCGCATTGCGCCGTTGTCCGGACCCTGCTATAGGGGCGCCCGAACCGGTGGCCTGCCAGTGCAGGCCGCATCCCCTTTTTCCGCACATCCACGCAAGACACAGCGTCAAGGGAGCGTCATGACCGCAGCAGCAGCGAAAAAGCCCGGCTTTTCGGATTACATCGTCGCCGACATCGGCCTCGCCGAGTTCGGCCGCAAGGAAATCTCGCTCGCCGAAACCGAAATGCCCGGCCTGATGGCGACCCGCGAGGAATACGGCGCCTCGCAGCCGCTGAAGGGCGCGCGCATCGCCGGCTCCCTGCACATGACGATCCAGACCGCGGTGCTGATCGAGACCCTGGCCGCGCTCGGTGCCGACGTGCGCTGGGTGTCGTGCAACATCTACTCGACCCAGGATCACGCTGCCGCCGCGATCGCGGCCGCCGGCATTCCGGTATTCGCGGTGAAGGGCGAGACCCTGAAGGATTACTGGGACTACACCGCCAAGCTGTTCGACTGGCATGGCGGCGGCTATCCGAACATGATCCTCGATGACGGCGGTGACGCCACGCTGTTCATCCATCTCGGCGTCCGTGCCGAAAAGGGCGATGTCGCATTCCTGGAAAAGCCGGGTTCGGAAGAAGAGGAAATCCTGTTCGCGCTGATCAAGCGCTGCCTCAAGGAAAAGCCGAAGGGCTGGTTCGGCGAGATCGGCAAGTCGATCAAGGGCGTCTCGGAAGAGACCACCACCGGCGTGCACCGCCTGTACGAGATGCAGAAGGCCGGCACGCTGTTGTGGCCCGCGATCAACGTCAACGATTCCGTCACCAAGTCGAAATTCGACAACCTCTATGGCTGCAAGGAGTCGCTGGTCGACGGCATCCGCCGCGGCACCGACGTGATGATGGCCGGCAAGGTCGCGATGGTCGCGGGCTTCGGCGACGTCGGCAAGGGCTCGGCGGCGTCGCTTCGCAATGCCGGCTGCCGCGTGCTGGTTTCCGAGATCGATCCGATCTGCGCGCTGCAGGCGGCGATGGAGGGCTACGAGGTCACGACCATGGAAGACGCGGTGACCCGCGCCGACATCTTCGTCACCGCAACCGGCAACAAGGACATCGTCACCGCCGACCACATGCGGAAGATGAAGGACCGGGCGGTGGTCTGCAACATCGGCCATTTCGACAACGAGATTGACGTGGCCGGGTTGAAGAACATGAAGTGGGTCAACATCAAGCCGCAGGTCGACGAGATCGAGTTCCCGGACGGCCACCGCATCATCCTGCTGTCGGAAGGCCGTCTGGTGAATCTCGGCAATGCCATGGGCCATCCGAGCTTCGTGATGTCGTCCTCCTTCACCAACCAGACGCTGGCGCAGATCGAGCTCTGGGCGCACAACAAGGATGGCAAATACGAGAAGAAGGTCTATACCCTGCCGAAGCATCTCGACGAGAAGGTCGCGCGCCTGCATCTCGACAAGATCGGCGTGAAGCTGACCAAGCTCTCCAAGGAACAGGCCGACTATATCGGCGTGAAGCAGGACGGCCCCTACAAGCCGGAGCATTACCGGTATTGATGCTTCTTCCTTCTCCTCGCTCCAGCGGGGAGAAGGTGCGAGCGTAAGCGAGGCGGATGAGGGGCATCAGGATTTGCAAATGGCCGGGCAACGCCCGGCCATTTTCGCAACCGGCAAGGCGGCGCCAGCGGCAGCGCCGATCCGATCGACTTCGATCCGCATCCTGTCCCCAAATCGTTCAATCGCCTGCCTGTTGCTCATGGCGCTTCGCGGGAACCCCATCGTCAGGGTTCCCGCCAAAAGACAATCGACGTAGACCGGCAATGCGATCGCACTGAAGTTCTTGAACGAGCCCCAGCCGCTGTCATTGACGCCAAATCCGTCGATCACACGCGCCGCGATCCGCCGCTCCAGCAGGCCGATCTCCGCGCGCGAGCGCATTCTGGGCGGCAGCTGGCTGCGCAGAAGTTCGCGCCGCTGCTCGGGCGCGCATGCCGCGATGTAGGCCCTGCCGGTCGCGGTCGTGTGGAACGGAAAGCTGTGTCCCAAGGTCGTGCGATGAAATGCCAGCGGACTCAGATGGTGATTTTCGAGGCGCGACACCATCGCATGCTTTTCGGGAATACTCAGGAATACCGGCCAGACCACCGACTCGATCAATTCCGGCAAAATGCGCTGCGCAGCCAGAATCAGCGCATCGTCGTCGCGAAAGCCCGCGGCGAGACTGCGGATTGCGGGCGCCAGGCTGTAGCGTCCGGTGTCGGCGTCGAACGACAAATAATGAAGCTGGCGCAGGGTTTCGCAGAGGCGCTTCAGCGTCGTCCGATGAATGTCGAGCGTATCGGCCAGCTCGGTCGGGCTCCAGCCGCCATGGGATCGCTCGCCCAGCGTGCCGAGAATGCTCAGTCCGCGCACGAGCCCGCGGACGGGTTTGTAGCGAGAAGAGCGAGTTGGACCCATGCGCCCACCTCCGCCAGGCTGCGTGCATCAGGTGCACGTCCGTTTAAAATTAGTGTGAGCCGTCCCGGGTGTAAAGCTACGGTAATCTGGCCGCTGGCGTTCGCGATGACCTGATGGTCGTCCTCGCTGAGCGGCCAAGCGCGGTTTGCGCACCAACATTTCGACGGAGGACCCCTTGTTCTACGAACCGGGCAAGACTTCTCACGGTCTCAAATACAGCCCTTACAAGGCTTGCGTAGTGCCGCGACCGGTGGGCTGGATTTCGACCCTGAGCGCCGACGGCGTGCACAACCTCGCGCCCTTCAGCCAGTTCAACAGCCTGACATTCGATCCTCCTTACGTGATGTTCTCGGCCAATCAGACCACCGACGGAGCGCGAAAGGATTCCTGCATCAATGCCGAGCAGACCGGCGAATTCGTCTGGAACATGGCGACGTATGACTTGCGTGAAGCGGTCAACATCTCGGCGGAGCAGTTTCCGCCCGACGTCGACGAGTTCGTGATGGCCGGCCTGACCAAAACGCCGGCCAAACTGGTGCGGCCGGCAATGGTGGCCGAGTCCCCGATCCACTTCGAGTGCCGCTATTATCAGACGATCCGCCTGCCCGGAAACGGCACGATCGGAACCACCGATGTGGTCATCGGCCGGGTGATCGGCGTTCACATTTCGGATGATGCGATTACGCCGGAGGGCCGCGTCGATATCCTGAAGATCCGCCCGATCGCCAAGATGGGCTATTACGATTACACCAGTGTCGATTCCCTGTTCGAGATGGTGATCCCGAGCAAGAACGAGCTGCTCAAGGCCGGCATGGAAGGCCGCGCCAGCGCGTGAGAGCCATGCGTCGCCCGTTTGCTTCCAACGGCCGGCATTGCCCGGCCGATTTTTGATATAACGCGCATCCTGGAAGTGGAGCGCGCGATGGCAAGGAAGGCCGGCAAGGCGGCGACATCGGTTAAACCTGCGAGCGGACAGCGCAAGGCTGCGAGCAAGGCTGCGTCGCCATCCGCGACGCGTGGCAAATCGGCTCCGAAACTCCTCTCCGGCGGCAATCCGCAAATCGCGAAGGGCACCGGCGACGCCCCGGTGCAGGCCTATATCGCCGCGATGCCGGGCTGGAAGCGCGATGTGGGGCGCCGGCTTGACGCGCTGACCGTAAGCACCGTGCCCGGCGTGAAGAAGGCGGTGAAGTGGAATTCGCCGTTCTACGGCGTGGAGGACGGTGTCTGGTTCCTCAGCTTTCATGTCTTCGCGAAATACATCAAGGTCGCGTTCTTCCGCGGTACCTCGCTCGATCCCGTACCGCCTGGCACCTCGAAGCAGAAGGAGGTGCGCTATCTCGACATCTACGAGGACGGGTTCGACGAGTCGCGGTTCGCCGACTGGGTGCGGCAGGCCAGCGCATTGCCGGGCGAGAAGATGTGAGGAGGGATTACCGTAGGATGGGTTGAGTGCAGCGAAACCCATCACCGGATCGACACAGGAATTTGATGGGTTTCGCAAGGGCTCAACCCATCCTACGGGAGACCGATGAATACCGCAGTGTCCGCAACAGCCAGGACGGTGGTCACGAGCGACGGCCGCACGCTCGCCTGTCTCGAAGTCGGCGACCCTTCCGGCCCGCTGGTGATCCACAATCACGGCGGACCGAGCAGCCGGCTCGAGGCGCTCTTGTTCGCGGAGGCCGCCATGAAGCACAAGCTGCGCTTCGTCTGCGTCGACCGGCCGGGCATCGGGCAATCCTCTCTGCAGGCGAACCGCACTTACGCCGGCTGGGCCGACGACATGACCGCGATTGCCGACGCGCTGGGGCACCAAACATTCGGCGTGACCGGCTGGTCGGAGGGCGGGCCATGGGCGCTGGCCGCCGCGGCGTATGTCGATCCGGCGCGGCTGCGCCATGTCACCAACATCGCCGGCGGATGCTACGGCGCGTTCGGCGACAACTGGGCCGCGGACCGCCTGTCGAAAGCCGACGCGCTCGGCGGCTTTCTGGCGCTGCATCTCGAGCCGGGCTTCCGGCTGATGTACGCGGCGATCGGCATCACCGCCGAGCATTTCCGCGAAACCTATTTCAAGGAATTGCTGAAGGCCGTGAACGACTATGACCGCCAGGTGCTGCTGCGGCCGGGCGTCGAAGCCGCATTCTGCGACGCCAGCGCCGAATGCTTCGCGCAGGGCAGCGAAGGCCTTGTGCGCGACAGCGAGCTTCTGTATCGCGCATGGGCGTTCGACGTGACCAGGATCGAGCGGCCCGTCCATTTCTGGCAGGGCCTTGCCGACACGCTGGTCCCGCCGTTCATCAATCTGGCGATCGCGGATCGCATGCCCGGTGCGGTCTGGCACAGCATCGAGGATGCCGGGCACTTTATCGCGGTCGGTGCGGCGGACGATATCCTTGCGATTGCGGCCGAGGAGTTGCGGGCGTAGCGGATTCGCCGGCGCACTACTGGTTGATCTCAGGCTCCACGAGGCTGGCAAGATTTCGCAGCGATTCCTGCCAGCCGAGGGTGCACATCTCCACGGGGATCACATCGGGAATGCCCTCCTGCACGACGGTCAGGTCGGTGCCGCAGGAGACGGCGTTGAGGGTGACCGTCACCTGAATTTCGCCCGGCAGGTTGGGATCGTCGAAGCGGTCCGTGTAGCGCAGGCGCTCGCCCGGCACGAGTTCCAGAAACTCACCTCCGAACGAATGGCTGTGGCCTGTGGTGAAATTGCGAAACGACATACGGAAGGCGCCGCCGGCCTTCGCCTCGAAGTGATGTATGGTGCAGGTAAAGCCGTTGGGCGGCAGCCACTTCGCCATGGCGTCGGCCTCGGTGAAGGCGCGATAGACTTTCTCGGGATTCGTGGCGAGAACGCGGTGCAATCGAACAGTGCCGGGCACGAGGTGTTTCTCCTGAAGGGGACGGTCCGCTGACGCATCCGACCGCTGCGTTGCGGTTCGCTTCGACCCGAACGCGCCAGCGTCCGGCCGTGCTTATATGCGAAGGAGTGTGGTCCAACCATGACAAATGCGGCGACGAGCATGAAGAAGACAAAGGGCAGTGCGGCGGAACGGGGACGTGAAGGCGCTCACGCCGGGCCGGTCGACGCAAGGATCGTTTCGTTGTCCGACTGGCGCGGCGAGATGCTTGCACGCGTGCGCAAGCTGATCCGGGAAGCCTGCCCGGATGTGGTCGAGGACGTGAAATGGCGGAAGCCGTCGAATCCGGCGGGTGTTCCGGTGTGGGAGCATAACGGACTGATCTGCACCGGCGAGTCCTACAGGGACAAGGTGAAGCTGACTTTCGCGAAGGGCGCGGCGCTGCTTGATCCGGACGGCCTGTTCAACGCCAGCCTGGACGGCAATCTGCGGCGCGCCATCGATATCCACGAGGGCGAAACGATCAACGCAACGGCGTTCAAGGCGCTCATCCGCTCCGCCGTGGCGCTGAATGCGTCGCGAAAAGCGGCCACGCCGCCCCGAAAGAAGCCGAAATCGGCATGAAAGCCTCTGCGGCGCGCGCTGGTGCATTCAGCTGAAATATTCGTGATCGGCCCCGGCCCGGCGCTGCATCGGCTGTCCGATTATCTAACCAAAACAAGGGTTTGACGTGATTGCCAGTGCCCGCCTGGAATATCGTCCGGGCGGTCATGCTGCTGTAACCGCGGTGCCCCTGCGAACGAAGTCTCACGAGGGCAATGCTGCCCGGGGCGGGGACTCCGGCAGCGCTGTCAAACTTCACGGTTTTCATCGGTGGGATCGATCATGCTGAGCAAACGTCATCTTCTGGGAATGCTGGGTCTTCTGGGAATGCTGGGTCTTGGCCTGGCTCTGTCTTTCACTTCCGCCGCTGTTGCCGCGGACAAGAAGCCCTACACCGCCGCGGCGTTCGAGGCGGCGCAGGCGTCCGGCAAGCCGATTCTGATCGATGTCTCGGCATCCTGGTGCCCGACCTGCAAGGCGCAGGCGCCGATCCTGTCGAAGCTGATGGGCGATCCCCGGTTCAGGAATGTTGTCGCGTTCAATGTCGATTACGATTCCCAGAAGGACGTGCTGCGCAAGTTCAACGTCCAGCGCCAGAGCACGCTGATCGTGTTCAAGGGCAAGCAGGAGGCAGGCCGTTCGGTAGCGGATACCAATCCGGCCTCGATCGAAGCGCTGCTTGCCAGGGGTCTCTGACGGCCGATGACCGGCATCGCCCTCGCATTGCTGGCAGGATTGCTGTCGATCCTGTCGCCCTGCGTGCTGCCGCTGATCCCGATCGTTCTGGGTGCTGCGACGGGCGAACACCGGTTCGGGCCCGCGGCGCTTGCCGCGGGCCTCGCTCTTTCGTTCGTGACGATCGGCCTGTTCGTTGCGACCATCGGATTCTCGCTTGGGCTTGACCATGAGGTGTTTCGCGCGGTTGCGGCCGTCCTGCTGATCGTGATCGGCGGTGCGCTGCTGGTTCCGCGCCTGCAGGCTCAGGTCGTGGCTGCCGCCGGGCCGGTCGGAAACTGGATGCAGGCGCAGGCCGGGGATGTGCCCGGCCGCGGGCTCGGCAGGCAATTCGCGGTCGGGCTGCTGCTGGGCGCGGTGTGGAGCCCCTGCGTCGGACCGACGCTGGGTGCGGCCTCGCTGCTGGCCGCGCGCGCGGAGAATCTGGGCCTCGTTGCGCTGACGATGTTCGCGTTCGGTGTCGGGGCGGCGATCCCGCTGCTGCTGATCGGCCTGATGTCACGCGAGGCGCTGACCCGCTGGCGCGGTCGCATGCTTGCGGCCGGCAGCGGCGGCAAGGCGATCATGGGGGCGATCCTGGTTGCTACCGGGATCATGATCCTGACCGGCTTCGACAAGCGGCTTGAGACAATTCTGGTCGAGGCGTCGCCGGCCTGGCTGACCGAACTGACGACGCGGTTCTAGATGCAGACAGCTCACAGCGTCAGTTGCACCAGTACGAGATCGAGCCGCTTGCCGAATTTCTCGCCGACGCCGGGCAGCCGGCCGGTCTCCTCGAAGCCCATGTTCTCATGCAGCGCGAGCGAGCCGTAATTCGAGGCGTCGATGGCGCCGATCATGACACGCTTTCCCATCACCCGCGCCTCGGCGATCAGCGCGGCGAGCAGCATCCGGCCGAGCCCTTTGCCCTGCGCCTCGTCCAGCACATAAACGGAATGTTCGACGGTGTGGCGGAAGCCCTCGAAGGGGCGGAACTCGCCGAAGCTGCCATAGCCCTGGACGCCGTCCTCGTCGGCTACCAGCACCGGGAAACCAGCCTTTCGCCGCGCGGCCAGCCAGACGTGCCGGCTTTCCAGATCGGATGGCGCCTCGTTCCAGATCGCCGTGGTTTTCATGACGGCGTCGTTATAGATTGCGAGAATCGCGGGCAGATCGGCTTCCGTTGCGTGCCGGATCGTCGCCACCTGAAGCGCCTCCCTGACGCCGTTTTCGGGCCCGTTATCGTTGCTTGTGGCCCCTTGAAACCGATGCTATCCCGCCGGCCATGACAGCGGCAACCATCGACAATATCCGCAATTTTTCCATCGTCGCGCATATCGACCACGGCAAATCCACGCTCGCCGACCGGCTGATCCAGCTTACCGGCGGGCTGGACGAGCGCGAAATGGCGGGCAAGGAGCAGGTGCTCGACTCGATGGATATCGAGCGCGAGCGCGGCATCACCATCAAGGCGCAGACCGTGCGCCTGAAATACCGCGCCCGGGATGGCAAGGATTACATTCTCAATCTCATCGATACGCCGGGCCATGTCGACTTCGCCTATGAGGTGAACCGCTCGCTCGCGGCCTGCGAGGGCTCGCTGCTGGTAGTCGACGCCTCGCAGGGCGTGGAGGCGCAGACGCTCGCCAACGTCTACCAGGCGATCGAGAACAACCATGAGATCGTGCCGGTCCTGAACAAGGTCGATCTGCCGGCGGCCGAGCCCGAGAAGGTCAAGCAGCAGATCGAGGACGTGATCGGCATCGACGCCTCGGACGCGATCCCGATTTCCGCCAAGACCGGCGTTGGCATTCCCGAGGTGCTGGAGGCGATCGTGCATCGCCTGCCGGCGCCGAAGGGCGACCGCAATGCGCCGCTGAAAGCGCTCTTGGTCGATTCCTGGTACGACCCCTATCTCGGCGTCATTGTGCTGGTGCGCATCGTCGATGGCACGATGAAGGAAGGCGACCAGATCCAGATGATGCGGACCGGCGCGGAATACGGCGTCGACCGCGTCGGCGTGTTCACGCCGAAAAAGACCGAAGTGAAGGAACTGGGGCCCGGCGAGATCGGCTTCCTCACCGCCTCGATCAAGGAAGTGGCCGATACGAGAGTCGGTGACACGCTCACCAATGCCAGGAAGCCGACTGCAGAGCCGCTGCCGGGCTTCAAGGCGGCGATCCCGGTGGTGTTCTGCGGTCTCTTTCCGGTCGATGCCGCGCAATTCGAGGACCTGCGCGCGGCGATGGGCAAGCTGCGCCTCAACGATGCCAGCTTTTCGTTCGAGATGGAGACGTCGGCCGCGCTCGGCTTTGGCTTCCGCTGCGGCTTCCTGGGGCTCCTTCATCTCGAAATCATCCAGGAACGGCTGGAGCGCGAATTCAACCTCGACCTGATCGCGACCGCGCCGAGCGTGATCTACAAGATGACGCTGACCGACGGCAGCCAGATCGAGATTCACAATCCGGTCGACATGCCGGACGTGGTGAAGATCGAGGAGATTCAGGAGCCGTGGATCGAGGCGACGATTCTCACGCCCGACGAATATCTCGGTTCGGTGCTGAAGCTCTGCCAGGACCGGCGCGGCAACCAGAAAGAGCTGACCTATGTCGGCAACCGCGCCATGGTCAAATACGACCTGCCGCTCAACGAGGTGGTGTTCGATTTCTACGACCGGCTGAAATCGGTGTCGAAGGGCTATGCCTCGTTCGACTATCACCTGACCGACTACAAGCCGTCCGACCTCGTCAAGATGCAGATCCTGGTCAATGCCGAACCGGTCGATGCGCTCGCCATGCTCGTGCACAAGACCCGCGCCGAGGGCCGCGGCCGGGCCATGGTCGAAAAGCTCAAGGAACTGATCCCGCCGCACATGTTCCAGGTGCCGATCCAGGCCGCGATCGGCGGCAAGGTGATCGCGCGCGAGACCGTGCGCGCGCTGCGCAAGGATGTGACCGCGAAATGCTACGGCGGCGACGCTACGCGCAAGCGCAAGCTTCTGGAGAAGCAGAAGGAAGGCAAGAAGAAGATGCGCCAGTACGGGAAGGTGGACATCCCGCAGGAGGCGTTCATCGCGGCGCTGAAGGTGGATACGTAGTCTTTCTCTCTCCCGCTTGCCGGAGAGGGTGGCGAGGCTGCGCCGAGCCGGCAGAGGGGGGGGTGACTAGGGCATGACCAAGCCTATCGTTTGGACGGCTCATGCGCGGGTTCGCTTGCAGGAGCGGCACTTCAACCACGTGGATCGAAAGTGCGGCACGGAACCCGGACTGGACCGAGCCTGAGCCGAAGGATCGTGCGCTTCAGCGCCGGTTCAAGTCCGTACCAGAGGCGCAGGGACGGATCCTTCGCGTCGTATGCGCCGAAACGGAAACGACAATCCGCATCATCAGTGTTATGTTTGACCGGAACGCGAGGCGCAAATCATGATCGACATGACCTACGATCCGGAAGCCGACGCGGCCTATATCTATCTCGCGCGCGGCACAATCGACCGGCAGGAAACCATCGGCGAGCTTGTTGCTGACGTTAACGCAGAGGGCCGCATTCTCGGTATCGAAATCCTTTTCGCGAGTAAGGTGCTCGCGCCCGGTGACTGGCAGAAGGCGAGACGACCGGGTGGACAGAGGATCGACGCGGCCGAATAGTCGGGCGGCGGCAAGGTGATCGCGCGCGAGACCGTGCGCGCGCTGCGCAAGGATGTGACCGCGAAATGCTACGGCGGCGACGCCACGCGCAAGCGAAAGCTTCTGGAGAAGCAGAAGGAAGGCAAGAAGAAGATGCGCCAGTACGGGAAGGTGGACATCCCGCAGGAGGCGTTCATCGCGGCGCTGAAGGTGGATACGTGACGACGCTCAAGTCGGGTACGTGACCTTTCTTCCCTCCCCGCTTGCGGGAGAGGGTGGAGCGGCGCGCCGGGTGAGGGGGATGCTGCCCGTCAGTTCTTAGGTTTCGTTCGGGATAACGACCGATGAGCTCCGATACCGGGCCGAAGCCGCTGCTGTTCACAACGCATGCTGAAGACGTGATCCGCGAGCGGAATTTGGATCGGGGCTGGATCGAAGCAACGGTCCGCAACCCGGAATGGACCCGTCCCGATCCGTATCGTCCCGGCATCGAGCGTCGTTTTCGTTATATTCCGGAATTCGGCGGTCGCATTTTGCGCGTCGCATGCTTTGAAACCGCCAGCGAAATTCGTATTATCACTGTGTTTTTCGATCGGGACGCGAGAGCGAAGCCATGAAACCGGAAATCACGTATCGCGCGGACGACAACGCCGCCTATATCCGTTTGTCGCGGCACAGGATTCTGGAGAGCGCCGAGGTCGCGCCGGGCGTTGTATTCGACTACGACGCGGACGGGCGCATCGTCGGCATCGAACTGCTCGATGCGCGCGCCCAGCTTGCTCCTGAGTTACTGGTGGAAGCGGCTTGAGCCGTGGTCCCGCGCGAGACCGTGCGCGCGCTGCGCAAGGACGTGAACGCGAAATACTACGGCGGCGACACCACGCGTAAACGGAAACTTCTGGAGAAGCAGAAGGAAGGCAAGAAGAAGATGCGGCAATACGGGAAGGTGGACATCCCGCAGGAGGTTTATTGCGGCGTTGAAGGTGGATGTGTGATCGTTTCCCTCTCCCGCCTGCGGGAGGGTGGCGAGACCCGAAGGGTCGAGCCGGGTGAGGGGGCTTCCAGGACTTTACGCTGCTGTCTGACTACCGAAGGCCATTGATCTGTGTCCGACTCTGACAACGAAGTGGTCACGCTGTTTCGCCCGGTCGGACCAGCAGAGTTGGAACTCATCAGGCAGGCACATTTCCGGGCCTTCCCGCCCCGGCTGCCGGATCAACCGATCTTCTATCCTGTCCTGACCGAAGATTATGCCGTCAAGATCGCGCGCGACTGGAACGTCGCAGCGTCGGGCGCGGGATATGTGACCCGCTTTCAGGTGCGTCGGGCATATATTTCCCGTTACGATGTGCAGAATGCGGCGGGCGAACACTTTCAGGAATATTGGATACCCGCCGAGGACCTTTCCGAATTCAATCGCAATCTGGTTGGCGAAATCGAGGTCGTTCAGGAATTCAAGCAGCCGTAGCCCGGATGAGCGCAGTTCATTCCGCGGCAACATCACTGCGGCGAAACCCCGCATGTCGCTTCGCTCATGCGGGCTACGAAGTCACTCCGCCGCATCCAAACGATGCAGCAATCCCGCTTTCTTCATCTCGTCGTGCAGCGCGATTGGGTCCCAGTCATAACCATTCGGCCAGGTCAGGACGCCATCCTCGACGAACACCCGCTGGAAATAGGCCAGCTCCTTAAGAGGCTCCAGCATCGGGCCACTTTCGGATTTGATGAACGAGAAGTCCCGTTCACCGATCGTGTCATCGGAGAATTCGACAGCGAGCCGAACATCGCCAAGAATCTTTGCCTTTCGCACCTTAATCAGCATCGTCGTCCTTCCGAGGCGCGTGATTTGGCCGATCGTCTTGGGTCTGGTGCGCTGACGCGCAACGTCAAGGGCGCTCCTTCGCCGGCATCTTCCCCATCCGCTCCTTGAACAGCGCCATCGCCTCGTCCGCCAGCACGCCGCCGGTGATGCTCATCGGCGCGAACGTCTCGCGCGCGACGATGTCGGCGCTGGTGATCATGATCTGGTCCATCAGCGTGGCCAGCTGCGCGATCGAGGCGGCATACACCACGCGCCCGATATGGCACCAGATGATCGCGCCGATGCACATCGCGCAGGGCTCGCCGGTGGTGTAGAGTGTCGCGCCCCTCAGCGCATCGGCGCCAGGCGATTCCACCGCATTGCGGATCGCCACCATCTCGCCATGCGCGGTCGGGTCATGGCGGGCGCGGCCGCGATTTCCGCCGCGCGCGATTACTTCGCCGTCGCGCACGATGATGGCGCCGAACGGGAAGTCGGCCTGTCGCGCTTCGTCCAGCGCCATGCGCATGAAGCGCTCGTCCGCTGCCGTCGCAGGAATGCGGGCCGATCCCGCGCGCGGCAGCGCAAGGCTGCAGGCAAGTCCGGCAAGGATCGACCGGCGCGACGGCGTGTGACAGTGGCAGGCCGCCTTCAGGCGATGTGTGGTTTCAAGCATGAGCGCCTCCCGCGATGCGACCGAGGCCGATGTTACACACCGCGGATTGAAGCTCATCAAGCGAATGCGCTTGACAAGTCTAAACTCTGCAACAACGGTGCGACGCTTCATTGATCATGACGGAGGGCACATGCCGTACTCGTTCGAAATCTACAAGGACAAGAAGGAAGAATTCCGGGTGCGCTTCAAGGCGCCGAACGGCGAGAAGATGTTTGCCTCGGAGGGCTATTCGTCCAAGGCTGCGGCCAACAACGCGATCAAGTCGATCCTGAAGAATGGTCCCGGCGCGGCGGTCGTCGACAACACCAAGGCCGTGAAGAAGGCCAAGAAGGCCTGACGCCAATGCGGCTGCAAGATGAGCCGCGGTCAAGGCGGCTCATCTCGCGGGCAAGGGCGCGTTCAGCGGTCCGTTCTCCGGTGGCGGAAATTCACCGGAAATTCGACGTCTCCAGAACCTGCGGCAACGCCGGCGCAAGCGGTGGGGCGTCTGCTTTCGGCAACTTATTGCGGCGTGCGCGTGACATCGCGGCGGCCTCCTCGCGCCGCAGCGCCGCGACGGTCAGGGCACGTTGGCGGCCGAACCACAGGCGGCTCTCCTGCGCCGCCGCCGCCACGTCGTAGCGCGTCAGTCCGATATCGGCGAGCATGCGGTCGCTGCCCTGCATCAGCAGCGCAAGCTCGCGCTGATATTGCCAGTCGAGCGCAAGCCGCCGGCCGAAATCGCGGAGCCGGCGAATCAATCCGCCGATTGCGGACGAGACGGCTGTTCGGGCGTGTCGTGTGCGATGCGAGCGGGCCTGCGCGATCGTGCGCGGCGCGAAGCGGCTTCGATCGGTATTCATGGCAGTCTCCATTGGTTCGTGCGCCGCATATGCGCTCTGGCCCCTGCCCGGGCCATGATCACGTGTCCGGCTCTCTTGACTAAAATGCCGGGCGCGCCGGCATGACGCGACCGTGATCGGTCGCGCTGACGAACCACTTGGTCGCGTTCGAATGCTTAAGGGTTCAAGGAATTTCCGGCGCCGTTCTGGCGGCTCTTGCGCCACGCCGCGGGCGGCATGCCGACGACTTTCTTGAAGGCGCGGCTGAACGCCGCCTCCGATTCGTAGCCGACATCGACCGCGATCTTGGCGATGTTGGACTGCCCCTGGGTCAGCAGGCCGGACGCGATCTGCATGCGCCATTTCGTGAGATATTGCATCGGCGGCACGCCGACGAATTCGGTGAAGCGGTCGGACAGCGCGGAGCGCGACAGGCCGACTTCGCCCGACAGCGCTTCCAGCGTCCAGTCCCTCGCGGGATGCGCATGCATCAGCGACAAGGCCTGCCCGACATGGCGGTCGCGCAGTCCGGCAAGCCAGCCGGTCTGCTCCTTCGGCAGGGATTCGAGATACATGCGCACCAGCTCGATGAACAGCAGCTCGCTCAGCTTGGCGAGAATGCTCTCGCCACCGATGCGCTGACCATGCGATTCCATCACCGCCAGCTGATAGAAATGGCTGAGCCGTGCGTTGCAATCCGGATTCTTGCCGCTGCAATGGATCTGGTCGGGCAGGGCGGCCAGCAGCGGATTGAACGGCCGCACATCGCAGCCCAGGAAGCCGCAGACCAGCTTGATCCGGTCACTTCCGGTGCCGCCACCGACGATTTTCCAGGGCCGTTGCGACGTCAGATCGAGCTCCGACACGTCGAAGCTGGCAGGCGCGCGCAGCGACGGCTCGCTGGTCAGCGAGTGATGATCGCCGTGCGGAAACACGATCAGGTCGCCGGCCTGCATCCGGATCGGCTCGTGACCCTTCTGCACCGCGTAGCATTCGCCTTCGGTGACGAGATGATACGAAATGAGATGCTGGGCGTCCGGCATGATCAGCGGAATCAGATGGTGCGATTTCGGGGCAAAGGTCGCCCATGGCACCGTCACGTTCACGTCGATGAAGACGGCTCCGGTCAGGCGCACCGCGCGCAGCACGTCGGAAAGCGTATCGCTGCTCATGTCTCGATCCGAGAGGACGAATGGTCAATTCATTCGGACGATCGGTCAAAAGAGAGCGCGCACCGCCGGGGCTTGTCAACCGGCGCGGGTGCCGGGTTGGCCGCGCATGGTCCGAAAAGCAGTGACTTCGCGCCTGCGCGGCCGGCGAGGGTCAGCGGCGGAGCGGGAGCGGTTCGCGCTATTCGACCTTGGGCGCCGCGCCGGGCACCGCCGCGGTCGCGGCCGGCTTCTCGGCCGGCGGCTCCACGCGCCGGCTCGACGGCTCGACGATGATGCGCGTCTTGGCCATGCCATGCTTCTTCACGAGATTGAAGAGCACCGCGGCGTCCTTCGGATGCAGGCGCACGCAACCTTTCGAGGCGCGCCGCCCCAGCCGCTTGATCTGGTTGGTGCCGTGGATGGCGTAATGGCCGTGGAAGAAGATCGAGTAGGGCATCGGCGCCATGTTGAACAGCCGCGAATGCCAGGTTCGCTCGAGCCGTTGCGGCTTGTAGCTGCCGTTCGGCGGGCCGCCGGCGAGACCGGTGGAGACCACGAAGGTGTGGCTCGGCACCCCGTCGACGCTCACGGACAGCCGCTGCGCGGATTTGTCCACCCGCACCACGATCTCGGCGCGGGCGGCGTGGCTTGCGAAAACCAGAATCGATGCGGCAATGGCGGGAAGAAGACGCATGACTAAACCTCTTTCGGCACCGCGCAAATCAGCTTCCAGACTCCGTGACAGTGTGTAAAGTCACCCCGCAAAAATACCGTTAAGGAGTCCGGTTCGATGAGGGTGTTTTTGTTCATTTTTGCGCTGGCCGCGGCGCTTGGTCTCAGTGTCCCCGGATGGACACAGGACAAGGGCAGCGTCGATCCGAAGCCGCTGCCGCCGCTCGCCAATCCCGAGGACCCGAAAACACCGGCCAAGGACCTGTTCGGCCGCAAGGTGACCCCTGCCAATCTCCAGGCCCGGGCGATCGGCTTCTACACTCGCGGCTGTCTGGCCGGCGGGATGGCGCTGCCGGTCAACGGCAAGAACTGGCAGGTGATGCGGCTCTCACGCAACCGCAACTGGGGCCATCCGGACCTGATCGCATTCCTCGAACGCCTCGCGGAAAAGGCGCCAAAGGTCGGCTGGAATGGGCTCCTGGTCGGCGATCTTGCGCAGGCGCGCGGCGGTCCGATGCTGACCGGACATGCCAGCCACCAGGTCGGCCTCGACGCCGACATCTGGCTGACACCGATGCCGAACCGCGAACTGACGCGGCTCGAACGCGAGGAAATGTCTGCCACCAATGTGGTGCGCGCCGACAAGCTCGATGTCGATCCGAAGATCTGGACGCCGGGCCATGTGGGGATCATCCGGGCCGCCGCGCAGGACCCGCTGGTCGAGCGCATCCTTGTCAACGCCGCAATCAAGAAGGCGCTTTGCCGTGACGCCACCGGCGACCGCTCATGGCTGCACAAGGTGCGGCCCTGGTACTGGCATAACTATCACTTCCACATCCGCATGGGATGTCCGAAGGATTCCCCGACCTGCAAGCCGCAGCCGGCAACGCCCGAGAGCGAGGGCTGCGGCGCCGAACTGAACTACTGGTTCCAGCCCAAGATCCTGCGGCCCGAAGAGCCGAAGGCGGATCGGCCGCGCAAGCACATGACGATGAGCGCGCTGCCCGCCGAATGCCGTCAGGTTCTCGTCGCGGATTAGGGCCTCGCGCGCGGAACGGAAATCTTATTCGTTCTCGCGCGCGATCGCCCGCACCACGGCATCGGTCACCTGTCGCGTGGTCGCGGTTCCGCCGAGATCGGGCGGATGCAGATTGGGATCGGCGGTGACCCGCTCGATCGCCTTCATCAGCCGCGCCGCGGCCGCTTTTTCCCCGAGATGATCGAGCATCATCACGCCGGTCCAGAACGTGCCGATCGGGTTCGCGATGCCTTTGCCGGTGATGTCGAAGGCCGAGCCATGGATCGGCTCGAACATCGAGGGCGTGTGCCGCTCCGGATTGAGGTTCGCGGTCGGCGCGATCCCCAGCGATCCTGCAAGTGCGGCGGCGAGATCGGAGAGGATGTCGGCATGCAGGTTGGTTGCGACGATGGTGTCCAGCGTCTCGGGGCGCAGCGTCATGCGCATGGTCATGGCATCGACCAGCATCTTGTCCCATGTCACGTCGGGATAATTGCGCGCGACCTCGGCCGCGATGTCGTCCCACATCACCATGCCGTGGCGCTGCGCGTTGGATTTCGTCACCACCGTCAGCAGCTTGCGCGGACGCGAGCGCGCCAGTTCGAAGGCAAAGCGCATGATCCGCGTCACGCCGGCACGGGTAAACATCGCGACATCGGTCGCGACCTCTTCCGGCAGTCCCTTGTGCACGCGCCCGCCGACGCCGGCATATTCGCCTTCGGAATTCTCGCGCACGATCACCCAGTCTATCTCGGGGCCGCTGACATTGCGCAGCGGGCTCACGATGCCGGGCAGAATGCGGGTCGGCCGCACATTGGCGTATTGATCGAGCGGCTGGCAGATCGCGAGCCGCAGCCCCCACAGCGTGATGTGATCGGGAATGTCGGGCGCGCCGACCGCGCCGAAATAGATCGCATCGAATCTGCGGAGCCGATCGGTGCCGTCTTGCGGCATCATCACGCCGTGCTTGCGGTAATAATCCGAGCCCCAGTCGAAATCGGTCACGTCGAGAGCAAAGCCGCCTTCGCGCCTGGCGCAGGCGTCAAGCACCTGAAGGCCCGCGGCAATGACCTCGGGCCCGATGCCGTCGCCGCCGATCGCCGCGATCTTGTGTATGCGCATTGGGGGCCGCCGGCGCGCTATTGCGGGCCGCGGAAGTCAAGCCCGCGCACCACGATGATCTGTGTGCGGGCGCCCTCGATCCCGAAGTCGTCGTCGTTGATGAGGACCAGCGTGCCGTCCGGGAGAGCCGCGACGCCCTCGGTCTTGCGTGCGATCTTTGGGAAGTCGGCGCCATCGAAGCGCAACGCCTTGCTCACCGGTACGATCATGGCTTCGGCGAGGTTGACCTGCTCCAGCGAGGGCGAAGTCGAAATCCGGTCCCAGGGCGTACCATGGATGTTGGTCGCCTTGCCAAGATCGATCTCGTAGAGCTTGGTGGTGGCTTCGGTCCGTTCCAGCACGACCAGATGGTTGGTTTCGATCACCGTCATTTCGCTGATGCGCGGATCGGCCTGCCTGCCCGACGGGTCGCGCCCGAATGTCTTCGGATCGTCCAGCACGTAGACATATTCGCCCACGATCTGCATCGAGGTCCGCTCGATCTGGAACAGCCGTACATTGCGCGACGTCCGGGCCGCTTCCGTATCCGGATTGGCGAGCGGACTCTGCAGAGCGAAGAACAGGAAGCGTTCGTCCCGCGAGACCGCAAGCGCCTCGATCCCGCGGTTCAACTGACGTTTGGCAAGGATCGCCGGCAGCGTGCCGACCACGTCATAGCGGGCGTTCGCATAGTCTGCCTCGATTCCCTGGGGCACATGGCGGGTGATAATCCGTCCGTCCGCGGACACATGAACGATCGACGGTGCATTCTCGTCCGCCACCCAGAAGGTGCCGTCAGTCAGCCGGATCAGCGCCTCCGCGTCGATGCCATTCAGCTCCTGTGCGAGCGGTTTGCCGCTTCCGGTGAAGGGGATCTCGGTGGTTGCCGCTTGCAGTGGATTGGGCATGCCGTTCAGCGGGGTCCCGTCGCGATCCTTCAGGGTAATGACATCGGTGATGCGGAACGTGCCGGCGTCCGTGAGGATCAGCCGATAGATCGACGGCGCGTAGGATGGCGCGAGATAGACGCGTCCGTTCCTGGTCTCGCGGCAGGCGGCGATCTCCATCTGCGCAACCCGCTTGATTTCACCGCACGCGATATTGGGTCCGCGATCCCCGATGGTCCAGATCGCATTCGGCGGATCGTCCGGATGATGAAACGCGCCGCTGCCGATCCCGACGGTAAGGTTGACAACGCGGCCATTGTCGAAGCGATGGCGTCCCATCATCAGAAGGGTGTCGTCGCTGCGGATTTCCCGGACGGAAATGTCGGACGCGGCGGCGAGGGCGGGTAATCCCATCATCGCAGCAAGGAGGAGACGGATACGCATCGGCGCCTTCGGTTCGTCGGACTGCGGTCGGACACCAGCGGCATCCGGAGCAGCATCGTTGTCTCATGATCCCGCGTGCCGAGGAAAGGCCGGCGGCAGATTGCGCCGCAGCGTGGATCAGCTCGCTTGGGGCGCCGCTGGGACGGGCCGCCGGTGCAGAAAGAGCACCGTGCCGGACGGAAGCGGTATTCCGTTAATGTCCGACGTCGAGTGAGTCCGACGGCGCGGTGGAAAGCCGAACCTTTTGGTTATTTAGTTAACCGTGTGTGGCAATAATGCACTAGTGGCTTCGGTCATGCGCCTTTAACGTGGCTTCGTTGATTCACCTGGGGGCTCCCAATGAAGAAGTGTCTGATGGCAACCGTTGCGGTGCTTGCTCTTTTGAGCGCCGCTGGCTGCACCATGTATGGCAAGGCACCGGTCGGCAAGGCGCCGGTCGTCGCCAAGTACTAACGGCTTCGGTCGAGAAAGGGCCGGTCTTCGAACCGGCCCCTTTCTATACCTTTCCGTTGGCTGCCCAGATCACTGATTTGGTGCGGAGCATACTGGTGTGTGCAGAAAATCGGCGTATGCGGCTTCCGCCGCATAGGCCGTTTTTGCATTTTGGCCCGGATTTTCGGGCTTTTTGGTGGATGCTTCTTGCGTAAGTGCTTTTCGGCTTAAGGCCTTCTGACCCCGTTCCGCTTTGACTTTGTCTTTTCTTGTTTGGACATTTTCGGTTTCAGGCATTGTGCTGGTCTCGTCCCGCGGGCGGGGCGGCAGTTGTGGCAGAAGCGGAACACTGCGTCGGAGTCGGACCGATCAAGCGGGCTGGTTGCTACGGGCGGGTTGACTTCGGCAGCCGCCCCCGCGTGAGATGGGTGATGCAGCTTTCGGGGAGCGTCAATGCAGACAACATTCAATCCGGCCGCTGACAAACCGGCCGCGCGGCGAGGGGTTCTTCTTGGAAGGGCCGCCACGGCGATTGCAGCGGCTTCCATCCTCTCGTTCGGATGCGGCGGGGCGGTCGCGCAGGAGGCCAGCGGCTCCGTCGGGGTTCGCTTTGCTCCCGCGGCTGCCGGGCAGCTTTCCGCAATTCCGGCGCCGGCGGCTGCTCCTGCGGCGGCCAAGCCGGCTGAACAGGCCCGGACCGCGCGTGCACCCCAGACCCCGGCCCCGGCCACCACCGGGTCCACCCTGCCTGCAATCAATGTCACCGGCGAGAAGCCGAAGCAGAAGCCGGCGCGGCAGGTGACGACGCAGGGCCCGAAACGCGAACCGATCAAGATGCCGGTGACATCGGTCGGCTGCAACGGCGTTCGTGCGCCGGGCAAGCCCTATTTCGTCGAGTTCCGTTCGCGCACCGCGGTCAGCTACGGCCACACCTTCGTTCTTCATGGGCGGCTCGGCGGCGGCAATCGCTTTGCCGGCTACCAGATTGCCGGCCTGCACCCGAAGGGCGACGATCCCAATGTCTACCTGCAAGGCATGATGGTGCCGGTTGAATCCGAAACCGGTCCGTCATGGGGCGACCAGGACGAGCAATATCTGACAGCCCGCTTCTGCGTGACCCTGACCGAGGCCGAGTACCGCAAGGCGCTGGCCTACATCAAGCACCTGCAGGCGACCAAGAAGACCTGGCACGCCACGACCTATAACTGCAACGCCTTCGCCGCCGATATCGCGCGGCATATCGGGCTCGATTCGCCCAATCCGAACATGTATCTGCCTGAAACCTTCATCAAGCGGATGGCGGATCTCAATCCGAGGGGCAAGCCGGCCAATTCCTTCAGCTGGGGCTTCGGGGGCTTCCAGCAGGCTCCGGCAGCGCAATCCCAGCAAAGGCGGGCACCGGCGCAGCGCACGGCGCAGCCGGCATCGCGGTCAGCGGTCCAGCGCCAGTAGCGCGGCCAGAATCCGGAACGCAAGAAAACGGCCCGCAGCGATGCGGGCCGTTTCTCGTTGTGGCGGCGATGAGTGCGATCCCGTTGAAGGGCTCACTGAGCGGGCGGACACTTCGACGGGTCGGCCCGAAATGCCCGCCGGAGCGCCCAGACAAAGTCGAGCTGCGCGAATTGCGACCCCGGTGTGCCCATCGCTGCGAAGAGCGCGGGATCAGGTACGCCCACGGACCCTCGCAAGAATAGGATCGAGCGGCCGTCGTTGAGAGGATCCCGCGGACTCAGCGCGGGAAACGGGAAGGCGGCACGCAGGTCCTCGAACACGCTCAGACGCGTTGCCCCGAAAGGATAGCCTCGCTCGGCGGCCGGCGGTCGCGCAACCTGTGCGGAAGGCGGCACGAAAGTTCCCGGAGCGAACAGCTGTCTTCCGCCATCCACCCGGATGTTGTCGAGGCGCCTGCCGATGCTCGCACGGGCATGACAGGTGATGCAGGACGATGATTCCTGAAACGATCCTTCGATTTGCGTGTTGGCCAGCACGGTTGGACGCCCCGTCGGCGTGACAAAATCAGTCTGCGTTCCGCGCAACCGGTAATATTGCCACACCGTTCCCTCGGCCTCGGGCGGATAGCCCTTTCCGGCCGGACTGTGACGGTCCAGGCTTCCGACACTGGCTTGTGGATTTTCCACATGCTCGAACGTGGCCCAGAACCAGTTCGGGATGTCCTTCGTGATGATGTGCAGCCCGACCAGCCCGAACGGACGAACCTCGTCCGCTCCGATCTTCTCGTTCCTCACCACGCCGTAGCCGATATGATAGGTCCGTTCGAGCAGCCGCAGGCCGCGCTCGTCATCTTCGATCGCGCTATTGCCGTTCAAATCCCGGAAGTTCAGCGTCGGATCGAGTTCCCGATCCGTGAACAGGCGCCAGGCGGCCTTGATCTCCTTCGCGGCGACCGGGAAGTCGATCGCGGTGTTGTCGTCGAGAGCCTTCTCCTGGCCATCGATGCTGTAGAGGTTCCTGTCGACGATGAACTCGAAAGCCTCCCTGTTCATGCGAGTCTCGTTTCCGAGTTCTCCGGCGTCGACCGTCGCGGCAAGCCTGGTGGGCGAGAATGCGCGCGCCAGCGCCAGATTCGCCGGTTCGAAGCTGTTGCGCTCGACCGATGCGCCGATCGTCCGCGCGGCATCTTCGCTGAACTTCGGAGGATCGAACACCTTGCGCTGATCAACGCTCGCGCGCGCACTCTCGAGGCCTCTCGCCAGCGCGGCGACACGCGCAGGCGCCGCCGGCGGAGCCTTCCAGCCTGCGGGCTTGCATGCATTCGGCAGGAAGACTTCGGTTCTCGCGAGTTTCCAGGTTTCCCAGACGGTGATCCCCGGATCGCCCAGTTTCTTCTTGCCGTCTGGTGTGCCCCGATCCGCCTTCAGATCGGCAGGATGATTGAGGGCGAAGAACAGGCCCCATGCGAACTTGTCCGGATGGTTCATCGCCGGATGCAGGTCCTGGGTGGCGCCCTCACCGGTCATCAGAACGCTGCACATCAACAATGGCGTTGCGCTGAGATAGCGTCGTATCGACATCCTTCCCTCCCTTGTAGGCCAAGAAAGATCACTATCTCCGGTTGTACAAATCAACAGTAGATTTATTCCAAGTAACAACTTATAATTGTGTTACCAGCTGACCGGTTTCCGGATTTGTGGCCGGTTGGAATCTCACGACCCGGAAGACGCAAGGCCACGACGCGCCAGCGTATTCGCATGAGCCGTTTCATGCCCCACGAGCGGACGCGTTCGTCCGGTTTTTGCCGCTATTTCGATGCCGGTGCGATCAGCGACCAGACCGGCCGGCCGAACGCACCATCAAGCTGCGCGGTCAGGTCACGCAGGAAAGCCGGCGCCTGATCGCTGTAGCCGTAGACCATCAGCAGGAAAAGCACCGGCGGGATCGCCGCGAGCCACAGAATGGTGCGGATCATGTAGGCGCGATGCGCCGCCGCCTGTTTTGGATTGCGGTAGTTCGGGGTTGGATACTGGCTCATGATGATCCCGGAGGTCCGCACCTAGCTTATGCGAGAACGACAGCGATTTCACCTCGCCATCAATCGCTTCCCCAGACCCGGACGCTGACTAACGACACACTGTCGCCCGGCTTGCGCCCGGCGTAGATCTGGACGTCCAGATAGGGCTCGATCTCGCACACCAGCTCGGCCCCGGTCTCGTCGCCATCAAGGAGTCTGGCCTGCGGCCCACGCGTCACCTTCAAGCCGATATCGCGACAGCGCTGGGCATAGGCGCGCGCGATCGCTTCCGGCGCGACCGCGCTGCGATAGGTCACGACCGTCCAGCCGGGAAAAGTCCCTTCCTGCAGTCTGACGCTGTAGGCCGGTGGCGTCGCGGCCGGCGAAACAAGCCCGAGCCGGTCGAGGCGCGAGCCTTTCACGAACAGCCAGTAGCGCAGATTGTCGCGTCCTTCGAAATCCCAGCTTCCATCCGCCGCCCAGAACAGAAAAGCGATGAGGGAATAAGGAAGCGCAACGAGCATCAGTAGCGCCAGGCCGATGGGGATCAGACAGCCGAACCGGGACGCCTTGCGCGCTCGATCGGCCACTGGTGCGTTCCGCGGATCGCGCTCAAACGCGGTCGATCGGACCGCCGCTTTCGGCCCAGTCCTTGAACGCGCCGAGATTGTAGACCTTGGTGTAGCCGAGATCCTGGAGGGTCTTGCCGGCCAGCGCCGAACGTCCGCCGGAGCCGCAATACAAGATCACGGTCTTGTCGGTGTCGAGATTGGGGTCGCGTGCGGGCGAGTCCGGATCGGCCTTGAACTCCAGCAGGCCGCGCGGAATGTGGACCGCGCCGGCAACCTTGCCGCTCGCGTCCAGCTCCTTGGCGTCACGCACGTCAACGACGACGACATTGTCGCGGCCCATCATGTCCTTCGCTTGCTCGGGCGTAAGGCGCGGAACGCTTGCATTCGCCGCTTCCATCATCGCCTTGAGGCTCGTCGCCATGCGTGTTCTCCAGACCTGACCGCGGCCGGCGGCCGCTCCGCCGGCATTTCGCAGCCTGTAACTATGGTGCGCGGAATTGCGGGCGCAAGGGCCGCTGGATCATGCGACCTTGCTCACCCGTCTCAGGCTTGCGGCGCCGCCGCCGTCGGCATTTGCGCGGGACTCCCGCCGCGAGAGCATGCAGACTGCTCGCGCAGGAGCGCCACGATGGACCACACGCCGATTGCCGAACTGACGAAGAGAATCCGTGATCTGGAAGCCGAGATCGACGCCGAACTGGCGCGCCAGCGGGCCAGACTTCGCATCGGAATGGAAAACGGCCGCGTCGCGTTCGAAAGGGAATTGCTGCGCCGGCACCGCGAGCTGAAGACCGCGCTGCTGACCTATCTCTGGAATGCCAATCCGCTGGTGATCCTGACCGCCCCGGTAATCTATGCGCTGATCGTGCCGTTGTTCGTGCTCGACCTGTTCGTTTCGGTCTATCAGGCCATCTGCTTTCCGGTCTACGGCATTCCGAAAGTGCGGCGCTCCGACTATTTCGTGTTCGACCGGCATCATCTGGCCTATCTGAACGCGCTGGAAAAGCTGAACTGTGCCTATTGCTCCTACGCCAATTGCCTGATCGCCTATGTCCGCGAAATCGCCGCCCGCACCGAGCAATATTGGTGTCCGATCAAGCATGCGCGCCGCGTCATCGGTTCGCATCCGCGCTACATGTCGTTCGATGATTATGGGAACGCCGAAGGCTATCACGCGCGCGCCGCGCAATTGCGCGCGGCGCTGGCAAAGGAGGAATGATCGGAGGCGATCTCAATACTTCGCCGAGATCGGCAGGTCCTCGGCCGGGAACAGCGAGATCACCTTGCAGCCCTTGTCGGTGACCACGACCTCTTCCTCGATGCGCGCGCCGGAATAGCCGTCGGTCGCCGGACAATAGGTCTCGATCGCGAACACCATGCCTTCCTTGATCTCGGTCGGGTGATCCATCGACACCACCCGCGAGATGATCGGCCGCTCATGCAGCGCAAGGCCGAGGCCATGTGCGAATTGCAGGCCGAAGGCGCTCATCTCGTCGGGGAAGCCGAACTCGCCCGCGACCGGAAAGGCCTCGGCGATATGCGCGGTGGAGGCGCCTGGCCTGATGCGATCCATCGCATTGTCGAGCCACTCACGCGCCTTCCTGTAGGCGTCACGCTGTGAGTCGGTCGCCCGCACCACGTTGAAGGTGCGATAATAGCAGGTGCGATAGCCCATGAAGCTTTGCAGGATGTCGAAGAAGGCCTGGTCGCCCGGACGGATCAGGCGGTCCGTGAAATTGTGCGGATGCGGATTGCAGCGCTCGCCGGAAATCGCGTTCACCGCTTCGACGTCGTCGGAGCCGTGGGTGTAGAGGAACTTGTTGACCTCGGCGACGATGTCGTTTTCGCGCACGCCCGGCCGCAGCTTCTCGTTGATCAGGTCATAGGCGCCGTCGACCATCGCGGCAGCGCGATTGAGCAGCGCGATCTCGTCGATCGACTTGATCTCGCGCGCCTCCAGCAACACCTGCTGGCCGTCCTGGACTTTCAGGCCGGTCTTCTCCAGTTCGAACATCATCGGCGGCTCGATGATGTCGACGCCGAGCGGCATGTCGGCGACGCCATGCTCGCGCAGGATCGCGGCGATCTCCTCGGCATGCCGCTTCATCAGCCCGAAATCGGGATGCACGGTGCCGCGCAGACCGATCAGGCCGGCCTTGCAATTGTCCGGCTTCAGCCACGGCGAATAGAGTTTGTGGTGAACGGCGGCCGAGCCGAAGTCCCAGATGATCGGATCGGCGGAGTCGCGGGTCAGCAGCGCCCAGCGCGAGAGCTTGTCGCGCTCCCATTCGCCGATCTTGGTCGAGGTGATGTAGCGGATGTTGTTGACGTCGAAGACCAGCAGCGCGCCGAGGTCGGAATTGTCCAGCGCCATGCGGGCGCGGGAGAGCCTGTAATTGTGGAGGCGGCGGTAATCGACCCGCTCCTCGAAATCCACCCCCATGATGCCGAGCGAAGGCAGGGCACGGCCCCAATTGTAACGCGGATTGATGTCTTCGGCGCTGACCTTGCGGATGGCGGTCTGGTCCATGCGGGCCTCCCTTGATCTTGGTGGAGTGCCATGGCGGGCACCCGTTGGTACGCGTGTTATAGCGCCGTCACCGCGGGGCCGCCATGTCCCTTCGCAGCCCCTCCAGCAGCCCCTTCAGATCGTCGCGGATCGAGGGGCCGTGGAATTTCATATCCGCAAATTCCGCCTCCGAAAGCAGATCTGAGAGGCCGGATTTGAAGCTCGGCCATTCGCGCGCCATGGCCCACCATTGCTGCACATGCGGCCGGTCCGCGGTCCAGAGATCCAGCAAACCGAGGTAGTCCAGCCGTGCGGCAAAGGGCATCAGGCTGATGTCGCCGAGCGTCGGGTTCTTGCCGACCACCCAGGGACCGCCCGCCGCAAGCGTCTGCTCGAGCAGCCTGAACGCCTTCTCATAGGCATAGACCGCATGCAGCACGAACGGCGACTGCACGCCGTGTTCGTAGGTCGACCTGACCCGGTCCCGCCGGCGCGGATCGCCGACATTGCGGTAGCGCTTCTCGCGCAGCTCCGGCCCGATGTGTTTCATCTTTTCGCGAAACATCGCGGAGAAGCTGATCTCGGCCACGCCTTCGAACAGGCCTTCGTCCACCATCTTGCTCCACAGGCGCATGCGCGCGCGCTGCGCCGGTTCCTTCGGGACCAGCGGCGGGTCGGGAAAGGTGTCGTCGAGGTATTCGCAGATCAGCGTCGATTCGATGACTGGCGTGCCGTCATGCACGAGGGTCGGAACCACGCCTTTCGGATTGTATTTCAGATATTCTGGGTCGTATTGCTCGCCCTTGAACAGGTCGACCCTGACGGACCGCCACTCCAGACCTTTCGCGCGCAGTGTGATGCGCACCTTCTGGCAGCAGACAGAGTTGCCGAAATCGTAGAGTATGATCATCGCTACCCGCTTTCTGCCGCCTGCATCCGGGGCACACGAGCTCTCTACGCCGCGCTCCTTTTGCCCCACAGTCTGCCCGATGCGATATCTGCCCCCTCGCGCAGCGCCTTCAGCTTCTTCCACACCACGGAGCCCGCGACCCATTCGCGGCCGGCGAAGGTGCCGAAGCCGCAATCGGTCGAGGCGATGACGCGCTCGCGGTCGCCGACCACGGCAACCGCTTCGGCGATCCGCCGCGCCACCACCTCGGGATGCTCGACGAAATTGCTGGTCGATTCGATCACCCCGGGAATGAGGATCATGTCCTTCGGCCAGCCGGCTTTCCTGATTGCGTCGTATTCATGGGCATGGCGCGGATTGGCAAATTCAATCGAGAGCGCGCCGGCCGTGGTGGCATTCAGGACCGGCAGGATGGTGCCGAGCGCCACGTCGTGCTCGTGCGGGCCTTCCCAGTTGCCCCAGCATACATGCAGCCGCCAGTGGTCGCGCGGGATTCCCTCCACCGCCTTGTTAATCGCATGCAGATGCAATTCGCACATCTTCACGAATTCTGCCTCGGACAGGTCCTGGAACATCATGGTGCGTTCCATCGCAAGATCGGGCGCGTCGATCTGCAGGATCAGTCCTGCGTCATGGATCGCCATGTATTCGTGGCGCAATTCGCGCGCGAGCGCGTCCAGATACTTTTCGTGGCTATCGTAGAACACATTCTGCAGCGTGGTTGCGACGATGCCCGGCGAGGGTGCGGTGGCAAAGTCTTCCGCGAAGGTGCCCTTCGGTGCGCAACGGCGGAAGCGGGCGATCTCGTCCTTGATCTGGCCGACGTCGTGATACTTGACCTCGGCCTGTGCCTGCGGTGCGTTTGAAATTTTTCCGCGCCGGGGAAAGCGGCGCATGAACTGTTCGATCAGTTCGGGCGTTTCCGCAAAATCCTTGCCGACCTTGCGTTTGGACTCGCCGGCAAAGCCCGACATGCGCTCCGGCACATAGGTCTGAAAGCCGACCCGTTGCTGCTCGCCGTCGTTGCCGATATCGATGCCCGCAGCTTTCTGCTTCGCCACGACCTCGTTTACCGCCCGGTCCATTTCGGCGGAAAGCAGCGCCTTGTCGATCGCTTCGCCCGCCTCTCGCCGGATCAGCAGGTCAGTGAGCTTGTCGTTGCGCGGCAGGCTGCCGACATGGGTGGTCAGGATGCGGTCGCGGCTGGTCAGCATCGGTCGTTGTCTCCCGGGCGATTTCAATCGTGAATCGTCGTTTCCATCGGCCTAGCACGATCGCGATCCGGCACAAAAATCGATGAGGATCCAACGGCTTGGCGCCGGTTTGCGGCCGGGAATTGACGGACCAAACGCGGCATGCATTATAGTTCATGTTTGGAATGGATCGAACTGGTCCGGCCGGACATCGCCGGACATAACAAGAAGCCGGCAAGCGGGAACGACAAGCGGGATCGACATGGCTCAGGCTGCGGCAGCGGCGTCGCTCGGACGTCACGATATCACCGGGACGCACCGGCCCCGCGAAATCCCGCGCGACTACAATTTCGCTGCCGACATTCTTGAATCGAATCTCGCCGCGGGCCGTGCCGGGAAGCCGGCCTTCATCGATTCGCACGTTGTCCTTACCTACGAAAAGCTCGCATTGGAGGCGGCATCATTTGGAACGCTGCTGCGCGCCAAGGGCATCCGGCGCGAAGAACGCATTCTGATGTGCATGCTGGATGACGTGCTGTGGCCGATCGTCTTTCTCGGCGCATTGAAGGCGGGCGTGATCGCCGTTCCGGTCAATACCCTGATGACCGAGAGCGACTACGCGTTCATGCTATCCGACAGCCGCGCCCGGATGCTGGTGGTGTCGGAGGAATTGTACCCGAAATTCAGAAATCTGATCGGCAAATTGCCGGACCTCGAACATGTGATCGTGCACGGCGCCGAGACGTTTGGCCACGAGTGTCTGGTCGATGCTCTGGCCGAGACCCAGCCCGAAGACTACACCGCCCCGACCACCCGCGACGACATCGCCTTCTGGCTCTACACCTCGGGCTCGACCGGCAAGCCGAAAGGCGCGGTGCATGTTCATGCGAGCCTGAAGCTGACCAACGATCTTTACGCCGCGCCGATTCTCGATCTTCGCGAGGACGACATCTGCTATTCGGTGGCCAAGCTGTTCTTTGCCTATGGACTTGGCAACGCCCTGACCTTCCCGATGTCGGCCGGCGCCACCACGGTACTGATGGAGGAGCGGCCGACGCCGGACAGCGTGACCGGTCTGTTGCGCAAGCATCGCGTCACCGTGTTCTATGGCGTGCCGACCTTCTATGCGGGGTATCTTGCGAGTTCGTCGGCAATTTCGCCGGCCTTGACGTCGTTCCGCCGCTGCGTGTCCGCGGGCGAAGCCTTGCCGGCCGATGTCGGCAGGCGCTGGAGCGAGACCTACGGATGCGACATCCTCGACGGCATCGGCTCGACCGAGATGCTGCATATCTTTCTGTCCAATGCGCCCGGCGCCACGAAATACGGTACCACCGGCAAGCCGGTTCCGGGCTACATGCTCAAGCTGATCGACGAGCACGGCCAGCCCGTGAAGCCGGGCGAGATGGGCGAACTCCTGATCAACGGGCCGAGCAGCGCGATCATGTACTGGAACAACCGCGAGCGCTCGCGTCACACTTTCATGGGCGAATGGACGCGCTCGGGAGACAAATATCTGCAGGATGAGGAAGGCTACTTCGTCTATTGCGGCCGCAATGACGACATGCTGAAGGTCTCCGGCCTCTACGTGTCGCCTTTCGAGGTGGAAGGCGCGCTGCAGAGCCATGCCGACGTGCTGGAATGCGCCGTGGTCGCATGGCTCGACGGCGACGGGCTGATCAAGCCGAAAGCCTTTGTCGTGCTGAAGGAGCAGGGCAAGGCCTGCGATGCGCTCGCCCGGGTCCTGCAGGATCATGTCAAGGCGATGCTCGCACCGTTCAAATATCCGCGCTGGATCGAGTTTCGCGCCGATCTGCCGAAGACGGCGACCGGCAAAATCCAGCGTTTCCGGCTGCGCGCGGAAGGGCCGGGAGGTTGAGAGAAAGACCAGCGACTGGGCTCGCGCCTTAACCGCAGCGCAATGTCGCGCGGCCACGGGGCTTCCGGTTACCGGAACAGTTCAATAGGATGAAAGGCATGCTCAAGCGGGCGGCCCAATAAAGGAGGAACTGAACATGAAGAGATCATTGATTGCAGCCGGCGCGGCGCTCGCGCTCGCCGCTGGGCCGGCCCTGGCCCAGGACAAACCCATCAAGATCGGGTTCGTCTCGACCTTTTCCGGCCCCACCGCGGTGATCGGCAATGACATGCGCAACGCCTTCGAGCTCGCGCTCGACCATATGGGGCGCAAGATCGGCGGCCGTCCGGTCGAGGTGATCTACGAAGACGACACGCTGAAGCCGGACGTCGGCAAGCAGAAGACCGAGAAGCTGATCGAATCCGACAAGGTCGACTTCATCGCCGGCTATATCTGGTCGAACGTGCTGCTCGCCTCGCTGAAGCCGATCGTCGATTCCAAGACGCTGACCGTGGTCGCCAATGCCGGCCCGTCGCAACTCGCCGGCCAGCTCTGCTCGCCCTATGTGTTCTCGACCTCCTGGCAGAACGACCAGACGCCGCAGGCCGTCGGCGAATACATGAACCAGAAGGGGGTGAAGTCGGTCTATCTGATCGGTCCGAACTATGCCGCCGGAAAGGACATGCTGTCGGGCGTTCAGTCGACCTTCAAGGGCAAGGTGGTTGGTCAGGATCTGACGAAGTGGCCGGACCAGCTGGATTTCTCGGCCGAATTGTCGAAGGCGCGCGCCGCCAAGCCCGACGCGGTATTCGTGTTCTATCCGGGTGCGGCCGGCGTGCAGTTCCTCACGCAATATGCGCAGCAGGGCCTGAAGGGCCAGATCCCGCTCTACACCGCCTTCACCATCGACGAATTGTCGCTGCCGCTGCAGAAGGATCTCGCGCTGGGCGTGCCCGGTGCGCAGCAATGGGTCAACGACCTGCCGTTTGACGCAAACAAGAAGTTCGTCGCGGATTTCCGCGCCAAGTACAAGACCTCGCCCTCGTTCTACGCTTCACAGGCCTATGACGCTGCCCAGCTCATCAACAGCGCGGTGACGGCGGTGAAGGGCGACCTCAGCAAGAAGGACGCCATGCGCGACGAGATGCGCAAGGCGAACTTCCCGTCGGTGCGCGGGCCGTTCAAGTACGGCAACAACCATATCCCGATCCAGAATTTCTACCTTCAGGATGTGGTGAAGAAGGAAGACGGCACGCTTGGCCTCAAGACGGTCGCCACCATCGTCAAGGACAGTCAGGACCGTTTCCACGACAAGTGCCCGATGAAGTGGTGATGTGCTAGACGGCCGGACGGCGGGTGCGCGACCCGCAATCCGGCCTTTTTCTTGCACGGCCTCTTCGAAGAATCCTCGACACTCCACTCTGCGCCGCGGGGGGCGGCATTCAGGGCAATGCTTCTCTTCATCGAACAGTCCCTGAACGGCCTGCAATTCGGCCTGCTGCTGTTTCTTCTGGCAGCCGGCCTGACGCTGGTCTTCGGAATCATGGATCTGGTGAACCTCGCGCATGGTTCGCTGTACATGATCGGCGCGTATTTCGCCGCGACCTTCGCCGCGCTGACCGGCAGCTTCGTGTTCGCCGTCATTCTGGCGCTGGTCGCGACGCTCGCCGTCGGCATGGCGGTGGAGGTCATCGCGCTGCGCAGGCTGTATGGCCGCGACCATCTCGACCATGTGCTCGCGACCTTCGGCCTGCTGCTGTTCTTCAACGAGTTCGTCCGGCTGGTCTGGGGACCCGCCGGGATGAGCCTGCCGCTGCCGGCCTGGCTCAATACCAGCTTCGAGATATTCCCCGGCGTCTTTTACCCGACCTACCGGCTGATGATCATCACCGTGGCGCTCACGGTTGCGTTTCTCCTGTATGTCGTGGTGATGCGCACCCGTGTCGGCATGCTGATCCGCGCCGGCGCGTCAAACCGAGAGATGATCGGCGCGCTCGGCATCAACATCAAGCTGCTCTACACCTTTGTGTTCGGCATGGGCGCGGCGCTCGCAGGCCTGGCGGGCATGATGCAGGCGCCGATCCTGACCGTGCAGATCGGCATGGGCGAAAACATCCTGATCCTTGCCTTCGTGGTCATCATCATCGGCGGGATCGGCTCGATCCGCGGCGCCTTCGTCGCCTCGATCCTGGTCGGCATGATCGACACGGTCGGGCGCGCCTTCCTGCCCGACGTGCTGAAGCTGTTCCTGTCGAACGCGGCTGCCTCGACCGCGGGCCCGGCGCTGTCCTCGATGCTGATCTATCTGGTGATGGCGGTCATTCTGGTCGTGCGGCCGGAGGGACTGTTTCCTGCGGCCAGCAAATGAAGGCGCTGACCGTCCGCAATATCCTGGTCGGCGCGCTGCTGCTGTTCCTCGCGCTGATCCCGGTCTACTCGCAGATGACCGGCGACGTCTTCATCATGACGTTGTTCACCCGCATCGTCATCCTCGCGATCGCCGCGGTCAGCCTCAATCTGATCATGGGCTTCGGTGGCATGGTCAGTTTCGGCCATGCCGCGTATCTGGGAATCGGCGGTTACGCGGTCGGTATCCTGGCGCATGAAGGCATCAATTCCGGCTTCATCCAGTGGCCCGTCGCCCTGATCGCCTGCGCGCTGTTCGCGCTCGCGACCGGCGCCCTGTCGCTGCGCACGCGCGGCGTTTATTTCATCATGATCACGCTCGCCTTCGCGCAGATGATCTATTATGTCGGCGTCAGCCTTGACCGCTACGGCGCCGATGACGGGTTGACGATCTATCAGCGCAGCGACTTTGCCGGGCTGATCAATCTGTCCGACAAGACCACCTTCTATTATCTCTGTTTCGTGTGTCTGATGGCGACCTGCTACCTTGTCTGGCGCATCGTCAATTCGCGCTTCGGCATGGTGATCCAGGGGGCACGTTCCAACGAGCGCCGCATGCGCGCGATCGGCTTTCCGGCCTATCGCTATCGGCTGACCTGCTACGTGATCGCGGGCGTGCTGTGCGGGCTCGCCGGAATCCTGCTCGCCAACCAGACCGACTTCGTCAGCCCGGCCATGATGCACTGGACCCGCTCGGGCGACCTGATCGTGATGGCGGTGCTGGGCGGCATGGGTTCGGTGCTGGGCCCCGTGATCGGTGCGGTGGCGCTGCTGGTGCTGGAAGAGACCCTGCCGGGCATGATCGGCGCGGTAGGCGAATTCATCACGGGAAAGCCGGTGGTCGCGGCCAAGGAATACTGGGCGCTGATTCTCGGTCCCATGCTGCTGCTGGTCGTGCTGTTCGCGCGGGGCGGCATCGACGGACTGCTGGAGAAAATCCGCCGTGGCTGAACCGCTGCTCGCCATCAACGGCATTACCAAACGCTTCGGCGGCGTGCTGGCCTCCGACGGGATCACGCTGTCGGTGCCTCAGGGCGAACTGCACGCGATCATCGGTCCGAACGGTGCCGGCAAGACCACGCTGATCGGCCAGCTGACCGGCGAGATCGACCCCAATAGCGGCACCATCGTCTTTGCCGGCCGCGACATCACCGCGCTGCCGACCTACCAGCGCTCGATAATGGGGCTGGCGCGCTCGTTCCAGATCACCTCGCTGTTTCAGGACTTCACCGCGCTCGACAATGTTGCGCTCGCGGTGCAGGCGCATGCCGGTCACTCGTTCCATTTCTGGCGCGAGGCTCGCGGCGAGGAAGAATTGCGTGCCCCCGCGCGTGCCGCGCTCGATCGTGTCGGCCTCTCGCATCGCGCCGACACCGTGGTGTCGAGCATGAGCCATGGCGAGCATCGCCAGCTTGAGATCGCGATGGCGCTCGCCACCAGGCCGCGCATGCTGTTGCTCGACGAGCCGATGGCCGGAATGGGCCCGGAAGAATCCGCAGCCATGGTGCAAACGCTGCTCGAGCTGAAGAAGCAATACACGATCCTCCTGATCGAGCACGATATGGAGGTGGTGTTCGCGCTCGCCGATCGCATCTCGGTGCTGGTCTATGGCCGTGTGATCGCGACCGGCTTGCCGGACGCAATCCGTGCCAATGCGGATGTCCGGCAGGCCTATCTCGGCGAGCAGGAAGCGGTGGTGGCCGATGGCTGACACGCTGCTTGAACTCTCCGGCATCGAGACCTGCTACGGCCGCAGCCAGGTGCTGTTCGGGCTTTCGCTCGCCATCGCCGCGGGCGAGATGGTCACGCTGATGGGTCGCAACGGCATGGGCAAGACCACGACCGTACGCTCGATCATGGGGCTGACGCCGGCGCGCGCCGGCGTCATCCGTTTCGCAGGCAGGGATATCCGCGGCTTTCCGTCCTATCGCGTGGCGAAGATGGGCGTCGGGCTGGTGCCGGAAGGGCGCCAGATTTTTCCGAATCTTACGGTGCGCGAGAACCTGATCGCGACCGCTGCCAATACTTCCGGTTCCTCCAGCCCCTGGACCTATGAAACGGTGATCGAGCTCTTCCCGCGCCTTGCCGAGCGCGCGTCGCAGATGGGCAATCTTCTCTCCGGCGGCGAGCAGCAGATGCTCGCCATCGGGCGGGCGCTGATGACCAATCCGCGGCTGCTGATTCTCGATGAAGCGACCGAGGGATTGGCACCCTTGATCCGCCAGGAAATCTGGCAATGCCTGACACGGCTGAAACAGGCCGGGCAGTCGATCCTTGTCATCGACAAGAATGTGGCGGCCCTGATTGCCATCGCCGACCGGCACTACATGATCGAGCGCGGTCGCACGGTGTGGAGCGGAACGTCGAAGGAACTCGGCGCCGCGCCGGATGTGCAGCACCGCTATCTCGGGGTTTGAGGCGCTTCGTGCCTCTGTGTTTCGGCCGCTCGTCCCCGCGAAGGCGGGGACCCAGCGCGGTGGTTCGGCCATGGACCTTTAGATAAATTGGCGCTGGATTCCCGCTTCCGCGGGAATGAGCGGGAGATTGCGCCTACCCGCCCACTACCTCGCCATCCTCCTTGGTGAAACGCCCGATCTCCGGATTCGGCAGGATCTCCAGCACGGTCTCCGACGGCCGGCACAGGCGCGTGCCGTTCGGTGTTTCCACGATCGGCCGATTGATCAGGATCGGGTGCGTCATCATGAAATCGATCAGTTCGTCGTCGGTCCATTTCGGATCGGCCAGACCAAGCTGCGCATAGGGCGTGCCCTTTTCGCGGAGAAGCTGGCGCGGTCTCATATCCATCTTGCGCAGCAACTCGACCAGGCGCTCGCGGCTCGGCGGGGTCTTCAGATATTCGATCACCAACGGTTCCTCGCCGCTTTGCCGGATCATCGCCAGCGTGTTGCGCGAGGTGCCGCAATTCGGGTTGTGATAGATCGTGACGGTCACAGCTTGGCCTCCTGCGGTATCGGGTCGGCGACCCGGCTGGTGCGCAGCAACCATGACATGAGCAGCAGGGCAATCACGGCTCCGGACAGTTCGGCGAGAATGAACCCGGGCAGGTCGGCCGGCCGGATGCCGGAGAATGTGTTGGTGAGTGATCGCGCGATCGCGACCGCCGGATTCGCAAACGACGTGGACGCCGTGAACCAGTAGGCCGCGGTGATGTAGAGGCCCACCAGCCACGGTACCGCATCGCGCTGGAAGCGGATGCCCGCAAGTATCGTGGCGACTAGCCCGAACGCAGCAACGCCTTCGGCGAACCATTGCGGGCCGCCGCTGCGGGTCTTGAGCGAAAAATCGATCAGGGGCAGCGCGAACATCAGATGCGCAGCCAGGGTGCCGGCGATGCCGCCTGCGATCTGCGCGGCCCCGTACAGCACGCCCTCGCGTATCGGCAGGTCGCCCTTGAGCGTGAAGACCAGCGTGACTGCCGGATTGAAATGAGCGCCGGAGATCGGACCGAGGATCGTAATCAGCACCACCAGGATGGCGCCGGTCGGCAAGGTGTTTCCAAGCAGCGCCAGCGCGACATCCTTGGTCAGCGTCTCCGCCATGATGCCGGAGCCGACGACGGTGGCGACGAGGAGGCCGGTTCCCAGTGCTTCGGCAGCCAGCCGGCGCGGGAGATCGAAATCGGCCATCAACTCGCCTTCTCGCGCCCGAATGTCGAGCCGTCGAGCCGGCCGATATCGCGCAGCCTGGCGCCGAGCGAGAGTCGGTCGATCGACGCGAGCGGGAGGTTGGCGAATGCGACGATGCGGTTCTTCAGGTAGCGTTGGGCCTTGACGAAGGCGGCTTCCTTTTCGAGATCGGTGCCATCCACGGCGGCCGGGTCCTCGATCCCCCAATGAGCGCTCATCGGTTGGCCCGGCCAGACCGGGCATGATTCGGCGGCGGCGCTGTCGCAGACGGTGAACACAAAGTCCATGACGGGCGCGTCCGCCGCCGCAAACTCCGACCAATTTTTCGAGCGCAGGCCGTCGGTCGGATACTCGGCACGCTCCAGCACGCGGAGGGCGTAAGGATTGATTTCGCCTTTCGGCTGGCTTCCCGCCGAAAACGAACGAAAGCGTCCGCGCCCTTCCTTGCGCAGGATCGACTCGGCGATGACCGAGCGGGCGCTGTTGCCGGTGCAGAGGAACAGGACGTTGAACACGCGATCAGACATGGGACCTGACATGGGACGTGACATGGGTTTTCTCCCGGGCATTTTCTTCATTCGGTGCGCAGCACGGCTTGATCGATTCGATCAGCGCTGCGCACAGCCAAGGCTCGCTGCCGCAACAATCCTGCAAGAGGAACAATGTCATCGACTGCAGCGTGTTGAGATTGGCTCGGTACACGATCGACCGGCCCTGCCGCTCGGATGCGATCAGAGCGGCACGCTCCAGGATCGAGAGATGCGAGGACATCGTATTGTGCGGCACCGCCAGCCCCCTGGCGATGTCGCCGGCCGGCAACCCCTTCGGCTCATGCTTGACCAGCAGGCGAAACACGTCGAGCCGTGTCGGCTGCGCGAGCGCGGCAAGCGCGAGAATTGCGGCAGACGAGTCCATATGTCGATAATTCTCGACATATGGACAAGAGTCAAGGAGGCCTGCTTCAGTCGAGGAGGGCCTGCTTCCGGGTTGCGGATGGAATTGCGTGCACTATTGTGCATGTCAGAACATGAACGGTGCCCTCTTGTCCGAAACTCACGAAAAACGTCGCGAGAAGGTTGCTCCCGGGCCGAGCAATCAGGCTTCTACGAGCATGGCCTTCGCCGAGGCGGTCGGGCGGCTGGTGCGTCGTGGACGGGCCCGCCGTGGCATCACGCGCCGCCAACTGGCTGCCGATTCCGGCATTTCGGAGCGCTATCTGGCGCAGATCGAGGGCGGATACGGCAATCCCTCGCTGACCGTTTTGAAGGCCGTGGCGGATGCGCTGGAAAGCCCGATCACCGAGTTGCTTCCGCTCGACGACCGGCATGAACGGCTGAGCCGTATTGTCGAACTCGTCAACCGCCTCGCGCCGTCGGAATGGCCCGCGCTTGAAGGACTGATCGAAAACCGCATCCTGCAAAGCGCGAAGTCCGATCGCGCAAATCGGATTGCACTTGTGGGCTTGCGCGGCGCCGGCAAGTCGACGCTCGGCAAGATGCTCGCGCAACGACTGGGCTATCCGTTCGTGGAGCTCAATCGCGTGGTCGAGCAGGAATACGGCGCCAACATCTCCATGCTGATCGAGATGTCGGGGGTTTCGACCTTCCGCCGCTATGAGCGCGCATCGCTGGAGAAGGTAATTGGCAACAACGATAAGGTTGTGATCGCGACCGCAGGCGGGATCGTGTCGTCACCGGACACCTATGCGCTGCTGTTGCGCCGCGCGCATGCCGTGTGGGTCAAGGCGCAACCGCAGGAGCATATGAGCCGGGTGATGGCGCAAGGCGACATGCGTCCGATGTCCGAGAACAGAGAGGCCATGGCCGATCTCGTCGCCATCCTGGAAGCCCGTTCGCAGGATTATGCCCAGGCCGAGGCGCAACTCGACACCTCCGGCTTGACGGTCGAACAAAGCGCCGACCGGCTGTTTCGCCTGGTGCAGGAGTGGACGAAATGACGGCGCTTGCCGATCAGGGGCTGCTCGATCTGGGCCCGGAAACGCTGGAATATCGCATGATCGGGCCGCGTCCGGATGCGGCGCCAACGCTCGTCATGTTGCACGAGGGGCTCGGCTGCGTCGGCATGTGGGGCGACTTCCCGGACAAGCTTGCGGCCGCGACGGGCTGCGGCGTTTTCGTTTATTCGCGCGCCGGTTATGGCAAATCATCGCCAGTCCCGCTGCCGCGGCAGATCACCTATATGCATGAAGAGGCAAGTCAGAGCCTGCCGCGCTTGCTGGATGCGATCGGATTTCAGCGTGGCATTCTGGTCGGGCACAGCGACGGTGCGTCGATCGCGGCAATCTATGGCGGCAGTCATCAGGACCACAGAGTTCGCGGGCTGGTGCTGATGGCTCCGCACTTCATCGTCGAAGATGTCAGCGTGAGATCGATCGCGGCGGCGCGCGAGGCCTACAACGGCGCCGATCTGCGTACGCGCCTCGCCAAATATCACTCGAATGTGGATGTGGCGTTCCGTGGCTGGAATGATGTCTGGCTCGAGAACGACTTCCGGCAATGGGATATTTCGGAGGAGCTTGCCTACATCCGTGTGCCGATTCTGATCGTGCAGGGGGTGGACGATCAATATGGCACGGTGCGCCAGATCGAGATCGCGCAGGAGGAATGCTACTGCCCGGTCGACGTCGCGTTGCTGCCGGGTGTCAAACACAATCCCGCGCGCGAGGCGACTGACATCACGCTGCAGATGGTGTCGGATTTCGTCAGACGCATCCTGCGGAGCCACGAGACCGCTGCGTCTGCGGCATAATCGCGGCCACGGGCCGAAGCCGGAATCTTGATCGGTCTTGAAGGGCGGGGCCGGCGCGCGTCGGTTTGGAAACGTCCCAAGTTTCCGCTGGACTCTCGACCAACATGCACTATAGTGCATGTCAACAAACCAAGCGTAAAACGGGATTTCAGGGATGGCAGAACACGCCCGCAAGCTTGCTAACGGCTTGACTCGTATCGGTTTTGAGACCGAGCCCGCCCGCTACAAGCATTGGAAACTGTCGGTCGATGGCGATGTCGCCACGCTGGCGATGGACGTCGATGAGAACGGCGGCCTGTTCGAAGGATATCTTCTGAAGCTGAATTCCTACGACCTCGGTGTCGACATCGAACTTGCCGACGCGCTGCAGCGGCTGCGCTTCGAACATCCCGAGGTGAAGGTGATTCTGCTGCGGTCCGGCAAGCCGCGCGTGTTCTGCGCCGGCGCCAACATCCGCATGCTGGCGGGTTCGACCCATGCCGACAAGGTCAATTTCTGCAAATTCACCAACGAGACCCGCAACGGCATCGAAGATTCCAGTGAAAATTCAAAGCAGAAGACCATCTGCGTCGTGACCGGATCGTGCGCCGGCGGGGGTTATGAACTCGCATTGGCGGCGGATCACATCATGCTGGTGGATGACGGTTCGTCGGCGGTGTCGTTGCCCGAACTGCCGCTGCTCGCGGTGCTGCCCGGTACCGGCGGACTAACCCGCGTCACCGACAAGAGAAAAGTGCGCCGCGATCACGCCGACGTATTTTGCACGACGGAAGAAGGGGTCAAGGGCAAGCGCGCAGTCGACTGGCGCCTGGTCGACGAGGTGGTTGCGGCGCCGAAGCTGGAAGAGATCGTCGCGAGCCGCGCAAGAGAGTTCGCTGCAAGGTCGGACAGACCATCTGGCATCAGCGGCATTGCTTTGACCCCACTGAAGAAGAAGTGGAGTGGCGACACCTGCGACTATCAATCCGTGACCGTGGCCATCGACCGCCCGGCGCGCACCGCCACCATCACGCTGCGCGGACCCGATCTGCCGCCGCCGGTAACGCTCGAAGAAATGGCAAAGCTCGGCGCCGAATTCTGGCCGCTGCGGCTTGCTCGCGAACTGGACGACGCAATCCTCGATCTGCGCACCAACGAGGGCGAGATCGCCGTGATCGTTTTCAAGTCGGAAGGCGATCCGGCGCAGGTGCTGGCCTATGACGCCTTCCTCGAAGCCAACCAGTCGAACTGGCTCGCGCGCGAGATCCGCCTGTACTGGAAGCGCGTGCTGAAGCGCGTCGATCTCACCTCGCGCTCTTTGGTCGCGATCATCGAGCCGGGCTCGTGCTTCGCCGGCACGCTCGCCGAGATCCCGTTCGCCTGCGACCGCTCCTACATGCTGATCGGTCAGCTCAATGGCGGCAACCGTGCACCCGCCGCGATCGCGCTGAGCGAAGCCAATTTCGGACCTTATCCGATGCCGAACGGCATCAGCCGTCTGGAGAGCCGCTTCCTTGATGACAAGGCCTCGCTCGACAAGGCGAAGGCCGCGATCGGCACGATGCTGGAGGCGGAAGAAGCCGAAAAGCTCGGCCTCGTCACCTTCGCCTATGACGACATCGACTGGGACGACGAGATCCGCATCTTCCTGGAAGAGCGCGCCAGCTTCTCGCCCGACGGCCTTACCGGCCTCGAAGCCAATCTGCGCTTTGGCGGGCCCGAGACCATGGAATCGAAAATCTTTGCGCGCCTGACCGCATGGCAGAACTGGATCTTCCAGCGCCCGAACGCGGTTGGCGAGGAGGGCGCGTTGCGCCGTTATGGCAGCGGCCAGAAGCCGGTATTCGATACGCGGCGCGTGTAAGCAAGAAATCAGAGGAGCGTCCCATGAACTTCATGAATGTCGACTACTCGACCCGCATCCCCAACAATGTCGGGCTCACCGAGGACGCGCGTGTCCTGAAGGCGCTGGAGACCTGGCATCCCGGCTATCTGAGCTGGTGGCAGGACATGGGACCGGAAGGCTTCCAGCAATCGCTGGTCTATCTGCGCACCGCGGTCTCGGTCGATCCGAAGGGCTGGGCCAAGTTCGACTACGTGAAGATGCCTGACTATCGCTGGGGCGTGCTGCTTGCTCCCGCGGAAGAAGGCCGCAAGGTCAATTTCGGCCAGCATCTCGGCGAGCCGGCGTGGCAGGAAGTGCCGGGCGAGCATCGTGCGCTGCTGCGCCGCCTGATCGTGATCCAGGGCGACACCGAGCCGGCTTCGGTCGAACAGCAGCGCCATCTCGGCAAGACCGCGCCGTCGCTCTACGACATGCGCAACCTGTTCCAGGTCAATGTCGAGGAAGGCCGCCATCTGTGGGCGATGGTCTATCTGCTGCACAAGTATTTCGGCCGCGACGGCCGCGAAGAGGCCGATGATCTCCTGCGCCGCCGTTCCGGCTCGGCCGAAGCGCCGCGCATGCTCGGCGCCTTCAACGAGGCGACGCCGGACTGGCTGTCCTTCTTCATGTTCACATTCTTCACCGACCGCGACGGCAAGATGCAGCTCGAAAGCCTTGCACAGTCGGGCTTCGATCCGTTGTCGCGCACCTGCCGCTTCATGCTGACCGAGGAAGCGCATCATATGTTCGTCGGCGAGACCGGCATCTCCCGCACCGTGCAGCGCACCTGCGAGGCGATGAAGCAAGCCGGCATCGAGGATCCGAACGAGATCGAGAAGGTGCGCAAGCTCGGCGTGATCGATCTGCCCACCATCCAGAAGAAGCTGAACCTGCATTACTCGCTGTCGCTCGACCTGTTCGGCTCCGAGGTTTCGACCAACGCCGCCAACGCCTACAACAACGGCATCAAGGGCCGCTATCAGGAGACCCGGATCCAGGACGATCATCGTCTCACCAACGACACCTATCCGGTGCTGAAGATGGTCGATGGCCAGATCAAGCGGGTCGACGAGCCGGCGCTGACCGCACTCAACATGCGGCTGCGTGATGACTACACCGCGGACTGCGCCAAGGGCGTCGAACGCTGGAACAAGGTGATCGAGAAGGCAGGCGTGAACTTCCGGCTCGAATTGCCGCATGTCGCCTTCCATCGCCATGTCGGCGAGTTCAAGGACGTGCATGCCACGCCGACGGGCGTCATTCTCAGCGATGCCGAATGGGCAAAGCAGCGCGACAATTATCTGCCGTCGAAGGCCGACGGCGATTTCATCGAAGCGCTGATGAAGCCGGTAATCGAACCCGGCAAGTTTGCCGGCTGGATCTCGCCGCCCAAGGTCGGCATCGACAACAAGCCGGGCGATTTCGAATATGTGAGGATCGCGGCGTAGCTGCAATGTACACCCCTTGCCCTCCCCCTTGTGGGGAGGGCCGATCGACTGAGCGCAGCGAAGGAGATCGGGGTGGGGGTGATAGTGATTGGATCGCAAGGACACCCCGGAGTTCGAAACGGCTACCCCCACCCCGCCTGCTGCGCTTAGCCTAGCAGGCGACCCTCCCCACAAGGGGGAGGGTAAGAAGCGCCGTGCATCGCTCACGAGCAGACACATGGACGCAACCACAACCCCATCACCCCACAAGCAGCATCTCATCGATCCCGAGATCTGCATCCGTTGCAACACCTGCGAGGAAACCTGCCCGGTCGATGCGATCACGCACGACGACAACAACTATGTCGTCGACGCGACAAAGTGCAATTTCTGTCTCGACTGCATATCGCCATGCCCGACCGGCTCGATCGACAACTGGCGGATCGTGGCGAGCGCCTATTCGGTCGAGGAGCAGTTCGGGTGGGAGGAATTGCCGGCGCAGGAGGAGATTGCAGCAGGCGAGACCGGAGCCGAGGCGGAAGACGACGAAGCGGCCAGGCTGATCGCGGAGGCTCATGCCGGCAGCGGCGGCAAGAGCATTGCACCGAAATCCGCCAGCAAGCCGACGATCAATCTCTACAATCGCAGCCGGCCGGCGATGGCGACCGTCACCGGTAATTTCCGCCTGACCGCAACGGATGCGGACAATGACGTCCGCCATATCATTCTCGATTTTGGCGACACCACGTTTCCGGTGCTGGAAGGCCAGAGCATCGGCATCATCCCGCCGGGTGCGGATCACAGCGGCAAACCGCATGTGATCCGGCTCTATTCGGTCGCCAGTTCGCGCGACGGCGAGCGGCCGAAGCACAACAATCTCGCGCTGACCGTCAAGCGCGAACCGCAGGGGCTGTGCTCGAACTATTTGTGCGACCTGAAGAAGGGCGACCGGGTGCAGGTGACGGGGCCGTTCGGCGCCACCTTCCTGATGCCGGACGATCCGTCTGCCAACATCATCATGATCTGCACCGGCACCGGTTCGGCGCCGTTCCGCGGCTTCACCGAGCGCAGGCGCCGCACCATGCGAGATGCGCCCGGGCGCATGATGATCTTTTTCGGCGCGCGGCGGCCCGAGGAGTTGCCGTATTTCGGGCCGTTGCAGAAAGTGCCGGACGGCCTGTTGCGCAAGTTCTTTGCGTATTCACGCGTGCCGGGAGAACCGAAGACCTATGTGCAGGATCGCATGCGTGCGACGCCCGGCGAGGTGTCGACTTTTCTGAAACATGAAAAGACGCACATCTATATTTGCGGCCTGAAGGGCATGGAAGCCGGCGTTGACGAAGCGCTGGCCGATATCTGCCGCGGCTCCGGCATGGACTGGGCCGAATTGCGCCAGGCCATGCGCGCGCAGGGCCGCTATCACGTCGAGACGTATTAGACACGTCGAGCCGCGGCGTTCGCTAGGCTGTCATCGCCCGCCAACGGGTCCGCGCCAAGCGCGGCCCGATGACAGGCTCCGGCGGGCGATCCAGCAATCACATTCCGGCATGAGCATACTGGGATGCCCCGCCTTCGCGGGGCATGACATGTGTCTAAAGCCCGGCCATGACGACATGGTTGGCGCATGCTACGCTGCTCCCTACGACATGGCGGTAAGCCATGCGCCGGCGTCACAAGCCGTGAGTAACGAGGAAACCCAGGGGAAGACCCGCATGAAAACCCGATTCGGTCGGCGCGCGTTCCCGCTCGCCATGTTGGCGCTTTGCATGACCGCAGGCGCAGCCTTTGCCCAGGACTGGCCAGCGAAACCCATCACCGCCGTGGTGCCGCTTGGCGCCGGCAGCGCCAGCGACATCGTCGCGCGGGTGGTGATGGATCAGGTGAGCAGGCAGGTCGGGCAACCGATCGTTGTCGAGAACCGGCCCGGCGCCGGCGGAACCATCGGTGCCAACCTGGTCGCGAAGTCCGCAGCGGACGGCTATACGATCCTGATCTATGGCGCACTCAACACCGCACATGCGATGCATTCGAAGCTGCCTTACGACACGTTCAAGGATTTCGTCCCGGTGATTGCGCTCGGGCAGCAGCCGCTGGTGATCGTCACCTCGCCCGGCAAAGGCTACAAGACGCTCAAGGACATGATCGCCGCCGGAAAGGCGAAGCCGGGCTTGCTGAATTATTCGTCCGTGGGTGTCGGATCGGCGTCGCATTTCGGGGCGGAGCGTTTGCGCACGGCCGCGGGCTTCCAGGCGCAGCACCTTCCGTTCAAGGGCGCGGCCGAAGCGGTGACGGACGTGGTGGCGGACCGCTCGGATTTCAGCGTGCAATTGACCGCAACGACGCTGCCGCTGATCAAGGACGGCAAGCTGGTCCCGCTCGCGGTCAGTGCACACAAGCGGATTCCGGCACTGCCGGACACGCCGACTACCGTCGAGCTCGGGCTGCCGCCGGAATCGGTCTATCCATTCTACACGGGTGTGTTCGTGCCGGCCAACACGCCGTCGGCGGTGGTCGAACGCCTGCATCGGGAAATCGCAAAGGCGCTGGAAGCGCCCGCCGTGCAGACACGCTTTGCGCAGCTTGGCGTACAGCCGCTGCCCGGCAGCCAGGCCGCGTTCACGAAATTCTTCCACGACGACGTGAACGCAACGGTCGAACTGGCAAAGGCGGCGAACATCAAGCCGAATTAGCCGGCGAGCGATCCGGAGGTAATCGCCAGTCCGGGAATTGCCTTCACACGGTCTCTGGCGTTACGGAGCACGTCTCGTTCACGCTGCGGGAGCGACGGCAAATCTCCGTCCTGAAAGAAGCCCATGGCCCTCAGCGGGAGCGCAGGATCCCTATGATACATCTGCGCGAAACCGCTGAGGCTCCGCTCCAGCGATACGCCGGACGCCAGCAACGCGGCGATGTCGCTGTAATCCTTCGCCTCCGCGCGATCGAGAATTGCTTTCAGTTTTGTCGCCAGCAGGTCTTCAGGCGAGGCCACCAGCAGTACCGAATCCTGGGTTTCCAGCGGGTTGTTGATGCGCCCGATTCCCATGCCGCCGGAATAGGAACTCTTCACGTACCCATGGGAGGTTTGCGCGGTCGACAACGAGGGTTTTGACGCTCTCCTGAAGCGTCTCTGCGCCATGCATGAACGCAAAGGCCTGTTCGACATCGCCTTTGGCCAACGGCTGAGAACGGAAAAAATCGAAGTCGATCGAACTGCGATGGCCCAGATGAAGCGCCACAGCGGTGCCGCCATATAAGACGAAATCCAGTCTCCGCGCGGGTCCGAGTTGGGGCCAAAGCTTCTTTTGCGCGTCCGGAAGGGTGTCCAGCCTCGGTTCAAAGCGCCGGCGCATCGAACGATCTCCGAGGTGGCTCCTCAGGAAGCGTACGGCCGGTGGCAAGCGCGAGGCGCCCGCGCCAGAATTCCCATGACCGGTCGCTCAACCAGCCCGGCTGCGCATGCAACATCAGGTCGGCAAGCGCACCGGCGCCGATCGCGGTTTCAAGGCGGCGCACCTCTTCAAAGGGTGCCATATCCATCGCCTGAGCCAGGATGCGCGCACAACTGCGTGGCGAGCCGACAGGCTCCCACCAGAAATACTTCGTCTCCAGCTCTTTCGTGAGCGCCTCGGGCAACGCAATCTCGAAATCTGTCATCGCCCGCGCCCCGGCCTTGGAGCCGCCTACGCGTCCACGCTGGCCTGCAGCGCGTTCTCCTGGATGAAATCGCGGCGCGGCTCGACCAGTTCGCCCATTAGCTTGCTGAAAATGTCGTCGGCGTCGTCGCCTTCCTTCACCTTCACCTGCAGCAGCGAGCGGACATTGATGTCGAGGGTGGTTTCCCACAGCTGATCGGGGTTCATCTCGCCGAGACCCTTGTAGCGCTGCAAGGTGACGCCCTTGCGGCCGGCAGCGGTGACGGCGTCGAACAGGCCGACCGGGCCGTGGATCGCGATGGTCTCGTCCTTGCGCCGAAGCGAGCCGGGCTTGGCGTAAAGCTCCTGCAGCGATGGCGCATGCTCGTCGAGCTTGCGCGCATCCGCCGAGCCGAGCAACGCCTGGTCGATCACGGCGTATTCCTTGACGCCGCGCACCATCCGCTCGAAATGGAATCCGGCCTCGTCGAACCGGCCTACCCAGCCGCGCTCGGTTTCGTCGGCGAGCGCGTCGAGACGCCGTGCGATATAGGCAGCGGCCGCGCTTGCCGCCTCCGGATCGCTGGTGATCTGCGGCGTGAGTACGCCCGCGATCGCGGCCTGCTCGACGACCTTGCGGTTATAGCGGCTGTGCAGGCCGTTCAGCAGGTTGCGTACGATGCGCGCTTCCTCGATGACCCGCTTCAGGTCCGCTCCCGCGCGTTCGACGCCGTTCGCCGCCCGGAGCACCATTTCTTCGAGCCCGGTGCCGATCAGATAATCCTCGAGCGCGCGCTCGTCCTTCAGATATTGCTCGGACTTGCCGCGGTTCACCTTGTAGAGCGGCGGCTGAGCAATGTAGAGATGGCCGCGCTCGATCAAGTCCGCCATCTGCCGGTAGAAGAATGTCAGCAGCAGCGTGCGGATATGCGAGCCGTCGACATCCGCGTCGGTCATGATGATGATCTTGTGGTAGCGCAGCTTGTCGGGGTTGAATTCCTCGCGCCCGATGCCGGTGCCGAGCGCGGTGATCAGGGTGCCGATCTCCTGGCTGGACAGCATCTTGTCGAAGCGCGCGCGCTCGACATTCAGGATCTTGCCGCGCAGCGGCAGCACCGCCTGGAATTCGCGGTTGCGGCCCTGTTTCGCCGATCCGCCGGCGCTGTCGCCCTCGACGATGAACAGTTCGGACTTGGCCGGATCGCGTTCCTGACAATCGGCGAGCTTGCCCGGCAGCGACGACACGTCGAGCGCGCCCTTGCGGCGGGTCAATTCGCGCGCCTTGCGCGCGGCCTCGCGTGCGGCGGCGGCTTCCACCACCTTGCCGACGATGGTCTTGGCTTCGCCCGGATGAACTTCGAACCAGTCCTGCATCGCCTGATTGACGACGCTCTCGACCACCGGGCGCACTTCGGACGAGACCAGCTTGTCCTTGGTTTGCGAGGAGAATTTCGGATCGGGGACCTTGACCGAAAGAACCGCGGTCAGACCTTCGCGGCAATCGTCACCGGTGAGGTCGACCTTCTCCTTGCGGGCCGACCCCATGGTCTCGGCATATTGCGTCACCTGGCGCGTGAGCGCGCCGCGGAATCCGGCCAGATGCGTGCCGCCATCCCGCTGCGGGATGTTGTTGGTGAAACAGAGCACGTTCTCGTGGTAGCTGTCGTTCCACCACAGCGCGCATTCGACGGTGATGCCGTCGCGCTCGACGCGGATCGTGATCGGCTGCGGGATCAGCGGTGTCTTGTTGCGGTCGAGATACTTGACGAAGGCCTCGATGCCGCCGTCGTAGCGCATCTCTTCGCGCTTCTCGACCGCGTGACGCGCGTCGGTCAGCACCACCGTGACCCCGGAATTCAGGAAGGCCAGTTCGCGCAGCCGGTGCTCGAGCGTCGCGAAATCGAATTCGACCATGGTGAAGGTGTTGGGCGAGGGCAGGAAGGTGACTTCCGTCCCCTTGCGGCCGTCCGCCTTGCCGACGACCTTCAGCGGTGCCTGCGCCACGCCGTCGTGGAATTCCATGAAATATTCGTCGCCGTCGCGCCAGATCGTGAGCTTGAGCCAGGTCGACAGCGCGTTGACCACGGAGACGCCGACGCCATGCAGGCCGCCGGAAACCTTGTATGAATTCTGATCGAATTTTCCGCCGGCGTGGAGCTGGGTCATGATGACCTCGGCCGCCGACACGCCTTCACCCTTGTGAATGTCGACCGGGATGCCGCGACCGTTGTCGTGCACCGTGCAGGAGCCGTCAGGATTCAGCCTGACCAGCACCTCCGACGCATGCCCGGCCAGGGCCTCGTCGATCGCGTTGTCGACGACCTCATAGACCATGTGATGAAGGCCCGAGCCGTCGTCGGTGTCGCCGATATACATTCCCGGCCGCTTGCGCACGGCGTCGAGGCCCTTCAGGACCTTGATCGACTCGGCGTCATATCCGGCGGACGGATCGGGAGTGTTCTGGCGGGCGGGCTCGGCCATCAGGCAGCCTTCGAATCAGCGTGAAAAAGTGTCTGGGAACGGCTATTCGTTTGCCACGAAAAAACCGGGCCGTACAGGCCTATTTCGCGTGTCATAAGTAATTGAAAATCAACAATTTTCAAGCCTTCACGGAGCTGAAAAATAGGCCCCTTGCAGGCCCCTAACCCGATTAATTTTCGCGCTTGCTTGACAGCGGTTCGGCAGGGTCATTTTTCCTGTCGGGATCGGTATCGCCGGCCTTGCCAAGCTCGAATTTGGCGTTCAGTCGGTACTCAGGAACAGGCTGCGAGAATGTGGCCAGCGCCGTTGCCCAAATCTCCACGCGCGTCACGTCCTTGCGCAATCCGTCGATCGCCTCGTGCAGCTTGTCGCTGATATCTTCCGGTCCTGATTTCTTGCGTGCCATATCGCCCAGCCTTTCTCCGTCGCGGAGTCCCCTCTTCCTCTCCTCCGCAGAGTCAAAGCCTGACCTAGGGATCGGTTCCTGACGCGCGGTGCATGAATTCCGGGAACCAGGACCGTGCGCGCGTCCCCTGGGACCTCTCGGACGCTGCGCGACCCGGACGACAGCTAGGAACGCGACAGGATTCGCCCGGGCGCTACGTCGACGATCTGCGCGCGGTCCGCAATGTCGTTGAAAGCATGCGGGTCCGCGCCCGTCATCCAGACCTGCGCGCCGAGTTCGGAAAGCGCTTGGAACAACGCCTGTCGCCGGCCGGGATCGAGATGCGCCACCACTTCGTCAAGAAGGAGCACCGGCGCATGCCCGGTCATCTCCGCAAGCAGGCCGCCATGCGCCAGCACCAGCCGGATCAGGATGGCCTTCTGCTCGCCGGTCGAGGCATCCGCCGCCGCGATGGCCTTCGGGCCGTAAACCACATGCAGGTCGGTGAGATGAGGGCCATCGAGCGTGCGCCCTGCGGCGGCGTCGCGACCGCGACCCTCGCGCAGGATGGCGCGGTAGCGCTGCTCGACGGCGGACGCGGCTTGCGAGGCGAGCGCCTCTTCCATCCAGCCCTTCAGCGCAATCTCGGCGAATGGAAAAGCGGTCGCCGCGCCGCGGCTCGCGGCCAGAGTGCTCTGCAGCCGACCGACCGTCTCCGCGCGCAGGGCCGCGACCGCGACGGCGACCTCCGCGGTCTCGTGCTCGATTGCGTCCAGCCAATGCGGATCGGCATGCGCGTCCTCGAGCAGGCGATTGCGCGAGCGCAGCGCGCGCTCCAGGGCGGACACGCGGCCGGAATGCGTTGCATCGACCGCGAGCACCAGCCGGTCGAGAAACCGGCGCCGCTCGGAGGCGGGGCCGGCGAAAAGCCCGTCCATTGCCGGCGTCAGCCAGATGATCCGCAGGTGTTCCGAGAAGTCCGTGGCGGAGCCTGCCGGCTCGCGGTCGATCCGGTAAAGCCGGGTTGAGGCGTGTTCCTCCCCATGCGGCGCCTCGATGCCGGTGCCGAGCGTTGCGAGCCCGAGCGCACCTTCGATTTCCGCCGACACCGCCCAGGAGCCATCGCCTTCACCGAAGGCGACCTCGTCCAGCGTGGCGCGCCGCAGGCCACGGCCTGGCGCGAGAAAGGAAATTGCCTCGAGAATATTGGTCTTGCCGGCCCCATTCGGCCCGACCAGCACAACCGGGCGGTCACCGAGCGTCAGGCTGGCGGTGCGATAGCTGCGGAAATTCGACAGGTTCAGACGCAGGATGCGGGCGGCGGTCATTTCGTTCGTCATTCCGGGACGGCCTGAACGGCCCGACCCGGAATCCATGATCCCGGTTCATGAGTATGGATTCCGGGTTCGCCGCTTCGCCGCGCCCCCGGAATGACAACACTGCTACACCCGCATCGGCATCAGAACATACAGGGCTTTCCCGCCATCCTTGTCCTGTATCAGGGTGGGCGAGCCGGGGTCGGAGAGCTTCAGCACCGCGGTCTCGCCGTCGATCTGGGAGGCGATGTCGAGCAGATAGCGCGAGTTGAAGCCGATATCGAGCGGGTCGGAGTCATACTCGACCTCGAGTTCCTCGGTGGCGCTCCCGGAATCCGGATTGTTGACCGACAATGTCAGCTTGCCGCCGGCCAGAGCGAGCTTCACGGCGCGACCTCGTTCGCTCGATACGGTCGAGACACGGTCGACGGCGTGCTCGAACTCGTTCTTGTCCACCTGCAGGGTCTTGGAATTGCCGAGCGGGATGACCGGGGCATAATCGGGGAAGGTGCCGTCGATCAACTTCGAGGTCAGCACCACGTCACCGATGGTGAACCTGATTTTCGCGGTCGAGAGTTCGATCAGAAATTCCGCTTCGCTGTCTTCGATCAGGCGCTGAACTTCGCCGACGGTCTTGCGCGGCACGATCACACCCGGCATGCCCTTGGCACCGGAGGGCAGCGGAATCTCGAACTGCGCGAGACGATGGCCGTCGGTTGCGACCGCCCGCAACATCTCCGTCTTGTTGGTGATCGCGGTGTGCAGGAAAATGCCGTTCAGGTAGTAACGGGTCTCTTCGGTCGAGATCGCAAACTGGGTCTTGTCGATCATCTTCTTCAGATCGCCCGCCGGCAGCCTGAAGCTGTGGGTCATGTCGCCGGCATTCAGATCGGGGAAGTCGCTTTCGGGCAGAGTCTGCAGGGTGAAGCGCGAACGCCCGGCGCGGATCGTGAGCACGCCGCGATCGCCGGTGGCCTCGATCACGATCTGCGATCCGTCCGGCAGCTTGCGTACGATATCGTAGAACATATGCGCGGGAACCGTGGTCGCGCCGGCCGGCGAGACCTCGGCGGCGATCGCTTCGTTGACCTCGAGATCGAGGTCGGTGGCCTTGAGCGTCAGTTTGCCACGCTCGGCCCGGATCAGGATGTTGGCGAGAATGGGAATGGTGTTGCGCCGTTCGACCACGCGGTGAACGTGGCCGAGCGATTTAAGCAGTTGCGCGCGCTCGACGGTGACCTTCATGTCGCAAACCCTGGAGCGCCCGGACAGCGCCGCTGTGACCATGGCCGGCCGCCGGCGGGGTGCCGGACAGCCGGGGGGACGCGAAACTGCCGCGCCGGAACGATTTGAGCAAGCCCTATTCCTGCTGCAGATGCCGCTTCAGGGCATCGATTTCGTCGGCCAGCGACGCGTCGTTGCCGATCAGATTCTCGATCTTGCGCACGGCATGCAGCACGGTGGTGTGGTCGCGGCCGCCGAACCTGCGACCGATTTCCGGCAGCGACCGCAGCGTCAGCGTTTTTGCGAGATACATCGCGACCTGCCGGGGCCGGACGACGTTTGCGGTCCGGCGCGAGGACAACAGGTCGGAACGGCTGACATTGTATTGCCGGGCCACCACGCGCTGGATGTCCTCGATCTTCACCCGTTTGGGTTCCTGCGGGCGGATCAGGTCGCGCACCTCCCGCTCCGCCACTTCCATCGTGATCGGTTGCCCGGTGAGCTTGCTGAGCGCAAGCAGCCGGTTGAGCGCGCCTTCGAGATCGCGGCCGTTATGGGTGACGGATTTGGCGATGTAGGACACGACGGTGTCGGGGACTTCGAAGCCGGGATGATGCGCGCGCGCCGCCGCAATCCGGTTCTTCAGAATTTCGAAGCGCAATTCCTCGCCGAGCGGACCCATCTCCACGACCAGCCCGCCGGCGAGTCGCGACCGCACCCGGTCATCAAGCGTTTCGAGTTCGGAGGGCGGCCGGTCGGCCGCGATCACCACCTGACGGCCGGCATCGATCAGCGCGTTCAGCGTATGACAGAACTCGGCCTGCATGTTCTTGCCGGTCAGGAATTGCAGGTCGTCGATGACCAGGACGTCGATGCCGCGGAGCGCTTCCTTGAAGGCGATGGCGTTCTGGTTCTTCAACGCCGTCACAAACCCGTACATGAATTTTTCGGCGGTGAGATATTGCAGCTTGCGGTCGCCGCCCGCATTGCCGGCCCAGGTGATGGCCTGGAGCAGATGCGTCTTGCCGAGGCCCACTCCGGCATGGATGTAGAGCGGATTGAACATCACGAGGTCGCCACGCCGCGTCGCTGCAACCTGCTTTGCCGCTGCGTGCGTGAGTGTGTTGGAGCGCCCGATCACGAACGTCTCGAACGTGAGCCTCGGGTCCAGCGGCGATCCGCCGGAGGCTTCATGCGCAGCCGAGACCGGCGCCGGACTCAGGCGCAGCTCGGCGCCGTTGAGGCGATCGGCCTTCGGCTCACGAGCCGGCTCCGGTTGCTCCTCCATCCGGGGCCTGGCCGGCGGCGCCTTGATGGCGGCGGTCCGCACCGTCAGTTCGATGCGTTGTACGCAGCGCTCTTCGGCCTGCCAGCAGCGCAGGACACGATCGCTGTAATGGGACTGGATCCAGCTCTTCAGGAATCGCGTCGGCACCGACAGCCGCGCCGTGTCCTTCTCCACGCACTCCAGGTCCATGCGAGCGAACCAGCTTGAGAAAATATCTTCGCCAACTTCAGCCTTGAGCCGGCCCTTGACCCGGGACCAACGCTCTTGCTCCAGACTCGTCATTTCGGTCGCCTCTTCCCGAATGTCGAAAAACCGATGGATGAACTCGCGGCCAACGCGCAGCCCGCCGCGGGGACGGCTCTTGCAGATCGCAGCGTTGAACGAAAAAACGGGTGCGGAATCAGAATGACCCGACCGCAACGCGCGACAGCAAAGAGCGCGATCCCTAACCACCGTTTGGCGGAGAAGCAGCCCCCAGCGATCCGGTTGCAATCATCGTCTGCCGCAAGCGGTCCGCCGCGCCCGGCATCAGCCGGGCGAACTCCTGTTGTGTGACCGCATGATCGTCTTGCCGCTGTTCTGTCCGCAGCGACGCCTGTCGTATCCTGTGCCGCTTGTGACTGCGGCCTTTGTCGTTCGCCTGACCCGTCGTCATAACTCCCCCTGCCATCCGCGCGCCTCCACGCGGTGGTCCGATTCTTTGTCGACGTTAGAGTTCCGGGAGCTTCCTAGCGACACAGATACGATTACGCAGCGTCGCAAAGTTTAGCAGTGAATGTAGCGTCTAGTCCGTCGCACCCATGGCCAGATCAAGATATCGCCAGATCAAGATATGACCAGATCAAGATGATGAGAAATTCAAACACACCTCACCCGACCTCATCTTTCGTGAGTTTGAAAACAGACCATTTACTGAAGGCCGCCGCTGCAAGCGCGGCGGTTTTTTGAAGATACACGCGCCCCTCCGAACTGCAATACGTTTGTCAAAACACGACATTCGAAGAGCGCAGTTGTGGCCCAAAAGACAGCCTGTTTCGCCATTCTGTCATGACAACGTCTTGAATCCGCGTGAGCTTTTTTGGCGACTCCGGCGGCAACGCAATAATTCCGTATCGGATGGCGAAAGCCTGCAACTCGTCACTTTCAGCCGTACCGGAAGAGGGAATCGAAAGCCCCCGCGTTGCTATGTCTGTAAACCGTTACGTTTCCGATGTTTTTCGTGATCGAAATTCAACCCAGTGAGGGCGGTATCGCGCAGATTTCAAGGCGTATCGCGGCCGAATGACGGCCTCCGGCTAGGGGAGCGGATTTGACATTCGCTACCCACTCGGGCCGCGGGCTCGAAAAGCGAATGTCAAATCCAAAGCTCCACTAGAATCCAATACTTGCTAGTGGTCCTTTGATTCTAACATTCGGCAACAAAAAACCCGGCGCGAGCCGGGTTCTGCAACGTCACGGCGTTCGAAGGCCGATCTTAAGCTACTGAGCTATCTTGGCGATCCGGTGTGTCAGCCGCGATACCTTGCGGCTCGCCGTCTTCTTGTGAACGATGCCCTTCTGACTTGCGCGCATGATTTGCGGCTCCGCGGCATTCAGCGCTGCGAGTGCCGCAGCGCGATCGCCGCCGGTGATCGCCTCTTCGACCTTGCGGATATAGCCGCGCATCATCGAGCGGCGATGCTGATTGATCTCGGTGCGGCGTGCGATCACGCGCGTCTTCTTCTTGGCCGATTTCGTATTGGCCATGGAGCCCTCTATGTCATAGGTCCGGATGCAGCCTGTCGTGCGCCGGACGGGTGATTTCGGAAAAACGAGAGGCGGCGGATGCCCGCCGCCTCATTTGGCCGGGGTTATAGTCGCGAGACCGGGTTCCGTCAACGAACGAAACCGCCCCGGGACCCGGGTTTCAGGCCACTTTCCGGGCGCGTACGGCGTCATAGCCGCCGATAATGGCGGTCCGGTCGGCGGCCGAGGGCTCCGCCAGCGGCGGCTTCATGGTGGCCATTGCGGGGTCGTCATGGATATGGGCCAGCAGGGCCTTGATCCCGGACACCAGGGGCCGGCCATTGAACAGATTTCGAATGGCGACGGCGCGCTCCGACGCTTCCGCATCTCCCGACGACCAGGCCCGCTGGCAGAGGTCGGCGTTGCAATTCGCTGTCGCGGAAATGCAGCCGGCAAACACGCCCGACCGCGCCTCCAGCAATGCAGCCTCGGTCGAGGGGAACACGTCGAAGCCATCGGAGACCTTCGCGACCTCGCGCGCATAGGCCATGTCGCCGGATGAATCCTTCAGGCCGACGATGCGGTCGCGATGCGCGTCGAGCAGGCGGCGGATCAGCGCCACATGCCACGGCAGACCGGATTGCGCCGGGAAGTGATAGAGATAGAGCGGGATCGGCCTGTCGGCCGTCGCGCTGACGATTGCGTCGATATAGGCGACGAGGCCGTCGTCCGGCACACCCTTGTAATAGAACGGCGGCAGCAGCAGCGCCCCGGCAAATCCGAGTTCCGCGGCATGGCGGGTCAGCGCGATGGCATCCGACAAAGCCGCGGCACCGGTGCCGACCATCAGGCGCTGCATCGGCAGGCCGTTGTCGCGATACGCGCTCATCAGCCCGATGCGCTCCTCGCGCGAGAACGAGGTCGCCTCGCCGGTGGTGCCGAGCACGTTGAGCCCGTCGCAGCCATGATCGAGCAGGAAGCGCGCCAGCTTGAGCGAGCGGGCGTGGTCGGGCGCGCCGTCGGGAGCGATGATGGTGGCGACGGCGGCAACGACACCGCGCAGGGTTCGGTTGGTCATGGGTGTCTCCTGAAACGGGCGTCGTTCTAGCGCGACGGGGACGTCTCGCGAAGCGAAATCCATGACGATTGTGTCGAGCGATAGCGCCACTCGTCGGGCGATCCCTGATTGGCGCGCCCGTCAGCCTACATTCAGTCCGGCTCCGCCGCGCAACAGGCGGTGCCTCGCGGGCCGGTGCCGCAGTCCCGGCCGCTCTGCGGCGTGTCGATGTGGGTGATGAAGGGAAGGCAGAAACACAACCAGGAGCAGATCAGATTGGTGGTGTAGAAGCCTAAATTCTGTCCGGCGATTTTGATGTCACGGCCTGCCAGCCGGCGCAGCGCGTCCTCGTCCTGCGTGGAAATCGCCGCCAGCTCCGCAGGGCTGAGATCGAGGTCCTTGATCATCGATGCCCAGTCCCTCTGGTCGTAGAGAGATCTGCGGAATTTCTTGTCGGTGTTCAGCCGATCGAGAAACTTGTGCAGTGTTTTCTCAGACATTGGACTACTCCTCTCAAAGCGACGGCGATGAAGCGAGCGCAACTCCCTGGGTCGACGGTACAAGGCGCGGACCGTCCTGGGCCTGCGGAGCGGACACAACATCCGGCCGAAGGCGGCTCAACTCGCGAATGATCTTGTTCAGCGGACCGAACAGCAGATCCGAGCTGCTTGCCGCGCCTGAAAGCCGGAGCAGAAAGCTGCCGGCACCGGCATATCCGAGCATCAGGTCGGGGGAGACGGCTCCCTTGTCGTGCATCGCATACACGCCAGGCTGATCCGGAATCCGGAATCGCTGAAGGTGCCCCGCGCACGCGCGCGCCAATGCGAGCCATTGCGCGCCGCCAAGATCCTGATGGCAGTCGAGCATGAGGTGACCGGTGCCGCTGATGCCGTGGCAGATGCCTGCGCGCGTCTCGCCGGCCCGCTGTGCCGCGATCGCGCAGGCCGCGCCCTCCGCAGCCTCGCGATAGCGCCGGTCGGAAACGAGCGCGTCGAGCCAGAGGAAAAATTGGCCGACGCCTCCGGCGCCGTGACAATGAGCCTGCAGACCTTTCGCCGTGTCCTCGAGATGCCCGGGCCAGGTGAGATGCGCTGCAGTCGTCTCACATGGTTCGCCACCAGGACGCTGCGACGCGCAGGCGGCGCTCGAAAGCAGAAGATCGGCGGCGCCCCGTGCCGCTGCGATGTAGCGGTCCTCGCCAGTCGCGCAGCCCAGATAGGCCAGCGCAAGGCCGATCCCGGCACTTCCGTGAAGAAGACCGAGATGCGGCAGGACCGGGCCGCCTGGGGCCGCGGACGCCACGTCCCAATAGCAGCCCTGACCTTGCTTCGCGGTACTGGCCGTGTTCACCAGCCTGTCGCCGTGTTCCCGCGCCTCCGCCAGAAAGCCGGAATCGCGGGTAGCAGCGTACATGGCAAGCAGTCCGAGGATCGTGCCGCCGGTGCCGTACATGAGATCGCTTGTCAGTGCCGCGGCGCCGCGCAGGCGCCGCAGCCGCATGTCCGCGGCTGCGATGTAACCTGGCGCATCCAGCAGTTCCGACAGCCGCAGGAAGAAAAACGCGATGCCGGCCTCGCCGCTGTGGAATCCATGCTGCGCACGTCCGCGTCCCCATGCGGGACCCGCGACCCAGCGCGCGGCGGCGCGGGCGGCGTCGGCGTATCGCTCCTCACCGGTGGCCCGTGCCAGCTCGGCGAGGAAAAGGGCGATACCGGCTGCCCCCGCATAAAGGTCGGGGCTGTATTCGGTGCGTTCGACCCATTCGAAGCGCCGCTTCCAGCGCAAGCCCCCTGCATGTGACTCTGCGGCCTTGCACAGAGCGTCTCCGACCTCGCAAGCGAGGCCAAGCGCCTCGTCATTGCCGAGCGCGGAGGAAGCGGGGACAGTCTTCGTGCGATCTGCGACCGCCCGGGTGCGGCTCGAACAGCCGCCTTGCCTGGTCGCGATCTCACGCGCAGCATTCGCAAGCGCATCCCGTGCCTCGCGCATCGTTGCAAATCGCTGCGCGCGCTCCCAGGCCACGGCGCGATCGATGACACTGCAGAGCGCGGCCGGAAAGGACGGCTTGATCTGCGCGAGCGGTTTGCGCGGGAATGGTCGCAGAAAATCCTTGTCCTTCGGCATGGTCTCGAAGGCCTGGTCGCCGCCGGCCAGGTGATGCAGCACGGCGCCCCACGCGAAGATATCGTCGGCCGGATTCGGTGTTTGCCCCTCATACTGCTCGCGCGAGTAGAAGGGCGGCGTTCCGGTGCTCAGCGGCTCGCTGGTGTGTTCACGGTAGTTATGGGCGATGCCGAAATCGATCAGCCGATAATGCCCGTCCGGCGTCTTGAGCGTGTTGGCCGGCTTGAAATCGCGAAACACCAGGCCGATCTCGTGAAGCTGTGCCAGGGCTTCGGCGGTTGCGAGGCCGATGGCAACGACATCGTGGGGTTCGAGTCCCAGTTCGACCAGGTGCTCTTCGAACAGCACCCTGTCGAGCGCGACACCCTCGATATACTCGATCGCGATGTAGTGGTTTCCATCATTCTGAAAGCTGTCGTAGAAGCGCGGAATGACCGGGTGGCCGGCGTAGCGCGTCAGGATGTGCTGCTCGTTGCTGGCCCAGTCGAGCGCATCGCGGCCTTTCTGGTCGAGCCCGACATCGTGCCAGGACTCCTTGAGAAGACAGATGCGAGCCGGCTCGGCGAGAACGTCGATCGCGCGAAAAATTCCGCCGCGCGGGCTCTGTGCCAGGGCGTCAAACACGAGATAGCGACCGTTGAGAAGCGGTCCGCGTGCCGGTGCCGCGACGCGAATGCCGGCGGCCTCGAACGGGTCGATGATCGAGGGATCCGGCGGCTGATAATAGGTGAGACGGACATCCTCGGTGAACCGGCCTGCGGGATCGAGCAGGTCGAAGCCGGTGTCGGCTTCGCTGCCGCCGTCGCGGCGCATGGTTCCATACCGGTAATGCACGAGGCTGCCCGGCCGAAGCGAACGGTCAGTCGGGACCCTTGGGCCGCGATGGCCGTTCGTGGCCTCGTCCAATGCGACTGCCAGGCGGACCGCCTGCGCATCGTCGCTCGGATAGACCGTGATGAACTTGCCGATCTGGGAGATGCCCAACAAGCCGCTGTTGAGCGCACCCAGCAGGCTCATGGTGTTCACCACCTTGAACCGCGCTCCGTCCGGCAGCAGCACGTCAAGCACCTTTTCGAGCACCGCAGCCGCCGCCGGCGGCGTTGCCGAGACGTGCAGCTTCCATCCCTGATCCGGCCAGGGCCCGATGCCGAACGACTGCTGGCTGAACTTTTCGTCGTGCGTTGCCCAGGGGACGCGCCGGTTGAGGATCGCGCGAATCGTGTCCTGTTCGGTCAACGGCTCATGGCGAGACGACGGGTTGACCGGAGCATCAAGCATGAATGGCACACGGGGTTTACGGTAGACCCAGCGTACCGTTCAGTGCTTGATCAAAGATGGTCGAACGGCGTGCGCATTCGATGCCAATCCGGGATGAATTCACCGCAATTTGTCGTCGAAACGGCTCGACGTTCCACCGCGGCGAAAATGCGCGCTATCCGCTTACATTGTACGCCGCCAGTGATGCCATGTTGACGAGATTGGTGTCCTTCGCGCCGAGTTGCACGATCTGCACCGGCCGGTCGAGCCCGACCAGGATCGGACCGATCACGGTCGACCCGCCGAGTTCCTGCAGGAGCTTGGTCGAGATCGAAGCGGAGTGGAACGCAGGCATCACCAGCACATTGGCCGGACCGGTCAGCCGGCAGAACGGATAGGCCGTCTGCATTTCGGGATTCATTGCGACATCGGCAGCCATCTCGCCATCATATTCGAAATCGACGCGCTTCTGATCGAGGATGCGCACCGCTTCCTGCACATGGGCGGCGCGCTCTCCCGGCGGATGGCCGAAGGTGGAGAAGGCGAGCAGGGCGACGCGCGGCTCATAGCCGAGGCGCCGTGCCACCCCCGCGACCTCGACCGCGATATCGGCGAGGTCCTGCGCGTTTGGCATTTCGGTCACCGCGGTATCGGCGACGATCACCGTGCGGCCGCGGGGCGCAAGCACGAGCGAAACCCCGATCACGCGATGGCCGGGCTTGGGATCGATGCAGCGGCGGACGTCTTCCAATGCGACCGAGAAATTGCGGGTGACGCCGGTGACCATGGCATCGGCATCGCCCAAAGCCACCATGCAGGCGGCGAAATGATTGCGGTCGGTGTTCACGAGACGCTGGCAGTCGCGCACCAGATAGCCTTTGCGCTGCAACCGCTCGTAGAGATAGCTCGCATACTCGGCATTGCGCCGCGACAGCGCGGCATTGACGATCTGGATATTGTCGCCAAGCTCGACGCCGAGGTCTTCGGCAGCCGCTCGAACGCGATCCTCGCGGCCGACCAGAAGCGCGGTGCCGAGCCCCTGATGCACAAAGCTGGCGGCGCCGCGGATCACCTGCTCTTCCTCGCCTTCGGCGAACACCACGCGCTTCGGCGAGCGGCGCAGCCTTTCATAGACACGCTGCAGGACGCCGGCCACCGGATCGCGCCGCGTGCGCAATTGCTGGCGATAGCCCTCCATGTCCACGATCGGCTTGCGCGCCACACCGGTATCCATTGCGGCGGTCGCGACCGCCGGCGGCACGAACGAGATCAGGCGAGGGTCGAACGGCACCGGAATGATGTAGTCCGGCCCGAATTTGGGCCGCGCGCCATAGGCTGCAGCCACCTCGTCCGGAACGTCCTCGCGCGCCAGTTCGGCAAGGGCGTGCGCGGCGGCGATCTTCATCTCCATGTTGATGGTGGTGGCGCGCACATCGAGCGCGCCACGGAAAATGTAGGGGAAGCCGAGCACGTTGTTGATCTGGTTCGGATAGTCGGAGCGCCCGGTTGCCATGATCGCGTCATCGCGCACCTCGGCCACCTCTTCGGCGGTGATTTCCGGGTCCGGATTGGCCATCGCAAAGATGATCGGCTTGTCCGCCATCGACTTGACCATGTCCTTGGTCACCGCGCCCTTGGCCGAGAGTCCGAAGAAGACGTCGGCGCCGACCAGCGCGTCGGCGAGCGTGCGCGCCGAGGTTTTCACCGCATGCGCCGATTTCCACTGGTTCATGCCTTCGGTCCGGCCCTGGTAGATCACGCCCTTGGTGTCGCACAGGATCAGATGCTCTTTCGGAAAGCCGATCGCCTCCAGCAGTTCCAGACAGGCGATGCCCGCGGCGCCCGCGCCGTTGCAGACGAGCCTGGTGGTCTTGATGTCGCGCCCGGTCAGATGCAGGGCGTTGATCAGCCCGGCCGCGGAAATGATCGCGGTCCCGTGCTGGTCGTCATGGAACACCGGGATGTCGAGCAATTCGCGCAGGCGCTGCTCGATGATGAAACATTCCGGCGCCTTGATGTCTTCGAGATTGATGCCGCCCCAGCTCTGGCCGAGCAGCTTGACGCAATTGATGAATGCCTCCGGGTCTTCGGTCGACACTTCAAGGTCGATCGAATCGACATCGGCAAAGCGCTTGAACAGGACCGCCTTGCCCTCCATCACCGGCTTTGCCGCGAGCGCGCCCCGATTGCCAAGGCCGAGGATGGCGGTTCCGTTGGTGATCACGGCGACGAAATTGCCCTTCGTCGTGTAATCGAAAGCCCGACTCGGATCCTCCGCGATCGCCAGCACCGGAATCGCTACGCCCGGAGAATAGGCCAGCGACAGATCGCGCTGGGTCGCCATCGGCTTGGTGGCGATGACTTCGAGCTTTCCGGGACGGCCCTCGGAATGAAACAGCAGGGCTTCCTGATCGGTGAAGTGCGGCCGTTTGGCACGGCCCGGAGGCGTAGCGGGCATTACAACTCCCTGGTGTTCTGAGTCCGGAATTCGCTGATGACCCGTCGCCTTCTGCCGAGCGAATTTCGGATTCAGGGGGACACCAGCAATTTACTGAGACCGGCGCGATTTTCTGCTTCAGAAATTCCGTTTTGGGTTGGCGCCGACAGCGAGGAATTTCTGATTACCACACTGGACGCAAGGTGATCTTGCTGGGCGGGTCCCGCCTGTGCGGACGTTAGCGGAACCGATATGTGATCCTCAAGGGACGAGCCCTGAATCGCCATCTTGGCGACTATACGGGTTGAACCGGCGGATGCGGGGAGGTATCGACAGAGCCGTCCGCGCCGACCCTTCCGGATGTGTGGGACTCAATCATGATCCGTGCGCTGCTGCGTCTGCTCGGCGTCCTGTTTCTGGCCGCCGGCTTCATTCTCCTGATGTATGACGGGGCGAAGTCGATCGCCGACAGCCGGATTTATATTTACAAGCTCGGCCAGCTCTGGACCGATATCCATGCTGCCAGCCTGGAATCAGCCCAGGCCAAGGTTCAGGCAAGCCTGCCTGCGGTGGTGTGGGACCCGGCGATCACGACCCTGCTCGATCAGCCCTCCTGGCTGGTTTTCGGCATTGTCGGAACCGTGCTGATCCTGCTCGGGCGCAAACGCAAGCCGTTGATCGGCTACGCACGCTGATCGCGTCCGGCCGCCTTGCACCTTCCGCTGGTGGGGCGGATTAGCGGCTGGGATTTTCGATCGCGGCAAGCCCGGCTTTGGCGATCTGCGCGTCCTGCGCCGACAGGACGCCGGCGACGCCGATCGCGCCGATGATCTTGCCGGCCTCGATGATCGGGAAGCCGCCCTCGAACGGGGCGATGTCCTGAACCGCGAGCAGGCGGGTTCCGGCCCCGCCGGCCGCGACGGCGTCCTCCAGCAGCTTGGTCGGCAGCCGAAAGCCCAGTGCCGAGCGTGCCTTGGCTTCCGCGACCCGGATCGAAACCAGCTGGGTATTGTCGAGCTTCACCATCATGACCAGGTGGCCGCCGCTGTCGATGACCGCGATCGCCACCTGCCAGTTGTTGCGGACTGCTTCCGCCTCTGCGGCGGCGATGACCTTCTTCGCCGCATCGAGAGCGATCGGGGGGCCGTAGGGTGGAGGCGTCCCGGTCTGGGCGGCCAGCGGACCCGCGAACAGAAGCCCGGCGAGCGCAAGCGCAAGCGTGCTGAACCTCATGACTGCTCCTCACATTCCGGCGTCGGCCTTGAATCGAGGTGCCAGCATAGGGTTTCGCTCCGGCGAGGGGAAGATGACGAAGTGCTGCGCCGCGCCGCTGCCCTGTCCGGGGCGTGGTCCCCGGAACTACCTGCGAAACTGCGCCGGAATGACTATATTGCGAGAAAACCGGGAGACCTTCCGATGCTCTTGTTCAAAAAGTCTTTGACCATCCCGGGCAAGGCCGAGGCGCTGCCCGGCCGCGCCACGCCAATTCCCACCGCAACCACGCATTTTGTGAACGGCCATCCGCTGAAGGGCCCTTATCCCGACGGCGCCGAGAAGGCGTTGTTCGGCATGGGCTGTTTCTGGGGCGCCGAGCGAAAATTCTGGGAGCTCGGCGACGGGGTGTTTGTCACCGCGGTGGGATATGCCGGCGGGCCGACGCCGAACCCCACCTACGAGGAGGTCTGTTCGGGCCGCACCGGCCACAACGAGGTCGTGCTCGTGGTGTTCGATCCGAAGAAAATCTCCTACGAGCAGCTTCTGAAGACGTTCTGGGAAAACCACAACCCGACGCAAGGGATGCGCCAGGGCAACGATATCGGGACCCAGTATCGGTCTGGCATCTACGTGTTCGACGAGGGCCAGCGCAAGGCCGCGGAGGCGACCAGGGCCATGTATGCCAAGGCGCTCGCCGACAAGCGCTACGGCGCGATCACGACGGAAATTGTCGACGCGCCGGATTTCTACTTCGCAGAGGATTATCACCAGCAGTATCTGGCGAAGAATCCGTCCGGCTATTGCGGGCTTGGCGGCACCGGCGTGAGCTGTCCGGTCGGGACCGGCGTCGCCGCCTGATAGCAGACGGACCATGCTTCGCTCTTGCGAAGGAGCGGCGGGAGCAATCCCGCCGCTCTTTCGCATTGTGCTCGCGGCGCCTGCGAGGCGGCGAAATAGCTGGGCCGCGACCGGCGGCAGAGAGACTTTGTTAACCATACAAGGCGTTAATCGGGCTTGGAATTTACCGTCCCGGATTCGCCCATGCGGCCCAAGGCCAAGCTCAGCCGCCTGACCGTGTTGCTTGTTGCGCTGGTGCTGCCGGCCTGCGTGCATCGTCAGGCCTATGTCGCGCCCGCCGATCCCGGTGCGGTGGAAGCCGCGCCGATCGAACCTGCGGTGGTGCAGGCGCCGGCCCCCATGCCGATCGTGGTCGCATCCGGTGGCCCTTATGCACCGGTGCTGGCCGGTCACGACGCGCCCTATCAGCTGGATGCCGGCGATCGCTTGCGGGTTCAGGTGTTCGGACAGGAGGGCCTGACCAATTCCTATATCGTCGATGCCGCCGGCAATATTTCGCTGACCCTGATCGGTTCGGTGCCGGTGAGGGGTCTGACGACCGCCCAGGTCGCGCGCGTCATCTCCGACCGGCTGCGCGCGGGCTATATCCGAAATCCCCATGTCTCGGTCGAGGTCGAGGTCTATCGCCCGTTCTTCATTCTCGGCGAGGTCAACGCACCCGGTCAGTATCCGTATGTACCCAACATGACGGTGGAGGCGGCGGTCGCGATCGCCGGCGGATTTGCGCCGCGCGCCAACAAGGGTGACATCCTGCTTGCCCGCAACTTCAATGGGGAAGTCATGCGGGTGCGCGTATTGCCGGACATGCCGCTGCGGCCAGGCGATACGCTCACCGTGCGCGAGCGCTGGTTCTGATGCGGGTTACGGCTTCGTCCGCCTAGGGCTGTTTCACCAGGGTGAAGCAGGCCACGACCTTGCTGGTCATGTTGGTGTGCCGATAGCACACATCCATGGTGGTCGCGTTGCGCAGCACGAAGTCGGATTCGCCGTCGTGGCCGAGTATGATTCCGCTGCGATATTCCGGTGGCCGCAACGTTCCGATGATCGACTCGGATCGCGATCGAAAAATGCCGCGCGCGAAAACAATCCAGCGCGCACGGCCTTCGCAATCGGGCTCGCGGCCCATCAAAGGCAATTTGATGAGATGGCGGGCAGACGTTGAGATGCCGCGAACTACAAAGCGGGTTACACCACTACGGCTGCTTCTGCATCGTCCAGCAGGCCACGGCCTTGCTGGTGAGATTGATGTGCCGGTAGCAGACGTCCATCGTCGTCGCATCGCGAAGCGTGAAGTCGTACTCTCCGTCGTTGTCGAGCATGATGCCGCTTCGGAATTCCGGAGGACGCAGAGTGCCGATGATCGTTTCGGTCACCTTGGCCGATAATTCACCAGTGAAGCGGACGCCCTGCTGCTGCTTTATGATGTAGGTGAACTCCATCGCGCCGCCAAAATTCGGTCCCGGACTCTCGGTGACGCGATAGGGGTTGGCACCGATAATCACCGCCTCGGCCTTGCCTTTCCAGGTGCCGACGAGATTGGGTGGTGTCGTCTGGGCAAAAGCCGAGTGGGCCGCGAATGTCACAGCAGCGCAAAGCACGCCGTGAGCAAAAATCGATTTCATCGTCGATCCCCGATCGCAATTGGAAAATGCCGCGCGCGAAAATATCCAGCGCGCGCGGCCTTCGCAATCGGGCTCGCGGCCCATCAACGGCTATTTCGCAGGGCGACAGGCCGACGGGACAGCGTCCCGGCGGCAGTCACGATTGCTTCATATGCTTGCCGAGGAAGTCGAGTGTGCGCTGCCACGCCAGCTTCGCACTATCGTCATGAAAGCTGCCGCGCTCGTCGCAATAGAATCCGTGCCCGGCCGGATAGGTGTAGATTTCGCAATCCGGCCGCTTCTGCTTGATGATGTCCACATCAGACATCGGGATGCTGGCGTCGGTCTCGCCGAAATGCATCTGCACCGGACATTTCGGCGCCTCGTCGGCGAACTTGACGATCTGGCCGCCATAGAAGGCGACCGCGGCGCTCAGGCCGGTGAGACGGGTCGCCGCCAGAAAGGCGACGCTGCCACCCATGCAGAAGCCGATGACGCCGACCGGGCCGACCGCCTTCACGTCGTCGACGCCGGCCTGGATATCGAGCAGCATTTTGGGCCAGTCGATCTTGCCGAGATGGGAGCGGGCATGGGCAACCTCGTCGGGCGTATAGCCGGACTCGAAGTCGCGCACGAAACGATCGAACAGGGCGGGAGCGACAGCGACATAGCCTGCATCAGCGAGCCGGTCGCAGACATTGCGGATATGGCTGTTGACGCCGAAAATCTCCTGCGCGACCACCATCGCGCCTTTGGGCTTGCCTTTCGGGTCGGCGCGATAGGCCGCAAGCGAATGATTGTCGGTGGTGGTGAGCGAAAAATGCTTGCCCAAGACTCTCTCCCTGTACGTCGTCAGCTACGTCAATCAGCGCTAACCGGCCGCAGCCGGCTGCGGCTGGGGCATAGCACGCGAGGGTGCGACGGAGAAAGCCTCGGCCAGCAGCGAATAGGACCGCTTCCGCGCCGCGTGATCGTGGATCATGGTGGTGACCATGATCTCGTCCGCCTGCGTTGCGGTTGCAAGTTCCGTCAGCCGCGCCTTCACCATGGCCGGGCTGCCCACGGCGAGACGTTCGCGATTTTTTCGAATCCGTTCCCGGTCGATGGGTGAATAGTCGTAGGCGAGCGCCACCTCCGGACTTTCCAGCGGCGCGTAGACGCCTTTCGCACGGCGTACGAAGTTGAGATCGATGGTGGAGGCGAGTCGCTCGGCCTGTTCGGGCGTTTCCGCCACCACCGCTGCGGTTGCCAGAATGGCGAGAGGTTCCTTCAGCCGTTCCGACGGCTGGAACCTGTCGCGATAGAGCCGCATCGCGTGTTCGGCATCGTGACCGGCGAAATGATGCGCGAAGGAAAAGCCGGCGCCGATCTGCGCCGCAAGCTGCGCGCTGTAATCGCTTGAGCCGAGCAGCACGATCGGCGGCAGCGCGACGTCATTCGGCATCGCATGCACGCTGTGAAACGGATGGTCCTTCGGATAGCCGTTGTTTTCCAGCAGCAGCAATTCCTGGAAGCGATCGAGGAAATCGTCCTCGTCGCGAATATCCTGCCGCCGCCGCAGCGCGATCGAGGTGACGTGATCCGTTCCCGGCGCGCGGCCGATGCCCAGATCGATGCGGCCGGGAAACAGCGCTTCCAGCACCTTGAAGCGCTCCAGAACCGCAAGCGGTGCATGGTTCGGCAGCATCACGCCGCCGGAGCCGACGCGCATGTTGCGCGTCGCGGCCGCGATCTGCCCGATCATGATATCGGGCGCGGAGCTTGCGATATTTGCGAGATTGTGATGTTCCGCGAGCCAGTAGCGGCGATAGCCAAGCGCATCCGCGTGTCGCGCGAGATCAATGCTGTCCCGCAGCGACTGGGCGGCGGAGCCGCCGGCCGGGACGGGTGACAGGTCCAGAATTGACAATGCGATCATGCGGCATGGCCATGATTTTTCCGTCCGTCGATGTATGCCGCCCGGACTGAAACGCCAACGGATGGCGGACATGCCGAAATGAGGACGCTTCGGCGAGGGTCGTCAGTTCTGCAGGTTGGTGCCGAAGAAATTGAACGGGAAGTTCGCGGTGGCGCGGGGCCTGGCCGGCGCACGGAAACTTCGTCGTGTGGCTCTGGCGGGGCGCTTTGCAGCCCTGGCCGGTGCGGCCTTCTTCTTGGGTCCCGCGTTGCGCGCGGCTTTCGGGGCAGGCTTTGGCAGCTCCGGCAGCTGTACGGTCCGGGGCAGGGCCTCCTCTTGCGCCTCCTCCGCTTCCGGTCGACTCGCAACTTGCGGCTGCGGCGCTTCCCCCGATGGCTTCGCCGCGGACTCGTCCGACCGTGTGGCTGGCTCGCCCGGCTGGTCCGTCGCGGGGATGGAACCGGTGGCAATATCGGCCGGCTGCGATGGCGCTTCGGCAGGAAGCACCGGCGCCATCATCGCGGGCGCGCGCAATTCCGGAGGCAACTCGGCTAGGGGCGGATATTGCACGGCGATCCGAAAGTCGGGCTCCGGGACCGGGGCCGGACGGTCCGCTGCGGGCTTGCTCTCGTTCGAAGCCGCGCCGGGCACGGGAACGGGGTCCGCGACCGGCTCCGGCAGCGCAACGGGTGCCGGCTCGACCTTCGCCGTTTGTTCGATGACCGAAGGCGAAATCGCTGGCCGCTCGCTCGCGGCGTCGGCCGCATCGGTTCTGGTCGCGGAAGTGCGAACCGGCGCCTCCCCGGCCTCCTGCGATCGAGGGTTCGCTGCGATCGGCTCGTTCGTGACGTCCCGTACCGGGTTGCGCAGCGCCCGTGCGGTCACGGCGAAATCCAGTGCGAGTGGCTCGGGCTGGGGAGTCGGCTCCGGCCAGCTCAGTGCGATCCGGTCAATCGGGCTGGCTTCGGCCGTGGCGGACGGTTCGGTCGGTTTCTTCGGCTTGTCGATGAAAAGCGACGACGTGTAGAAACCGACGCCCGCTGCAAAGACGAAGGTCGAGGTGACGGCGGCGATGACGATCCGAAGATCGGGAAGCATTTGCGAATCCGGCAGCCAAAGAAGTTGAGTCGCCCGAAGCGGCGCAGCACGCATCACGCAAGGTGAGAAAGCCTGCATGACGGCGCATCGAGCGCCGCGTCATTGCCGCGACAGCCGGTGCAGGCGACGGCACGGCCGATCTCATCGCCGAATCCTTTCTGATTCGCGCGAATCCGTCATGTGAATAGTTCATAAGTCTCGGCGGCGAGCGGAAAATTTCCGCTCAATCCGCCTCAGCGGCAACACTGCCGCAGCTCATCGCGCAGCAGTGGTATTGGGTGCCTGCGGGCCCTTGCCGTCGCCGATGACCACGACCTTGGTGCCGACCTTCACGCGCGAGTAAAGGTCGATCACGTCGTCGTTCAGCATGCGGATGCACCCCGATGACACGAACTGCCCGATGGTCGAAGGCTGGTTGGTGCCATGGACGCGGTAGATCGTCCTGCCCAGATAGAGCGCGCGTGCACCGAGCGGATTGCTTTCACCGCCGGCCATGAAGCGCGGCAGATAGGGTTGGCGCTCGATCATCTCTGCGGGCGGATGCCAGTCCGGCCATTCCGCCATCCGGGTCACCTTCTCGGTGCCCGCCCAGGTGAAACCATCGCGGCCGACTCCGATGCCATAGCGGATCGCCGTGCCGTCACCGTTCACGTAGTACAGAAAGGTGCTCGGCGTATCGATGATGATCGTGCCGGCCGGGTGCTTGGTCCGATAGTCCACGACCTGGCGCTTGAATTGCGGCGGAAGCTCCTTCGGCTTGCCGACCTCGGGCTGATCTTCCGGTGGCAGCGCGGCGATGGTCCGGGGCGGAATGGAGCCGGTCGTGCCCGGATAGCCCCGGCCCGCCTCGATCGCCCCCGGCGGGCGCGGCGGTGCCTGACGCAGGTCGTCCGGATGGGCGCCGTATGGCGCGGCCGGCGGAGCGCCGTAGGCCGCAGGGGGCGGCGCAGCATAGGGCGGCGGTGCGCCATAGGGAGCCGCGGGCGACGCGTACCCGCCGGGCGGCGGGGCGTATCCGCCGGGAGGCGGAGCGTAATAGGGCGGTTCGTGTTGCGGCCCCATCGTTCCATAGCGCGGCGCCCGGTTTGCGAAATCGCGATCCGGCGGCGGAGGCAGGATGTCACCAGGGGCAGCGGCACGCGGATAGGCATCGTAAGGCTGGGACGCCGCCTCGCCCCCGGGAAGGGGGGGCAGCGTCTGCCGGTCGATCGCGGGATCGTAGGAGCCTCGGGCCGCGGGGCCTGGTGGCAAGATCCGGCCGTCATCCTCGTCCGGCTCGACGGCGATTACGCCGTTGCCGCGATACCCGCGCGGATCCGTGTATTGGGCGTTCGAGGGTTCGGCGATCGCAAACCCAAAAGCCGCGAGTGATGAAACCAGAACCAGACGCCGCATGTCGCTGAAACCCCCATCCGAACGCGTTCGCCTATGCGAGATAGATTAGGCAGCATGAAGGCGCGGTAAAGGCCGGACGGCAGCAACGGCTTTGTGATCCTCTCGGCGGTCAATCCATCGAAAATCCGCGGCTCCGGACATAGGCACCGAAGTCCCCCCGTTGCGGCTGTGCATATTGCCGCGCCTTGTCCTCCGACCAGCCGTATCGTGCCGTCTCGCCCCACATCTGGGTGTCGCGTTGCGTCCGGTAGGGCGCCATTTGTTCGCGGCGGCGGTCATAGGCATCGATTGCGTCGGGCGCGTTCTCCTCGTCGAACCGGTCGCGGTGGACCGTCATTGCGAGCGGCAGCCGCGGCGACATCCGGCCCTCATCGGCGGGCCAGCCGATGCAAAGGCCGGCGAACGGGATCACCCGCTCCGGCAGGTCCAGCAGGGCACCGACGCGGGCAGCGTGGTCGCGGATCACGCTGATCGGGCAGGCGCCAAGCCCCATGGCTTCCGCTGCCGCTACGGCTGTCGCCAGGGCGATCGCAGCGTCCGTCGCGGCGTTGAAGACCAGGTCGAAGTGATTGTTGGGGAATGGCTTGGTGCGCAGCCGCGCGATTTCCATGATCCTGCGGCCGTTCCCCAGGAACACCAGAAACACCGGGGCCTGCCCGATCCAGGGCATGTCCGGAATCAGGCCGGCAATCTCTTGCCGGGTCGCCTGGTTTTCGACCACGACGACGTCGCGCAGCTGCAGGTCGCTCTTGGAGGGCGCCGAGAGGGCGCAGGCGCAGATGAGGCGAATCAGCGCTGCGTCGACCGGCTGCGGGGAATAACGCCGGATCACGCGATGTTTTATCAGGGATTCGATGCGTTCGAGGCCGGGCCAGCCGGGATCGACGGTAAAAGGCTCGCCAAAGCGGTCCTGAAGCAGCGCTTCGATGCGGCGAGAGGCGGTCATGAGCGTCTCCGGTCTGGGTGCGGTCGTTGGTGGCCGATCGGGACGACGGGCGCAAAGGAGAAAATGGCGGATGCCATCGATCGACGAGTGGAAGGTTACGGCAGCCGTGCAACCCCGACCCGAAGACTATTCCTTCGATCTCGATCGCGCCCTTCAATCCATCGTCGGCCTGCGCGCCACCATGCCCCGGGACGCCTTCACCGCAGAGACACTCGGAACCGAGCGGGCGGGGCACGGCGTGCTGATCGGCGACCGCGGCCTTGTTCTCACGATTGGCTATCTGATCACCGAGGCGGACCAGATCTGGCTGCATCTGGCCGATGGCCGATCGGTCGCAGGAACCGCCATCGGTTTCGACCAGGCGACCGGCTTCGGCCTTGTGCAGGCGCTGGGCCATGTCGACTTGCCGGCGCTGCCGCTCGGAGAATCCGGTGCGGTTCAACTCGGCGACAAGGTCGTCGTCGGCGGTTCCGGCGGTCGCAAGCGCTCCGTGGCCGCACAGGTGGTCGGCAAGCAGGAATTCGCGGGCTATTGGGAATACGTTTTGGACGAGGCGATCTTCACCGCTCCGGTGCATCCCAATTGGGGCGGTACCGCGCTGATCGGCGAACGCGGCGAATTGCTCGGCATCGGATCGCTGCAGCTTGAGGCGAGTGCCGGTCGGGATATCAACATGATGGTTCCGATCGACCTCCTGAAGCCGATCATGGGCGATCTGCTCACCTCGGGAGGCCGGAAAGGTCCGGCGCGTCCGTGGCTCGGGCTCTATGTCGCCGATACCGACGACAAGCTCGTGGTCATGGGGTTGGCCAGCCGCGGACCCGCGCAGCGGGCCAAGGTCGAAACCGGAGATGTGGTGCTCGCGGTCAACGGCGAGCGGGTCGGAACCCTTGCCGATCTGTTTCGGAAAATCTGGGCGATGGGCCATGCCGGCGTCGAGGTGCCGATCTCGGTCCTGCGCGACAAGCGGAAGGTCGATCTCACGATCCGGTCGGCAGACCGAAACACCTTCCTGAAAACGCCGCGCATGCATTGAGCGGAGTGCGGCGAGGTGCCTCCCCGTTCCTTTGGCCGATCAGTTCCGCGGCCTATTTGCCGGACAAGGCGAGCGCGGTCGTCTCGAACTCATCGGCCTGCAGCACCATGTTGCCCACGAGACTCGCGACCGACAGGCGAACCGGCGCAAGGATGCGCGTGCCCGCAATGGGGACCAGCCAGACTTCGATATCGCGCCCTTCCGAAAGGAATTTCACCAGCGGGCTCGACGCACGATGGCCGGACATGGGCGTAAACCGGATGGTGCAGACGATCGCCATGCTGCGCTTGTCATTGTCCCCCTTGATCATGTCGGTGCGCTTGAAGGACAGCGTCAGCTCGTAGCGGCGGCGGCCGTCGAAAATCGCAAGCGAGCGCTCGCAGGTTTCGCGCGCCATCGGATCGACCGGACCGGGAATCAGAAACGCCGAAAGCGGATCCATGACGCCGACCTTGTGCCAGTCCGCGATCGGCACCCGGTCGCTTTCCGGCGGCGGTTCATCGACCTTGAGTTCACGCACGCGGGCGTCGTCGAACGTCATCCGGATGCCGATCTTTTCATCCACGCGCTCGACCGCGGCGAAAAAGCTTGCGGGGCGCGGGCGCCCATCCCTGATCTGGCCCTTGACCGCGACCTTGCCTTCGCCGGTCATCAGAAGACTGAGGAAGCCGCTGACCTGTCCACTGGCCATGGTCGAATAGTCGGATGTGCCAAGCTGCGTCTGCCAGGTCAGCTTGCCGATCGAGAGCCCTGCCATGGAGAGGGTATAACGCGCGTCGAACCGGACTTGCGCGCAGGCGGGAGCGCCGGCGCCGGCTTCAACAGCGACAAACGCGATCAGCGCAAGATATGTCCCTCGGTAGTTCCACCGCATCGGTTTACCGCCTGGAGCGGGACGTTCCGGTCACGCCTGCGTTCTACCACAGGTGGATATACGCCATATCCGACGGCTTGCAGGCGCAAATCTCACGCGCTGCGATGGCTCCCTTGAGCCAGCGTTAACGCCCTAACCGGACAGCGGCAGCAGCTCGATCCGGTCCACCCGCTGCGGGTAGAAGGCAAGATGGCCGGCGATCCGGGCCACCGCCGGGAATGGTGCCTCGTAGGTCCAGATCGCGTTGGCCGAGCTGTGCCCATCGGTCTCGATCGAGAAATAGGAGGCGTCGCCCTTGTGGGGGCAATGGGTCGCGTGATCGGATCGCGACAGCGCGCTGATGTCGACATCCTCGCGCGGGATGTAGTGCACCACCGGGTAGGAAGCTTCCTGCAACGCGAGAGCCCGCCGTGAATCGGCAATCACGCGCCCGCCATGCGTGACCCGCACGCGATGGGTTGCAGGTTCGATGCTGATGGGATGGCTGGGGTCGGGTGATGGCATGTCTGGTCCGCCTCGCGAAGGTCGTGCCTTACATTAGCATCCGGGATGAAAAATGACGTCGGACATTTTGTCAGCGGTCGTGGCGAGCCCCGGGGCGGCAAGTTGGCGCGATGACGAATTGCTTTCGGCATAGCCGACGCCGAACGTAGGGAATGTCGAAATGCCGATAGCCCATCGTGTGTGACGGCGGCTCTTTGCCGATCAGAACTTGCACGCGGTCAAAAGCTTGATCGATTTCCAGCATGCCTTTTTCGCGACGGCCGTTGGTGCCAACGAATAGAATGGGTCCGTTGGGCCAAGGTATCGACACTGTTCTCCGAGAAGAAGCTGCGCTGGCGCACCCGACACGATTCGAACGTGTGACCTTTGCCTTCGGAGCAATTTAACTCGCCCTACGCTCAAAAACGATAGGGCACGCCATGCTACGCTATCATACTGGCATTGCTAACGAAATTGAAATTCGCGCTCGCCGAGCGTATCCTTCGGCACGCTCT